>NZ_FMXC01000063.1 GCF_900103655.1 Lactobacillus kefiranofaciens
CTTTTTAGTTTCTTCAACTAAGCCGGCATCAACTTCTTCTAGTGCTAATTTCATTAATTCTCTAATCAAACCAAAGAAGTAGCACATTAATGCCTTTTCACGAGCAATAACATTATTTTCAGACTTAATAATTTTCACGATATCAGTTATAATAGATTCCATAAAAGACCAGCTTCTAATGTGTTTTTTGTTCTTAACATCAGACTACTGGTCTTTTTGTTTGAGCTCAAGTCCAAATTCAAAGGACTTGAGCTTTTTTAATTAATTATTCAGCTTACCGCAAAAAATTATACACTTAGTCCTAAAAGCAAACAAAAACGAACTATTTATTTCACCATTATTTAAATAAAGTACTGGAATAAAAATATATATTTTATTAATATTTTTTAAATAAGCATCATTGTTATTCTATTTTTGCATAGAAAAAACAGATACCAACTTATGATATCTGTTTTTCTTAGATTATTTATTTATAATTTTACGGTCTCGATAAATTTGATTAAGGAAAATCGAAACAATAATGACAATCATGGAAACGACATAAACTGCCTTTAATCCGCTTAAGAGTACCTGCCTTAGCTGGGGAACCACGTTGGCAGCCAAGGTCTTCGCATTTTCAGCAGAAACAATTTTATTCATCATCGCTTGCGTAAGTCCCGGGTGTTTAGCTAAGCCATGAGCGACCAATGTGTTGAATGAGATTCCGTAAATTGAAACCATCATTGTTTGCCCCAGATATTTCATCAGCGTATTGAATGAAGTAGCAACGCCAATATCATCTTTAGGCACTAAAACCTGCGAGCGTACTTGAGACGCGGTCGTGATTGCACCAAAAGCCGTACCATTAAAGGCGGCTACAATACAAAATACCCAAAATGGCGTATAAATTGGCACGAAGATTAAAACAGCATCCGCAAGAACTAAGACAAGAAGCATATAATCATATGTCTTCTTAATTCCCCAGCGACCGAGCATCCCACCAATTAGAAATGAACCGACAATCCACATCAGTGAGCTTGGAGTAACCGCAAAGCCAGCCAGAGAAGGATTGGTTCCATTAATCCCCTGCATCCAAGTTGGAATATAAAATTCAAAACCAATTACTACCCCAGAAATTAATAGGGTAATTAAATTAATTGATAGGAACTCCTTATCTTTTAGCATCGAGAGCGGCATTATTGGATCCTCTGCTCGTTTTTCTGCCTTAAAGAAAGCAATTACAGAGACTACTATTAAAATAGCCAGAGCAACCATTATTAAAATATTTGTGGTACTGTCCAAATCCTGCAAGAAGAACATTAAAGCCAGCAGCAAGATTACTAACCAAATAGTTCCCTGCAGATCTAATTTTGACTTAGAGCCATGCTTGGGCTCTCTCAAACAAAAGATCACTAATAAAAAGGCAATGATCCCAATCGGCACGTTAATATAGAATACCCAGTGCCAAGACAAGTGTTGCACAATAAAACCACCTAATAATGGTGCAATTACGGAAGCAACGCCCCAGAAGCCTGAGTTTAATCCCAACATCTTTGCCCTTTTTTGCAAAGTGTACAAATCGGCAATAATCGTAATCGCAACCGGTTGAACGGCTCCTGAACCTAGTCCCTGAATCACTCTAAACAAAATTAACTCCACCATGTTTTGCGCTAAGCCACATAACGACGATCCAATGACAAACAAAGCAATCCCAAACAAAAAAACTGGTTTCCGCCCAATGCTATCCGCCAGTTTTCCGTATAAAGGAGTGGATACAGCCGTCATTAACAGGAAGATTGAGACAACCCAATTCATGATTTCTAATCCATCCAGATCAGAAACAATGGTTGGCATTGCAGTAGAAACAATCGTCCCCTCAATTGCGGTCATAAAGGTTGTCATAAAAATCGCAAGCGTGACTACAGGCACGTTTGTTTTTTTCATTCTTTACTCCCTCTCATTTTTTATTGATGATCTTTAATATAATCAAGCAAGTCTTGAGTTTTATCGGTCTTTTCCCATGGCAAATCAATATCGGTTCTGCCGAAGTGACCATATGCGGCCGTTTGTTCATAAATCGGACGACGTAAATCAAGCATCTTGATAATTCCAGCTGGACGAAGGTCAAAGACATGACGTACTGCTTCGGTTAACAGTTCATCATCAACCTTACCAGTGCCTGCAGTATCGATCATTACTGATACTGGGTGAGCAACACCAATAGCATAAGCAAGTTGAACTTCACAGCGGTAAGCCAATCCAGCTGCAACAATATTTTTAGCAACATAACGAGCAGCGTAACTAGCACTACGGTCAACCTTTGTTGGGTCCTTACCTGAGAAGGCACCGCCGCCGTGGCGAGCGTAACCGCCATAAGTATCAACGATAACCTTACGACCAGTTAAACCTGAATCACCCTTTGGTCCACCGATAACGAAGCGGCCGGATGGGTTGATCAAGAACTTAGTCTCATCATCCAAGTACTTAGCAGGAATAACTTCCTTGATTACTAGATCAATCATTGCCCGACGAATCTCTTCATTAGATACTTCTGCATCTGTTTGAGTTGAAATAACTACAGTATCTACGCGAAGTGGTTTGCCCTCCTCATCGTATTCAACCGTAACTTGGGCCTTAGCATCTGGACGAAGCCAATCCAAAGTATGGTCTTTCCTCAATGCAGCTACGCGTCTCATCAAGCGGTGAGCGAGTGAAATTGGTAAAGGCATGAGTTCTGGAGTTTCCTTAATAGCGAAACCAAACATCAAACCTTGGTCACCCGCACCAATTTGATCTAATACATCCTTATCAGAAATATTCTCTCTAGTTTCAAGTGAGTGATCGACACCACCAGCAATATCAGGTGATTGCTCGTCAATGTCCACCATGACGGCACAGTTATTGCCATCAAAACCTAATTCAGGACGATCATAGCCAATACGCAAGATGGTCTTCCGAACAACTTCTTGAATATCAACATAGGCATTCGTAGAAATTTCACCAAAAACGAAAACCATTCCAGTAGTTACGGTCGTTTCACAAGCAACGTGTGAATTAGGATCCTTCTCAAGCATCGCATCTAAGATCGCGTCAGAAATCTGATCAGCAACCTTATCTGGATGTCCTTCAGAAACTGATTCTGAAGTAAACAAACGTTTTTCCATAATAGTCCCCCTATATAGACACAGGCTATTCGGTTACAAGGCATCTTCACTTCTTAGTGAATCCTCTCAGGACTTGAACCGATAAAATAATATTCTTGTTCGTACTTTTTGTATAAAAAAAGACTACCGTCACTACGGTAGTCCCGAACAATGGAGGATACAGGGCTCGAACCTGTGACCTCCTGCTTGTAAGGCAGATGCTCTCCCAGCTGAGCTAATCCTCCATAAGTGACCCGTACGGGATTTGAACCCATGTTACGGCCGTGAAAGGGCCGTGTCTTAACCACTTGACCAACGGGTCATGTTCCTTTAAAAGTCAAGAACTTTTTTAACTTTTTTAAACTCAGTTATCTTAGTGACCTCTCAATCACAACGTTTATTATATTACTAGATAATCTTCAGATATGCAAGCCTTATTTCGAAGAAATTTTAAATAATTTTTGGTAATTATCGAACATCCAATTCGAGTAACTAATCCCATTAGGCATGGTTTCTCTCACGTTTAAAACAGGAACATGATGTTTTTTAGCTAATTTAACCATTCCATTAACGGTATCGCTTGAGGCCTGTACATTATTAATAAAGAAAGACACCTTTTGCTTCTTAAGGTTGGTTTGCATTTCATGAATAACCCTAGGACTAGGATCCGTTTCATTTTCTACAGCTTCCTCAAAAGCAGGATTACCAATCTTAAAACGACAAGCTTGTAGAGCATAATCAAATACCGGCTCACTGACATAAACGGGCTTTTGTTTTTGACCATCTATTTTTTGTGCTAACTTTTTAATTCGATCAATTTTAGTAAGGTACTTTACAGCATTTTTTCTAAAATAAGTCGCATGCTTAGGATCTATCTTGCTTGCTTTTTTAACTAAATAATTGACATATTTAGTCGGCATATTCAAATTGTACCAAATATGAGGATTATCGCCTTGCTTAAGATGTAATAGCTGTTCGCCCACTTTAGTAACATGAATATCATTCGCACTGGCTAGATTGTTCATCCAGCTATCATAACCCAAACCATTAGCAATCACGACATTGGCCGTAGCAACCTTTTTAGCTGAATCACTAGTTGGCTCAAAATCATGGGGATCAATATCACCATTATTAATGACTGCTTCCACTACGCCATATTTTCCTATGATGTTTTTAGCAATATTAGCGTAAATATTTGTTGAAGTTACAATATCTACCTTATGTTTATTAGTATTTTCTTCTTTTTTAGTTGAACAAGCCGTAAGCACTCCGGTTAAAAGCAGTAAAGACAGTGCGACTATAATCTTTTTTAATCTCACAAATTCTTCCCCCATTACATCCATTAAAAAGAAAAAGCCTGTAAGACCAATGCTTACAGACTCTTGATACGGAGTGTGAGGGATTTGAACCCTCGATACAGGTATAAGCCCGTATACATGATTTCCAATCATGCTCCTTAAGCCACTCGGACAACACTCCATATAAAAGTACTCCGGCTGTCAGACTCGAACTGACGACATCTTGATTAACAGTCAAGCGCTCTACCAACTGAGCTAAGCCGGAATATTAAAAAAAGAGCACGGCAGCTTCCTTTCCTCGCAGGCAGTTGCCCACCAACTACTTTCGGCGTTAAGAAGCTTAACTTCTGTGTTCGGCATGGGAACAGGTGTATCCTTCTTGCTTTCGCCACCGTACTCTTTTGAGCTACTACGCTCAAAACTAAACATAATCCTTCTCGCAAAAAACCTTCACAGCTTGCCTTTGCTTTGGTCAAGTCTTCGACTGATTAGTACTGGTCCGCTCCATCCTTCACAGGACTTCCACTCCCAGCCTATCTACCTCATCGTCTCTGAGGTGTCTTATTGCTTGCGCATCGGAAATCTCATCTTGAGGGGGGCTTCGCACT
>NZ_FMXC01000018.1 GCF_900103655.1 Lactobacillus kefiranofaciens
CTTGAATTGTCAAATTAAGTGCAACACTACATTAAAGAATATTTCATAAGGCGTTTTCCATCCGAGACATTTACGGGGACGATTATTCATTTGTTCTGCATATGCTTGTATCCGGCGGTCAGTAATTGAATCAAGGTCAGTTCCTTTTGGCAAATATTCGCGAAGCAAGCCGTTAGTATTTTCGTTAGTTCCTCGTTGCCAAGGAGAGTGAGGATCGGGAAAGTAGAAGGGCGTACCAAACTTATCAGTTAAACATTGAACTTTGGCAAACTCTTTACCCCTATCCGGGGTAATCGTTAACGATCTACCAGGCCATAGCTTCATTAAGTCGCTCAAAGTATCCGTGACTGCTTCTGAAGTTCTTTTAGCAGCTTTACCAATAAGCAGGTAACGAGATTTTCGGTCAACCAATGTAACGACACAAGCCTTTCCGCTTTTGCCTAACACGGTATCACCTTCCCAGTGACCAATTTCTACACGGTTGTCAGCTTCTCGCGGACGATCATGAATCTTGTTGGGGATTGGAATCTTGCCTCGTTTTTCCTGATAAGCTTTATTGTGGCGAGACTTGCCGTGATGCCTTAGATGGCGCACGGCACTAGAGCTGCCAGATTTAAACAAATTATCAAATAAGCCATTGAAAATCCCACGGTAAATAGTCGTGGTACTGATCTGCACCGGATACTTTTCGACTGCCAAGCGATTCGATATTTCCTCCGGAGACCAAAGGTCTTCGCAGAAGTGTTCTCTCACCACTTCAAACACCTGAGGATTACTCAAAAGAGAGACTCTGCCACAGTTGCCTTTGCGCTGTTTGTACTTCTCCTGAGCCTTCGAAGGTGAATAGGATTTACCAGTAGAATTACGGCTTAATTCTCGAGAAATGGTTGAGTAACTTTTCTTGATATGGCTGGCAATCTCACGAAGTGAGTTTCCATGATTCCTCATTAAAAAGATAGTTTCCCGTTCATCTATGGTAATATGCTTGTAGTGGTCCATGGCTGAATTCCTTTCATGATTGTTTTCGCAAACATCATTTTACAGAAATTTGGCCATGGGCCATTCTTTATTTAATTAGTGTTGCACTTAAAGTGTAAATTCAAGGTTAATATTTTCATTATATGCAAAAGGATTGGTCACCACAATGACCAATCCTTAATGTTTATTACTTTTAATTAAATGCTACTATTATCATCATTATTACCGAGCGGAAACGTGCGCCAAAAGGCAACTTCCTGCCACGTAACCGCCTTTCGTCCCACTCTTTAATGTTTGTTACTTTTAATTAGATGTTGCTATTATCATCTTTATCAATTTAAATTGTTGGCAACTTGTTTATGCTTCCTGCAGTAATCCTCTGGGGTTAAATAAACCGAGTGATCACCTAATGCCCTCGTTATCGTCATAATTCTTGGTGGCAGCAATCCCACCCGCTTAACCAGTCCTGAATTACCAAATAAGGCTGAAGGTGTCCCGGAAAAGGCAATCTGACCATGCGCCATCACGTGAACTGTTGAAAATTCAGCCGCTACCCAATCCATATCATGAGTAATCGTGATCACCTGATGACCACTTTTTACAAGTTGATGAAAAATGTTAGTCATTCGCTTTCGACTGGGCCAGTCTAACGACATCATCGGCTCGTCAAACAAATAAATTGCAGGATTAATGGCCAAAACCGTTGCAAACGTTAATAACTTTTGTTCAGATAACGAAAGGTCATATGGATTTTCGGCTGCTTTATCAGCTAATCCAACCGCAACCAAAGCTTGATCAGCCGCTTTTTTAATCATCAATTGATCCGATTCAATTTGAGAAAGCCCCCAAGCCACTTCTTTTTGAACCGTTGCGTTAAATAATTGATCATCTGGATCTTGAAATGTCACGCCAATTTGTTTCAACTTTGTCTGTGGTTTCAACTCATCTATTGAAACGCCATTAATCATAATGGTCCCTTCTTGCGGTGTTATCAATCCGATCAGTAACTTTAACAAAGTTGATTTACCAGCGCCGTTCTGACCAACAATTGCGGTTAGTGGACTGTCAAAAGATTGCCGATCAATTTCCACCTGAAATGAGTGTTCTGGATAAGTGTAACGCAACCCACTAATTTCAATTTGCGGCATAATAAGCCTCCTCTAATTGTTGATTGGTAACCGGAAATTCGTCTGCTGCACCAGGGATTGACCACTTCATTAATTTTGCCAATCGAAACACAGTCGGTTCAGCAAGCTGCCAGTCCGGCTTCAGATGATTAAAAACAGTCAGCGGTTTTCCTGCCGCAACTAACTCGCCAGCTTTCAGAACCCAAATTTGGTCAGCAATTTCACAGAGATCGTCGACTTCATTTGACACAATGAAGATCGTCTTTTTTTCAACACTGACTAACCAACTGAAGAAATGCTGACGTCCAAGTGAATCCATTTCACTGGTGGGATCATCTAAAACCAAAATTGACGGATCAGTTACGATTGCTGTGGCAATTGCCAGCCGTTGTTTTTGTCCGCCAGACAGCGTTCCCGGTGATTGATTTAATTGGTCGCCTAACCCCAACTGATCGGCAACATTGAGGACTCGCCGTTTAATTTGATCGGCTGGAACTCCTTGATTAATGAGGTCAAACGCAATTTCATCGGCAACCGTATCGGCAAGCCCACTCAATTGACCAGCCGGATTCTGCAGCACAACACCGGTTTGCTGATTATACTTCTGCCAATCCAAATTTGGCGATAATGATCCAACTTGAATGGTTCCCGTTACATCACCTGAAATAATTGTTGGTACAATTCCGGCTAATGCCCGACATAACGATGTTTTACCTGCATGATGATTACCAATGATGCCAATAACGTGCCCAAATTCGGCGTCAACCGAAATATGTTTTAGCGCGGATGTTTCAATCCCTCGGTAACGTAGACTCAAATTTTCTAAATGAATTTGCTGCCGATTATCCATAATTTCCACCCAATCAATATAATTGCTAATAAACTCAAGCCACGATGATTAACCATTTCGTGCCGATAAAGATTTGCCGATTTTAGTGCCACCCGATGGGGACTATTAAATCCACGTAATCGCAGGGCGATCGACCGTTCCATTGATTGATAAAGCGTTTTGATCACTAACGGAACCAGCACTGGTAAAATTGATTTAATCTTTTCAAGAATGGTTTTCTGTTGATTAATGCCACGTGCCCGTTGCGCCATTTGAATTTTTTTCATGTTGGCCATCATTTCCGGTAAAATATAGCAAACCGACATCAATACATAGACCGCTTTATAGGAGAGACCGACCTGCTCCAAATATTTAGAATTTTCTGACACTGTAGTCGTTGTCATAAAAAAGCTGGTTGCTAAAATAATGACAAAAATTCGACACCCCATCGTTGCTGCATACAACAGCCCTTCTTGATAGAATCGAATCCCGACCACTGAAACCAACAGAGTCTGATTGTGACTGTAAAAGAGGCCCTGAATAATCAGCATTGTAAAAATTAAGAATGAGCTGAATTCAATTGCGTGAACCGCCAACTTGCCGGCTTTCGAAATCAGTAGAATCACTAGCGCAACGAATACAAGCGCAATTTCAACTAACAAATTGGTGAAACAAAAGCTTAATAAGGCCAGATCAAGGGCCATCAATAATTTCGTTACCGGATCAACTACCGACGTCCAGCCACGGTGAGCTACCGAACCTTGTAAAATTGAATTTGGTTCATTCATTATTTATCATCCCTGAAAAAGCGAATCATTCGCTGTGGCAGTTGCCGATAGATAAAGAATGCCAAGTAGGCAACAACAACTTTATCCAAAATGTCCAAAATAAATTCATCAGTAAATGATGAAATCCAAACCGGAATGTGATTAGCGATCATCACAGCGAAAATTGAATCACCCCAAGGAATCCCAGTTTGGCCACCCCAAAAAATGACATTGAGTGGTGTTGAAATGACAGCAGATACAATTGCAATAATAATAGCGGATACGAATACTTTCTTTGCGGATGAAAACCATCCCTTGGCGTGGAGGACCCCAACGGCAATCCCAATTGCAATACTAGTAATTGCATAGACCGTTGAAAGCGGTGATAGCGTCAATCCATAGATGACGTGATTAATAAAGCCACTAATTGCACCAGCCACCGGGCCAGCTAACATACTTGCCAGAAAAGTTCCCAACGTTCCTAACCAAACCGGTAATTTTAATCCTTCGGCAAACGCCTTGGCAACATAATTAATTCCGACTGCTGCAGGAATCAACGTCATCGTTGCTGTTGACAACCGAAACTTCCAGATACTTGACCGCTTAATATTTTGGACTCTCAAAATCCGCACCTCATTTGCTTAATTATTTTAAATAAAGGTATAAATTACTTTTATTTAAAAGTAATTTATAACTTTAATCTAATTAAAAACATTGTACGACTGTTTTGATAAAAGTCAAGTCGACTTTAATAGTTTTTGCGGTTGTGACTTGGTCTTTTTTCTTCTTGAAGCTTATGTTTTGTTTAATACGGAATATTTTGGAGTAAGCTGGCTACCGAGTCTAAACGTGCAAAAGAGGAGCAAATCCCGGCCATATAACTAACTTAACGGAATATTCCAAAATCAGGAATGGCTGGCTACCGAGTCTAAACGTGCAAAGCAGAAGCAGGCCCCGGCCATATAAGCCTTCCAATCTAATATTCCAAAAACAGGAATGGGATGGTAGCCGAGTCTAAACGTGCAAAAGAGGAGCAAATCCCGGCCATAACTGACTTAACGGAATATTCCAAAATCAGGAATATTCCGTTAAGTCAGTTATATTCTGGGATTTAAGCGCTCCCTTTTGCACTCTCTGCAACACCTTATCCCCCTCCGCGATATCTCTTCTCAATCCCTTTGCCTGCCGGTCTCTGTCATCATACCAGTACCACAAGCCACTCAGCGCAAAGACGATGATTCCAGCGACGATTAATTCAACCGAAAAACTCAGGATTAGATACAGCGTGACCAAAAACGCAAAGATCGGAATTAATAATCCCCCCGGCAGCTTAAATCCTTGCGGTAACTTTTCATGCTTTCGTAATTTAATTGACGCCAAAATTGTTGGAATATATTGCACGAATGATGTAAAGACAATCGCAGACGCTAGGAATAAATAATTTCCTGAAAGCAACATAACCCCACAAATCGCGCATGATAACAGTAGTGACACGATCGGCACACCACGTTTGTTCTGATGTCCCAAAACTCTCGGCAACAATTGGTGTTCGGACGCTAGCGAGCTCGCAATTAGCGGCGTTGAGAATGAAATTGATAGCGCCACTCCCATAATCGAAATCAGCATCCCCACCAACGCAAGATCATAACCAAACTGCCCGGCAAAATGATAGAATGATGCCGCAATTGGGACATTATCTGTCGCTAAATGACTACCAGAGACGCCAATTGCAGCAAATTGTACAATCATATACAACAAAGCCGATGTCAGTAAAACCGCAATTAAGGCTTTAGGCAGCGTTTTTTCTGGATTTTTCATTTTGGAAGCGGCAATCGGCAGAAACGAAAAGCCGGTAAACATGTAGAAAACCATCCCAAAGCCTTCATTAAAACGACCGAACAATGGGCTTGAATTGGTTGTCGCACCGGTTAGATTTGCAAAATTGGCATGTCGGACAAAGAATAACCCCGCCACCACAAACAAAATCAACACACCCATTTTGGCAACCGTCGAAATATTATCCACCCAATCCATAAACTTTGATCCAAATAAATTTAAACAAGTCAAGATCGCCAAAATACCAAGTGCCACAATTAAATAATTTCGATGGACATCAAGACTGGGAAAGACACTTCGCAAACTTGTCACAAACGCTGAAATTTCGGTGGCCATTGTAATGATGCCCAGCAACCATGTAAAAATACCAATTTCAAAACCGGCAAATCTACCAAATGCTGTATACGTATATAGCCAAGCACCGCCATCTCCCGGAATTTTACTTGCCAAATTGGCAAAACACAGTGCAATCATTAAAACTGCCACCCCGGCTAGTGGCATTAACAGCAAGCTTAAATCACCCAATTTGGCATAAATCCGACTTGGCATCAAAAATATTCCGGAGCCAATAATGCCGTCGACACCTAACAAGAAAACGCTTAGGAAACTTAACTGCTTGATTTTCCCAGATGACATTTCACTACTCCCCCTTCAGCCAATTTTCAACCCGATTGTGTGATGTAATCGGTATCACAAGTTGTCTTTATCTTAGCATGTGCCAAGAGGCAAACGTAGTAAAATGTCTTCGATAATGTGGTGTTTTTAGAGACCCTAACCCATCTCCAGAAAAAGCTTATTTTAAAGATATCAACTTTGAAGGGCAAGATACGGGACAAAAGGCGCTTAACAAAATAATGGCTAACGAAAGTCAATCAGCAATAACCCAACTAAAAAGCAAACCTCAATAAACGTAATCGACAAAATACCGCCATCATCATAAAATTTATTAAAAATAAGGCCACTCACTGATTTAAATAAGCTATATAAAAAGATGAGCGTATACACACCAAAAATTACGTGCATTATCGAGTTACTAATATAAAACGCACCATAAAGCACAAATGAGAATAGACAAAATGCATCAACAAGTCCCCATAAATAAATATTTTTAGACGTTGGGTGAATGAGTTTGTCCATAATTGACATCTCCTAAGTTTTGGGAATTATCATCATTATAAACCCAATCATTTCGAAACAAGTCCAAAGTCCATTGACCAACCTGTTCAGCTTATCATTTAAGAAGTGATGATCAACGTGTTCTAGACTTTCTAAGCTATCATCATGAATCATCAGCGTATATTTAAGCTCGATTTTGACTTCCTTTTCTTGTTGCATTAATAACTGCCAGCTGGTATATGGCCGCTTGGTAAAGGTCAATAATTGTCGGACCAATAAATCATCACGAATATTCATTAAACGTTCGTTTAATTCACTACCCTTGAAAACTGTTTGTTCGCTATCGGTTTCCTTAATTAATTCTCGTCTTTCAGCTTGCGTGGTCTGTTCAAAATTAAGCTCTGGATAAAGTTTTTTCGTAGTGCGATCGACCACTTTATTTAAGAGTTCATCTGCTTTTTTGAGTGAGCTTTCTTGTTGGTTAATTGTCAATAATTGTTTAGTCACATCTTCACCAACCGCATGTTTAATTAAAGTGCTGTTTTTCCAATTAAATAGCATGCGCCGCTTATCATCTAAACTTTCCAAACTAATATAAGTTTTCAGTTCGTGGCTTAACTCTTTGACCACTTTTTTCTCGTTAAACGAGAAGTGTTTACTTAGGCTATCCAAGTGACCTCGATTAATTACTTTTTCTTGATTGTTTTTATAATTCGCTTTGGTCTTACGATATTTCTTAACTTGTTGGTTAAATTCTTTCCTTTTACTCCGCTTACTATTGATTCCCTCATGTTGAGTTGGAACTTCATCTATTCCTTGATTTTCAAAGGATTTTTCACTGATCCGATCCGGAATATTTTTTTGCTCTAAAACCTGATCGACACTAACTGCCCAATTATGACGCCATTCAATTATTTTTTCTTTCTTATCCCAATCGACCATCAGTATCTTTCTACTCTTAGGGTACTTGTTAGTTCCGGTATACATTTTATTGCCATTCTCATCTAAAATATATTGCTTTTTACTCTTGATTCCCCATGTTCCGTCTGGGTTAAATGGACGGTTAGTTAACATCACATGTGCGTGCGGATTGTCTGGGTGATCGCGATGAATTGCTACGTCAGCTACCATACCTTGATCGACAAAATTTTCTTGCACATATTTTGTCAGTAATTCTTTCTGTTCGGATTCACTTAATTCTACCGGTAAAGCCACGTTAAATTCTTTTGCATACCGTGAGTTTGATTTTCGATCTTTCTTTTCAACTTCATTCCATAATTGTCTCGATTACTGACCCATTCTGGTGCGTTTTTTGGGGTTAAAATAAAGCTTTCTGGCATAACCGAGCGGGCATAAAAATAGTGGCGGCCTTCTTGATTATCAAATAATTTTTCACCACTTCTATAAGCGGCACTGGCAATGGCACTGCGTCCTTTACCAGCACTAATATTACTAAAACTCATATGAAAAATTGCCATACTAGTCACCGCCTTTCTTTGGATCTATTGGTTGATTTTGTTGTCGCCAACGGCGACTTCTGATACAAGTCTTTAGCACGATTTACCCCACAAGTATTTAGTGGAGTATAAGTGCGCATTGACCTCGTTTCACTCGGTCTTCTGATTCTCTTAACTTTAATTTAGTGTATGCCTTCCGCTTCGCTATTTCAACTTTTATCCTTTGACTTAACATTCTTTGTATGATATAGTGTCGGTGATTATTTTTAATATGATTGTAGGGATCATTATGTCTCAAAGTAACTTAGAAAAACAAGAAGTTAAATTAAAACAGCTTAATCAAAAGATTAAAGCTGAAAAAAATAAGATTGAACAAAACCTCGGTAAGCAAATCATTAGATCAGCCAATTTGGATTATGGGACACTTACCACTCCACAGATTAAAATGATTGCTAAAAAAGTTGCCGTCTTTTTAAATCAAGCTCAAAATAACCGATAATAGTTAGGTGGTAATGACTATGCCTAATCAATATGAAAAACTAGTTGAGCAACAAGCGCGTTTAAAACAAAAAATTGAGCGAGAAGATTTTAAATTACGGCAATCTAAATACTACGAAAATCGGCAAGCCCGCAAAGCCCGTTCTCGCCGATTAATTCAAAAAGGGGCTTTGCTCGAAAAATACTTTCAAGCTGATAATCTCTCGGTTGAACAAACCGAAGAGCTTTTAAAAATATTTGCCGATTACGTTAATGCCCATAAACCAAATAAACTCAAAAACGATCAACCTAATAACTAGGCCGATCGTTTTTATTTTCAGGATTATTTTTTGACTTAACTTCTAGATTATTTTTAGCAAAGTATTTGAGATGGTTTTGGGTTCTTTTACTAATCTCGTCTTCAACTAGTTTAAGTTCTAATTTATCCGTTTTTTTAGTTGCTTGTACATCTGGTTTAATTCATTAGCACTTAATTTTTTGTTTGCTCGAATTTGTAATCCTTGAATACCATTATCATATGTCCACTGTTTAATTTTAGTCATGTCATTAGTCTGATAATAATTGGCAATTAGTTCGTTCCATTGATCCCACTTATCTAATGGGATATTAATTAAACCAGCGCCACCGTCAATCATAATTTTATTGGCACTTAAAGTTGCCGTCCTTTTGTTTCCGTCCCAAAAGATTTGTTGGCGCATATTATGATACATGACAGTCAATGCTTTATCAGTAATCGTCATTCGTGGATCAGCCAAGATTTTTTGTAAAAAGGATTGTTCTTGTTTTTCGTTAATTAAAGGTGGTTCAAAAAAGTCTTCACTACCTAAATCAACTCCTCCTTTTCCTTGCCGTAATTCTCCTGGTACTAAGGCGTCTTCCGCTGCCACAATCTTGTTGATTTGTTTTTCCATGGTTAACGTTAAAGGGGAATTTTGAGCAGTGATATATTGCCACCCACGCTTTAAATTAATAATCGTCAAAACATCTTCAACAGGTACTCCTGCTACGCTCATACCGTCCATAATAGTTTGTGTTTGTGGCAAAGTGGTATTAACGCCTTCAAAGCGGGCATTAGTGTGCACTAGCTTGGTAAAATTTGCTCGGGCAAACCGTTGGTTTTCTGCAGCTGTGAATTTATACTTGTCCATATATGTTCGTGTCTTAGCCATATTTTGTGCCTCCTTTTTATTTCAGTCACTGATTATTTGACCTGTCCATGTTAAATCACAAAATGCTTTTCGTTGATAATTTGCTCTTGGCACTTATCTAAGAGGTAAGTGTGTAACGCGTCAAACAGCTTGCGTTTATCAGGATCTGGATTATGAGCTGCTTGCTCCCAAATGTCTTGAATATCGACTGTCCATGGGTCAGCCAACAATTGATCAATTGTTTCGACTTCTTTGCTGGATTTGGTCATTTAAAAAGCTCCTTTCACATTCCCTTAGTTCAGTCATTGCCAATTCAGCCACTCAAGATGCCTATTTTTGCTTCTAAGCGGTTTTAAAGTGATTTTAATATAATAATTATGCATGTAACACTTAAAGCGGCTTAAATGAGCTTATACGGCGTTTAATTTCGAGTATGCTCGTTATCAATATTTTGTTCTTTAGGGTGTTTGGCAGCATATTTTCTAGCCGCTTGTTTATTCCACCAAACGCCAAATAGGTTTTGCATGGTGCCGTACAAGTAGTTTTCCACGTTCTTGATGTGCTTCTCATTGCTTCTAAGGGCGTTAAAGTAGCGTCTCAAGGCTTTAGTCATTAAAGGTTTAAGTTCTTCATCGTCCAGTGGGATTAGAACCCCAATATCTTGATGATCCTTTTCAACTCGATATTTAGCATTCAGGATGATACCAATAAACCGGCGCATTTGTTGCGGAGTTCGGCACCAGAAGCTAAGTAATTGCACGGCTTCTGGTTCTAAGAAAACCGGTAAGCCACTGTCTTCATCAGTTAAGAAGTCATTAGCATGGTTCACCAAATCCTGGTTTTGCTTTTGAATTTCTGCTGGTGAGAAATTGGCTGTGGAAAAGTCCAACTTTTGAGTATCTATATTGTATCTATTAGTATCTAAATTATCAGGGCCAAAATAACTGCCACGATAATTAAGAAATTACCAATTTTGAACATTGCTTCTTGTGCGTGACTCTTGCCACCTGCGGAAGCAACCAATTTAGCAGTTCTACCAAAGAAGGTATTCGAGCCGGTGGCAATAACTACGCCAGTCATTTCACCTTGTTTTACGATACTGCCAGAATAGGCTTCGTCACCAATTTTTTTGGTAACTGGCAAACTTTCACCGGTTAAAGCAGCCTGATCAATTGAAACATAATCACCGCCGGTAAAACGCAGATCAGCTGGCACAATTTGGCCTAAGCGCACCTTAACGATATCGCCTGGAACCAGTTTGGAAGCTGGAATAGTTTTAAACTTGCCATCACGCATTACCGTTGCATTAGGAGCTAAGCCCTTCTTCAAAGCAGCTAATACATTTGAGGCTTTGCGATCCTGCCACAGTTCAATACATGCGTTAAATAAAAGCAGAACAATAATGATAACAAAGTCATCCCAGTGATTGATAATTGCGGAAACAATCGCTGCTGCTTCAATCATATATGCAATTGGACCAGTAAAGTCCTTCAAAAACTTAAGCCATAACGGTTCACTTTTGGCCGTAATTGCATTCGGTCCATATTGAGCTAACCGTTTATTAGCTTCTTGATCAGATAATCCTTTTTTCGGATCAACATTTAGTTGCGTGAGTGCCTGCTGCAAATCTTCTTTTGCTAAATCAGGCTTATCTCCCGACTTTTTTGTCTTGTGATCATCCATCGATAATACCTCTTTCCTCAAAAATACTCTGTTCATGCCCATTGTGGAACTAGACCATACAAAAAGCTACTGATATTGATCAGTAGCTTAAATTATAATTATTTATCTAATTTAGCATTTTCTTCTTTGAAGATCTTGCCCTTGTTAACTTCATAGTATGTCTTGTAGCGCTTGTAGTAGTTATGGAACATGTACTTCATCAAGAGCCAGCGCTTAAAATTCTTGTCGTTATCGTAGAAGACAGTCGTACCGTAACGACCTTCACGAATCAATTCGTCTGCCTTGTCCTTAGCCTCATTTTCAAAAGCATATTCGTTAAAGATCTTCTTTGGCACGCCAAGCCACAATTTATACTTAGACTCAAGCTTGTTGCCATAAACAGTCTTCTTGTCCTTCAAGGCATCTTCTACATAATCATCAATGTACCACTTAGCCAAGTTGCAACCATTCAAAGTTACATAGAAGCTAGAACGACCTTGACGCAAGTTGATTTCAAAGAACTTGAATTCCTTGTCTCTTGGGTCGTACTTAATATCGAAGTTGGCCATTCCAGTGTAGTTCAACTTTTCAAGGAATTGTTGGACTTGTTCATACAGCTTTTCGTTGTATTCTGGCAAGATTGCCATATAGTTACCAATTGATTGTGGCGTTGGGTCTTCAAGCAATGGGTGACCCAAGCACATCATCTTAACTTGATGATTCTGATCAACATAAGCATTCAAAGTCCGCATATTAGAGTCATCGCCTGGGATAAAGTCCTGTAAGATCAAGTCAGCCTTGTAGCCGTGAGTATAGATCTTAGTTACGATATCCTTAAATTCAGCCTTATCTTGAATGGCGAAAGTCTTCTTTCGACCTTCAAATTGGCAGTTTAACCAAGAAACAGGATCTTCTGGCTTAAGTTCAACTGGAAAGTCAAATGGCACATCCAAATACTTTTCAGACTTGTAATCAGCCATCGTAATAATCTTGGTCTTAGGATATGGCAAACCATATTCTTCTGCAGTCTTATAGAAACCTTCCTTAGAGATCAGAACCTCTAATAAATCATAATCAATATAAGGTACGATGAAGACCTTGCTCAATTCTTCCTTGTGCTTAGCCAAAAGTTCAGCGTAACCGTCACCACAGGCGATCAAGATTACTGGTTCTTTGTGATCCTTATAAATCTCCATCTTCTTGTGCATTACATCCATGAAAACTGGATCTGCACTAAAGCCGTGATGCAATTCTACATCAACAATGCTCGAATAACGCGTAGCGGCCAATTGGACGTCAGCTAGTGCCTTTACCTTGATCCCGTAAGCTTCATTAAACGAACGAGCCATACCATAAACATTAATATCACTGCCAAGTAAAATTGGCGTAAATTTTTTAGTCATTATTCTCAATATTCCCCTAAATTAAAGCAACTTGCCTTGTTTAATTAAACTAGCAACTTCAGGTTGAACGTGCTGGTACTTCTTAACCGTGTTTTCATAATCAACGAAGAACAACTTGTACCAAACTAGGAAGGTATAGATAGCCCAGATTTGTCTTCTATGTGAGCCATCGCCTTCATAGTTATCGTCAAGCAATTTAATGATCTTCTTTTGATCAAAAATATCATTGACGAATTCTTCTTCAAATAAGCTGCGGACTTGCTTGTAAAAACGTGGTTCCTTTAGCCATTGCTTGATTGGTGTTGGGAAGCCAAGCTTTGGTCGCCTAGCCCATTCATCTGGTAAAACCTTCTCTGAGGCCTTACGCAAAGCATACTTAGTGTCATGGCGGTTAACCAAATATTTAGTTGGAATTGAGTTAGCCAATTCCGCGATCTTCTTATCAAGATATGGTACACGAACTTCTAATGAGTGCGCCATAGAAATCTTGTCAGCTTTTTGTTCGATATCGTTAATCATGAAGTGATGCAAGTCGATATATTGCATTTGCTTAACGTTATCGATGCCCTTAACCTTCTTGAAGTCCTTTTGGTAAATACCGTTAACCGTTAACTTATTGCGGTAAGTTGGCTGCAAGATGCTGTTAGCATCTTTAGAAGTGAAGATCGTCGGATAATCCATGTCATAGATCACTGATTGACCAACGTAAAATTCGCTTGGTTCAGCCAAATTGGTATACAGATGCACCTTACCTGGGAAGTTCGGCATCTTTTTAATCTTGTGTGCCAATTTCACTTGCTTCTTCTTAGGCAGCTTCTTGAGTTCACTAGTAAAGATCTTGATGACATTATTGTGCGTGTGCATCCCGTAGTTGACATAGCCTGCAAACAATTCATCGGCCCCTTCACCAGATAGGGCCACAGTAACATGCTTACGAGCCAACTTACACAGGTACCATAAAGGAATAATTGATGGATTGGCATCCGGTTCATCCATGTGATATTGCATCTCTGGGAAGTCACGCATGGCTTCATCAGCATCAACCTTATCGCTAAAGAACTTCCAATGGTTGATATCAGCCAAAGCCTTAGCCTTGGAAGCCTCATCATAAGTTGAGTCATCGAAGCTGACAGAAAAAACATCATCAGGGTTTAACAAACTCGTCAAGTATGATGAGTCAATCCCTTCTGATAAGAAAGCCCCAACCTTAACATCGGCGTTTCTATACAAATCAACGGTTTCCTTCAAGTCATCGTTGATCCGCTTCAACGTTTCTTCAAAGCTCAAGCTGTTCTCTTTATATTCAGCGTCCCAGTATTGGTGCGTCTTCATCTCGCCATTCTTATATTCGAACCAGTGTCCTGCAGGGAAACGATAAACACCCTTGAAGAAGGTCTCTTCCAAGTCGTTATATTGGTTCATCAAATATGGCTTAACTGCTTCTACATTCAATTCACGCTTAAACTTCGGAAATTCTAAGAAGCTCTTTAATTCTGAGCCAACTAATAAGTGTCCATCTTGATTGCTGTAGTACATTGGCTTAATGCCAAAGAAGTCGCGCGCACCATAAAGGGTCTTATTGTTGTCATCCCAGATCAGGAAAGCAAACATCCCGCGAACGCGCTTAAGCAGGCCATCCATTCCCCATTCTTCATAGCCGTGAAGCAATACTTCAGTATCAGCTTGCGTGGTAAATACATGCCCTGCTTTAATTAATTCTTCTCTTAATGGCTTGAAGTTATAGATTTCACCATTAAAAATAATTGCTCTTGTTTTATCTTCATTATAAATAGGCTGACTGCCGCCTTGAAGGTCGATAATCGATAATCTTCTAAAGCCTAGTGCAACCTCATCATTAGTGTAGTAACCGTCGGAGCCAGGTCCACGGTGCTTGATCGTAGCCATCATCTTACCGATTACGGCTTGTTTTTCATTTATCTTTGGATCATAAAATGCGACAATTCCGCACATAATTATTCTTCCCCTAAGTTAATCTCTCTAATTCTGAATATTGTTTGTATACTTGTTTTTACGTTAACTTTTTTATTATAAGCTAAAGACTTGTAATAGCCAAATAGCTTTACCTTTCCTTAATCAAATAAAGTAAAGCCGTCTTCTTGAAGCCGCACCATAACCAAAGACTTGAATACGGTGTCGCTTCAAATCCACATTCACAATATAGCCAGCTGCTTCATTAGCCTGATCAATTTTGCGCTTTAGATTTTTATTATATTTGGTCGTCAAAGAATGGTTAGGACCCATTAATGCAGAGCAATTAAATAAAATATATTGAATGCCGTTAATGTGATATTGGTCTTCGCGATGACGATGACCACACAGGTAAGCCACAATACGAGCATTTTTAACATTAGTAAAGTCAAAATCATTAGATAAACGAAATTCCGCAGGCTGTCCAGCACTCGCATGCATTCGGCCTTTTTCGCGTTGATTAAAGGCAACCAGCAATTCATGTAAAGATCTACCATTATATTTCAATGCATTTGAACCTTTGCGGTTAATTGGATTGGCATGACTCATGAAGATAATGCGTTTATTAGAGGATCTGGTTAAAATCTCAATGATCTCTTCAATCTGATCTTCACGCACGGCAAGCGTAATTTTAGTATCGTATTTCTTTTGTCCCTTATTGTTTAACTCATAAGGCAAGTCTGACGTATTAACAGAAATTATCCGAACATCATCGATGTCAAAATAAGCAACTCCATGCTGACGAGAAATATAATGAATGTCCTTTTGACGATACATCTCTGGCCACATAATATTTTCAAATTCATGATCAGGGAAAGAAGCCTTTAAATCATGATGTTCATCAAATTTGTCATTTTCATCATGATTGCCCTTAATAGCTAAATACGGCACAGTATCTGACTTAAAGGATTTCTCTAATTTGATTAATTCGCTTTCGCCTAATAAGCCGGCGTCCGAACCATCAATCCAATCACCTAAATGCGCCTTGAGATCAATTAAGCCAGATTGATCTAGGTAAGAGAATTCTTGCACATGCTGCAAACCATTCCAGCCATAAAAATCAATGCTATCCTTATCCTTAAAATGCGTGTCAGTAATGACACTGAGATTAACTGAATTATAGCCTTCACGGATGTGCTTTTTTACTTCAGCGGTGAAAGTGTCTAGAAATTCTTCCACTAAATAGCGACGCCCGGTCTTCTTACTATGAAAATCACGAAAGCGACCCAATTCTTCACTATACTTGCGCACATATTCTGGTGCTAGATTTGCAGTTGCCTCAGAACTGAGAGCTTGATGCAAGACGCCATCATCACCCTGGTAGACTGTCAAAACGAACTTCTTGCCGTTAGGCGTTCCATCTTCTGCACCTACATGATATTCGCCAATCGTAGTATACTTTTGCATTAGATCAAGCAGATCCCTGCTTTTGTTTATTACAGAGCGTTTCCGTGCTCCAACAAGCCTATCAACTAATCCCTTTGTCTGTTTAAACAAGTTCATATTTTCGCCTCAAAGACAAAAAAAGCCGGCTCTCATGGTCCGACTCAAATAATTTATGCGTTATGTGCTAAAGCGTGAGCAGCAAGTCCAACTGATAATAAAGCATCCTTAGACAATACTTCTTCTAAATCCTTAGCAGCAATTGATTGAACTGCACCAATAACTTTCAAGCTGTAAACAATAACCCGATAATCAATAGTTGGGTTATATAGATCGTCTTCATACGGATTCTCGTGGTTATAAGTTAAGTTAATCTCATCCTTGTCAACATAACCGTCAACGTGATTAGTTAAAATACGGTCATGCAAATCAGACAACTTGCTTGCTAGCTTGATCAAAGTCAACTTATGGTCGCTTTCTGCTTCATAGTATTGTTCTTCGGTCATATCAAAGTAATCCTTGATTGGATTATTCAAAACGCCTAAATTATCAATTACCTTGTAAACAGCTTCAGCGTCAAAGTCTTGCTCACCATTTAAAATTTTGTCTTGTGATAAGGCTAAATCATCAGCCAACATCATGGTATCTAACTTTCCCATATGGTCCTCCTCAAAATTCAACCTTAATTATAACAAAAAAAGCCTATTACGCCTTACTTTAACGCATGAAAATAAAATTTCTTAGGAAAAAAGCGCATTTTTTTGCGTAATAAATAATAGAAGGTTAAAAATATAATTTAAAGGAGAATTTTCATGACTAAACCAACCATCTCTCGTTGTCCTTGGGGCGACACTAAAGACAAAATTGTGCAGGACTACCACGATCACGAATGGGGCAAACTGAATTTAGACGATCAGTATCTCTATGAGATGCTGGTACTGGAACTGTTCCAATCAGGCTTAAGCTGGAGCACAATTTTGCATAAACGGGAAAACTTTAGAAAGGCGTTCAAGAACTTTGACATTAAGCAAGTGGCATTGATGGCAGATGACGATGTCAGCCTATTGCTACAGGATAAAAGCATTATTCGCAATCAGATTAAGATTAGGGCAGCGATTAAGAATGCCCGAGCAATTAGCAAAGTAAAGGAGAAATACGGCAGCTTGGCTAAATATTTGCAAAGCTTTGTGCCAACCCAGATCGTGCATCATCCAGAAACAGTCGACGAGGTACCTGCTTCAAACGAAATCGCTCAAGAAATGACAAAACAGATGAAAAAAGATGGCTTTTTCTTTGTTGGACCAGTAATTATTTATTCTTATTTGCAAGGAATCGGCTTGATCAATGATCACTTAGAAAGCTGCGCATTCAAATATAATGGTTAAGAAAAAGCGAGAGCAGCTGCTCTCGCTTTATTTTTTTACAAAATTAAACTAACTTCTTCCGAATCCAACCTGAGATCCAGTCAATAATCACAACCATGATGATGATTCCGAGCAAGATAATGCCTACGCGGTCCCACTGACGATATTGCAAAGCAATGATCAATGGATAACCGATACCACCGGCACCTACTAAACCAAGGATAGATGCGGAACGAATGGAAACATCGAAACGGTATAAAGTATTGGAGATTAGAGCTGGCATCAAGTTCGGCATCGTTGAAAACATAATGACGTGGAACTTGGAACCACCGGCAGCAATGACTGCTTCATTAGGCCCATCTTCCAAGTTTTCAATTGCTTCTGAGAACAATTTTGCCAGCATCCCCACTGAGTGAAAGCCTAATGCCAAAACACCGGCAGCTGAGCCAGGTCCCACAGCCTTAATAAACATCAAGGCTAAAACAATCTCAGGGAATGATCTAATGATTGCCAAAACAATCTTACCAATTCTAGAAGTATACCAATGCTTGTGCTTGGTATGTGCTGCCCAGAAGGCAAATGGCAATGAGATAATGGCAGAAATAAAAGTACCTAAAAAGGCGATACAAATGGTCTGCCACAATTGTGAGATCAAGTCTTCACCGGAACCGTTATAAACATATTTCCAATCAGGATGGAAAATACCGGCAAAGATCGCACCCGCGATTTGACCAGCGGTTGCCTTAATCCCACCAAAGTTAATGCCGGTACATGACCAAACAATCAAGATAATCGTAAAAATAGCGATCAGCCAATGAATGGTTTGTTTCTTACGGTCAACGGGTTTAGCAGGTAATTGCTTCATAGTATTATCCATTATTTCATTAACGCCTCCCGTGACTTAGATGAAACATAGTCAATCAAGACTACGACGATGATAATGACAATGATGATCGTCCCAGTTTGGGCATAGTTGAAGACCTGCAAAGTCTGCTGCAAGTTCAAACCAATACCACCGGCACCGATATAACCAAGGACGGTTGAAGCTCTGACGTTGATTTCAACTGCATATAAAACATAAGAAATAAAGTAGGTGATAATCTGAGGCAAAACCGCGGTTCGAATAATTTGGAACTTGTTAGCACCAACGGCAGTTAAAGCCTCAATTGGACCAGGATCAATCGTTTCAATTGCTTCGTAAAACAGCTTAACCACCACACCGAAGGTGAAGACTGCCAAAGCCATAATACCAGCAACTGGACCAATACCCACGATCGCTACAAAGATTGCACCGAGCAACAAGTCAGGAATAGTTCTGACGATGTTCATAATAAAACGAAGTACGCCAGTTACCGCCTTATTTTTAATAATATTACGCGCAATTAATAGTGAATAAATAAATGCGACCACTGAGCCGATTACGGTCCCCAATACGGCCATTTTAATAGTTTCAATTAGTTTCGGCCAGACAACATTCAGATAGCTCCAGTCCGGATGACACATTTGAACAAAAATATCAGCGAATTGACTCCAGTTTTCAAACAATGCACTGATATGAGTGTTAGTAACATTGATTGAAATGAAGAGTCCTGCAATCATGATAATTGTCCAGACCAAGTTCATGATCTTGAACTTACGCTTAGGTAAAGCTTTATCAGGCATTATTCTGCCTCCTCGCTGCCGTCGCCACCATTATAAATATCGGTGAAGACTGACTTAGGAGTATCCTTCATCTTGCCGTCGTAAACTACTTGACCAGCGCGAATCCCAATTACGCGTTCGCCAAATTGCTGAGCTAGTTCAATGCTGTGCAAGTTAGCCAGAACTGTCATGCCATATTTTTCATTAAGCATCTTCAGGTCATTCATGACTCTGACTGAAGTTTGCGGGTCAAGTGAGGCAGTTGGTTCATCGGCTAAGATGATCTTCGGGTTCTGCATTAATACACGTGCAATAGCAACACGTTGCTGCTGACCACCGGATAATTCATCTGCTCGCGTATAAACCTTGTCAGTCAAGTCCACTTTTTGCAAAGCTTCATAGGCCCTTTGCTTATCTTCCTTAGAAAACAAGTTAAACGTTGTCTTCCAAGTTGGATAATATGCTACTCGACCAACTAAGACGTTGCGCAAAACGCTAGAACGCTTAACTAAGTTAAAGTTCTGGAAAATCATCCCAATATCGCGACGCAATTCACGCAGCTGCTTACCCTTGGCCTTAATAATCGATTGACCATCGATCAAAATATCGCCTGAAGTTGTATTGTGCAGACGGTTGATTGAACGCAGCAAGGTTGACTTACCTGCACCAGAAAGACCAACAACTACTACGAATTCGCCTTTATTAATTGTTAAATTGATATCCTTCAGACCGACAGTACCATTGTCATAGACCTTAGAAACATCCTTTAATTGGATCATTGGCTTATCTGCCATTAAACTTAACTCCCTTAATTTGAATTATTATTTCTTAGTTGATTCAACCATCTTGTCGTACTTACGAACGATGTTGAAGTCGCTATCCTTAGCGTAATCGTAGCCTTCGTGACTATATACGCTTTCAATAACCTTTTGACCTTCCTTTGACTTACCTACAGCGATAAATGCCTTAGCCAGCTTCTTGCGGAATGACTTAGACATGCTTGGAATTACTGAGATGGTGTCGTTTGGAATTGGCTTAGTGAAGTAAATTGGAACAACTTGCTTCATAATCTTAGGATTATCCTTTAAAACAGTGTTACGTGCATCTTCAAAGACAAAGGCAGCATCAGTATCGCCGTTTAATACGTTCAAAACAGCTTGGTCGTGACCAGTTACAGTAACCAACTTAGAATCCTTGGTTACATCCAAACCCTTTTCCTTAAGTTCAGCAACTGGGAATACGTAACCAGCTGATGAAGTTGGGTTTTGAACTGAAATTGACTTACCCTTAAGGTCTTTCCAGGACTTAATCTTTGAACCCTTCTTAACCAAAATTTCGGCACGGTAATTCTTGACTAAGTTCTTAGTTGCTTTACCACCTGGTTGCTTAACGCCGTAACGTTCAGCTTGCAAAAGAAGATCTGCAGCGCCTTGCTTGTGAGCTAAAACATATCCATCTGGTGGAAGGAAACCTACATCAACCTTCTTTGACTTCATAGCTTCTACAACGGTGTTGTAGTCAGTTGACATAGAAACATGAACAGGGATGCCCAATCTCTTGGAAAGCATCTTTTCAAGCGGCTTAGCACGAGCTTGCAGTTTAGTTGCAGCCTGACTTGGCACAAATTGAATAGTTAATGACTTTGGAGTGTAGTTTTCCTTTGATGAACTACTGTCCTTGCTTGAACACGCTGTTGCAACTACTGCAACAAAAAGTGCCACTACAGCTACCAAGATTTTTTTAAATCTTTTCATTATGTCCTCCATGAACAAAATATAGTGATAAAACAAATAAACAAAAGTTATAAAAAAGACTTAACCACGAATCGCCAAAGACGATCAATGATTAAGTCTCTAAATAACATCATTATTAAATAAACGAACGAGAAAAGCGCCTTCACGAGTGGAAGACTTAAGCGCAGCAACAAAAGCATCATTAAAATCTTTTCCCTGCATAAGCAACTTCATCAACTCCCCCTCATGCTTCTACGTTCGTTTGTTAAAATAATACCAAAAGCATTCGGGTTCTATCAAGGCTTTTAAGACTTTTTTACAAAAAAATCGCTAAATGTATTTATGTACATCTAGCGATTATTTATATTTTAATTAATTCTTTTTCATCGTTGGCTTAACTGGGTTATTAGCCATATCAGTTTTAACGATTAATACATCAGCTAAAGCATGTTGGTTAACATATTCAGTTACTGAACCCATGAGCATTCTTTCAACGGCATTCAAACCAGTTGCACCCATGACAATTAAATCATCATGGTGGTCTTTAATGAAGTCGTAAGAAATAATGCGCTTAGGACTGCCATAACGAATGTGATAATCAACATCATCAAAGTTGTAGTTATCATGAGCCCATTTCTTCAAGCTCTTCAAATATTCTTCAGAGTCTTGGGTCATTTGATAGATCGTATCGCCTGAAATTAAAGTATCTTGCATTTCACCCATGAATTGACGGGTATCAATGACACTCAATACATCAACGTGGGCGCCATCTCTTAATCCAACGCGTACTGCTTTGTCAAAGGCTCTTTCAGCTGATTCTGAACCATCTACTGGAACTAAAATGCTTTCTTTATCCTTTGCCATCTTGTTCATCTCCTATAAGTTGTACTAATATTTACTCTCTCTTATTTTAACATAATTTTGTAAGCTGTTACTTTTTCAAATGATTGTTTGATGCGTTTTTTGTTGTTACAATATTGTTCGTGAAACTGTCTAAAGAAAGGGGAGAATTTTTTGACTAAAAAATTAACCAATCAATTAATCGGCGTCACCAGTGGTCGCAACTTCCGTGAACTCGGAGGCTACGAAACTCTATCTGGCAAAAAAATCAAGATGCATAAATTGCTTAGAACCGGCAATTTAGCTGATCTTTCACCATTTGACAAGCAATTCTTGACTGACTATGGCGTGAAATACGACGTTGACTTCAGAAGTAAAGCGGAAGTCGATCAGCAGCCAGATCGCGTACCTGATGGCGTGAAATATATTTATGATCCTGTCTTTAGCGAAGACTTAACCAACTCATCTAAGAGTATCAATGACTTAAACACGCAAGCTCACGATGACGCGGACTTTGGCTTCGACCATATGCATTATGCTTATGAAGACATGATCGAAAGCAAATCTGCCCAAAAAGCTTACCGTAAATTTTTCGATGTTTTACTTGAAAATACTGGCGATGGCGAAAGCGTCATCTTCCACTGCACCGCGGGTAAAGACAGGACCGGTTTTGGTGCGCTGCTTATCTTAACAGCATTAGGCGTGCCACTAAACATCATCAAAAAAGATTACCTGTTAACCAACATCACTACTAAGGACTTTATCGACAACATGGTTGAACATGCGCGCCAAAATGGTCGGAACGATAATGTTTTACAATCAATCCGCGACATTCAAAGCGTTCGACCTGAATATCTAGACCATGCGGTCAAGGTATTAAATGATGATTACGGCAGTATTAACAATTATCTGCGCGAGGTAATGCAGCTCTCCAGCGTCGACATTATGCAACTACGCAATATTTATCTTGAAAAATAATTTCTAGCGAAGAAGGCATCAGCCTTCTTTTATTTTTGCCATGAATTTCTGCTCTAAAAATGCATAAATCGCTTGCGCATCGGTAAAATTAAAGACTTCGCGCAACTCGTTAGCTGGTGTTTTAGCCAAAAAATCCATCACGCTTGCCAAAAGTTGGGCTTGTCCATCTGGATCATTATCCAGCAACATAAACAAAAACTTTACTTCTAATGCTTCATCCGGCTTAATCATATTATGAAAAACTACCGGTTCCCGCAATGAAACGGGAACAATAAGCCGAGTATTAACGAACTCGCCTTCTGTATGCGGGATCGCAATATTGGGAATATTTTTGCCTAAAGTTGAGGTATCTAGACCTGTAGGGAAATCATGCTCACGCTTTACAATATGAGATAAAAAATTGCCCTTTACATAGCCACGCTGCAATAAATTATCATAAACTTCTTTTAAAACCAAATCTTGCTTAGTTTGATCAGTTACAAAGACTGCATCGGGTGTGAAAAGATTTCTAGTATTTGTCATTGGATTTTTCCTCCCTAATGTGGAACTAACATTTTCACCATAAGTTAACAAGATCTTTTTTTCAACCCAAAAGATGGTAAAGTTAACTTAATAATTTTTGATGGAGGAAAAAATAATGGCAAAAACAAAGACTCTTTATTTTGGTGCTGGTTGGTTCAACGAAAAGCAAAATAAAGCTTATCAAGAAGCAATGGCAGCGTTGAAGCAAAATCCTACAGTTGACTTAGAAAATAGCTACGTGCCTCTGGATAATCAATATAAAGGCATCCGCGTGGATGAACATCCCGAATACTTGCACGATATTGAATGGGCTTCAGCTACTTACCATAATGACTTGGTTGGCATTAAGTCTTCCGATATCATGCTCGGCGTTTATCTGCCCGAAGAAGAAGATGTGGGGCTTGGCATGGAACTTGGTTATGCCTTATCAAAGGGCAAATATATCTTGCTCGTCATTCCTGACGAAGATTATGGCAAACCAATCAACTTAATGAGCTGGGGCGTTTGCGACAACGTCATCAAGATCAGCGAACTAAAAGACTTTGACTTCAACCGCCCACGCTTTAACTTCTACGACGGCGCGGTTTATTAAAAAATTAAGCAAACTAAATGACCCTTCGTTATTCTTGCACAAAGGGTCATTTTTTAATTTGATCTATCATAAATAATTGTATCTTTCTAATTATTTCAAGTGACTTTTATTTAAAGTTATTATTCTATGCTCCATCTTGCGAGCCTGGTATGTAAAATGTCACTCTTTTGATAGTTTGGTTAACGCGTGAAATTCAATTTTCAGTGCCCATTGGTATCACAAACCTTTCTTAAAACCTAACTTCATTCATCACTAGGTCATTGGACTCACCTTTTCTTTATTGATTTCATCTTCGTTACACCAATAATATACCATATTCTTTTCAAAAAATAAAAGCGCTTACATCTAAAATGACAAAAAAGATACTTCTAGTCACAAACAACTAGCAAGTATCCCCATTCTTAAGCCTTATATCTAGATTTGCCGTTCAAATAAGTTTCGCTCAAAGTCATATCTGGATTTAAAATTAAGAAATCAGCATCTTTATCTGGTGCGATTGTCCCACATTGATCCAAAATATGAGCACTCTTAGCAGGAACGTAACTTGCCATCATCACAGCCTTTTCCGGAGTAACGATGTTCCAGTCAACTACATTCTTAATTGCTTGCTTTAATTGCAAAATTGAGCCGGCTAAGTTATCGCCATCCTTCAGGCGAGCCATTCCATCTTTTACATAAACTGGCAATTCACCTAGCATGTAGTCGCCATCAGGCATCATGCCAGCTTCCATACAGTCAGTAATCAAGGCAATATGTTCTGGACCAACGGCATTAATCAAGGCCTTGGCCATTGAAGGCTGAACGTGGTGACCATCACAGATCAATTCATCGGTTACATTATTCAAAGCCATGGCAGCATTAGAGATTGATGGGGTGTGGTGACTTGGATCAGGCATCCCGTTATAAGTATGGGTGAACATTGTTGCCCCTGCTTCAACGCCACGCACTGCTTCTTCAAAGCTAGCGCTTGAGTGACCTAAGGCTACAACGACTCCTTCCTTAACTGCTTCACGAATAAATTCTTTAGAGCCCTTTCTTTCTGGCGCCATTGAAATCTTACGCAGCATCCCATCAGAAGCTTTAAGCCATTTATTAAACTCATCAATATCTGGATCCATCATATACTTAGGATTTTCTGCACCAGCATGCTCTTCGGTAAAGAATGGTCCTTCAAAGTGAATCCCTTGAATCTTGGCTCCTTCTTCTTGACCCTTGTGCTTTGCAAACATTTCACAAATTCTGATCAAAGTTGAGCTAGCAGCCGTAATCGTAGTTGGCATCCAGGAAGTTACCCCTGCGCTAAGCAATCCCTTAGAAATCTTATTAATGCCTTCCCAGTCGCTCTTCATTGTATCTTCACGAAGCGAACCGTGAATGTGCGTATCAACTAAGCCCGGAGCCACCCATTTACCGGAGTAATCAACAATCTTGCCCGCCGGCTTTTCCTGTTCTGGATAAAAGAAGCCAAACTTGCCATCATCTTGAATTTCCAAGTAGCCGCCATTTTCCGTTCTATTTTCTAAGAAAAACTTGTCTGCATGAATGTAATAAGCCATATGAATCTTCTCTCTTTACTTTTTAATAATAATCGCTTTCAATATCTTTATTATATCTAATAAAATTGGTCAATACCAGTTTTATTACATTTGCACAAAAACTTTTTCTTTTTTTCGTTATAATAAAGGTAACAAATTAATTTAGGAAGAAAGCAATATGACACAAAATACGCAAACAGAAAGACACCAATTAGGCCAACTTATCGGTGCTAATAAATGTGATCATTATTATGAGCTTCATTACTCCACCGGGGAGATCGCTCGTCTCTATATCTTAGCTGAAGGAATATTCCGTTATTTTCTTGATCCGACTAAGAAGTTTGACGAGAATCATTCTTCTTTCGTTGACCTATCGCAATTTAATAATAGTTATTTCGAAAAATCCAAGCCTAAAGCAACTAGCGATTCTTTAATCATCAGTTCAGGCAATTATCAGCTTATTTTCCAACAAAAACCTGCTGTGATGAATATCTTTGATGAAACTCTGCATCGCAGCCGAGTAATGCAATCAAGCCCGCTAGAATTAGGTGGCGGACAAACTACTGAAATCTTGAAACAGCACACCAATGAATTTTACTTTGGCGGTGGGATGCAGAATGGCTATTTCAGTCATAAAGGTCAAATTATTAATATTAAGCGTGACCATATTACTGGTAAAGGTGGCGTCCTTACCCAAATACCATTTTTCTGGGCTAATTCCGGTTTTGGTGAATTAAGAAATACCGAAGCTAGTGGCACTTATGATTTTGGCAAGACTAGTCAAGAAGCAACTATTTTAAGACATGATACTGCTATTTTCGATACCTTTTACTTATTAGGCAACTCACCTAAAGATATTTTGACTAAATACTTTGCACTGACTGGTAAACCACTAATGCCGCCTAAGTATGCATTAGGCTTAGGCCATATTGGCAACTTTTTAACCACGATGTGGCAGCCTGGCGAAGCTAAAGAACGCAATGCTACTATGTTTGAAGATGGCAACTACTATACTCGTACCACTAATCCTGAGCATTCTAACGGCAAGGCTTCACTTAACGGCGAAGAAGAATTTCAATTCTCTGCACGAGCAATGGTAGACCGTTATGAAAAGCAGCACTTCAAATTAAGCTGGATGATTCCTAATTATCAAGTCCAAGATATTGACGCGGAGGCAATGACTAGCTTCAGCGATTATGCAGCTAGTCACGGCGTGAACGCTGGTTTATGGAGCGAACATGAAACGCCTAAAGCCACGCCTGACACTACTTTTATTCAAACTAATACTAGTGATCCCAAAATTTTAAAAGATGACGCGCTAATCTTGCGCGATAATTTGAAACGCAAGCGGCCACTGATTTTTTCTAATACAGGAATCGCTGGCAGTCAGTATCGAACCATGCTAGCCTTCGGTGATATTGGTGGCAATTGGGAGAACATCCCTACTCAAGTAGCAGGCTTTTTAGGTGCGAGCTTATCAGGGCAGCCATTAGTTGGTAGTGCCGTTGACGGAACCGCCGGAGGTGGCAACGCGCAGATTAGCATTCGTGATTTTGAGTGGAAGGCATTTACGCCAATTTTATTTAACCTAGACGACCAAGGCGATTTTAGCAAAACGCCATTTGCTTATAACAGCAAGATGACCAAGATTAACCGCGCTTACTTAAAATTGCGTGAGCAGCTGCAGACTTATCTCTACACCTTAATCTATCGTGCTCAAGTTGGTGAGCCAATCATGCGGCCGCTATTCTTAGAATTTCCACATGAGCAGATCAACTACACGCCACAAGTTGGACATGAATTTATGTTGGGACCTAACTTATTAATTTCTCCAATCGTTAATGGTCGTGAAGATGGCAATGGCAATTCGAGAAAGGACAATCTCTATCTGCCAAATCATCGGACAATGTGGGTCGACTTGTTCAATGGGCAAAAATACTTAGGTGGCCGCGTTTATAACAAACAGTCTTATCCATCTTGGCACTTACCGGTCTTCGTACGTGGTGGGTCAATCTTTGACTTAGGCGATCGGAATTATGTTCTCTACCCACAAGGCAGAAGCAAGATGGTCACCTACGATGACAACGGCTATAATGATTATTCGAGAAATCATGTAGCAACGCAAATCAGCAGTGATCTAGAAGCCAGCAAGTTAACCATTACTATCGATCCAACTCAAGGCGACTTCAGCACTTTCCAAACAGAAAATACGACCAACCTCAATATCATGTGTGATGGTTATCCTGACGGCATTACTGTTAAAGTCAACGATCACGAAATCAATATGCAAGAATATGGTACAGTTGATACCTTTGCTCATGCTAAGGAAGGATTCTTCTTTAATACCAATTACAGCTGGATACCAGAGTTTGATCAATACCAAGAAAAGAAACAAACGGCTTTGCAGATTAAATTGGCTAAGCGTGATATCACGGATTCTAAGATTGAAATTACGATCCGCAACTTTAGATATGGCAATGAGACTTTAGTCCACGCCATTACAGATTCGCTATTGCGTTCACCTAAGCAGCCAACAGTTGATCCTGATAAGCTTAGCTCACATTCACTGACAGTAGTTTGGCCACAATTAACTGATCAAGTTCAAATTGAAGTCAATGGTATTCTGCATGATGGAATTGACGGCAACTCCTTCACTTTCCACGAATTAGTGCCAAACACGCGCTACACTCTACGTCTACGCTACGTTGCTAAAAACAAAGTTTCTGAATGGTCCGACCCGTTCGGTGCTATTACTAAACCAGATCCGATGACTTACGCGATTGACGATATTCAAGCTACTAGCAGTTTAATCAGCCAAAAAGATCATCCAATCGAATATTTGACTGACCTAAAGCTAGCTAGCGAATGGGAAACGATTAATGGCGTTAGCGAAGACAAGCCATTAGTACTTAACTTCAAGTTCAATCAATTAGAGCACCTAAGTCGAATGGTATGGGTGCCAAGAAAAATTGATCATCAAGGCAATCCAGTCGAAGTTAGCGTTGAGACTTCAACTGATGGTACTAACTTCAAGCCATACGGCGAACGACTTGCTTGGAAGTCAGACAGCAAGAATAAAGTTGTCGGCTTGAGAGATGTCGAAGCTAAGGCAATTAAACTGAAAGTCTATAAATCATCTGGTCCGTTTGTCGCTGCTAAGGAAGTTATCTTCTTTAGAGAAAAGAAAAATAATGACTAAATGAAAAAAGCTCTCTTAATTGAGGGCTTTTTTGAGTGCGATTAATAATTGTGTTTTTCTGCAGCTAGCAAAAATTTATATAGTGGCTTTACTTGTATTTGGATTTCATTAGCTTCAATAGTTTCTTCTTGGTTCCAGGTAATTATCTCAAAATGATCAATTTTCTTATCTTTTTGAGCTAAGGTCGTCAATGCCGCAATTTCTCTTTCTTTTGAGAAATCGTCTAACTCCCATGCTACTTGAACGGCTGTCTTAACAGAGGGCAAATAGAAATCTAAATCAATTTTATTTTTTGCAGAGTGAAGATAATACATATCCTCTTTGTATTTATTATATAAGGTAATTGCCACCATATTTTCCAATAAGACGGGATCCTTTTGAAATAAAAACAGGTTTAAGATTCCATTATCCAAAAAATAAAATTTAGGGGTAGATTCTCGTTCAGCAAACTTGCTAGCATAATTTTTTATATCAAATAATAAATATGCTTCTTTAGCATAATTAATATATTTAATCGCTATTTGCGTACTAATAGGATTTTGGGTCTGTTTAACACTAGTAGCTAAACGACTATAACTAACCTCATGCATCACAGTCTCTGCGATCTTCGAGATTAAAAGTCTTAAGGATTCAACATTTCTAACACTATTCCTAGTCACAATATCTCCCAAGAAAATATTTTGATAGATATTAGTCAAATAATTACGCGGTACAATCTGGTTTAAGCTATCTGGCAAGCCACCATTTTCTAAATAAGACTGACAGCCTTGCACTATTTTAGCTCGCATCTGCGTTGTCAGCATTGCTTCTTCATCGTGTTGGATATTTTTAGCAGTCAGATATTCAGTAAAGTTATAGGGCGTAACATACTTCATCATGTATCGCCCACCTAATCTACTTATGATTTCTGAGCTCATCATCTTGGAATTGCTACCAGTAATGTAAACTCGTTCACCTTGATCGGCTAATCTTCTTGCAAAACGTTCCCAGCCATCAATATTTTGAATTTCATCAAAAAAGAAATATGGTTGTTTATCCGTCATTTCACTGGCCGCAGCGACTATTGTATCCAAATCGCTTAACTTCATTTCGTTTAAGCGTTCATCTTCAAAATTAACATAAATAATTTGATTCCAATCTGCACCTTTTTCAACCAAATCACGAGCTAATTTATGCATAATTGTCGTTTTACCAGCTCGCCGCATCCCTACTAACACATAATTGTCATTGGGTTCAAAGAAATAATCTCGTGGGATAATCTTTTGCTTTTTAATAATCCTTCTTTGTAGGTAAATTACACTTTTAATTAAATCTGTATTTATCATTTTTGCCACCTTATTAACTATACTTAACAGATTACCATGTTTTCGTTAAGTATAGTTAATGAAAAGTAGTATTTTTGTTAACTATACTTAATAAATTAGCAAAAAAGATCTCTATTCTTCCCAATCGAAAAATAGAGATCTTATTTCTTTTACTGTATTTGTGAGCCTATTCGCCCCACTCGCTCTTCAGCCATTCCATCGCTAAATTAAACCAATGAGCGACATGTGGATTTTCCTGCCACTCGCATCCCTTGGTTTGCACATTATGTCTAGCCAAAGAGAAACCGTGATAGCCATGATTAAACAAGTGAACCTCAGTTTTCACCTTATTTTTATTCAATGCTGTAATATATTCGATCGAATTATCAATCAAAACAACCGGATCATCCCATGCTTGAAAAACAAATGTGTCCGGTGTTTCACGTGTAACACCAACCGCACTATCTAATAAATCTGCCTCTTCCGGCATCTTATCCTTTTCATCATCCGGAATTGGAAAACCAATTTTAGCAATATTGATCAATGGATAACCTAAAATCGTTTTATTCGGCATAACTTCTTCTTTAGTAAAGCCATATTTATTTTGATAATCACCATTCAGCGCCATATTATTAGCTACACTAACCACATGACCGCCTGCCGAAAAACCGATCGTTAAAACCTTATCAACATCCAAATGATATTCCGCCGCATGCTCTCTAAAGTACTTGATAGTGGTTAAAACATCTAACCCTGCATCAGGATAAATCTTGCCTGGATCGCTAACTAAATTGTAATCGACTATCACACTGTTAAAGCCTTGATTATTAAAAGCCAAAGCAACTGGTTCGCCTTCTCTTTTAGGCAAATGATCGAAGCTGCCACCAGGGACAACAACTGCCAAAGGTCGCTTTTGCTCTACTAGTTCTGGATTCGGTTCCAGCATATAAGTATGTACTTGATATTCACGATTATTAAAATTAGTCAGCGTTAGATTTTTTGTTTCCATATTTTAACCTCTTCTTGCTCATCCCTCTAGACAACATAAATGATGACAGCGGTACTGTTAATATAACTCCAATTAAAGAATACATGATAATCAAGGCTTCGTTAACAAAAAGCTTCTCATTAAGAACTTCACCAATTGTGTAATGCAAACGGAAATACCATAAGAATAATGATAGGAAGCTACCAAACATCCCAAATAAAATAGTGTTCATGGCGGTCCCCAAGACGTCGTTGCCGATCTTAGTACCACTACCCATCAAGTCTTCTTCGCTGATATCCGGATTGTGCTTCTTAATTTCTAACAGACCTGAGCTCATCGCTACCGCGGCTTCCGCAATCGCACCTAGCGTTGAGAAAATCGCAACAGTAACAGCGATCATTGGATAACTCAATCCTGGCATCTGTGATAAACCAACCAGAATTTCTCCTGCTTCTGGCCCCAAACCGGCAGCTTGCGCCAAATATTGGCAACCTAGAATAAATAAACTAGTAATCAAGCACACCAAGAAGGCAGAATAGAATGAGTTTTTAGCAACTGTATAATCATGCGTGCCTAAGAAAATGATAGTTACTAATTTTAGTGGAATAAAAATCAAGGTCAAAATTGCAATGTTCAAGCCCCATGAGATCAACATTGCTACTAAAATTAGCAACAGGGTGTTAATAATTACACTAAAGAAACTACGGATTCCCGTCTCACCGCCAACGATCGTCATCAAGATCGCCAAGATAATAATTAAAGCAGTTAAGGTACTCATTTATTCTCACCCTCTTTCTTAAACAAGCTCTTCCAATCTCTATCTTTAATAAAGAGCAGACTGCATCCCGTAGCAAAGATTACAGTTAAGACAATCCCAATTGCGGAAATTACGCTCTGTGTAGCTCCTAGCGACAAGGTGAAGCCAAAGGTTGACCCCAGGGTGTTGTTATCCCGCAAATATAGAATTGTTTCAGGCAAAGCTCCAGCGATGAAAATTAGAACCAAAACGTTGATCAGCGGCCCCATGATTTCTTGGCCCATGGTTCGACCACTCTTAATTAGCTGCTTCATCGTAATGTCTTTCTTAGTTTGGATTAATTCGTACAAACTAGAAATAATATCGGTAGCTTCATCCATGACCGCACCTAAGATTCCGATTAAGGTTTGCGCCAAAAATAATCCTCTTGGGTCTTGGGTTGCATAATCACCCGTCTCATATTTCATCTCAGATTCACCGGTTAATTTCATGATCACGTAACACAGTGCAAATGAGACAAACACACCCAATAAGGTGGCTAGCCAAGTAGCCAGCATCTTTTTATTAAGGCCCTGCACGATTAGCAAGCTAAAGAATGAGAAAATAATATTGGCCAGACTAAATAGCAAAATAATATGTGACCCATTCAAGTGCACATCCCAGATAATAATCAAGTAAAAGATCAACCAACTGAGGGCCATCGAACTTACTAGTAAAATTGCATGCTTACCTGAAATGGCGACCATCAATGCAATCGTAATCGTCACAACCAGGACTAAGACCCAGTCACGCTTTGGATTTACGATCGCTGGATCGCCTTCTTTAATATTGACGAAAATCCGCTGATGCGCGCGATATTTCTGTGTCGTAAGCTGGGAAGGGTAATAGATATTTTTCGTCGTAAAAGTTTTACCCTTGTGTTTACCCGATAAAACCTTCAAATGCAGGATCTGCTTACGCGTTTGATCCTGGTTCTTATAAACGTCTTCGTTTTTCTCGACGAGCGTATCTTTAATGTTGGCATCGGTGATAATTGCCACGTCATCTTTTTGATAAATATCCGTCGCAAAATATGCCAAAATCGTGAAGATTGCTCCGATAAGCGCGACGATCAGTGCCGCCGTATAGCGCTTCTTCCATTTAAACTTCATTTTTCACAACTTCCTATTATGTATCGTTATAGTATTTACTCTAAAACAAAAGGCAACCTAATGTTAGGTTGTCTTCCAATTCTTAAGGTTTTTGTTTAAAACTTAAAGATTCTTTGCCACCAGTGTTCCTTCTGTTCTGGCAGTTGCATATCTTCCAAAGTTCGGTGAACATTAGCAGTAGCACGCTTTTTGGCATTTTCCTTCGCTTTAGAAATAATTTCATCATGCATTTCTGCTTGGCTTTTATGCATGTCCTCTTTTACTTCTTCACACTTTTCTTCAGGATCCTTAGGCTTTTTATCATCAAGCACAATTCCTGAAATATCAGGCAAAGCTTCTATCTTGTCGGTATTATCCTTAGGAGCTGCCAATTGCTTTTGTGCTTTGATCAAATCTTCATTTTGCTTTTGAATGACATTAAGCTGCTTTTGCAAGGAACTAATCGCCTCATTCTGATTAGAAATTGTCTTTTGCAGAGTATTCAGCAATTTAACCACCTGCTGAGTATCCATCACATCTTGCGGCGTATACTCAGTTTTTGTTTTAGCTACTGGAGTTTCATCTTTTTCACTAACTGCATAAATTTGACGAGCAGCTTCTTGTAAAGTTAAGCCACTATTTTTAGATAAGCGGTGAAAAGCCTTTAGATCGTCAATATCTTTTTGATGATATAAACGCGCCTTTTGCTTAGTACGGGCAAAATAATCTGCTTTACCCGTCACCCTTTCCACGATTAAGGAATATTTTCTTAATGTAGCTACACTAATCCCTAATTCTTTAGCAGCTGCCTTAGGAGCAGCCAGTTCTTCAAAATCATGCTTGTTAGTCGTCATTAAAATCTACCTCGATAATTTTTGGCATTAATCATGCTTATGAAGCAAAGTCTTCTTATGGTCAAAGCGTTCCATTCCTGCTTCAATCAAGCGGGTAATCAAATCGCTGTACTTAATACCAGCTTCTTCAAACAACTTAGGATACATACTAATGTTGGTAAAGCCAGGTAAAGCATTAACCTCAGTCAAGACCACCTTGCCACCTGGGGTAAGCATAGAATCGATTCTAGCCATGCCGCTGCATTCAGTTACCTCGTAAACCTTACGAGCGTTAGTTCTAACAGTGTCAATAATTTCTTGTGGCAAATCAGCTGGAATTTGCAATTTAGAAGTTGAGTTGTCAGCGTACTTATTTTCATAAGTGTAGAATGAGCCTTTGGCATTGGTGATTTGACCTACGCCTGCTACAATTGGCTTGTCATTGCCGAGAACCGCGGTTTCTACTTCAGTACCTGGTACGGTTTCTTCAACTAAAACCTTGTCGTCATACTTGAATGCTTCTTTTAAAGCTGCTGCATATTCAGCAGCACTAGTGACATGGTTTACACCAACTGAAGAACCCTGGTTGGATGGCTTAACGAACATATCGCGACCCAGTTTTTCAGCAACTTTCTCGTAATTAAGTTTATCATTATTCTTGTCGTTATATTCAAAGCGTTTAATTGAAATCCAATCAGCAACTGGAACACCGACTCTTTGAGCCAGAATTTTGGTGAATTCCTTATCCATGGTTACGGCCGCAGCTAAGACATCATCACCGACAAATGGCTTATTCATCAACCGGAATAAACCTTGCAAAACGCCATCTTCACCTAAGTTGCCGTGCACGATTGGGAAGAAGACATCAATCTCTGGTAAGTTCGTCAATTCAATTAAGTTAGAAATATTATTAACCTTATGTGGGTTTTTAACTTGGTAAGCAGGATCTTCTAAAACCTTGAAGCTTTCCTTTTCATCAGCGAAGTAGCCCTCATTGGTAATCCAAATTGGGTGCACATCGAACTTATCCTTATCGATTGCCTTATAAATGTTACGACCCGAAACGATTGATACTTCATATTCTGATGAATTGCCACCAAAAATTAATCCAACTTGTGTTTTTTTAGTCATTGTTTTTTACCTCTTTTAAATGTTCTAAACCTTTATTATACACAAAGAATACCAGAGAAACTTAAAATAGTAGAATATTTTTTACTAAAGCCTTTTCACAATGGTTTATAATTAATTAAATAGACTAAGAAACCCTAGAAGGGAGTTTAAAATGCTTCTACGGAAATTTTCAATCACTGCTGCCGCATTTCTTTTATTAATGCCTTTGATAGGACAGAATGCTCAAGCAGCTAATTTTAGTACGCAAGAAGTCAATGAGATCCATCAATTTCAAAAAAAATACGCTAATCTCAGTCATAAACGTTACACAGAAGCTAATATTTATGCTAAAAAGCCGCATTTAAAAAAGAAATTCAAGGCCGGAGTATTAAAACCTGCCTACATTCGGACGCAAGTTGATTATATTAATTATTATCGTTCTTTATTTGGTTTAACCAGTGTCAATACAACTAAGACTTCTAACGTTAATGCGCAAAAAACAGCAGCTGTAATGGCCGCGATTAACGCCAATCCATTTGTTAATCAGCATGGCTTGCCTAATGAAGTAAAACCATCTTTTATTTCTAAGTCAACTTGGAAATTGGCTAAATACACAACGGAGACTTCTAACCTAAACTTTAACGTCTCTCATCAGTCAGCTGGCGATGTAATCACCGACCTAGTAACAGATCATTATAATTTAACTGGTTCAGACACTGGTCACCGCGCCTGGTTGCTCTCTAGCAGATTATCAACCACTGGTATCGGAGCTGCATATGGCAAGAATGGTTACCGTTACTCTGTCCAAAAAGTTTTGAACGGTAATGACATGTTCCGCGCCGCCAGTCAGCCAATTGTTGCTTATCCGAGCGTACGACTTTTCCCCGAAGAACTAGCTAAAGGAAAAAATGTCTTATGGTCTCTTTATTTATCCGATCAGAGCTATAACTCAATTCCGGTTATTACAATTAAAGACCTAGATACTGGCATTACTACTAACGGCACGCGAGTTAAAAATTACAGTTCAAGTGGCTATGGCCATTTTAAAACGATTATTACCTACTCACCAGGCAATACCAACATTGTTGCTGGTCATGAATACGAGATCAATATTAAGGGCGTTTATAAATATCGCTTCAAGGTTTTCAAACAAGACGGTACTACCGACACAACCCAATATATTAAGCCCCAGACCAATACTAATGCTTCTATGAGCAGTCAGACGGCAGTTCAATCACCATTCGTGTTACAAAATAAGCTCTTGCAGGCAACTATCGCCTCGGAAACAATTATTATCCCCAACGAGACAAACGATTTACTGCATACACTAACTAAGAAGGGTTGGAATCAAAATTATTTCCACAAAACCGTGCGAATTAAGAAAAAAATCTAACGAAAAAAGCCAAGCAAACACTTGGCTTTTATTTTATAAAACTTTTGATAAAAAGTCCTTTGCTCTAGGACTAGTTGGATGTTCAAAGACTTCTTCCGGCGTGCCTTTTTCTTGTAAGTAGCCATCTGCCATGAACCAAATTTCATCAGCTACTTCTCGTGCAAAACCCATTTCATGAGTAACAATGACCATTGTCATTCCGGAATCTGCTAGATCCTGCATCGTTTTCAGAACTTCACCGACCATTTCCGGGTCTAAAGCACTAGTCGGTTCATCAAAAAGCATAACTTCTGGATCCATGGCTAAAGCACGAGCAATCGCTACCCGTTGCTGCTGTCCACCAGACAAGCTGGCCGGAAACTGTTGCGCACGATCAGCTAACCCTACTTTTTCAAGCAAAGCCAAGCCCTTTTGCTCGGCTTCCTGATCACTAATTCCTTTAACCTTCATAGGTGCTAACTTAATATTTTCAATGACGTTCATATTAGGAAAAAGGTTGAAGCTTTGAAACACCATGCCCATTTTCTCACGTAATTGATCCAGTTCTTTGCCGTCCTTTAGACTAGCTAGATCCGTACCATCGAACATTATCTTTCCAGCAGTAGGATGCTCCAATACGTTGAGGCAACGCAAAAATGTACTCTTGCCTGATCCTGATGGACCAATGATACAAATTACTTGGCCCTTTTCTACTGAAGCTGAAATATCTTTTAGGACTTCATTTTCGCCAAAAGTCTTTTTTAAATGTTGAATATCAAGCATATTAGTCATTATGTTTCATCCGTCTTTCCAAGTAATTAAGCAATCTAGTTAAAGTAAAGGTCATAATGAAGTAAATAATCATGGCAATGAATAATGGCAATACGCCACGATAAGTTGATGTCTGAATCAATTCGGTTTGGTACATCAATTCAGTTACCCCAATTACTGAGACCAATGAACTATCCTTTAATAAAGTAATAAATTCATTGTCCAAAGCTGGCCAGATATTCTTTAAAGCCTGGGGAATAATAACATAACGGTAAGCCTTTGCCTGACTTAATCCTAATGATCTTGCGGCCTCAGTTTGTCCTTTAGCCACAGATGCAATCCCGGAACGAATATCTTCAGCCACATAGGCACCGGAATTGAGCCCAATCGCAATAATTCCGGCTACCAAAGCTGATAAATTAGAAATTAAAACACCAACCCCGAAGTAGACGAATAAAATTTGTACCATTTGCGGCGTACCACGAATAAACTCAATGTAGCAAACTGCAATCCAATGCAAAAGCTTGTTATTGGACAAACGCATTAGTGCTAAGAGCATTCCTAATATAATACCGATCAAAACCGAAAAGACGGTAATGACAATAGTATAACCGACGCCTTTAACAAAATATGGCGCATATTTGGCCATCGTGTTAGTCTTTTGAGCCGTCTTCATATATTTAGCAGCTTCTGGTAAATACTTTTTGTTAATCAGATTTTGCTTTTCAACCCGGTTAACGGTTTTATTCACTGCCTTAACTAAATCAGGTTGTCCCTTAGCGATGGCAACAGCGTTACCTGCTTGTGCTTCACGCAAATCGCTTCTAACTGCCATTAAACTATTATCGTTTTGCGCATAAGACTTCGCTGTCAGTTCTTCCATAACCACGCCAGACATCTTGCCAGACTTTAAGGCTAAAACTAGGTTGTTGATCTTGCCTAAGCCCTTAACTTTGGACTTCTTCATTTGGGATTGGATCAATTGGTATTGAATACTACCAGTTTGAGCACCAACTGTCTGTCCAGCAAAATCCTTGCCTTTTTTATATTTGGTTTGATCACGCTTATTAATTAAGAAGTATTCGCCACTTGGCTTATAGTAAATTCTAGAGAAATCTACGCTCTTTTTTCTTTCAGGATTAGGCGTCATCGCAGAGATAACCATATCAACTTTTCCCGTTTCAAGAGCGACTAAAAGCGAGTCAAAGCTCATGTTTTTAATAACTAGCTTAGCATGCAGGTCTTTGGCAATATCCTTAGCCAATTCAATATCTACTCCGACATACTTGGTCTTGCCATTAACACTAGTAGTAAATTCAAGTGGAGGATAATCGGCTGATGTCCCCACCACTAACTCTTTCGATTGCTTAATCTTTTTCATCACTGTGCCGTCTGCTACTTTCTTAGTAGAAGCGGCCTTAACTGGTTGATTAAACAAAAAAAGAGTTGAAATTAGTGTCATAAAAGCAAGAAATAGATTGATAATCTTTGCTTTTTTCATAAAGTTCGCCTAACTCTTTCGTTAAATGTGTCTAAATTTTTATTAATTATTTTTAATTATTAAATTTTTATTAATTATTTTTAATTATAAAGAATGAATTCAATTTATGCAAGCTATAAAAATAGTGAGTAAAGAATTTCTCTACTCACTTTTTCTTATTTAGCTGATGTAGCTTGCCATGGAATCGCACAAATTATATAGATAATTACACCAGCAATTACATATTCTAAGAAGACGCTGCTGCTAATTTCTAGCAAAAAGCCAAATTCAACATTATCTACGTCGAAAATCACTGGAACCAGGGCCAATAATCCAGAAATTAAAATTAGCCAAAAGCCAGCCCACATCCCCGCTGCTGCAATATCGTGAATCAGCAGACGCAAGTTTGTTTTGGAACGCATGTCATTAATCAATGAGAACAACGAAATAATCGTTACGATGACAATAATAATATTCACCATCAGCAACAAACCAGCAATATTGGCACCTAATGTAACCACATTTAAGTTAAAAGCTTTAATAATTGCATATGGTGCGCTACTGCCTTGCTTTTTCAATTTGCGATTGATAATCTGCGCGCCCGTTGACGAGCCCTTATCAATACCTTGATCAATGTCATTTAAAATCTGCTGAGCCAAACTTAAATTGCTAACTTTAAACCAGTGAATCCCCAGCGCATAATCAATCATTCGGTCGGCAATCGGTTCCGTTTGCGCTTCTGCCAGCAGATTAGCATTATCCTCGCTGCGCGCATTAACCAGATCGGCTAAATTATCAAAATTTTTATTCACTTGACGGACGATTACGGCTCGATTGTAACTTGTTCGAATCTGTCCCTTCATAAAATGCGGATTCAAAAAAGTGGCTGTAATCAAACTCAAGGCTGCTGTCAAAAAGATCACAAATGCCAGTATCCGTTTATACTGAGCATTCTGTTCGGATCCCATTCGGCGCAAATCGGCTCTTCTGCCTTCCACCATGACGATTCCCCTTTAGCTGAAAATTTCTTTTCCTTCATCGAACATCGTATCAATTGCACGGTGAACGACTTCCATATCAGCTGATTCGATAATTTCATGTCCTTCCTTCAAAGCTTGATCGATCTCATCTGAAGAACAATGCAAGAAACTAAACATCAGTGCACTTGTGGCATAATCCGCCAAGGCTTCTGCTGATAAATGATGCTTCTTACGATCGTGGTACAAACGACCAATACCACTTGTAACAAAGGCAATCCCAATTTCCAACTCATTTTCGTCAATATCAATGCCATCAAACAAATGATTTTCTTTAATCCAATCATTAAGCATTATATCCCAATTATCTAGAGTTGCATTGCTGACAAAGGCTTCAGAAATAATTCGATCTAGCCCTTCATCATGCATCCCCAAAATCGCAATCGTGTAAATAAATGCCTTCGTTCTAGCATAAGGGACATTGCTGTTAGCCATGTCATAATTATTGACTTGTTGACCTAAAGTATTAAAAAGATTACGGATAATGTCATTAGTCAATTTGGCTTTATGCGGATAGTATGATTGTAGAAGCGACTTTGAAATGCCTGATTTTTCCGCAATCATTTGCAAAGAAACATTATCCATTCCATTCTCTCTAATCAGATGAAAAGTATTGCCCAGAATAACTCTTCGTCTCTTCATGTTTTTCCGTCGTGCCATTGTTATTCCTCTAACTTTCTTTGTCTTTCTATACAATACATGTCAATTATATCAATCATTGCTATTTATACATAGTTTTATGATTCATTAACAAAAAATAATCCTCAATTTAATGAGGATTATCATATATCAACTGTTAGATAGATTTTACTTTAAACGATTTTGTTCGTCAAAGATTTGGTGAATTGAACGATCATTGTAAACGTAATCGATCCCGCGAGCCAAAAGTTGATCAACAGAAATACGAACCATTCTGTCTGGGTAACGGTTATGCTTAATAGTATCAGTTACCACAATTTGTTCAATTGGCAATTCATTCAATACTTCAGTTGCATTCTTAGAAAGAAGTGCATGAGTTGCAGCAACGTAAACCTTTTTAGCACCTGCTGCCATCACTGACTTAGTTGAAGATGAAATACGTGAACCAGTATCAATTAAATCATCAACAATGATACACTTCTTATCCTTAACATCCCCGATCATATCATGAACTTCTGTATCATAGCGTGCCCCTCTTTGGTCAACAATAGCAATTGTAGCATTGAAGTATTGACCAAAGTTACGAGCAAGCTTGGCACCTGAGTGGTCAGGTGAAACAACTACGATATCATCGTCTTCCTTAGTAGCAATACCATTATCTAAGAAGTATTGACCTAAAAGTGGGATTGCGTGCAAGTGATCTACAGGAATGTTGTAGAAGCCTTGAATTTGTGAAGCATGCAAGTCAACTGTAATTAAACGATCCATGCCAGTTAATTGAAGTAAGTTAGCAACTAGCTTAGCAGTGATTGGTTCACGTGAACCAGTCTTAGTGTCTGAACGTGAATATGCTAAGTATGGCACAACCACATTAATAGCATGAGCAGAAGCACGGTGAAGTGCATCTAAAACGATTTCTAGTTCCATGAAGTTTTCGTTAACTGGATCTTGAATAGATTGAATAACGAAAACATCGCAACCTCTGACACTTTCACCAATATTAACTTGAATTTCGCCATCGCTGAAGTGATGGACTGCAGTTTCAATTAATGGTTGGTGCAAAATTGAAGCAATTTTTTCATTTAATGCTGGGTTACCGCCTAACCCAATTACCTTCATTGGATGTAATAACTTATGAAGCTCTTCTTTATCCATAGCTACCTCTCTTGAGCAAAAATCATATACAAATTCATTATATACGAAAAAACACCTCTTATAAATAAAAGAGATGCTTCTTTATTCAAGAAATTCTATTTTGATTGTTGATATTTGGTTCCACGTCCATTACCAACTTTGACAACATAACCTAGTTGAATTAGTTCATCAAGTAACTTTAGAACTTTGTTTTTACTAAAATCAGTCTGTTTACTAATATTAGAGCTTGATAATGATCCAGTCTGTAGCACTGTATAGATTTCACTAGCATCTGGTGAAACACCCTGAAGTTCTTTTTTAATTACCGGTAAAACAATCTTGATTGAATTTTCAAAAATTAAAAACTGGGGCTGAATTTTACTTTCAGCATACGCTGCACGAATTCTTTGAATTCCTGTACCAAATTGTTCAAGTCAACTACCCCAGAATAAATTCTGGGGCTTGGTGGCTCGTTAGCTTGCGCTAACCAGAACACCAACTTGCTTAGATACGGGCTGGGCTTATCACTAATATTCTTATGACTATTAGTGATAGAGGTCGCCTAATTACCAAAGCCTTTTTAGTCCACGAGTTGCTAACGGACTTCCAACCTTTTTAAGTGGCTTGTTTTTTAGGATTCTGCCAACTGCCTAATCCTTTTTGAAGGATGTTTACCGCCGCATTCCAATCACGAATATGGTAAGTATGACAAATTGGACATGTCCATTCACGGTCTTTTAGTTTTAATTTCTTATAGCCATTATGTCCCATGATTGTGCCACAAGCATGACAGCGTTGAGTCGTGTACTTAGGGTCAATAGTAATGAACTCTTTACCGTATAGCCTGCCTTTATAGGCAAGCATGTTAAGAAACTTGCGCCAGCCAACATCAGAGATCGCTTGGGACAAGGCATGATTCTTTAACAGGTTCTTGCTTCTTAGCTCCTCGGCAACTACTAAATCGTGGTTTTTGATTAATGCAGTTGAGAGGACCTGCAAGAAGTCTTCACGCTGTCTGCGAATCCTGTCGTGCAGTTTAGCGACTATTAGGCGCTGCTTTTGATAGTTCTTTGCCGTCCGCAAATTGCGCCTTGCTTTCTTAGCCCGTCTTTGTCTGCGAGAGAGTACTCGTTGGGCGTGGGCGAGCTTCTTTTCAGCTTGGCGGTAGAAGTGCGGATTAGCGACCATGGCACCATTAGAATTGGTCAAGAAGTTGTCTAAATTAAGATCAATGCCGATTTGATTCTGTGTTTTGGGCAGCTCTTTAACAAAAGCTAAATCGCTGCCTGACTGCATTGACAAATAGAATTGATCTTCAGCGGTCTTTTTAAGCGTCACTGTTCCGATTCTAGTTGGAATGTGCTTAAACAAACGCTCTTTAATTAGCTTTCTCAAGCCAGCAATGCGGACAACACCCAGCTTAGGCAATTTAACGTGCTTAGCGTCAATAAATTTAGCTGTCCCATTATTTAGATAAGCTTCATCCTGCTTAATGTATTGACAGTTGGTCTGATAAGCCCAATCACTGCGTTTCTTGTGGAAAGTCGGGATTCCATACCCGATTTTGCGATAGTTATTCCAAGCCTTATGATAGTTCTGAATGGCATTGGCCAGCGCCAGACTGTCAATTTCTTTGATGCGTAAGAAACTATAAGCATCGCGAATATTCTTAGGCTTAGCCAATAGCTCATTATTAGCGACTACTGTTTCTGCCAGCTTTGTTTCATAGCGATTGAGAATAGAAAAAGCAAATGGCATTGCCTTGCTTTGTTTTACGAGAAAATAGCATTTGGCATGATAGCTGCTCCGATTGCG
>NZ_FMXC01000028.1 GCF_900103655.1 Lactobacillus kefiranofaciens
AGACTGGTTAATGCGGATATTAACGGAGCCTTGCAGATAATCAGAAAAGTATTCCCTAAATTTTCATTAGATGAAGGGATAGCGGATGCAGTGTTGCATCCAGTCAAATGGTCGCCTCTCATTTGAGCGTCCACTTGACAAACGAAAATAGCTTGGCGGCTGGCTTTAGCTGGGTTGACGCTGTTGTAAAGTTGTCCTTATAGCTTCGGTTATCATCATAGATAAACGGAGTGTTTTAAAAAGGTTAACGGCAGATATTGGCTAAAAAAAGTTGCATTCTTAGGAAAATAGGGTCATTTGAAGCGAAATGACTGTATTGACCTAATATTTTCTAACATGAAAAATTATAAGGATCAATAATGACAAAAGCTGACGATTCACGTAAAAATGAATTCATCAGCTTTTTTTACTTAATGGTCATCATAATGATCTTTGCAGGAATAGATTATAACGTTCTCATTTGTATACTCATAAATAATTCTGTTTTTAGCATCAATTTTACGAGACCATAAGCCTGTTAGATTATTCTTTAAGCCTTCCGGTTTGCCCATTCCTTCAAAGGGATGACGTTTAATGTCTGTAATTAATTTGTTGATACGTTTTATTTTCTTTTTCTGCCTTTGCTTTTGCCAATTCAAGTAGTCGTCACAGCCATCATCAGTCCAACTTAGCATCTGATACCTCGCCATCTGGATCAATTAGTTCATGTTGATTAGTTTGTGCTTTAGCTACTTGCTTGCGTCCACGATTAATTTTATCCATTAGATATTTATTAGATTGAATTGCCAAGGTTTCTATTAAAGCGTCATATTCATCTTTGCTTAAGACAACGACATTATCTTCTGGATTTTTATTAGTTACAATCAAAGGCTCACTATCATCGTTTACTTGCTTAAAGTAGGTTTTTAAATCTTTTCTAAAATTACTATAGTTTACAGCATCCATAATAGTCACCATCCTTATTTTTTGTACAATTAATTGTACTATAGATTACTATAAAAACAAAATGACAAAAGCTGATGATTAACATAAAAATGAATTCATCAGCTTTTTGAATAGTATTAAACTTTAATTTTATTCAACCACGTGGCGTTTAAATGGATCGTCGGAAATGCCTTCAGCGAGGATATCTCTGGACCATTGCTTAGCTGAGAACAGTGAGTGGTCGCGGTAATTACCACAAGATTTGATTGTCGTTCCTGGCACATCTTCCCATTGAATGTTGTCGCGAATTTCCTCTAGTGATTCCTTCAGTGCCTTGGCAACTTCAGTGGTAGATGGGGTGCCCCAAACTAGAAGATGGAAGCCGGTTCTGCAGCCGAATGGAGAACAATCAATGTAGCCGTCGATGCGGTCACGCAATAGGCCTGCTAGTAGGTGTTCAATCGTGTGCAAACCGCCGGTTGGGATGGCATTTTTATTTGGTTGCACCAAGCGCAGATCGAAGTTGCTGATTTGGTCGCCCTTTTTGCCTTCCTCAACGGTGATTAAACGAACGTAAGGTGCCTTAACTTTAGTATGATCTAATTCAAAACTTTCAACTTTTCCCATGATATTTTGCTCCTTTTATAAAAATTTCTTCGTTACTCTAATTTTACTGGTTTTATTAATTTTTAGCCCCAAACTTGCTTGGCGGTGTCGATGACTAATTTGATCTTCTTCCATTGGTCGTCTTCGGTCAGAGTATTGCCTTCTTCGGTTGAGGCAAAGCCACACTGTGTGCTGAGGGCTAGGTTCTTGAGGGGTACCAATTTTGCCGCCTCATTAATTCTCTTGATTAAATCAGCTTGATTTTCCAATTTGCCATCCTTTGAAGTAACTAAGCCCAAAACAATTGATACATTAGGTTGATTATTCCAGATGGTTTTAATAGGATTCAAATCACCAGCACGATCGCTGTCATATTCTAGGAAGAAGCGATCATAGTTTAATTGAGCGAGGTATTTTGCGACTGGTTCATAGCTACCAGAGAAGAGGAAGGTGGACTTGAAGTTGCCGCGGCAAATGTGAGTGGCAATAGTTAAATCTTCAGGTAGGTCCGCCAAAGTTTTGTTAATAACATAAACGGCATTTTCGGCAAGTTCCGTATATTTGGCATGCTCTGCTGGATTATCCTTAGTTTCATTTAACTTGCTAATTAGGAAAGCCCAGGTAGTGTAGTCGATTTGAATGTAGCGACAACCTAGATCGTAGAAATGTTGGATGGTCTTGTGGTATGCGGTAGCCAAATCATCTAGATAGTCTTTTTTCGTGTCGTAAAATTCTGGCCAATTATCAGAACGGTTATCTCTGAAAAGCATGGTTGGTGAGGGAATGGTTTGCTTGGCTTCAGCGTGGTCTGCGTGTTTTTGTACGAATTGAAATGCCGCAAAGAAGGGATGCTCTGGATTGTAGGTTACTTTGTCAGCTAGTTCGGCGTTATCGGTTCTGGTCTTGGCACCGTGGAACTTGTAGCTTTCTTTATAGTCATATTTGGCTACGCCATTTAATCCCCAGAGAAAGTCAAGATGCCACCAACTGCGTCTGAATTCTCCGTCAGTTACGGCCTTGAGCCCTAATTCCTCTTCTTTTTGAATTAAGTGTTCAATCTCTTGATTCTCCACATGGGTCAATTCTTCGCGTGAGATTTCGCTTACTGTGAATTTCCGTCTAGCTTCTTTCAATGCTTGTGGTCTTAAAAAACTGCCAACGATGTCGTAATGTAATTCTGTCATAATTTTTAGCTCCTTTTTTAGTAGATGATTATTTAACGATGAAAAGTCCGGTGATGATCAGGATCGACCAGACAATGATGCACATTCGTTTAACTGCCTGCTTACTGATGATAATTTTTGAATTGGTAATTTCAATTGACTTGTCCATTTTGTCTGGCTCCTTTCTGAAAATTAAATAAGCAATAAAAAAACGCCCTTAGCATAGTGTTTCTATGCTAGGGACGCTTCAGCGTGTTACCACCCAGATTCAAGTTAGCTTCACAACTAACTCCTTACTAAGTACTCCCAAGGTTGGGAAAACTCGGACGGGGTAACGATCGTCACTCGTAAATTGCTTACTTAACAGCTCGCTCTTTAAAAAGCTCTGAGACCATATTCACTGCTCTTCGTAACATCGGTTTGCATCAACTCCGACTCTCTGAAGAAACTCTAAGCAATTACTCATTTCTTCTAAGCTTTTATTAATTTAATTGTCATTATAATACGACGATACAAGAGAGATGTCAAGGAAATTTTTGAGAAAAATCAGTATCATAGAAAAATAATCGGTATCAAATATGCTAAAATGATACCGATTATTTTTATGTTAACTTTATTTTACTTATAGCAGATAAATCATAAATAGTGTAAACTATACTTGACATTATGGAAAGCCAAGCATAATATGAGGTTACTTAGAGAAAGAAGGCAATTAAAATGGATGAGATAAATCTTTTTGCTATAGGTATTTTGGTTGGAATAATAGTGTATATTTTGATGGTTGCTTTTGGAAGTCAAAAAAGAAAACACAAGTATGATGAAAGACAAAAGATTATTCGTGCTCAGGGTATTAAATGGGGTTTCATTGTTTTAGTATGTGGTGAGCTTGTTGTTACTTGTTTTATAAAAAATAACTTTTTCGTGAAATATAGCATTACTATTAATTTTGCAGTTATTATGTTGTCATTAACTGTATTGGCAGTCTATGATATTTTACATGGTGCGTATTTTGCATTTAATGAAAAGCATATCAAGTCAGATAGCTGGTTAGATGTTGTTCTAGGAATTTGCTTCATTTTAGGATACAGCAATGATGCCAACAATGTTTTATCTATTCTGGGAGTGTTTTGGCTCGTCATCGGCGTATTAAGCTTATTCATGTTGCACCGTGATAAAGAAAGTGATAGGCTATGAAAAATTTACGGATGAAGGCAGCGCGAGCTGGCAAAGATTGGTCACAAGAAGACTTGGCTAAAAAAGTAGATGTTTCGCGGCAAACGATTTCAGCGATTGAGAAGGGCAATTATAATCCGTCAGTTAATTTGTGCATTCGAATTTGTCAGGCGCTAGATAAGACTTTAGATGATCTTTTTTGGCCAGAGGAGTGAAATAAAATGCAAAGTAATAAATCATGCTCTAAGTAATTTGGAACATGGCGTGAGCCTTGATAAAGTCGTATTTGAGCTAAATCATGATCTGGATAATTATTTACTATCACATAATTTTAAATTAACTCCTGAATTGACAAAGCTAGAAGTTTCATTGAATGAGAATCCTGATAAGTGGAGAAATGCTGGCTTAACAGGTTCAATTTAAAAATCAGTATCATAAGAAAATAATCAGTATCATTTCAAGTGATTTGATACCGATTATTTTTGTTCTTACTTCTCAATCAAACTCTCAAATTCATCCAAGCGCTTTTCAAAAGTCTTAAATGCATCTTCCAAGTAATCCGGCTTAGTCATGTCCACGCCAGCGTGCTTCATGATCTCTGTTGGGTAATCGCTAGATCCAGCCTTAAGGAAGCCAAGGTAGGCATCCCTCTCCGCCGTTGTTCCATGTACTACCTTGTTAGCCAAAGCAGTCGCAGCCGCAAAGCCCGTCGCATATTGGTAAACGTAGAAGTTGTAGTAGAAGTGCGGAATTCGTGACCACTCTAAGGCAATATCGCCGCCGGGTTCAACCGCATCACCGTAGTAGTGCTGGTTGATTTGTCCATAAACCTCATCCAGAGTATCGGCAGTTAATGGTTCGCCTTTGGCATCAGCTTCATGCAAGAATTGTTCAAAAACAGCGAATTGCGTTTGACGGAACAGCGTGCCCTTGAATGAGTCAAGGTAGTAGTTCAGAATAAAGGCCCGCGTCTTCGGATCGGTAATATGCCCCAGGAAATATTCGGTCAAAATATTTTCGTTCGTCGTTGAAGCAATCTCAGCCACGAAGATCGGATACTCGCCATAGATGTAAGGCTGGGTATGACGCGTATACCAAGAGTGAACGGAGTGACCGGTTTCGTGAACTAAAGTGTAAAGTGAATCAATATTGTCTTCCCAGTTGAGCAGTTCATATGGGTCAGTGTCGTAAGCACCACCAGAGTAAGCACCAGTCACCTTGTTTTTATTTTCCACGCTGTCGATCACGCGGTTATTAAAAATATAATCGACATGCTTCAAGTAGTCTTCACCAAGTGGGGCCAAGGCCTTCTTGGCAACTTCTTTTGCTTCCTTAAAATTGTAGGACAGTGATGGCTTACCCGTTAGCGGCACGTACATGTCCCACATTTGTAAATCTTTCAAGCCTAAAATTTTCTTACGCAGCGCAACATAACGGTGAAGCAGGTCAAGGTGTGAATCAACTTCTTGAATCAAAGTGTCGTAAACCTTGGTTGGTACGCCGTTTTCAGCTAATGCGGCTTCACGTGCCGAATTATACTTGTGCACGCGAGCGTTATAGTTGTGCTTCTTGACTACGCCGGAAAGAGTAGAAGCTAAGGAGTTTTGAAATTGACCATATGTTGTATAGAGCGTGTCAAAGGCACCTTTTCTGACGTCACGGTTCTGTGACTGAATCAATAATGAATAAAGCCCATCAGACAACTGTTCCATATTGCCGTCGTCATCTTGCACGTAGCCGTATTCCATGTCGGAGTTGGTTAAAACATTGAAAGTGTTCTCTGAAGTGCTTAAGGCATCCCCGGCATCGGCAATAATTTTTTCTTCCTCAGCTGGTAAAGTATGGGGCCGCTTATTAGTGATCGTTTCCAAGTAGTGAGCGTAATTCTTTAAGCGTGGTTCAGCTTGCAAAAATTGCTTGAACTTGTCTTCTGGGATGCTCAAGATTTCTGGACTAATAAAGCTGGTTACGGCTTCGAATTGATTAGCCAAACTCTGCACCCGGCTAACATAGCCTAAGTAGTGTGAATTAGCGGTATCGACATCACTAGACATAGTGGCATAAACGTAGATATTTTCTACCTTGCGTCTAACTGCTAAGATCTTGGTTAAGCCTTCGTATAAATCTTGTCCCGACTTAGCTAATGATCCTTTTAATTGATCAAGTTCAGCTACTTCTTGTTTAGTGTCGTCGTAAGCCTGCTCCCAATCTTGATCTGTCTTAAAAATTCTCGTCAAGTCCCATTTAAGTTCTGCTGGGACTTCATCTCTAGTTGGTATTGCCATATTTTCCTCCCTAATATATTAAATTTTGTATACATCGTGTTTGAATATATGATTGAATACAAAAAATAAGTTATTATTAATTATCGATAATTTTATTTTATCCAGAGATTAAAAGTGATACAAATAAACTGTATTAATTTTGAAGGGAAAAGATGTAAAGAATGGATCCAAATTCCAAACGCAGAGAAGAATATCGAGCCAAACACTCTTCGCTCAATCTTCATCGCAATCGTTCCTTAGCAGCGGATGCTACTGCACTTAAATCTGGCAACATGTTTGCCCGCTTCATTGGTGTGGCGTTCTTGTTAGTCATCTGCTTCGGTGTTGCCTGGGCAGCCCACATGTACTTTATGGTGCATAGTGCTATTGACAGTAAGGGTGGCGGCAACATTGCTAATTCAGTTAAGATTTCAACTAGACAACCCATTTCTGTACTTATCTTAGGAGTCGATCAAGGGATTGAAGGCCGACATGATCAAGGCAATTCCGATACTTTGATTTTAGCAACGACTAATCCGCAAAAGAATATGGCAACCATGACCTCGATTCCGCGGGATACGCTCGCTGATATTAAGGGTGACCCCGGCGACAAGTACTTTATGTTCAGAGTCAATTCCGCTTACGAGGTTGGCGGCAGTCGCACGAGCGTGAAGACCGTCTCCAGCATGCTTAACGTGCCAATCAACTATTACGTTGAGGTTAATATGAAGGCCTTGCGTAGTTTGGTTAATGCCGTAGGTGGCGTTGATGTCAATGTGCCGTTCAGCTTCTCATATGACTGGTGTGACTTCCACAAGGGTAAACAACACCTGAATGGTCGTCATGCCGTAGCTTATGTCCGGATGAGAAAGGAAGATCCGCGCGGCGATTATGGGCGTCAATTGCGTCAGCGGCAAGTAATTCAGGCGATTGCTAAAAAGGCTATGTCAGTTAACACCATTAGCAATTACCGCAAGTTAGTCGATATTTTTAATAAATACGTGAAGACTAACCTTAGCTTCAACGACATGTTAAGTTTGGCGCTGAATTATCGCGGCTGCATGAATAATTTGAAGAGCGGCTACTTGCAAGGACACGATGCCTGGATCGATGGAGCATCAATTCAAGTGGCTTCTACTAAGGAATTGCAGAAAACGTCAGACAAGATTCGCAAGAACTTAAATCTAGATACTGAAACCTTAGATAATGAAGAAACGCGGCAAAATGAATTGAACGATCAGAATAATCACGTTAAATGGGATAATCCACAAGCATTTACGAATTATCAAATTTATGAACGCGATGTGGATAAACCGGCACGTGGCTCTAATTCTGGCTATGGCAAAAATCCTAATCCGCAGTCGAGCAGCTCAAGTTCATCTTCAAGTGGTGGCTGGAAGTTCCAATGGTAATGAAAAACGCATCTGAACTAGAGATGCGTTTTTTGCTTGCGGTAAAATAAGATTAAGAGGTGAAAAAAGATGCTTGGTACAATTGTTAACACGTTAGCCCTACTCGTAGGAACGGCGATTGGCTGTTTCTTGAAGAAAGGGATCAACCAGCGCTTTGAAGATGTATTGTTTATTGCGATGGGGCTAGCGGCTCTAGGTATTGGTTGGGAAAATGTCACTAACAATATGCCGAAGAGTCATTATCCGGTTTTATTCATTGTTAGCCTTGCCTTAGGTGGCTTAATCGGTACGGCTCTGGATATTTCTGGCCGGTTCGATCGTTTAGTAGAAAAAGCTGGTAAGTCCAATCTAGGTAAAGGTTTAGCAACAGAGATTTTGCTCTGTTGCATTGGGGCGTTGTCAATCGTTGGCCCCGTAATGGCAGCCGTGAAGGGCGATAATACAATGCTGTTCACTAACGCGATGATGGATTTTGTAACGTCGATGGTCTTCGGTGCCAGCTTTGGCTGGGGGATGCTGTTAGTAGCGCCAGTATTGTTCTGCTGGCAAGGCAGCATTTATCTAGTAGCCCAATTTTTATCGGCTAGTTTTTTCACTGGGCCACTAGTAGCCGAAATCTCCATTGTGGGCGGCTTCTTGATCGCCTGCTCTGGTCTAGCTTTGTTAAAAATCCGCGATGTCAAAACCTTGAATTTTTTGCCTGCACTATTAGTACCAATCGCCTTTTTCATTATTAAAGATCTGACTGGTTTATTCTAATTGGATTGATTTTTCTAAAAATCTGTCCGTCTAACTTGTCATTAATGAGATTCTTTTTCATTCCCATTAGTTTAAAGTCAGCATTGCGAGCAATGCGCGCGCTTTTGCCATTTTCTACCGCAACGATTAGATCAACATACTGTAAATTCAGTTCGCTGAAGGCATACTGGCATAATTTTAAGACGCTATTAGTTACGATGCCCCGGCCTTGATATGTGCTGGAGAGCCAGTAGCCGATCTCGCCTTTTTGGTTTTTAACTAAATTATGCAGATCGATCATGCCGCTAGGTTCGCCGTTGACCAAGATGGTGAGCACGACCATGCGATCCTTGATCATCTTTTCTTGAATTGTCTGGATAAAGCTGGCTTCATCTTGAGCGGACTTCATTTGATAGGCCCAGGGCAACCATTTGCCTAGACTCACGCGATCGTGGGCAATTGCTTGATAAAGATCAATCGCTTGCCAGGATTGGGGCATAACTAGGTGAATGTCTAGGTCATCAAGTTGAAAGTGAATTAATGAAAAATAATAATGAATTTTTTCTTGAGGCATAGTGCGTCCTTTCTAGCTGAAAATCTGATTATAAAAAGTATACTTAATTTGGTAAAAAATGTCATTCTTGATCTACTGGTTGCAATACTACGTAATTTCTGATACGTTCGTAGCAACTAGTTTCTTATTGAAAGAAGGAAAAATCATGCAAAAGAAAGAATCTGCTTTTCCAATTATTTATGGCGTCATTTCTGCTATTATTTCTTTTATTGCTGTCATCTTCATTTGCCAGCGTAGTTTCAGGCTAAACTTACAATTATCGATTATTATCGCAGGAGTTTTTGCGATTTTTTTCTTCTGTCTGTCTTATTTTAGGGGACATGCTTCAGTTGAGATTAAGCGTATTGTTTATGAATATAAGTTAACGGACCAGCAGCTGGCTAAGATTACGGGGATGAAGGCAAGCGACTTTCCAATTTATCAGAATCGCCTGCAATTAATCTTGCCCAAACGTTACTGGCCTCGCGTATTAGATGCTTTGCAAAAATATGAAAAGCAGCAACAAGCAAAGGAATAGGGAAAAATGGGTTTATTAACCGTAAAAGATTTGAGTCAGAGTTTTATTGATAAGACTTTATATGAGGATGCCAATTTTGTCCTGAACAAAGAAGACCACATGGGAGTCACTGGACAAAATGGAGTTGGCAAGTCGACCTTGATTAAGATTCTGACGGGGGAAATTATCCCTGATGATGGTCAGGTCAAGTGGCAAAATAAAATCGATGTCGGCTACCTGGATCAGTACGCCAAGCTCGCACCAGGCGTGACAATTCGTGGCTTTTTGCGGACGGCATTTGACCAGCTTTATCAAAAAGAAAAAGAATTAAACGAGCTATATGCCAAGTATGCGGAAAACGGAGACGATACCTTGTTGGAAAAAGCAGGCAAGGTGCAGACGTACTTGGAAGAAAATAATTTTTACGAGATTGATACCGAAATTGAACAGGTGGCCGCTGGCTTAGGTTTAGCTGATTTAGGCTATGATCACGATGTCTCGAAATTATCTGGTGGGCAGCGTTCCAAGATCATTTTAGCCAAGCTATTATTGCAAAGTCCTGATGTCTTAGTGCTCGATGAGCCAACCAACTATTTGGATGTGTCGCACATCGATTGGTTAGTGGACTACTTGAATAATTTCTCAGGTGCCTTTATCGTGGTTAGTCATGACTACGACTTTTTAGGGCATATCACTAACTGCATTATTGACATCGATTTTGGCACGATTACCCGTTATACGGGTACGTTGAAGCAGGCGTTAAGACAAAAGGTGGCTAACCGTGAGACCTATATGAAGGCTTATGCTAATCAGCAGCGCAAGATCGCCAAGACTGAGGCCTATATTCGTAAGAATAAGGCTGGTACGCGAGCTAAGAGTGCTAAGTCACGGGAGAAGCAGCTGGCGAGAATGGACGTGTTGACGCCGCCTAAGAATAATCGCCGGGCGAAGTTTGAGTTTCCGTACGTAGCGACTGCTTCTAATTTGCTCCTGCAAACGCAAGACTTGGTTATTGGCTATGATCATGCTTTGGTTAAGTCGGCCTTTAACTTCTCCGTTGGTGGGGATGAAAAAGTGGCGATTACTGGTTTTAACGGGATTGGTAAAACTACCTTGCTTAAAACATTGCTAGGGCAATTAAAGCCAATCTTTGGCTCGTATGAGTTGTCAGTGACGGCTAAGTTGGCTTACTTCAAGCAGGATTTGGCTTGGCCGAATAGCAATATGACGCCTTTGCAATACCTGCAAGAAGAATTTGAACGCAAAAGGCCGCGGGAACTGCGTCAAGCATTAGCTCGCATGGGTTTGACCGCGCAGCAAGCGATGAGTCCCTTGAAGGAATTATCTGGGGGCGAGCAAGAAAAGGTGAAGCTGGCCAAGATGCAGTTTGAACCAGCTAACCTGCTTTTCCTTGATGAACCGACCAACCACTTGGATAACGATACCAAGGATGCATTAAGAAAAGCTATCGTGAACTTCCCTGGTGGCGTGATTATTGTTAGTCACGAGCGCGACTTCTTCCGCGGCGACTGGGTAGATAAGACAATCGATATTGAAACAATGAATTGAGGCTAATACCATGTCTGATAAGAAAGATGCCCAATTTTATCAGGAAATATTAGATATTTGTTTAACTGCAGGACGGCTGATGATCGAAGGTGGCAGCGAGATGTACCGCGTTGAAGATACGATGCTGCGCATTGCCCGTAACGCTGGCGTTGAAGATACGCGAGTGTTCGCGACCCCGACCTGCGTCTTCATGAGCTTAGATGGCGGCGACTTGTCGCAGATGAAGCAAATTCGCGACCGAAATATTAACTTGGAGCTAGTAGATCGGGTTAACCAATTATCCCGTTTATTTGCGGCTAAAAAAATCGACATTACGGAATTGCGTGAGCGCATTATTCAAGTAGCTAAGGCTCCGTCTTTTCCGATGTGGCTCCAGATCATCGGAGCGGCTGTCCTTAGTGCGACCTTGATGGTCTTGTTCATGGACAATTATGATTGGGTCGACTTTCCGGGGGCAGCGATTGTTGGTGCTGTGGGCTTTTGGGCATATTGCGAGTTTAAAAAATATACCAAAGTCCGCTTCTTATCGGAACTAATCGCGGCCATGGTGATGGGATTATTAGCCGTGATCTTGAATTATCTTGATCCGGCGGTAATTATCGACCACATCTTGATTGGTGCCTTGATGACGCTGGTGCCGGGCCTGGCTTTGACCAACGCCCTGCGAGATTTATTTATGGGAGATTTGCTCTCTGGTATTGTGCGAATGTGTGAGGCAACGCTGAGTGCATTAGCTTTAGGCGCTGGCGTCGGTTTGATCTTGAAGTTCATGGGGGCGTAAAAATGCCATTTTGGTTAGAAATAGTAATTAATGTTACATTCTCATATATTGCTTCGGTGGGCTTTGCTTTAACCATCAATGTTCCGCACCGTGCATTGAATCTCTCAGGAATTAGTGGCGCCGTGGGCTGGATGGCTTATTGGCTGTGCTTTAGAGCAGGGATGGGACGCATGCTGTCCAATCTGTTAGGTGCTTTTTTGATTGGCATCTTAGGACTCTGCTTTGCTCGGATAAAAAAGTGCCCGGTGACCGTCTTCAATATTCCGGCTTTAGTGCCGCTGGTGCCAGGGATGCCGGCTTATCAGGCAGTGCGTGCTTTGGTAATCGGCAACTACACGCAAGGACAGGAATTGATTCTGCGCGTGGCAATCGTCACTGGCGCGATTGGGATCGGCTTTTTGTTATCAACGATGTGTACTGAAGCCTTTTATAAATTGAAGCGGCGACACTTACGTAAAATTCAGCTGTACATTCAGCGTAAAAAATAGTACACTACTTATCGACGAGTCGATTGATTTAACGCGAGATGCGTAATATTTATGAGATAGAGGACATCCGCTTTTACTGGCAGGCGCGGGAAGCGCTGATGGTGGGCTCACTGATGTGAACAGTTAACTGCCCACATATGCTTTAAGCATGTGCCTTGAGTTAGAAGGACGAGCTTTTTATGAAGCTCGTCTTTTTTTATGATTTGATAAAAAAAGATGACAAAAAATTTTTTTGTAGTATGTTGGTATATAGATATTAAATTGGGGACTGTGTATTTTGAAGATTAATTTAAAAGACTTAAACGAAAAAATTGAGAATCAAGACTACATTCAAGATCTTGAAACGGTAAAATATGCTGCTATTAGTAAATCGAAGAACAAGATTAAGCCATATGCAGAGAAGATGGTTAAGGAAGCAGCTGCTGCTTTTAAGCATAATTCCTTAGTGCAAACGCAACTGACAGTTACTGGTCAGCGTCCAGCTACCTTCGCCTTAGAAACCAACATTATTAATCTGCCTTATAGCAATTACAAGAAGATCGCCAATTTCTTCGAAGAAGGGCAAGAATATCCGTTAAACGTGTATTTTGAAACGCGTTCAGATTTTGTCAACGTATCCGGCTTCAGAATTGATCAATTGGCTACTGAAGAAGAATTAGAAAAAGATCCTGATGCGGTAGTAACTAAGCTGATCGAAGCTATTATTGAAAAATTAACGACAATTCGGGAATATCAAAAACCGGAGAAGACCAAGGCTGAAACCAAAAAAACAGCCGCCAAGAAAAAGACGACTAGCAAAAAGAAAACTACTAAGAAAACGGCTAAAAAATAAGCATAATAAAAACCATCAACACTTTGTTGATGGCTTTTTGATTGCTATTTAATTTCTCTGAACTTGGTTAATGAGTGGTTGTTAGTGTAGAAGAAGAAGTCTTCAAAGACCGCACTCTTGATCACACCCTTTTCAATAATTGGGTTGATCGTGTCCGAGGTGTCAGGGTACTTAGCTTGGAAGCCTAAGTTGAGGTAGGCCTTGTTGACGCTGTAGTAGAAGTAGTGCTTCACGTCGTTAGTCCAACCAGTATCCTTGTACATTAATTCGATATGCTTTTCCTCATTAGCAACTAGCTCGTCGTACAAGTCATCGATCCATTGCTTAAGGCGCTTTTGTTCATCTTTGCCTAACTTGGCATAGCCTAAGCGGAACTTATAGCCTGGATAAATGCCGCTGAAGGAAGTCCCACGCAGAGCCAATTTCACAATTTCGGCGGTTCTGACCATTTGCCCTTGACCAAAAAGATAGAGCGGAGCGTAGAATCCGGAGTGATACAACGCGGTTTCTAGCAAGACGTTGGCCACCTTCTTTTGCAAGGCATCCCCTGATTGGTAGATCTTGTTCAGCGTGTGAATCTTCTTTTGCAAATAAGGATTATCATCTGCCCAAGCCAAGGTCTTCTTCACGTCTTCATCAGAGCTTAACTCACGCAAGACGTAGCTGTAACCTTTGTTGGCAATTGATTCCAAATATTGCAGGGCATTGAATACAGCAGATTCTTCTGGTGTAATCGCGTCTGCCTTGATCTGTTCCAAGCCATTTCTCATTTGCAAACCAGATGAGAAGGTCAATGAGCCAAATGCATGAAGCAATGCTTCTTGCACCGGCTTAGCTAATTTTAAAAATTCTTTTTTGTCTTCACTAACAGGAACGTGACGTGGCTCCCAAATAATATCATTTAGCCGCGCCCAGGCGGATTTATCGACTCGGTCCTCTATGTCGTTCCAGTTAATTGCTTTGTAATATTTCTCAGTCATACTTACTCTCTAAAATCACTTAAGAAGCTAATGTTACACGTAATTCCTTAGGTTTTTGTACTTCTTTGGTACTTTCACCCTTAGAAAGATCGTGAACGATCTTGCGGACATTCTTGACATCTTCGTCGGTACCGCTAAATTCTAGTAGATACAGTATCGGAATATTCAAAGTCGCGGCGATTTTCTTGGCGGTCTGCGCGAACAGGTCGTTGAAGTTTCGGTTGCCACAACCGATGATCCCAATAATATTCTTCTTATTATCTTTAAACGTTAAAAAATCAACGACGGAATCCATCATAAAGTCTTGATATGCGGGCACAATTAAAATGTACTTCTGTCCCATATCATACTTAGGGTTGGCATCGCTGATCTGATGGGCTTTCAACTGCGTTTTCTCCATGAAACGCTTAGTTTGCCCAGTGATTGAATAAAATGCTATTGCTACCATATTTTTCCCTAATAAATCTAATGTACTTATAACTATTTTCGCACCTAAAGAAAAAGTATTCAAATTTTGAAAAATTTCACCTATAATTAAAAGCAAGGAGGACGAAATATGTTTAGCTGGAATATCATTGGGATCTTGATTTGGGTCGCCATCATTCTTTATTTAGTTTTTATCGTCCAAAATATCCGCAAGCGGCGGATTAAGATGATTATCAAGAGCCACAAGCGATTTAAGTGGCCTAATTTTATTATTACTACTGTAGAAATACTGGTGTTGCTGGTTGCGACAGGCTGGATGTTCGCTCAGACCTTTATGGACAATCCAGATCTAGATGATGCTAGTCGAATTAGTTCAAGCGTGAAGTATGAACCGCTCATTATGAAGACGGGGATGGGCAATTCGAGCTATGTAACAATTAATTCAGCGAAGAAAAAGATGGGTTCGCAGACCTATACTTTTTATAAGGCTGGCAGCAAGATTACGGCTTCTAGCGATTATGCCTCGATCGCGTACGGCAATACCGCGCTGGACGTGAACGCCGAGAAGATTCCTTATGTGAAGAAAGAATTGGCTAAGAAGGATAAGGAATTTCAGCGTGCTTATGTAGCGATTTACACGGCGATGTATAAGAAAAACTGGCAAAACGGAGTAGGGATGCACGCGGGACATTTAGCAACGCGTTATTACCTGATTCGGGTACCGGACCGTAGTTTTATTAAGCAGAAGTAATTGAAGATACTAAAAAAACTAGATGATCATCAAAGTCATCTAGTTTTTCTTTGTCTAAAATAATTTTTTCTCATTCACCGCGGCCAATAGGCTCCCTTGAGTAAAGGCCAAGATAAAGCTGGCAGTTAAAAAGTCCATCACATTGCCTGACATAAAGGCTGCAAAGAGCATAAACGCAATTGACAAAAGCATTGAACTAATGAGATAAGTTTGTTTGCTTCTATCTGTCAGCCATTTGAATAAAGCATACAGCATAATCACGACATACGGCCCGATGAACAGCAGCATCCCAATCCAACCCAAGGAATAGATCTGGCTGGTGAAGTCTCGCTCTAGGTTAAAGATGTTCGTCTCACGCGTGTAAGAAATCCCGAGTAGCTTGTCTAGCTCATTATTGTTGGTTTTTACCACTTGATCCAGCATTGCCTGCTCTACATGTCGGTTTTGCATCCGCGCGGTGCCCGGCTCATTCATAATCTTTAGCCAGAATTCTGGATCGTACTTGTAAGGATAACTCTTCGTAATAAACTTTTTGTTTAAAGCATAATCTTGGTAATGCTCAGCGATAAAGTCCGTTAAAAATTCCTTGCGTTTTTGGCCAGTAGGATATTTTTTTAGTCCATTAGTCAATTCTTGCTTGGCTTGAGTCAGGCTGTTGTCTGATTGCTGAGCTAGCAATTTTTCATAATTGTAACGCTGAACAGCTGGACCAAAGGGGATGATCGCTAAAGCTCCTGCTTCAATTAGCAATGCTACCAGAAGTGCTTTGCCGCTCTTTTTTACATCACGCACGATGAATAAATGAAAGGCATAGAGCAGAATCCCGATAATGACCCCGCCGATTAAGCCGATGAGAGCGACCTTGGTGCCGAGTTCGATCATGGCTAGAGCTTGCACTACGTTCAGGGTGACTGTCTTCCAGTTGAAGTGATTGAACAAAAAGTAAAGCATTAATGGCACTAGCATGAAGAACAAGGCTGAGACCATGTTGGCAAAGTTGAAGAATCCCTTGGAGGCCATGTGTGAGTAGCCAATATTGGGATTGAAGAACCACTCGAAGATATTGGCACTGATTGGTCCAGTCTCATAGCTTCTCAGCGAGATCACGAAGAGGTTGCTGATGACGATCGTGAATGAAAACAGGCCGCTGATGCCCTCGATTACATAGCGGAACTGCTCTTTGGTGAAGTGCAACTCCTTAGTAAAGAAGATCACTAATAGTGGCATGCCCATTCTAATTAGGTAAAAAATTTCGCTCACAGTAGAGTAGCCATAATCAGTCGGATTCACGCTGTTAAAATTTTTTACGTGGATTAAATGCACGATCGAATAGACGATCAGCAAGACGAGGTAGACGATTAGCCACTTATCACGGCCTAGTTTTTGCCAGTTTTGCTTTTGACTGAAAAACATGCAGAAGATTACGAAAACGGCCGCAATGCGGATGATTGTTGGCAGCGTGAACGGCAGCATGTCAGCCAGCTTGCCGTGGTAGAACCAGTAGAGGTCCAAGAATGGCTGCATCAGAATGAACCAGAATAGCACGGTTCGTGTTTTTTCTCTCATTAAAACAAACTCCTTAACGGTTCGTGTTTTTTCTCTCATTAAAACAAACTCCTTAGTTGAACAATTTCTTTATAATTTTAGGCAAAAAAAGAACCGTCGTAAACAATTGCGCCGATTCTTTTGCTTAATTTTTATTTTTTGCTTTTTGAAGATTTAGCTTCGGTCTTTTTCTTGTCTTTGGCAATCTTTTCGATCTTGACTTCGTTAGTTGAAGCAACCTTGCTGTTCTTGGGAGCGCGAGCTGACTTCAGGTTCTTGAAGTTAACCACGATCTTGTTGTTCAAGTCGCTGATGGCCGTAGCATCGACTGGATCGTATGAAGTAATTGCTAACAGAGCGGAGTTTTCATAAATTTTTTCAACCTTGCCTTGGAATTGCTTCTTAAGTTCTTCTTCTGATTTAGCGTCAACAATTGCGCCAACCTTTACGTCTGCTTTTTTCATGGCTATATCTTCCTTTCTAATAAAAAAGTCTTAGTCATTTGCAACATTGTGATGTTAATATATATAAGCAACATTTTCAAGTGGGGGACTTTCTTTTGAAAAAAATAATTTTAATTGCGGGGCCAAGTGGTACCGGCAAGACGACAATTTCAGATTATTTAACTGAAAAATACAACATTCCACGCGTGCTCACGCATACTACTCGCCCCATGCGCTTAGGTGAAAAGCAAAACGTGTCGTATCATTTTGAGACTGATGAGACCTTTAGTAAGTTGCATTTCTTTGAACACATTAGATATGGGTCATATCAGTATGGTTCGAGTCGCGAGGCATTGAATCTAGCTTGGAAGAAGAGCAATTTGGTGTCTTTAATCGTAGATATTAAGGGCGTCTACACTTATGTGAAACAGTTGGGCGACAAGGTATATTTCTTATATGTCACCACTTCGACTAAGGATGAATTGCGGGAGCGCCTGCTTAAGCGCGGGGATGATCCGGCAAAGATTCAGGAAAGACTCAGTGGCAGTGAATTAAATCTCTTGCCAGCTGACTTGAAAAATTACGCGCATGTATTAGTTAACGATGATCTTACTCAAACAAAGAAAGCGCTTGATGCCTTGGTAGCAAAGCTCCGCGGCTAACCTAGTTTGTCTCCTTTTTACAGATTTCATTAAAATTTACATGGTTTCTTAACGTGATGGTAGTTTTTTTGAAACATTTATGTAACATTCGAGCGGTACTATATAAACCGTCAGCTGATCGAGGTCAGCTTAATTAAATGAAATTAAACGAATTAAAAAAATATATCTTAAGGAGACAATTAGTTTTGAGTTTTAAACGTACTTTAGTTAAATACACCGCAGCTTTATCAATCTTTTTCACTGGTCTTGCAACCGTTAATGTTCCAGCAGCAACTACTACTGTTCACGCTGATGAAATTTCAGTTAACTCTAGTGCTTCAACTGCAGACCTTGAAACCAGCAACCCAGCTGCAGGCACAGTTAAGACGGCTACTTCTTCAGTAACCAAGAAGCGTAACGCTGTTGTTAAGCTTGCTAAGAAGCAAATTGGCAAGCCTTACGTTTGGGGCGCAACTGGTCCTTCAGCATTTGACTGCTCAGGTTTAACTTCATACGTTTTCAAGAACGCAATCAACAAGACTTTGCCAAGGACTACTTATTCACAAATCAATCTTGGTAAATCAGTTGCCGTTTCAACTAAGAAGCTTAAGAAGGGTGACTTATTATTCTGGGGTAACTACCATGTAGGTATCTACATCGGCGGTGGCAAATTTGTTCATGCTCCAGCTCCTGGTCAAAATGTTAAGACTCAAACCTTAGCATCATTCTACCCATCAGCAGCTAAGCGTGTGATCGATTAATTAACGCTTGTCTATTTAAGATATTGAGAGAGTCGGGTCGAGTTGGCCCGGCTCTTTTTTTATCTAAAAATATAAAAGATTATGCTTATGAAAATTATTGTCGTAATAATAATTGTCGTGACAATAATCTGTGGAGTAATGATATGTTTATTGGACGAAAAGAAGAGTTAGCTAAATTAGAGCGACATTATGACTCAGGTGAATTTGAATTTGCAGTCATTGATGGACGACGGAGAATAGGTAAAACTACTTTAATTTCTGAATTTGTCAAAGATAAAGCAACCATCTTTTTTACAGGGATGCAGGAAAATGCTAATTCTAATTTGAAATATTTGAGCCAAGCCGTCTTAAAATTTGAAAATCCCACCTCTACTGGAACCGCAAGCTTTCCTAGCTTCAATGATTTGCTAGAAGAAGTGGGTAAGATTGCCGCTAAGCAGAGAGTGGTCTGGATCATTGATGAATATCCTTATTTAGCTGAATCATATCCTGGCTTCAGCTCTTTATTGCAAAAATTCATTGATCGTGTTTTTCTTAAAACCAAGTTATTCCTGATATTATGTGGTTCTTAAATGTCCTTTATGGAAAAACAGGTGCTGGGATATCAAAGTCCGCTCTATGGCAGAAGAACTATGCAGCTAAAAATTGAGCCCTTCAACTTTCATGAAGCTCAGGAAATGCTCACCCAAGTAGATAAGCAGTCGGCTTTTACCCTTTACTCTATTTCAGGTGGCATTCCCCAATATTTGAATTACTTTTCTCGCGAAAGCAACGTGAAAGCCGCCGTGATTAATAATTTCTTTCAAAAAGATGGGCGTTTGTTTGAAGAGCCGACTAACTTGATTAAGCAAGAATTGCGAGATCCGGCTAATTACAATTCCATCATTGCTGCGATTGCTCAGGGCCATTCGCGACTCAATGAGATTGCCACGGCAACCAAGATTAAAGCTACATCATTAAGAAGTTACTTGAATAACTTGACTGAGTTAGAAATCATCGAACGAATCGTGCCGGTTACCGAAGATCTTAATAAAAGCAAAAAATCGATTTACTGCATTCGGGATGGGATGTATCGCTTCTGGTATCGGTTCGTGCCCGCAAGGTTGACCTTGATTGAAAGAGGGATGAGTGAACAGACATGGCGCGGAATTGAACCAAGATTAAGTGATTTTTTAGGCCCAGATTTTGAAAAATTAGTTCAGGATTACCTGTGGGAGCATTACAACGTAGAACGGATGCCATTTACTAAGTTGGGCAACTGGTGGGGCCCCGATTCACGGACGCACAAGCAAGTTGAACTGGATGTCTTAGGCTATTCGGCAGATGACGCGAGTTTTACCGTCTTTGGCGAATGCAAGTGGCGCAATGAACCAATCAGCAAGCAAGTTTTAGAGAAGCTGATTTTTAATAGCAACTTGTTTAATTATCCGAAAAAGTACTATTACCTTTTTTCAAAAACGGGCTTTACTGCAGAATGTCAAAAATTAGCTACGGAAATTGGCTGTCAGCTGGTCAAATTTGAAAATATGTAAACAATTCGCAATTTTTATTAAGAAAGTATTACTTCTGTAACACCGCTGTAACATAAGCTAACTATTATAGAACATGTTAAATGCTTTTAAAGAAGTTTAAAGATTTTTCTGAAAACTACATTTTCGTTACCAAAAATAAAAAATCTAATAGATATAGATGTATAAAACATATAGGAGAGCTGAATGAATATTAAGAGTAATTTTGTAAAAGTTACTGCAGCCGCCGCTTTAACCATGACTGGAGTTGCTACAGTTAATGCTGTTAAGCCAAATGCAACTACTGCTAAGGTTCAAGCCGCTACTACCAAGGTTAAGATCAATTATGTTCTAGGTTATGGCGTGAACATTTGGACTAAGTCCAATCACGGCCACTTCACTGGCCAACGTGCTGCTCATGGCACCACCTGGACTGTAATTGGTCAAGCAACTGACAAGAAGGGCCGTAGTTGGTATCAAGTTGGTCAACACCAATGGATCTTGGCTCAATACACTGTTCAAGCTAACTCACCTAAGGCTAAGCGTGTTGTTAAGAAGACTAGTAATGTTAACAACGTGGTGAAGAAAAACAATAAGGCCAAGGCTAAGAAGTCAGTTCAAGCAACTGGCGATGCTTCAGCTGTTGTAACATTAGCTTCTGCCCAATTGGGCAAGGCTTACGCTTGGGGTGCTAGTGGTGAAGACAGCTTTGACTGTTCTGGCCTTACCTCATACGTTTACTCTAAGGCAGCCGGCGTTAAGTTAGGCAGAACTACTTATGCACAAGTTAAGCAAGGTACGACCGTTTCAATGAGCAACTTGCAACCAGGCGACTTGCTCTTCTGGGGTTCAGCCAGTGCTCCTTACCACGTAGGCATCTACGTTGGCAACAACCAATACATCCACGCTGCTACGCCAGGTCAAGGTGTTATCAAGCAAACCTTGAGTAGTTACTTCTACCCAAGCGTTGCTAAGCGTGTACTTAACTAAAAAATATAATCGTTATGGTAGCGAATCACTCTTGTGGTTCGCTCTTTTTTTACCAGCTTTCAAGTTTGCTCTTTTTTGTGACTAATGTGATAATGAAGACGTTGACAAAAAAGTAGTAAAAGTGGGAAGGTTATTTTTGCTACAAGGGGATTGAAGAATGGCAAAGCATAAATTATTTAAGCTGGGAGCGGCTGCCGCACTTACTGTGACGGGCGTTTCCGCACTCACATCGCTGAAGACCGTTCGAGCAGCTAGCTTTACTGCGATTAAACGGGTAAAAATTAATTATCTGCCAGGCAAGAGCCTGAATATCTGGACTAACTACAATAATGGCAAGTTCATGGGCTACCGGGCTAAGGATGGCACCATCTGGAACGTGGCGGAGACCGCCGTTGATAAGAAGGGCAATCTCTGGTATAAGGTTGGCACGCGTGAATGGATCGAGGCACGCTATACGGTTGATGTTGATAAGGACGCTTCAGCTAAGGCCGAGAATGCCAAGCTAAGGCCGAGAATGCCAAGCAGAATAAACTCGCTAACCTAGCTTCGAAGGTGAAAAAAGCTACGAAGAAAAAGGCCAAAAAGCCACAGAAGACTTCGCTTACGGCAGCCCAGCAAGCCTTAAAGAATGCGCAAGCTGCTGAAAAGAAGGCTAAAGAAGACATTGCTAAAGCCAAGGCAGAAGCTAAGGCGAAGAAGGTTAAAAAAGCTAAGCAAATTGTTAATACGGCAGTCAAGAAGACTAAAACCAAATCGGTCCAGGCTTCCAGTAAGGCTGCTTCTGTTGTCGCATTAGCTAAAGAACAAGTCGGCAAGCCATACGTCTGGGGTGCAGAAGGTCCAGATACCTTTGATTGTTCCGGCTTAGTACAGTATATTTATCAACACGCTGCCGGTGTCAGCATGCCGCGGACGACTTATGATCAAGTTAAGGTCGGTCAGACTGTGCCGCTAGATCAGCTGCAAGCTGGGGACCTAGTTTTCTGGGGTTCAGAGACGGCACCTTACCACGTGGCCATTTACATTGGTAATAATCAATATGTTAATGCGGCTACGCCGGAGCAAGGCACGATCTTGCAAACGATGTCGAGCTACTACAAGCCGACAATTGCGAAGAGAGTGTTGTAATTTTTGAAAAATAAGACAGGACATGTAGCCAAGATGACTGGGTCCTGTTTTTTGTTAATCAGAGTATTAATATGTTGGTAGTATTAGAATATTTAAAAAAAGTCGCACAATCATAGTTAAATTATGCCAACCTTATAATCGGTATAGTCATAAATTATTAGTTTAATTATTTCATAAGCAATCACTTGATATGATTGTTTATTTTTTAGTCTTGCTTTAATGACTTTATGAGTATATATGATATAATATTAGTGAAGGAGATGATCTTTTGAAAGCTGGAAAAGTGATGGATTTGCTTCAAATCAGTCGTTCAACTCTGAAACGCTATCGTGAAAAAGGAATCCTTGAGGCTAAAAAATTGCCAACCGGTCAATATGATTTTGATGATGATTCCGTTTTTTTGCTTAAGAATAAACATTCCAAACGCTTGACCGTTTTATATGGCCGAGTTTCAACCTATAAGCAGAAAGCTGATTTGGCTAATCAAATGCAGGAGCTGTCTGATTTTGCCCAAAGCAAAGGCTTTCAGGC
>NZ_FMXC01000060.1 GCF_900103655.1 Lactobacillus kefiranofaciens
TAAACGTTGGATACTTCTTAATAAGTTCAGCACGCTTCTTATCCCAGCTATCTTTAAGGTTATTCTGCTCAAAGAAATTATTGAACTTGTAATCTGCAATACCCTTGGTAGCATGATCTTTAACAAGTTTATCTAAGTATTGATCAATTAATTTAGGATCAAGAAATTTCAAGCATTCATTTTCAACTTGATTAAATTCTTCTTCAAACTTCTTTGAATTTTCATCACTTTCTTTTTTCATCAATTTCATTGCTGATTTTAGTGCTATCATGTTTTAATACCTTTCTTTCATTAAGATCTTCATAGTTTCATCTTCACATAAAACATAAAAAAAGAGTTGCAATGTAAATACAGCTCTTTTATCGCCTAATTCATCAATAGATGGGGAGGTATTCTTTGTCCTTCTTCCTAACTGTTTGTTCTTATTGCATAAAAAATTCTAGGGCTTTATACATTCTCTTTACCCTTTTAGTTCTTTGAACTAATGCAAACTTAATTTCTTTGACCTCTAGTAGGAAAATAGCTTCTTTTTTCGATACTGTTGTTTTCTTATCACAACAAAAAAAGGCCATACAAGTATATAACTTATATGGTCTTGAAAACAAAACTAAATATATTGTAATTTATTAGCTAAAGAGTTATCTTGCAACAGTAAAGTTAGCAATTTCCTAGCAGATTTATTTGGCTCGCTACGATTGCTTTCCCAAGCTTCTACTGTTCGCTTAGAAACACCAACTAAATTTGCTAAGCCTGCTTGAGTTGTCCCAATTTGGTGTCTTAATGTCTTAATAGTTTTGGCATTAAACTCGACTTTCACAGGTAATGGGACGTCTACAACTTCGACATGACTGTCATCACCATTTACATAATCGCGACAAATCTTTAATGATTCTAAAATAGTTGATTTACCCATCATTATCGCTCCTTTTTAAAGCTTTTAATAAAAGCTTTAATCTCATTTTTCTCAGTATCCGTTAAAGAAGACTTCTCTTTTTTCCCATAGACCGCCAAAAAGAAAGCACATTGCTCTTTCTCCTCAAAGACAAAGTAAATAGTACGATAACTGCCACTTTTACCTTTATTTGATTTTTTAGGAGCAAACCTCCATTTAATAGCTCCTCCTGTTCCTTGAATAATATCTCCAGGAAACTTATTACCGTAACTATTAATCGGAGCTTTCAATACATAATATAGGAAATTATGTTGTAAGTCCTCTCTATCTTCTAAGCTCAAACCTGCCTTACTCCATTGTCTCATAAATGGATCAGGATATATGAATCTCATAATGTCCTCTTCCTAAAGTTTTACTAAAAATAGTATACCATAAATACGCTTTTAGATATACTATTATATCGTACTATTGACATTATAGTTCAATAGTACTGCTCATCAAACTTAGTAAACCTTAATCGGCGTTACTAAGTTAATGATCTCACTTTGCTTATCCGTTAAGGGATTAACCAAAAATGGTCTTAACGGTTTCGTAAATGAAAATGCAACTTCATCAATTCCATCTTGTTTATAAACACGAAGAATTTCATAAAGATAATCAGGGTTTGCAGAAATTTCAAGCTTATCTCCATCAATATCAATAGATGTTACATCTTGTTGACAGTTACCGTACGTTTTAGCATTACTTGAAAGTGAAATACTCTTTTCAGCAGGATCAATGTTAAAAGTAACTACGTTGTTTTCTCCCGAATGAGAAATAAGACGGACACGATCAATGAACTCCATAAAACTTTCAGTATCAACCGAAAACTTGGTAGTTTCATCCTGTGGGATAAGTGCGTCTACTTGAGGATACTCTCCTTCAATAGTAGTTGAAACAAATTTAATCTCATCACCTATCTTTAAAATAAATTGGTCGTGATTACTTGATAATTGCAACTTACTTTTTACATATGGTAACAAAGATTGGATAAACTTAAGCGTATTAACTGATAATGTAGTATCAATTTTTTCCTTAACGCCTGTATCTTTCTGAATTTCAAAAGAAGACAATCTATGTGAATCTGTACCAATTGCTTTGATACTATCTGGCTTGATAATAAGGTGAACACCTTGTAGTATCTCTCGTCCTTGAGAATCAGCAGCTGAAAACAGCGTATTATGAATCAAATTGCGCATTTCTGCTGCATCCATTTCAAAATCAGATTGACCTTTTTCCACTTCTTTAGGTTTAGGAAAGTTGCTACTATCCATTGTATTAAGTTCATAAGATGACTTACCAAACTTAATTGTAGTAGTAATAGTATCATCTGATTCAATAGTTAGTTCATCAGTTGCCTTAATTTTCTTAATCATGTTTAAGAACAACTTAGCAGGTAGCAATACACTCCCATCACTGAAAGTAGTACAATCTTTATTATCTTGGAGCTTCATCGAAATTCCATATTCAGAATTTTGACTTGTAAAAGTAAGACCTTTACCAGCTTTAACGTCTAATTTAATCAATTGAAATGCTGGAATAGAAGAACGTTGATCTACTCCTTTAGCAATTACTGATACAACAATATTAAACTTTCTCAATTGTTCTGCATTAACAATAAACTTCATTTTAAATACCTCCAAAATTAAAAGGCACGACTTAAGTCGAACCTTTCTACAAATACTAAAATTTAAACAATATCGAGTGAATAAAACGATTTCACTTTAACTTTCCCAAAATAAAAAGACTATTCAGCACTCGAACCAAACAGTCTTCATAAACAATATAAAAATTGATAAACAATAAACAGCTAAACAACTAGCTTCAAACCAAATTCAACTGACAAAGTTGAATAAAAATCAAGAATCACAAAATAAATATTCTTGACTAATTAAAGTTTAACATCTTCTACTCAATTTGGGGTAGTTTTACAATTATAACTTTATTCTTTATCTAACTGATTAGCCCAATTCATTAACTCTTTTTTGCAATCAATCAATGTAGTATCTGCCAGAAATGATTCTGCCGTATCAAACCCAATAAATAAGTCAGTATCATTAATTTTTTCTTCTTTTCCTGCTGCAGTAATTGGCAAAAAAGCATCTACATATTCATTTAATTCATAAAAATCATCAAAATTATCACGATTTTTCTTTACTAAACTATAAATTGGGTCAGTTTCTTTTAGCTGAATATAACCTGTCCACCATTGTTTGCTATTATCCATAAAGGATTCTTTAAAAATATAGATGTTTCTACCATGATAATGTTGCTTCAAAGCTAACGTACTCATTTATCTATCTCATCCTCTTTCTTACAAATTGCTTTTTAAAATGTATAAATTAATTATACAAAATTTATATTTGTTTTATAAAAAATACTAATAAAAGCAAAGAATGGCTGACACTAGGAGACCGTAAAATATTTTGTGTAAGGATGAATTATTCCTTAATTTAATTTCCGCAAATTGCAATAATAAATTGAACACTTTTAGTTAAGCTGCTTGATAGATTAGATCTAATTCTCTTTCAAAGATTTCATCTGGTGTATGATAGGCCAGTATCTTTCTTGGCAAAGAATTGCACCAGGTTTCAATATTAATGATGTCTTGTAAAGAATAGTTAGCTATTGCTTCTCCTTTAGGAATGAATCTGCGAATAAGACCATTGTGTCTTTCAACTGTTCCCTTATCACAAGAAGTGTAAGGATGGGCATAGTAAACCAGTGTATTGGATGCTTTTTCTAGGTTGGAAAGATCTGCAAACTCTGAGCCATTATCAGTGGTAATGGTTTTAAAAATATCATTCCAATGTTCGCTGTATTGCCTTTGGAGTTCTTTAAAGGCCTGCATGACACTGACAGAAGTCTTGTCAGGAATACGAAGAATTAAAAACTCACGACTCATACGCTCAGATAAGGTTAGCAGCACCTCATCATCTTTGCTCTTATGTCCGAGAACTAAATCGCATTCCCAATGACCGAATTCATTACGTCTATTGATCTCTTTAGGACGTTCTTCAATGCTTCTGCCAAGTTTTTTCTTATTTTTGCGAATACGATGAAGCTTGGTATTGCGTTTAAGCTTCTCTGGCAAGTCGTAATTATGTATATCTAATAGACCTTGGTCGACATAATTGTAAAGAGTCTTAGTACAGACAACATCTCTGCTGCTAAATGCGCCAACAGCAGTGGCACGATTACTGCACACATCAAGCGACCAGCCGTCTTTAAAGAAATGCTTGTGGACATAGCGCATGAATTGAGTTTTCCTGAGAAAGTCTGATTTGCGCCCACAATTTTTACGATGAGCTTGATATGCATCATGCCCTTGAGTAGTCTTATATCTTTTGACTTTGCCATGATACAGTTCTACAGTACCGCGCTTAACCTCATAGCTGATAGTAGAAGGAGAACAGTTTAATTCACGGGCGATGGCACGCAAAGAATAGCCATCTTTCAAACGCAATTGAATAATAACTCTTTCCTCGAATGATAAATGCTTGCCTTTAATGTGCTGATTCATGGTAGAATGTAAAGAGTCCATTTTGACCTCGTTTCTAAATGTTGTGTGGTAACTACATTCTATCAAACAGGTCCGAATGGACTTTTTATTTTTTATCAAGTGTTCAATTTAATTTTACAATCAGCGTTTTAAATATTTCAAAGCATTTATAACATTTTTATTTATTTCGGAACTCCTTTTATATTTCCAATCAAGATAATTGCAACATAAAATAGCATATCGTTCTTTCATGCTTTCAGAAATCTTTTTAACATGAACAACTTTAGTAAAAAATAATCTCATTTCTATTTCAACTTCATCATTAGGAAGAATTAATAATGCGGTATTAAATAAACCCAGTGCATCAATATTTCTCATGCAGTTTGGATGACTATTAAGCGTATCAATTACTGATTGCTTAAATTCATTATTTAATTTATCCATATTACCTGTTAAAAATGCAACTGTAATTTTAGCTCTTTGCTGTAAATATTTATTAGACGCTTTAGTTTCTATTTGAACTAAGTACCTTTGAGCCATGTCTATTTTGTGGTTATTTAATGCTAATTGCATCCCATTAAATAGTTTATTTTCATATTGTCTACTTTCAGACATATACGTACTTTTCAACATTTCAAAAAAATCATCAATATCAATATTATTTTTAAATAATATTTTAACCAATGAATCACTACTAAGTTTTTGCTTTCCATTCACTACTTTAGAATAAGTCGCTTTAGAAATTACGCCAGCAGCCATTGCTTTAGCTGTCAATCCCAATTGTTTTTGTTCTTCTTTTAATGCTTCACCAATTGTCAAAATTTTCTCCTCTATGATTAATGCTGATATAAATATATCTAAAAAGCTCAAAATTCAATGTCGTAAAATTGAAATATCAATATTTTGAGCCTATTTTAATATCAATTTTCAATTATTTTTGATGCTTAGCTAAGTCATTTAAACCAGGCAAACTATTTAATTACTGATATTTTTTAACTTCTAAAATCCTAAGCAGAATGTGGCTGCTTAAAATAATTCATAAAATAACATAACTTCAAGAATTATTACTATCATTTCGTTATTTTATTTCAATTACTCAATTTTTATAAATATATTACGCGTGGTGCTAGTTAAATCGTTCTAGACAATAAGCCAAATTATAAGCTAAAATTGCAATTTCTAACCGGCTTTGAAAGCCTATCAGACTACGTGCTCGATTGTTCTCGGCATTGTAATAGGTCAGAAGCGAAAAGTCGCTTTCAATTGTTCTGCGAATAGCCATCAATTGATGATCATTGTGCTTTTTAGCTCCTGTCATATTTTTACGATATGGTGTCCAAAGTTCATAACCCATTTGTTTTAGCTGTTGATGCAGTTCTTTGCCTAAATAGCCTTCGTCGCCAAGAAGATAGTAATTAGATGGATGGGTATTTTCCATCAG
>NZ_FMXC01000029.1 GCF_900103655.1 Lactobacillus kefiranofaciens
TAGTTACAACTTTTGCATTCTTTAAGGTCTTAACCTTTTCACCACGCTTAATTACCTTGAAGTAAAGACCTTTTCTAATTGCCTTGCCATGCTTGCTATAAACAAATGCATTATGAGTTAAGCGTACGTAACTAGACTTTGTAGCTACCTTCTTAGCCTTCTTAGAAGCTGCAACATTCACAGCCTTGATGAATTCATTTTTACCAATTTGGTAATACTTATGGCCTTTAATTACAACTACTTTACCCTTCTTTAAGGTAGCCTTCTTAGTAGCCTTACCCTTAGAGTTGTAAATACGAGCATTATGACCAAGTTTCACAGTCTTAGTAGCTGAAGCTGTAATATCTGTAGAGCCTGCACTAATTTGACTTGCTCTCTTTTCAGCTTCTTCAACTTTAGTTAATTCTGCTTTTGCACTAGCTAATTTAGCTTGAGCAGCTTGTAAGTTTTGCTTAGCTGCGTCATAAGCACTTTGAGCTGAAGCGACTTGCGCATCAGCAGTATTCTTAGCGGCTGCTAATTTTTGCAATTCTTTTTCTGCATCATCAGCTGTCTTCTTAGCAGCGTCATAATCTTTCTGAGCCTTAGTTACATTTTTATTTGCAGTTGCTAAAGTTTGAGGTGCATTCTTTAAATCTTCAACGTGCTTCTTAAGTTGAGTCAACTTAGTTTGAGCATTTTGTACAGCTTCTGCTTTTTCTTGAGCTGATTTTTGTAAGTCATTAAGAACTTGTTTAGCTTGAGCAAGTTTGTTTTGAGCAGTTGTTAACTTAGTTTGTGCCTCACTCAAAGCAGCTTGAGCTTGGGTTTGCTTAGCTTGTGCTCTATTTAAGTTAGCTGTCTTAACAGCGTTGCTTGCAGTTAATACATCATAGTCTCTCTTAGCTTGGTTAAAGTTAGTCGTAGCTTGATCAAGGATGCCTTGCTTTTCGTTCTTGTCATTAGTTGCAGTTGCTAATGCGGCATTAGCAGTTGCCAATTCATTATTTGCATTAGTTAAAGCGTTTTGGGCATCTGTTGCAGCGTTTTGGGCATTGGTTAATGCATCGTCTTTGGTCTTCTTATTCTTGTTTGCAGTATCAGCAGCAGTTTGTAACGGTGCTAATTCTCTATTTCTAGCTGCTAATTCGTTGTTAACTTCAGCAATTTGTTGCTTGTATGATGGAATAACTGTAGTATCAAATTTAGAATGATCATTAATTGAATCTGGAGAGATATTAAAGAAATGGACATTCATATAATAAGTGCCATCATATGGATCAGCACTATCATCAGTAATTGAAAAAGTTGCTGCTACATATTCTTTAGCTTGCATGTCATCCTTGCCAATGTAATAGGCACAATGATCTATTTTTTTCAATAACACTGTCAACGTACTTCTTTATATCATGGTTTTCATACGTTTTACCATTAAATGTGGCTCTATAAGTACCATTAGGATGCTTAGCTAACCAAGCTTCTGCAGCTTTTTCAGTATTTATTAAAACTTCCTTACTTACACCATTTATTCCTAACAGACCTCTAGTATGGGCCATTTCATAAGTAGGTTCTGCTCCTGGATGATCAAGACCACTACCTGAAGGAATAATCATATCACGCAAATTATCATAGATATTTTGCTTCAATACGTTCATACTTACTGGATTAGACAGCCAAGTTTCACTCTTATCCTCATATGGTTGCCATACATCATCATAAGAACCATCTTTTTTAGTACTATAGTCTAACCCATTATTTTTAGATACATCATTGATCCCAGTAGCATCATGCCAACCTGGCTTCCAAGCACCGCTCTTAAAGTCTTCTACATATCTCTTAGCAACTTTTTCGGCAAAATCAATAGCACCTTGGGTTACTTGATCATCCCCTGCACCTAATTGATTTCTAACTTTACTCAATAAGTCTGAAGTAAACAGAGCTAATTCTTTTAATTGATCAGAAGAGATGTTATTAACATCTACCATATTCTTTTCATCAGCTTCAGAACCTACGAACTCATTCTTTTCTCCAGCTGACTTTACATATGCAATATCTGCATCATTTAATTTACCATCAGCTAAGTAATCTGCATAAGCCTGCTTAAACTTATTGATATCTACTAAATCGATACTATTCTTAGACATATCTTGCAAATTACGCAATTGTGCATTTAATTTATCGATTTCAGTTTGCTTAACAGAAAGAGCATTATTGGCTCTGGTAGCAGCTTGGTTTGCTTGATCAGCTTCTTGTTGAGCAGTTGCCAAATTAGAATCGGCTGTATTCTTTTAATTAGTCTTATCAGCAATGTCTTGGTGAGCCTTATTAATTGCTGTATTAGCTGATTCAATTGCTTGCTTTGCATGATCTAAGTCGCTTTGAGCATTATTCTTTGCCTTAGCTGCATTATCATATTTTTGCTTAGCTTCAGCAATACCGGTACCTTTTAATGCATCTTCTGCTACTTGAACATCGTGATCTGCAGCATTCTTGGCATTTTGCTTAGTATCAGCATCTTGTTGAGCAGTATTTACAGCAGAAGCGTCTTTAGCAACTTCTGACTTTTGACCATTAACTTTTTCATCAGCTGATTTTTTAGCATCTTGGGCATCAGCCACTGCTTTATTTTGTGCAGTTACATTATCATTAGCTTGTTTGACTTTAGCTGGATCTTTAGCCTCAGCTGCTAAGTCTTGGACATTCTTTTGGTCTTTCTTAGCGGCATCTAACTTATCAGCCTTTTCATCAGCTGCTTTCTTAGCAGCATCAGTTTTAGCATTTTGCTCAGCGTAAGCAGCATCAGGACCTTGAGCATTACTTTGTGCTTGAGATAAATTCCTTCAGCTGATTCTACATCGCTTTGTGCTGCGTCAACTTCAGTTTGTGCACTTGTCACATTGTCTTTAGCATTATCAGTAGCTGACTTTGCTTTGGCATTAGTACCTGCTGGTACAACATCAGCTTTAACATTATTGCTTAAGTTAGCACCTGCTAAAAACATTGAAGCAAGAGCAGCGGTAGCTAAACTTGTAACTTTAACTTTTTTATTCATTATTATTCTCCATAATTACCAAAAAACAGTATTTCATCTATACAAAAATACAAACTTAATTTAACTACGATTATTTTCATTGTCAAGCATAGAAAAAGGACTTAGTTATCAAAAACTAAATCCATCTTAAACTACATTTCTTCAAACGTTATCAGCTTGCATCCCACTTTAGACGCTAACTCTTGACAAGCCGGTGTAAAACCGCATTTTGAAAACAAAAAGTATTGCTTTTGGGGATAAGAAAACAATGAACTTAAGTCAATTAACTTCTCCAAAATCCCCTTAGAAATAGGTTCATTCTTCCATTTGCACTCGCCAAAGTAACCCATATATTCATTAGCAGTAAAACCAACAATATCCAACTCAATTCTTGTTCTAGTCCGCGAATCTGTGCCCCACCAATTGTTTAATTGAATAAACGGTTGCGGAACTAATTCTTGATCAGCAATATGTTCCCATAAGTAATCCTGCGATAACTTTTCAAACTCTGGTCCCATAAAACGAGTAAAATCATTTTTTATAATTGCTAATACCGAATCAGTTGCTCCACGCATGATGGCATTCATGTACTTGCTGACATAGGTGTGCCAAAACCTAAATAAGCCATCTGCAATAACGTAAATCGTCTTGCGGGAGTGCTTATTTTCTTCAGTCACTGGCACCTTCTTAGCTACTATGCCCAGGTCAATCAGGTTGTTCAAACACGTAGTCACTGCTGGCGTTGCCAAATGCGCCTTCATCGCAATATCATTGACTCTCGAAGCTCCATCTGCAATGGCATTGATCACCGAATTATAATTTTTCGGATCACGCAATTCCTGCTTCAATAAGCTATCTGTCTCTTGGAACAATGGGGCATTAACCTCTAAGAAGCTGTCGCTAATATTCTGCCATAGGTCTTTTTGGGCTGACATATACGATAGATACAACGGGATTCCACCAGTAATCGTATTTAATTCAAATACTTCCTCCTTGTCCATCTTAGGGAAATAAGCCTGAGCTTCTTTTAGACTGAAAGGCTGCAGCTTAAATTGAGCGGTCCGTCGACCGTACAATGGACTCTTATAAGCCAATACTTGATTCTCCATAAATGACATCGATGAACCACATAAAATCAAGAAGAGATTCGTTTCCTTAAATTCGTGATCAATATACGATTGGAGCATTGAACTAACTACGGGAGCAGATTGTGCTAAATACGGATACTCGTCAATCACTAATACGATTCGCTGCTTTTTTGCGAGACGACCAATTTCCTTAAAACAATTTTCAAAACTGCCGTAGCTAAAATCGCTCATTAGTTCCTGATGCTCATAATTGGCAATCGCAGTAGAGAAACGAACTAAGTTGTCATGGGCATTCTCCTCTAGCCCCACGAAGTAAATAGCATCCTTATCCTTAGTAAATTCTTGAATTAGCGCGGTCTTGCCAATTCGGCGGCGACCATAAACCACGGCAAACTGAAATTGATTAGTTTGATACATTTGATTCAGTTTGGCTAATTCTTTTTTTCTACCCACAAACATAATTATCTGTCCTTTTCATTAACTAAAATATAAATTACTAAAACATACTTTACTAAATTATACTTTACTAAATTATACTTGAACAAATATTACACCAAAAAAGAACGATGACATCTAAGTGACATCATCGTTCTCTTATTAATCATGTATATGAAACTTAACTAAAACGCGTTCAATTCTGCTACCTAAGACTTTTTGCGCTAGATCCGTCTTGAGCGTGGCAATTCCATAGAAGATCACGCCCACGCCAACCGACAAGATTACTAAAATCAACGCCGTGATTCTGTGGTCGGGATTAAGAAACTTGCCTAAGCCCATTTCAACTAGTTTAACGATCAGGAACATCCCGATTGAGAAGGCAGTAATCCCCACCAGTCTACGACTAGTCCGGTTCAGATTAAAGGCATACTGCACTTCAAGATGCTTCAATGATAAAAGTACAACTACCAATAAGCCTAAATTGGTTGCTACCAGCGGTCCGTAAATCTTAAACAGAAAGATCATCGGGAATTGCAAGATTCCTTTCAGAATTAAACCTAAGACTAAATACTTAATCGCTAAGCCATTCTCGGATAAACCTTGCAAAATCGCCATTAAGACCGTGAACAAGCCTAAGCTGATCGCGGTAAAAGCAGACAAGTATAAGATATTGCTACCTAATGGATCTGTACCATAAAACACGGTGTAGATCGGCTTACTGATTGCAGCCATTCCAAAGGATGCCGGAATCATGACGAACAAGAATAAGTCCATCGTATTGGCAATCTGCTTGGAAATACTCTTATAGTCGCCTCTAGTATGAGCCGCTGACAGTAACGGAATCGCTGTAACTGCCATCGCACTCGCCAGAGACACAATAATCATGATCAGCTTGTTGGCATTAAGGCCAAACAAGGCATACCAATCTTCAATCGTATCTGAACTAGCATGAACCAGGCTTGCAATCATTGGGTGGAAGGTATATTGATCAACCAGTGAGAACAAGGTAATTCCGGAATCAATAATGATGAAAGGAACCGCCTGTTCCACAATTTCCAAAAACAGATCCGTCGTGGAAACTTTCAATCGATTATTCGAATGTGCCACGAGGCTATCCAGCTGCTTTCTTCTAGAAAACAAGAACCAGATTAACAAGCCAATGCCAAACAGTGCCCCAATGGCTGCCGCCAGGTTGGATTGAATAACTGCATGCACATACGAGCCATGCTGCATTTGCATAATGACAAAAGCAGTCAACAGCATCCAGACTACTCGGGCAAACTGTTCGACAAACTGCGACATTGCGCTCGGCATCATATCGGCATAACCTTGGAAATAACCTCGCATGATACTCAAAATCGGAATAATCAAGATCGCATAGGACAAACTACGCATAACCGCGATCTGCCTTGGGTCGCTTTGACTACCATTCGACGCGAGCAGTGGCGAGGCAAAATACATGATCGCGGCTGAGACTACGCCTAGAATCGCCATCAAAATTAGACCCTTATGAAACAACTTGCGCCCGATGCCATATTCATTCAAAGCATTGTACTTCGCTACCTGCTTAGCGATCACACCCGGAATACCTGCTGTCGAGATTAGGATAAAAATCGTGTAGATATTATAGCTACGCGCGGTCAAGGCATTGGCAATGTTGCCGTACTGGCCCATCCAGGCATACCATGGAATGATATACAAGGCACCCAGAATTCTTGAGGCAATCGAGCCAAAGGTCATCCAGGCCGAACCTTTTAGAAAAGTTTTTTGTGTATCTCTACTATCTAAGTTATTTTCTTCCATCAATTTTTCCTAAATCAAAAAGTATTAACTCATCAATTGTCACGCATTTTAAACCCGAAAGTTTAAAATTATTGTTCTTTTAGGAAAAACTTAACTTATTTAGCAACGATGTTAACGATCTTGTTTGGTACGACAATAACTTTCTTAATGTCCTTGCCTGCCAAGAACTTTTTAACGTGTTCGATTGCCAAAGCTTGCTTTTGCACGGCGTCACGATCTGCGTCCTTAGGTGCTTGGAACTTGCCCCGCAGCTTGCCGTTAACTTGAACCATAATTTCAACAGTTGATTCAACTAACTTAGCTGGATCGTAAGTTGGCCACTTAGCATAAGTGATTGATTCATCATGACCAAAGACTTGCCAGATTTCTTCCATCATGTGTGGTGCTACTGGAGCCAAAAGCTTGACGAAGCCTTCTGCGTATTCGCGTGGAATGCTCTTAGCCTTTTGTGCGGCGTTAATGAAGACCATCATTTGACTGATAGCAGTGTTGAAGTGCAATGCGTCAAAGTCTTCGGTAACCTTCTTAACCGTTTCGGCATAAACCTTATCAAGTTCGCCATCGTTCTTGTCGACGATTCTTTCTTGTGGAATTGCCTTTAAGTCAAGGTCGTTGACGAACAAGCGCCATACACGGTCCAAGAACTTCTTAGTTGAAGCTGGACCATTGTCGTCCCAGTCGATTGAGGCATCAAGTGGGCCCATGAACATTTCGTACATTCTGAGTGAGTCTGCACCGTATTCATCGATGACGTCATCTGGGTTAACGACGTTGCCCTTAGACTTAGACATCTTTTCGTGGTTCTTCAAGATCAATCCTTGGTTGTACAAACGTTGGAATGGTTCCTTGGTTGGAACAACACCCAAGTCGTAAAGTACCTTGTGCCAGAATCTTGCATAAAGCAGGTGTCTTACGGCATGTTCTGCACCACCGATGTAAAGGTCAACTGGAAGCCATTGCTTAAGCAAGTCGTAGTCAGCTAATTCCTTATCGTTGTGTGGATCAACATAACGCAAGTAATACCAGCTTGAACCAGCCCAGTTAGGCATGGTGTTGGTTTCACGCTTACCCTTGCGACCATTTTCATCAACAACATTTACCCAGTCAGTCAAGTTAGCTAATGGACTTTCTGGCGTACCGGATGGCTTAATGTCGGTTGCGTGTGGTAAACGAAGTGGCAATTGATCTTCTGGTACAAGTGAAGTGGTGCCATCTTCCCAGTGGATAACTGGAATTGGTTCACCCCAGTAACGTTGACGGGAGAAGTCCCAGTCACGCAGCTTGTAGTTAACTTTCTTCTTGCCGCAGTTATGGTCTTCGAGCCAGTCAACCATCTTCTTCTTGGCATCCTTGATGTTCAAGCCGTCCAAGAATTCAGAATTGATGTGTGGACCATCTTCAGTAAAGGCGGCCTTAGAGATATCGCCACCCTTTAATACTGGGTTAATTGGCAAACCAAACTTAGTAGCAAAAGCGTAGTCACGATCATCGTGGGCAGGAACGGCCATTACCGCACCAGTACCGTAGCTAGCTAAAACGTAGTCTGAAATCCAGATTGGTACTTCCTTGCCGTTAACTGGGTTGATTGCGTAAGCACCAGTGAAGACACCGGTCTTATCCTTGTTCAAATCAGTTCTTTCAAGGTCTGACTTGGATTCGATCTTCTTAATGTAAGCATTGACTTCGTCTCTATGACCATCAGTGGTAATTTCTTGCACCAACTTGTTTTCTGGAGCCAAAACAGTGTATGAGCAGCCAAACAAGGTGTCAGGACGAGTAGTAAAGATATCAAAAGTCTTGTCGCTGCCCTTAATCTTGAAGGTCACTTGTGCACCAACTGAACGACCGATCCAGTTGCGCTGCATTTCCTTAACTGGTTCTGGCCAGTCCAAACTGTCGAGGTCTTCCAATAAACGATCTGCATAAGCAGTCATCTTAAGCATCCATTGACGCATGTTCTTGCGGTAAACTGGGTAGCCGCCGCGTTCGGTCTTGCCGTCGATAACTTCTTCGTTAGCAACAACAGTACCTAAGTCTGGTGACCAGTTAACAGGAACTTCGGCTTCATAAGCTAAGCCGTTTTCATACATTTGTTCAAAAACCCATTGAGTCCACTTATAGTAGTTAGGATCAGAGGTAGTAATTTCACGGTCCCAATCATATGAAAAGCCAAGTTTGTTCAATTGTTCCTTGAAGTTGGCAATGTTTTGCTTAGTAACAACGGCTGGATCCATACCAGTCTTTAATGCGTATTGTTCAGTTGGCAAACCAAATGCATCCCAACCCATTGGGTGCAATACATTGTAGCCTTGCGCACGTTTCATTCTTGAAACGATATCGGTTGCGGTGTAACCTTCTGGGTGACCTACGTGCAATCCCTTACCAGATGGGAATGGAAACATGTCCAATGCGTAGTAATTCTTCTTCTTGGGATCGGTACCTGTCTTGAAGGTATCATGCTTTGCCCAATAATCTTGCCATTTCTTTTCAACGACTTTGTGGTTATACAAATTTTTTCTCCTTTACAAAATAAAAAGCCCTATGACTATAAAAATCATAGGACGAATCATCGCGGTACCACCTAAGTTCCACATCATGTGACACTTAATTATGCTCCTTAACGCGGCTGGCGACGATAGGCTTCTACACCAGGCTAAGTTCGCAATTCTATTCTAGAACTTCTCAGCGACCAGTTTCTCTCTGAAAAAATATCCTTGCTACTGCTTCCTGACCTTTATTTTCTTATAGATAATGATTATAATTTACCACAAATGCTAAAAATTACAAGGGGAGAGGCTTTTTTTGATTAATACAGAAAATCCACCAAGAGGCAGCTTAGTCCCTGCTTCCATCTTCGTGGTCATATATGCAGTGTGGGCTTTGCTAGTTTCATCGGGCTCACATATTATCACTATGTTTGATAACGCGGTTGTGGGAATTATCTGCAATAATAATCCGGCCAATGTGGCTTTTGCTACGCTGTTTACTAATTTGGGCAATACGAGCGTGATCACGATCGAAACGATTATTTTATTTATTATTTTAATTACTTTCCGGCAATACGCCTATGCCTGGTTCACCGCCGGAGTTATGATCTGTGCTAACGGCTATAACTGGATTATCAAACACGCGGTTGAACGGCGGCGGCCGACGATCCATCATCTAGTTTATGCGGACGGTTATAGTTTTCCATCTGGACATTCGGTCGGCAGTGCCGCGTTATTCGGAATTCTGATTGTGTTAACTATTTTACTAATTCGCAGCAAGTTCTGGAAGAGTCTCTTAATCATTATTTGGGCGCTATTCCCAATCTTGATTGGCTACACCAGAATCTTCGTACATGTCCATTACCCATCTGATGTGCTTGGTGGCTGGATCGAAGGAATTACCTTTGTTTTGCTTGGTTATGCCTTCCTTTACCGCTATTACATCGAGCCCAAGATGTTAGAACGTCATCAGGAATAAAGAATAAGCATCAAGTTGTAATTAACCTGATGCTTATTTTTCTGCTTTATTTTTTAATTTTAGTGATATAAGTCAAAGCGACCTACGGCTAGAGTTTCTTTGATTCCGCCAGTTTCCATCAAAGATTTATCGATAATGATCTTCTTTAAAGCGGAAGCTAAATAGCCTTTATAGCCATGACCCATCGCCTTGCCTGCGGCCTTGGTCTCGCCAATGGCAACCACAACGCCTAAGTCGTGGTAAACATACTTGCTTGGACGAGCCTGGTGGTTAACGCGACTTCTAATATCCTTAGCTGCATAGTTGGCCATTGAAAGAGCCATCTGTGCAGTGTTAGGCCATGGCCACTTCTTACCTGGTACCATTACGCTAGAAACATCCCCTAAGACATAAATATCGTCACTCTCAGGAGCAGTCAAATGATCGCTGACCATTACCCGACCACGGCGATTCTTGAAACCTGACTTGTCAATAATTGGACTGCCACTGAAGCCCATCATCCAAATCCGGTTGCCAGCCTTAATCGTTTTAATTTCGTCGCTATCTTTCATCTTGTAGGATACGCTATCTGCAGTTACTTGCTGCACAAAGGCTGGCTTAATAATTTCAATTTGATGCTTTTTAATTAAACCTAAGGCGTAATCAAGGAGTTTGCCTTGGAACATTGGCAATAATCTTAGTGAGCCATCAAGCATCGTAATCTTAATCTGATTTTGATCAACGCCGGCCATCTCAGCCAAATGCGGACGAACTTGGGCTAAGGCCCCAGCTAATTCAATAGCCTGGAAGCCTGCGCCACAGATGACGATTTGCAAATGCTTAGGATCCTTATACTTGGAGTAAGCCCACATCTCTTCATACAAGTGATCGCGAATAGCCTCAGCTTCTTTAACATTGCTCATTGGCAAAGCATACCCTTTTGCCCCAGCAATGCCCATATCACTTAAGACGAAGCCTAAGCCGACAACCAAGTAATCATAGCTAATTGGTGCGTGATTCTTTAATTCCACATTTTTATCATTGATGTTAATCTTTTCTACTTCATCAACGACCAATTCAGTCATCTTTTTATTTAAAACATCGGCTAATTCATAAGACATTCTGGTGTAATGATCTTGCCCTGATGCCACTTCATACAGCCGCATGGTCTCATAGTGATAAGGATTGCGGTCAACTAAGATGATTTTTACTTCTTCACGCAACTTCTTTTGTAAAGCAACAACGGTCTTTAAGCCGGCATAACCCGCACCTAACACAACGATTGTTTTCATAATAATTCCTCGTATTTCTATTTAAACAAAAATCCGATCATATACGTTACTACATAGGTAAGTGAACCAATTAATAAAGTTTTGACTGCACAGATAAAAGTTTCAGTTTTTACCTGTTTAGCTAAGAGTAATTTGTTTTGCTTGTAAACGAACGGTACAATTAACACTGTTAACCAGACAGTGGCTGGTGCCAATTTTAAGAATGGCAATAAGATAATCACCGCAAAAGCTAAGACGTTCTTGATACTGAAAGCAGTCAAAGCTGCTTTTTTACCAATAAAATGAACGATCGTCTTTCTGTGATTGTCTTCGTCTTCTTGAGCGTCGCAAATATTATTAGCCAACATTAAGTTGGAAATCCATAATTCATCTGCTAGGGCTAACAAGAAGACTTGGCCCACGCTCAGCCAATTCCAGGTGAATACTTGATAGGCGTTCAAATAAACGCTGATCAAGGCGATCATGAAGCCCATCGTAAAGCCTGAAGCTAGCTCGCCTAGCGGCAAACTAGAAATTGGATGTGGTCCCGATGAATAGAGGTAGCCAATTAAGAAACAGAAAATTCCTAGCCATAATACTGCCAAGCCTGCCGTATATACTAGCCATAAGCCAAGTATTGCGGAGACAGCAGTTAAGCTAATGATTAAATTTCTAACCAGCTTGGGGTTGATATTTTCTCGCCCAATAATATTGGTTTTTTGTTGGTAAGATTGGCTATCTGCGTGATAATAATCATTATAATTGTCAAGCATGTCAACCACCATGTTGAACATGAACATGGCAATAAAGAACACGGCCGATACGCCCCAATTGATGGAATGATAATAATATGCACTAAAGCATAGACCGAGTAAAAACGGCATTACACTAGCCGTCTTGGCCTTGATTTCTACTAATTCTAAAAATGTACTAACCGACATCAAGCCACTTCCTCTCAAATGATGCCTTTATCATAATTATAGATTTATTAGTTAAGGAAAAACATAGTAATGAATAATTCTAAGCCATGGAAAAAATATCCGCTAATTGATACTGAACTTCAAGCAGTTAACGAACTAATTCAACAGACGATTAAGACTCCTCATCCTAGCCTGCAATCTGCCCTTTTAACAATGGCTGACAACGGCGGCAAATATCTTCGCCCTAGTCTCTTATTGCTTGCGGCACGAGCAGTAGGCAAAGTAGATGAGCAGACAATCAAATTAGGCGCTTCAATCGAGATTTTGCACATGGCCACCTTGATCCATGACGATATTATCGATGATTCAGATAAACGTCGCGGCGCCGTTAGCATTCAAGCCGCTTTTGGCAAAGACGTGGCCGTTTACACGGGCGATCTATTATTTACCGACTTCTTTGATCTGATGCTTGGTGCGATTAATGAACACGACTACTTTGTACGTAATGCCCAAACGATGCGGCAGATTTTAAACGGTGAACTAGGACAGATGGGTCAACGCTTTAATTTGAAGCAAACCTTGAATTCTTACATCAGCGATGTCCGGGGTAAAACCGCGGCTCTGTTTCGTCTAGCTGCCGAAGAAGGCGCACATTTTGCCGGTGGCAATCATGCTCAGACCATGGCTTTAGCAAATTTTGCCGAGAACTTAGGCATCGCCTTCCAGATTGTTGACGACCTGCTGGACTATAATGGTGGCGCACAAATGAATAAGCCCACACTAGAAGATTTAGCTACCGGTGTTTATTCCTTGCCGTTGCTTTTAGCACTAGATAAACCTAACCTAAAGCAGCAATTACTGCCGCTGCTTAACAAAAAGCGACAAATGACTTTAACTAATATGCAGGCTGTTCAACGTATAATCGTGAATAGTTCAGTCATCAGTAAAAGCCAGGATCTAGCTAAGCAATACGTCCACCAAGCAGTTGACTGCTTGAATATTCTTAAACCTAATCCGGCAGTTAGATTGTTAAAGCAACTGCCAAATAAATTATTAACGCGCAACTTCTAAGTCGATCAAAGTCCTTGATCGGCTTTTTTTAGTTCCCGATAACGTGAACTAGTCTGCCAAAGCTCAGCAGGTGAACCTTGCATGGCAACTTGACCATTTTCTAAGAAAATCACCTGATTCATCTATTCAATTCCCTGTAAGTGATGAGTAATCCAAATCAAAGTTTTGCCATCAAGCTGCTTAATAAAGGTGTTGATTACGGCTTGCTCTGTCAATGGATCAAGACCCACAGTAGGCTCATCAAGTAAAACAATGGGCGTATTTTTCAATAAAACGCGAGCTAATGCCAAACGGTGCCGTTCACCGCCGGAAAAGCGCAGCCCGGCTTCTTCAACCTTAGTATCAAGCTTTTCAGGCAAAGCCTGGATCATTTCTTTTAATCCTACACGCTTTAAAACTTCCCAAAGTTCAGTATCAGTAGCCTCTTCATTGCCTAACCGCAAGTTGTTGGCAATCGTGGTATTGAATAAATAAGGCTTTTGGTTGATTACGCTGAGGTATTTGGTGATTTGATCACCAAATCGATCAGTTTCTATGCCATTCAAGGTAATTTGTCCTTGTGTCGGTTTGCGATCACCACGCAAGAGAGAAGCAAAGGTACTCTTGCCCGCCCCACTTTGACCTAGGAGCGCAATTTTTTCACCGGCATGAATATTTAAATCAATGCCACGCAGTACTTCTTTTTTCGTATTGGGATAAGTGTAGTGTAGATTTGTTATTTTCAAGTTATATGGAGTAATTATATTGATTTTCTTTTGCTCTGCTTTTTGATCAGGATCGGGCAAATTATTAAGGCGATTAAGTGATTCTTGATAAACATTGGTTTCCTGTGCCGCAGTTGACAACCCTGCTAAAGCTTCGTTCAGAGGAAAGACAGCTAAAACAAAGGCAGCAATCCAATTGGTTAGTTGACTAGCCTGCCCGCCAAAACGAGCGGCTCCCCAGAGAATTAGGCTAACCACGATTAATAAAAACAGTATTTGCATCAAGAAATTACGCAACCGCTCAAAATGCTTCATCTTCTGGTGCACTTCGACCAATTTTTGCCGGCTATCAACGTGCAAGTTGAGGAATTCCTGACCCCTGCCAGCTAAAATCCAGTCGGTCACGCCCATCACGTTGTCCGTTAAATCCACATACAATTTATCCTGAACGCTTTTTTCATAGGATTGGCGCGCGCCGTTGACTACAACTGACCAAATAGGAATTGTGAAAACCATTAGACCAAAGGTAATTAACATCCATAAGCCCATTAGCGGTGATAAAATGCCTAAACTAATGACAATAATGGCATATAAGCCCCAGGCAACCATCATCGGAAAGATCGACCGCAGATATAAATTCTGAATATGGCTAACATCATCAGACAATAGTCCCAAAATATCGCCTAACTGATACTTACTAGAAAACAAGGCCGCATCCCGCTCTAAGGAGTCATACAATTTTTGACGGAACCTTGAAGTCATTCTTAATACCCAATTATGGCTAACAATCCGTTCGAAATATTGCACTGCTGGTCGAGCGATTCCGAAGGCTCTAGTTAAGACAATCGGTACATAGACGAGCAGAATGTTCTCTGGCCGCGTCGCTGTTTTACTAATCAAAAACCCGGCACAAAACATCAAGCCTGAACCACAAACAAAGGTTAAAATTCCTAAGAAAATGGCTAAGATCAATGTTTTACGATATTGCTTTAAAAATGGCTTTACCCAACGATCATGCTTTAAGGCCTTGATTATCGGAATTCTATTAATCATCTGCTTTGCCTCGCATTTCCTTAGTTAATTTCGTAAAGTAGCCGTTTTGCTGACTCAATTCTTCAAAGGTGCCCTGCTCAACTAGCTGCCCGTGATCCATCACCAAGATATAATCCATCTCTTTCATCCAATGCAACCTATGCGTCGCAAAGATTACCAAATGGTTCTGCATCAAAGGCAACATCTTTTTTTTCAAATCAACTTCCGTCTCAATATCCAAATGAGCCGTTGGTTCATCAAACAGCATTACTTTTCTCTTTTTATCTAGAAAAGCTCGAGCCAACGCGATTCGCGGTGCCTGACCACCCGAAAGGACTCGCTTGCCTTGACCGATCACCGTATCTATTCCTTGCGGCAATTCTTGCACTAATTCATCTAGGCCCATAACATGAATTGCCTGCTTAATTTCCTCATCCGTTGCACTCGGCGTATAAAACGCGATATTATCGCGCAACGTTGCCGTGAAAACATAGGGATTTTGCGGAATATAGATCAATTGCTTGTGCCAATCTGGGATATTTAAAGTCTTAGCGGCCTGATTTTGAATAGTGATTTCTCCTGCTTTTGGCGTCAAAAAGCCACTCAATAGGTTGATCAAACTCGACTTACCAGAACCACTGACCCCAATAACGCCAACTTTTTCGTAGCCCTTAATTTTTAAAGAAACAGGACCAATCTCAGTACCTTTTTGATATTTAAAAGCTAATTGATTTAGCTCTAATTCATCAGTTTTGCCCCATTTTTTAACGGGAACGTCTTCTACTGGCTCCTCAGGTGCATGAATCAATTCTCTGATTCTTTGAAAAGCATTTTTACCATTCAAGGTAGCATGAAAGTCACCAGCAAAATTTCTAATCGGCAAAAAGTATTCTGGAGCCAAAATCAAAATAGCTAGTGCCGCAAAGAGCGCGATCTTGCCATTTAACAAGCTAAAACCAAGATAGACGGCAATTACCGCGATAGATAAAGTAGTAAAGAAATCTAGCGCAAAGGTAGATAGCATCGCTACTCTTAATACCGCCATCGTTTTTTTGCGGAAATTTTCGCTCAAATGAAAAATACTAGTAGAATAGCGCTTGCTCAAACCAAGATATTTTAAAGTATCAATTCCGCGTAAAGAATCGATAAAGTTATTAGACAATTTTTGAAAATTGCCAAACTGCTTAATTGCCTTATCTTGTGCCGCATGCCCCAGGATAATCATGAACAAAACAATTAACGGATACATGATCAGCAAAATAACCGCCGATTGCCAACTCACAAATAACATAGCAACAAAAAGCAGGACTGGCACAATCATCATCGTTAAGACTTTACTGTAGATCAACTTGATGTAGTTGCGCACCTCATCGATGCCATCAAGAGCCATTGTAATTAAACTACCAGTTCCTTGTTTTTGAACGATTGCTTGACCTTCATTAAAAATTTTACTTAATAACTGCTGGCGTAATTCTTCTGCTTCACGGTTAGAATAAGCTTCTAGCATTTTATCTTGGACCAGGTCATTTAATTGCCTGCCGGTAAAGCAAACGATAAACAGCAATAAATATAGCCAATCAATTTTTTTCCCTTGCCAGAGAGTCGTAATTACCATGCTCAGCGACAGAGCCTGGCCAATAATCAAAAAAGCTTGCAGAACTTCAAGCACTGCAAGCTTTCTTACAATTGCACCAGCACCATTAAGTTTAAAAAGGTGTTGATCAATCATGTTAATATCCCTCCCCTATTGCAGGCATTTCGATTCTCTTGCGGAAGATCCAGTATGACCAAATCGTGTAGGCCAAGATACATGGAATCAAGATGACAGTAGCAATCGTCATCACAACTAAAGTGTAGTTAGATGATGAGGCGCTTTGGATCAATAAGTCATATTTACCGCTGATTGATGAAATCATCACTCTTGGGAATAAACCACAGAAAATCAGTGTGACTAATGAAACCAAAGTCAAACCACTAAAGGTAAATGCCCAGCCTTGACAATTATTAAATACTGAAACATGACCTGCAACTGAGAATGCAACAATTAAAACTAAACAGATCAAGGTCAAAATTGGATGTACTTTAATAAAATCAGTTTGGAACAATAATAGCAAAGCAAAGATTACCTCACCAACATAAAGTACCCAATATAAAGCCTTGGCATAGTTTTGCGCGCGATCACAAATCACGCCTTTAGTTCTAACTGCAATATAATTCAAACCATATAGGTAAGTTAACAAGGTTAAAGCAATTCCGCCAACAATCGAGAACCAATTAAAGTAATCGAAAAACGTAGCATGCATATTGCCTTGTGCATCAAGCGGCATCCCTTTAATCATTGAAATAAACATTACTCCTAAAAAGAATGGCGCAATCAAGCTGCCAAGAGCTAACGTGTTATCCCAAATTGGCTTACGGGGAGCAGGACTCTTGGCCCGGAATTCAAATGAAACTCCACGAATAATTAAACCAACTAAGACAATCAATAAAATCAGATAATAGCCAGAAAACAATGATGCATACCAGAATGGAAATGAAGCAAACATTGCACCACCAGCGGTAATTAGCCAAACTTCATTGCCGTCCCAGACAGGGCCAATCGTTTGAATAATTTGGCTACGTTCTTTTTCATTATGACCTAAGGTCTTGACGGCCATGCCGACACCATAGTCGAAGCCGTCTAAGAAGAAGAAGCCGCTGAATAAAACACCAATTAAAATGAACCAAAGTATTTGCAAGAATGACATTTAAAAGGCCCCCTTTGCAAATGGGTCTGTTTCTTTATTGCCTTGGCCTTGCATTGCCAATTCTTCAGGATCGTTGTGCAAGAAACGCACAATTAAGCTGATCAAGATAATAGCCAGGCCAGTGAACAAACAGAAGTAAACAATATTTGACGTTAATAGTGAAGCTACCGAAACATTTGGTGATACACTCTGAGCAATCGTGAATAAACCATAAACTGTCCAAGGAGCACGACCCAGTTCAGTAATTAGCCAACCACTAGTATTAGCAATAAATGGTGTAAAGGTCATTAAAGCCAATACCCATAAGCACCAACGATGCTTGTAAAGCGACTCTTTATTCTTACGAGTCATAATTAAACCGACAATTGAGACTAATGCCATTAAAGCACCGAAACCGGCCATGAAACGGAAGCTCCAGAACAAGGTATTAACTGGAACATAGTAATCCATCTTGTGTCCAGCAATATGAGTACCGTACTTCTTTTCCATTTCGGCATTAACTTCTTCCATCCCTTTAACAGCACCGGTTGGCTTGTGGTATGAAAGAATACTCAACATGTCAGGAATTTCAATCTTGCCTTTAACTTCATGAGTCTTCGGATTAGCAAAACCAATTACAGTCCAAGGAGCTCTTTCTCCCGTCGTCTTATAAACGGCTTCAGTTGCAGCAAATTTCATTGGTTGTTCATGAACCAAGTACTGCATCTGTACATCCCCCATTGCAATTGTGCCTAAGGAGAGGATCAACATTAAAGTCAAGCCTAAACGAATAGTCTTGTGGTAATTTTTTTTATTAATATCGGATAAAGTATGCTTCTTCAATAATTGGAAAGCAGCTAAACCAGTAATAATTGTAGATCCAGTAAGCACAGCAGCTACAATCACATGACCAAATTCAAACATCAATTGCTTATTAGCAAGCAGTGCACCGAAGTTAACCATCACGGCACGCCCATTTTTAACAGCATAGCCAACTGGATGCTGCATGAAGGAGTTAGCAGTTAAAATCCAAACTGCTGAAGTAATTGTCCCAAATACAACCATCCAGATAAAAAATAGATGCAGCTTCTTACCTACTTTATTCCAGGTAAATACCCATAAACCGATAAAGGTGGATTCAATAAAGAAGGATAACAATGCTTCAAATGCTAACGGTGCACCGAATATATCACCCATGAATCTTGAATAATCCGACCAATTCATTCCGAACTGGAACTCCTGAATAAGACCAGTAACTACACCTACGGCAAAGCTTAACAAAAAGATATTGCCCCAGAATTTAGTCATCTTCTTATATTCAGGTTTACCAGTATGAACATACATCGATTCCATAATTGCAACTACAAACACCATACCAATTGAAAATGGTACAAAGAAAAAGTGGAAGATGGTTGTCATCGCAAATTGGAATCTCGCTAAACTAACTATATTCATTTTTAGCGCCCCCCATTAAAACTCTCACTCATATTATTTCAAGTCTCTGCCTCAAATAATAACAACTATTATTTTAACCACTTTCAGTGTACAGCGCTTTCTTCTTACTTGCAAGAAGGACTGCACACGCTTTCAATAATGTTATCTTATTCTTCTGTTAGTTTTCATTTTTAATTATAGCATTCTCAGTTAACAGCTCATTTTATATTCCTAAAAGGTAAGTGTCAATATTTTTGCGGTAGGCTATTAACCATTAGTCTGACCTTAATTTCTTAAATATTTATTTGATTTATTTTTCTGCTAAAATCGTTTAAATAGCTATGTCCTGCTGTTAAGCTTTCAATGGCGCCGTGATGAATGCCCAGATGAGCTTCATGCGTCTTTCTTAGGCTGGCACGAACCACTCCTTTCAGGTCTTTTTGATCATCAATGTTCAGCTGCCCACCTGCAAATTCACTGCTAAGCCAGTATTCCAGCTCTTTGTTTTTAATGCAAGTCAGCACACGCAGAATTCCTTCGGCACCATCTTCTGACCAGTATTTTCCTTGCCCTTTGACGCGATA
>NZ_FMXC01000040.1 GCF_900103655.1 Lactobacillus kefiranofaciens
AATCAATTGCAATAGCTGACGTGAACGTCGATTAAAACGTGAGTGTGATAAACAATTGAAACATTCACAGAATCTTCTTTGTGATTCAATTCCTGTCTTAGCTTGCCAGATAAGTAAAGCCAAAATCAGACTGTCCGTAGTTTTAATTTGATCAATATTTCGCCGATGAGTAAACTCAGCCGGTGCATACAAACGATACCAGTGCCGACAAATTATCACTAAATCTTTAAAACTAACTTGTAAATGGTGGCTAAAACGCTTAAGGCAGTTCAATCAGATCAGACTCTTTTCTTTTTGATACTACAACTTGAGTCTATATTAACTAAAACGATTTAACTAGCACCACGCGTAAATATATTATATAACTGAAACATTTGATTGCAGTATTTAAAAATTTGCTTAGCCAGCGATTTTTCTGATACGTTTTGCGACACAGTCTTGAAAAAATTTCTTCTTATGTGTGTCTAGCAACCAACCAAAGTGGCTTCGGACAATTGTAGATAAGCACCCCACATGTCGCAAGCAGGTAGCCGAGAGCCCAGGGCAACCTGACCACTACGGTGCGGGTCATGATGATACAAGGTAATGCCATAATCATCATGCTTGCCAAAAAGAAAGATCTAATAATAAGTCTTAGCTGTTTTGCTTTCTAAGACGGTATAGTAATTTCATCGGCATGCAGGATTGGTTGCTTTAATGATTGTGTTGCTCAAGTTCGTTTGACTACAATGTTGGCATTTGTAGGCATGCTGGATATGGTCTAGCCGTTTTATTTGTGCTGAAATTAAGAGCAACTCTTGACGAAGCGAATAGCTGCCGATTTCCGTAAGTTCATTATGACAGTCAGGGCAATGTTTATCGCCTAATTCATGATGAACTTCTTCTGCTGGAAAAGCGTCCAGTAGATCAGCCCGATTTCTTTGATGAGCTCTTTATTTATAAGTAATAGTCTGAACGGCGGCGTCGGGGACGCTCTTCGTCATCTGCTTGTTCTTTGGACTCATCGAATAAGCTGGTTGGGCCAGCTATTGGAATTTGTTTGGAAGACTACTTGCTGTAACGCTTTTGCGTTAGGTAGGCTACTTGTTCACGGAGGAGTTTGATTTCATCGGTTAGGTTTTGGATAGTCGTAACTTGTTGGGCAATGATGAGCTGAATGTATTTTTGACGAGATAACTTATTTCTGTAATGAATAGTTCCCAATATTGGGGATGCACCTTTTGTATCGAGATAGCGCCATATCCCCTTAGCAGGAGAGCTTTCATTGACTGAACTCAATTTATCCCATGTCTGAGTAGCCAGCTTAGGATCGCTGATAATAGCTTTAAATTCTTTAGAAAGTTCAAAGGTCGCATTCCATTGAGAGTTCCTGTTAATTTCTGCCACGTATTCTTTGATGGTTTGGTAGTAATCCATTGAATGATTGCTGCCGAGTAAGAATTGAGCCAGATCAATCTGAGCTTCAGATACGCCAGTCAAAACAATCTTTAAATTATTAGCTTGCTTGTACATTTCAGACAAAAATACTCGTTCACCGTCTTGATCACGTAAATATGACTTTAAAAATTTACTGGATAATGAAGCAAGTTTACGACCAATGTTGCCATATTTAGTAACTTTAGGCGTGGGTAAAGAACCATCAGTAATTGAAATGACTAGCAGAATATCCCGTTGAGGGTGTTCTAATGCATAGCTAATGTAATTTAAGATCTTTTGGATTTGCGTACCGTTAGCTTCGGTTCGATTATCTTGTTCTATAAAAATTTCCTGTCTGCGGTCATTGCGATAAAAGCTAACGACTTCATCAGCCACGAAAGTGTATTTTCGATAGTCATATTGATTTTTGAAGCTGCTGGTGTCGAGCAGGGTAGGGTCGAAATCTGGATTGCTGAGCAGATTGATATTTCTGAGCAAATTATCAGGATTTTCCGTAGGGTATCGAAAAGCACTCGCCTGGCTTTCTGGTTTTTGGAGCAGGGCTTTCAATTTAAGATGAGTAGCAGCGACAAATTCTGAGTAGTCATTATCGGACTTTAATAAATCTGGATCAGCAAGCTGGATAGGGTATGGCACGCTTGAAATTGAATAGGGATAGCCTTTTTTCTCCGTTTTGACATCAGTTTGATGCAATTTGCCGTCATTCTGATGTTTTTTATTTTGAGATTGCCCTTTTTTTGCCACTTTGCTATCGCTTTGATGCAGAGTGGTATCAGAATGCTTCAGATTGCTGTCAATTTGGTGCTTTTTATCTTTGAGTTTTGCTATATTCACCGCACTGATATCAGAATGAAGCGTTTTGCTATCAGAATTCTTAGTAGAAACAGCTTGTGTTTCTTTCACTGTCTGTTCATCGTTTCTGACTTTGGTATTGTTGCTTTCTTTGACAGCATTATCACTATCTAAAAGACGGTCTAGTTCTGCCTGGCTTTGACTAATATGCTGATCTTTAGTATTGGAGTTATCTAAAACAGGTGCATCCCTCTTTGGGGTATTCTTTATCTGTTTAGGGTGGGAATCACTATTTGAATCCTTAATTTGGGCTGACTTAGCTAAATTCACCAAAGTGTCACCACTAGTTTCCATTTGTCCCTGAAAGTCCCTAATTTTCACTTTATTGCTGTTTCCATCATTGGTATTAGAATGCGCTAAACCGTTGGTATTAATAGCTTTATCAACAGATTCTTTTAAATGGTTCCAACTGTCACCACTTGTCTCCAGAAGTTCCCTAATAGTTCCGTTTGTAGCTTTAATTTGAAAATTGCTATCATCCGAAATATCACCTAATCCCTTGATACTATTAGCTTTTGCACCTTTTTTAGATAAGTGCTTACAAGTGTCACCATTTGTTACCATTTGTCCCCGAAAAGTACCGTTTTGCACCTCAGACTTATATTTTTGATCACTTTTAGGCTTGTCTAAATTGCTGGAACCGTTGGTATTGTTGGCTTTATCAGCTAATCCATTTAAATGGTTCCAACTGTCACCACTTGTCTCCAGATGTTCCCTCAATGTATCAGTTTGTTTTTCATTGTCATTGCTAAGGGCACTGTCTAAAAGCTTGTCCAATTCTAGCTGACTCTGATTAAGACCCTGCTCTTTACCAGCAGACCGTTGGGCTTTATGTGCATCCCTCTTAGCATGAGGCTTATTAACCTTTTTAGATTCAGAGTTGTCAACCGGACTAAGTAATTCAGAAACATCATCCAAAAGCTTGTCCAATCTAATCAAAGGCTTGTCACGCTTAGGCTTAGAGCCTTCATTAACAAATGAATCAGAAGAATTTAACCCAGAATCCTTAGAATCAGAACTGTCAATCAGCTTCTTCGACTCCAAGCCTTTAACCTTAAGCTTCCCAGCGCCTCTTAAAACACTATCACCAGTATCATTAATACCAGTCCTACTAAATGAATTCGATAAGGTTCCTTTATTACTGTCATCCTTGTTAGCAATACCAGTAGTGTTCTTATGCCTTAGGGAGTAGCTATTACTAATAGAGTTAATATCCTTACTACTAATAGAACCATCCAATAAAGAGTCATAGAGACTTACTGTTATTAGGGATAGGTACTTATCAATAGGGGTATTAGTATATTTCTTTGTAAAAGTATTATTAGCGTTATGATAGGTACTTATCAATAGGGGTATTAGAGATAGACCGCATAAATGCAAAATGTCTCTTGTACCACAGTGGATTAGATGCAGTAAAAGTGGGGGCTTTACTACTTCTGGCTGTCTTTTCTGGATGCTCCATCTGAGTTATCTGGTTAAACTGATTGAAACTCTCTGGTAGCCTAAGACCTTCTGGATTCAACAATATCTGGTTCTTCTGGTTAATCTGGTTGTCCCTTTCGGGATGCACCTTTCTTATTGACCTTTCTGGATTCACTAAAAGCCTATAACTAGACTTAGATCCTAAATAAGCAGAGTAGAGATTATAAGCAGAAGCCTTAAACATTGCAGTATAGAGACCTTGTACTACAACCTCAATTGCTTGCTCATTGTGGCTGTTAATTGCTACAAGAGGATCATCACCAAGCACAAAACCATTAGCATTCAGGAAAGCACGGCAATTCTTAGTAGGAATATAAACATTGCGGAGAACAGAGCTACTGCTGGGATGTAGGGGTTTCTTCTTTTTTTGAAGCAGACCAGAATATTGGCACCATTTTAGTAAAATGGGATGGAAAAACCTGGTTGGATAGTGTTGAACAATTGAATACAGCATATCTAACTGGCTGTCATTAACAAAACCAAAATTGCATATTAGCTGTAATAACTGCATATCATTTTCTGACAAAGACAAAGAGCCTTTAAATCGTTTAGGACTATAAACAAACATAAAATACCTCCTAAATTAGGGTTGAAATATGTATAAGAGTAGCACTTCTAATTCAGAACTTGGATAAAACTCTGAAAGCTAGAATATGCAAGGCTCTAGACGATTTTAAATACCGGAAAATGTGTCTCTACAGCACTTCGATTTTGGAACTTATTTTGGAACTTAAAAAAGGAGAAAAAATGGATAATTTAGAACAAAAAAAGACACTCAGAAGCTCATTAATCAATGGAGCATTCAAAGTGACTCATTATGGATATGAATTAATATGCTGATCATCAGGATTTTCAGATATTAATGTCGTCCCCTTGAGAGCGTTCTTTACCTGATTGTGAGATAACTATGATTGTTGTTTAAACGATACATCAGAGAGATCCAAACAAGAATTATTAATGCACCTGAGGTCACCCTGAGTAGACCTGGCATCACCTTTTGTTGTTTTTTAGTCTAATTTTTAAATTATTTATCAGTTAACAAAATCGCTTAAGCTATTGATATGACAAATTTCTATGGTAGATCCATTTGAAAACTTGGAATAGGTATTATTAGTTCTCCTTTGTGCAACCCAGATAGCACAAAGTTCATTATCAATATCTATGCTTGTATGATTTTCATTATTAGTAGGGGGCTAAAAACTTATCTAATCCAGTTAATTTATAGTAGTTATTAAAAATTCTGATCAAATTGAATTATCTCAAGCCTAATATTTATAGTCAGTTTGGCTAAAGTAATGACAATTCGTTTTAAGTGATATTTTATTTACAGATTTGAGAACCTAATTTTTGCCTCCCCTCTAATCTTATAGGACGAAAATGACTGAAAAACAGAACTAAGAAAGATATATGATACTATTGATTCTTCATAATTTAATTACCCAATAAAAACAGCCACTCTTTTAACGAGTGGTTGCGTTAGTTAATAAACTTATCAATACTAGTTATTTACTTTAGTATATATCTAGTTTAGTCAGAGACTAAGGCTTAGATTACGAGTAGTTATCGTTAAATGTTAACGGATTACAAGGCATTAGAACTATATTTATTTTCTAGAAAAATTTGATATTAAAGGGTAAGCTAACTAATAATTTTCATTTTTTTAGCTAAATCGATAACGTAGATTATACCTTTATTTCCATTCTCGAAGTTGATATCTAAAGTTTGAAAAGACGGATTAACAATTATACTTTGATTATTGAAATGAAAAGCATAATATGGGAGAGTTTGAATATTCTCTTTTATAAAATCAGTGAAACCATTATTATGAAATACTTTTGTATAATTCATTAACCCTAATAAAATGCCACTTAGCCCGTGCATTAATGATGCATTTTGGGGCATATAGTGTTTTCCTAACGTATCAGATAATTTATATATTTCATTATCATACGTGCTATCTTGAAATTTCTTTTTAAATTTAAGGAGTATCATTAACATTCCCGCAGTACCGTCTGACAAGTATGGAGATAAGCGATTAGAAAGTAAAGTAGTTTTGTAGAAAATACCTTCTGTAGGTGAACTATACTGGTATGATATGTTGACAGCGTGAATTAATGCCTTAATGTCTTCTTTATGCTGTGGTTTTGCTTGTATGATAGAACATAAAAGTAATGCAAAAATGTTTTGAATAGATAATTGTTTAATTTGAGGATCAGTTAAATTGTTTACTAATAAATGATTTAATAGTTTTACTGAGTCAATTAGTTTATTTTGTATGTCTTCTTCAAATGTGACTTTATTATTTCTAATAATATTTTTTACAACAAACTGCAATTTGTCACTAAAGATAAAATCAGTATTAGAATCAATTGAAGTTAACTTTTCTTCTACAAAATTTAAGTGATTTAGTTGGGATAAATATATATTTTTTTGTAGACTTAATTCAAATGAATTAATGCTATAGATATCATCATTCATAGTATATGGATAATATTTATCATCACTTAATAAATCTTGTAATTTTGTTAAATCTAGATTAGGCTCCTTTATTAGTTTTGTAACGACATTTACAAATATTTTAGGTATTTGATTTAAAGATGCATACTTCTTAAAAAAGTTAATAGTCATCTCGCCTGTTTTATCGATAAATAAAAACATATTTGCTCGGCAGAACATTGAAATTATGATATATCCTAATTGTTGATTATCTTGCTCAAGTGCAGGTAAAATATCTATATTTTTATCATAAAATCCAGTTGTTCTGAAAGAAGACAATGTCTTGCCTTTATTTTCTTTTACGTTAAAACTTTGACTTATATCAATAAAACTACTAGTTTGTTTTTCTTCATCAATTAGTATGTTTGTACTTGATAAATCACCTAAGAAAATATTATTTTTATGTAATTCATTCAGTTTTGAAATTATATCAGTGATTACATTTTTATAAATCTGAATAGTATTCTTTCGCTGATTTGAGTCTAAAAAATCTTTATTTCCATTTGCTCTAAAAGCATCTATACTAATTCCTGGCATCTGTTGTTCACAGAGAAAGTAATCTTTATCTTCAGTAAAAGATCCTAAATAATTAGGAATAAAATTAAATTTTGCCAGTTTCTTTAAATTACGTTCCTCATTTTTTAGAGACGTAATTACACTAATTCCACCTTCTGAAAAACCAGGCTTTGCATCTTTTAATACGATCTTTCTATTCTTTCGTTTATCTATAGCTAAAAATGTAGAACCAGATGCTCGAGCATTCAATGCTTTGAAAGGAATTATACTTTTAAATAAGTATTTACTCGTTTTTTTATCGTCTATATTGTCTGGGAACGGTTCTTTTACCCAACTGGGTAATTTATAAGTGGTTTGAGTATAGTCCCGATATTCAATGGTATGAGAATTAGGGTTATATATATTAACATCAGGTCCTGAAATTATTCCGTATCTATAAAATAAAATATTAGAGTCTTTGTAACGTCTATCTGAAGAAATAGTAATACCTTTTTTTAATTGAAATGCCTTTAGTGAGTAAAGTTGGGTAATTATCTCTTTAAAACTTGAAAGGCTTTCAGGATAAATAGTTATAAATTTTCCGCTGCTCCAGATAGAAGATTTACCTGATAGATTGTTTAATAAATTTTCTAAATTCGAAATATATTTGAAGCTCACTTTATGTTGAATGCAAAAATTATATATTGTATTCAATATACTTTGGAAATTTTCTTCAGTACAAGAAACATGAATTTTAAACCCTTGATGAGGTAGCTTTTTGTCGGAAAGGTTAAATTGAAGAAAATAGTGTTTTTTATCACGAGTAATATCAAAAAGAGAAGATTGAATAATATTGTCTGGCAATAAATCTGTAGTGAATATTTTATTTTGCAGATTTAATAATGTCTTATTATTAATTAAAGATGTCATATAATTACCCCCTTGAAGTTTTTTATAAAATACTTCAGAAAATATTAAAAGTCAATCAATATTTTCAATAAAAATTATTGACATTTTATTAAATCGTCGTATACTTAAATCAAATATTAATTAAGCAACTTACCAATCTAAGCTACCAAGTTGATATTTCTAAAAAATATTTTAATTTATATTTTAATTTACGGAGGTATTATCATGGAAGAATTAGATAAATTACAAAAATTAGTTGAAGTACAAGATGTTGTAGAAGGTAGTGGACCTTGGTTCAGCTACAAATGTACTATTAATAATTAATATTTAAATAATCGAAGTATTCATACTTCGATTATTTTTTTACTATTAGTTTATGTTCGGAGGAGGTAGTAAGAATGACAATAAGTGGACTGATTAAGAGTCAAAAATGGCGATTTGCTTTAATCTTTTTATTATTCATTCTAGTCGCTGGCTTAAATACAGCGGCCAGCTATTTTTTTAAACCAGCAACGGATGCCTTAGTAAAAGGAAATTTAAATACATCATTATCCTTTTTTGTAGTGATGATTGGGGCAGGTATTATTAGTATTATTCTTGATGCTATTGTCCAAACAATTTATTCTCATCAAGTTCAAGATTACATTGGTCTTCTCAGACAAAAAATTGTTCATCATTTTTATCAGAAAAACGATCAAACTGTGACTGAAATGCAGAATGAGCTAGGCAATAATTTTGATATGTTGACGGACAATTATGCTACACCAGTGCAAACGCTCATTAGCAATAGTTTTACTTTAATCTTTACCATCGGCGTTTTGGTTCAGTTGAATTGGACTTTAGTAATTTTGACAGCCATCCTTGCAATTCTTAATCTACTTACTCCTAGAATTATGGAAAAAGCCACTAGCAAGGCTAATCAACAAGTTTCTATTGAAAATAGTAAATTATTAAAAACTATTGACCATTGGCTTGGTGGAATCCAGGAACTTAGAAGATACAGTTCTTTTAGTGAACTTTTTAGAACTATGAATAAAACTGATAGTAATTTTGAAGGTAGTAATATTCATAGTGCTAAGGTTCAATCTCTTTCTCTTTTTATTAGTAGTCTAGCTAATACTATTTCTCAAATTGCTATTTCATTATGGGCTGGCGTTTTATTCTTCCAAGGAAAGATGACCATTGGTGCTGCCTTAGTTGTAGGTGATTTTGCCAGTCAAATCTTTAATGCTATCTGGATTTATGAACAGGCAATGACACAACTTAAGTCGGTTAAGTCTGTTAATGAAGAAACCAAGAAACTAGAAAAAGCAGTTCCTAAAAATATTGAGAAGCTTAGTGATGATTTAGCTGAATTAGACATTAATGATCTAGATGTAAAGTATGAACACGGGGAAGAGATTCACTATCCTAATATTAAGATTAAACAGGGTGAGAAGGTTCTCTTAACCGGAGATAGTGGCACCGGAAAATCAACTCTGTTTAAGGTAATTCTTGGCCAACTCAAGCCAAAATCAGGGACAGTTGTATTTAAAGATTCCAGCGGTAAGGTGATTAAGCCGGATCTAGGTAAGATCGGTTATATTGCGCAGGATTCTATTCTTTTCCCAGAATCTATTCAAAATAATATTACGATGTTCAATTCTGCTTTAGACTCAAAAGTTGAAGAGTTTGTTGAAAAGGTTCAATTAAAGAAAGATATTCTGAAATTCCCGGATGGCCTAGAAACAGCTGTTGACTTAGATAAAGATAACTTGTCAGGTGGGCAAAAACAAAAGGTCGTTTTAGCAAGAAGTCAAATTCATCATAGCAAGTTTGTTTTGATGGATGAGGCGACCAGTGCGATTGACAGTGAAGCTACTAAGAAGATTTTGCAAGAACTGTTAAAGTCAGATGTAACTTTAATTTTGATTGCCCACAATTTTGATCAGAATTTACGGGCAATGTTTGATCGTGAGATTCATTTAAAAGGGGTGAAGAGCAATGACAATTAAGGAATTATATCGAGTAAATCCTTTACGCTTTATTTTAGCTACTATTTCTTACGTTCTGATCCCTTTGTCAGCTATTGGACAATCTTATTTATTAATGTATGAAGTAACAGCTTTGTCTAACCGCAATTTAAAATTGTGGCTGTGGTTAACAGCTGGTGAGCTGTTAATCTTGCTGGTCACTAACCTTACACAATCTAGTAGCAATTACTTAGCTACTAAGCAGATTCAAAACTATAATCATCAGGTTAGAGCTAATACGATTAAACATTACTATTTTGATGGACAAGATCATACTGTGGCAGCGATGCAGAACCGATTGACTACTGACTTGAAAAATACCAATGAAAATTATCTTCTCAACTTCTTTAGAAGCGTACAAATGGCTTGCTACATTTTGTTTGCAGTCATTGTCTTATTATTGATTCACTGGAGTCTATTGCTAGTAACCTTGGTATTGGTGGGAATTTCTATTTATTTGCCACAATTAATTGCCAAACCAATTCAAGCAGCTTTCTCTAAGATTTCAGATTCAAATAAAAAATATTTGGATGTTGCAGAAAAATGGCTTAACGGTTTGAATACATTGCAGAGATACATGGCTGGCGGTCATCTTTTCAAAGTAATGGACGAGGCGGCACAAGAGGTACAAGAATCTAAGGTTCAGCAAACCAGAATTAATCAAAGACTAGCTGTTATGAATGGCTTAGTTTCTAGTTTACTAATGTTGGCACTGTTTGCCTTTACTGCTGTCCTAATTGCAAATAAATTGGTTGTCTTTGGTACGATTACCACTGTGGGTAATTTGCAATTTTATATGGCCACTGGCTTACAATATTTAGGCAATTATAGAGGACAGATAAAATCTACTAAGCCGTTAAATGCCAAGATAGCTGAAGATAGTAATGCAATTGAACAACAGAAAGAAAATGAGTTGGGAACAGCTGTAGCCTTTTCAGGTAAGAATCTTAGTGTGGCTTTCCCTAATGGAGAAAAAATAGCTTTTCCTGACTTTTCTGTTAAAGCAGGTGAAAAGATTCTACTTACTGGAGATTCAGGAACAGGGAAATCCACTTTATTTAAATTAATTCTAGGCGAATTAAAACCAGCAACTGGCACAATTACTTACTTTGATAAAGACAATAACAAGATAGATCCTAATTTAGCTAAAATTGGTTACATTGCTCAAACGCCAAGACTTTTTCCAGTTACGATTGCGGATAATGTTACAATGTTTGATTCCAAGTTGAATCAAAAAGTTGATCAAGTACTTTCTGAAGTTGACTTGACTGATGACGTTAAGAAATTTAAAAATGGTGATCAACAAAAGGTTGATTTGGATCATTTAAATGTCTCTGGTGGTCAAAGACAGAAGATTGTTTTGGCACGAGCTAAGATTCATGATAGCGATATTATTTTAATTGATGAAGGTACTAGTGCAATTGATCAAAAAGCGACAATTGAGATTTTGAAGAAGTTGATGCAAAGTAAAGCAACTATTGTCTTCATCGCTCATAACTTTAGTGAAGAAATGCATCAGATGTTTAACCGTGAAATTCATCTTGGATAACAAAATTAAGCGACTGTATAAGAATAACTTTTGAATTAAGTAAAAAATTATAAAAAAGATTGATATATCAACGTTTTTTAACGAAGATTATCGGCTCTTTGTCAAATCCTGTTGATAGAGAGTAAATGAATAGAATCAAGCGGCCATTAAAAGGCTGTTTGGTTCTTTTTCTACCTTAAGTCAAGTAATATCAATAATTTAATAGATTATTTTATTAGAATTATTGGTACGAATGAAGCTAATTAAGTTAGAAAACTAAATTTATTAATAATTATATGTAACACAAATAAGCCTATGAGTACTTGTAGTTTTTTCATAGGTTGTTATACTGAAGTTGATCATTTGATTTCAACTAAAGTCTTTGGTTATGTGTGGCTACGTTGTAATCATATAATTGATCATGTTTGATAAGAGCAAACATTGTACGTATCAGTTTATGAACTGATGCAATGGCGATTTTCTTATAGCCCCGGCTATTTGAAGATCGTTTTTTCTTATCATAATAATCAGTGATATGACAAGGCTGAGTAGCTTTGACAGTTTCCATTTGAGTAATTGTTCGATAAAGAATCTTTCTAGCTAAGTGATTGCCATGTTTGGTTATTCCTAAATGACTGTCCTTTTCACCTGATTGATAGCGGCCTGGATCAATGCCAACAAAGGCATCAATTTGGGCTGAAGTATCAAACCGTCTTAAATCACCTAATTCGGCTACCAACCTAACAGCAGTAGTTTTGGCAATGCCAGGAATACTCTCATAGATATTCAAAGACCGTGCATTTGCTTGCATAGCAAGCTTTTCCATATAATTGATCACATTATCTCTTTCGGCACTTAGAGAAAGCAAATTGGCAATATTACGCTGAATTGCTCGAATAGTAATACTGCTTTCATTGTCATATGGATAAGCTTGTCTGGCTAAGGCATAGAGCCTAGTTGTTAAATAATGAGCTCTTTGTCTGCCAATTCCTGAAATGGCCAACAAACTTTGAAAGACCTGGTTTTCATTGTGATTTAAAACATATTGGGCATGCGGGAATAAGCTGACAATCGTCCAATAAACTCTGCCAGATGAAGTTGAAAGGATACTCTCTATCTGAGGAAAAGTAGACTGCAAATTACGATGGAGCTGATTTTTATTGATTATCAGGGCTTGAGTAAGCTCTTCGTAATAACGACTCGCATTTTGCAGTTCATGATATTCCTTAGGTTGAGGAGCACGCAATTTTTGTGGCGCATTGAATTGAATTAAAGCTAACCGATAAGCATCAACTTTATCGGTTTTATTATGCCTTAGATTATTGTCCATCAGCTTCTTAGCCTTTAAGGGATTAAGCTTTAAATACTTGATATGATAATCTTCTAAAAAAGCCTGTAAACTCAATGAATAAACTCCCGTAGCTTCAAAAACTACTAAAGGCGTGATCAAGTATTGATTTAAACGATCCAATAGATCTTGATAGCCAAAGGAATCATTAGTAATCTTAAAGGTTTCACCTTGCTTAATTCGATCAATTACTACACAAACTGTAGACGATTTACTGCTAACATCAATGCCAAAGATAATATTTTGTTTCATCATTCTAACCTCCAAGTGAAGACAAACAGTTTTATCAACCTATTAATTCTCATTTTCTGAACTCGGCATCAAGTGCCCACAGACTTCGAAGAGACTTATAAATAGGCGGTAAAGCAGTCCGTTTTCTTTGCGACGTTACACGTCCAAAAGAACCAAGACTTTATTTGCTTTATCTTCACTTTCTATTTTAGACAAAATAAAAAGTGCCAGATCATGAATCCGTCGATTCATAATCCAACACTAGGTTAGTATGTTTTCTTTTATTAAAAATAATTACCTTATTTTATATATTTACGTGTTTAATGTATTTTATTCTGAGACTGTAAAATAGTTTGTGTAAGGATGAATGATTCCTTAAATTAATTTCTTAAAATATTAGAAAAAGGAGTTCCTTTCTCGTATGATTGGTTTGAACAAAAAACACATACAGAAAGAAGAACTCCTTCATGAATGATTTTACCAAAAATATGGCTCAAGCTCTATTCAATCAAGACAAAATTAATGATTTATTGCGTAAAGAATTACAACAAGCAGTTAATGACTTGTTAGAAGCTGAATTAACTGCCTTTTTAGGTTATAATCCTTATGCAAGAGACGGCTGGAATACCGGCAATTCTAGGAACGGTGCCTACTTTCGCAAGGTGGATACGCAGTTTGGCAAAATTGAAATCCAGGTGCCACGAGACCGCAACGGCCTGTTTCATCAGCACACGCTGCCTGACTACAAGCAGCA
>NZ_FMXC01000058.1 GCF_900103655.1 Lactobacillus kefiranofaciens
GTTAAAGCAAAAAATTCTCAACCATTTATGTCTAAGCTGGTCACCAGGAATGATTGCTCACGAATTTAAACTAGCTACTAAATCTATTTATAATTGGCTAAATCAGGGGAGAATTGGTTTCTCCTTGAATGATCTACCTGAACATGGCGTACGCCAACGGCGTAACGTTGACCAACGATCCAAATATAATCAATCTTTGGGGCGATCAATTGAACAGCGTCCCATGATGATTAATCAACGTAAGCGCATCGGCGATTTTGAACTAGATACAGTCGTTGGTCCTCGTGGGCATAGTAAGGCAGTTTTATTAACTTTAATCGATCGCAAATCACGGTTCCTTTGGGCATACCGGTTAAAAGATCGGACGACAGCGACTGTTAATGAAGCACTAACTAAGTTCCTAACCACTTTTAATGGTCCGGTGCACGGCTTTACTGTGGACCGTGGCACTGAGTTTAGTGGGCTAGTATCACTTGAATCACAATATGGTATTAAGACCTATTACTGCCATGCTTATACTCCAGCTGAACGTGGTAGTAATGAACGCTTTAATCGGAATTTACGTTATTTTTATCCTAAAGGGACTCGTTTTGAGCACATTAGTGCTCAAGATTTAACGACGACGTTACTCCAAATTAACCAGCGACCGCTTAAAATACTCGACTGGCAAATACCGTATCAGGCTATGCTGACAAATTTGTCCAAAAATTCGGATTAAATTTGCAATCTACCATAAATATAGTATTCTTACTGATTCTTTAATTTTATATTTGGTTAAAGAGCTAGGCTGCCTGTATAATAGATCCAGTAGAGAAGTTAAGGCGGTGGCTATTTCCAATCGGAGGTGGTGCTTATGGTGTTAAACCTTTAAATCCCATAAATCCTAACGAAAGGAGTAGCCCAAGTGTCCGTTGCGGACGCTTTACAATTAATGTTGCCCCGATTTAAAATTGAAGTGCAACACTTGATAACTAGACCAATTAGACTAGCTTAAAAGGCCATGAAGGCCTATTCTTATTATTAACGACAAAATCAACAGATAAGGATAGGTGTCTTCATGACCCAAACTAAGAATATCATGCCTAAGCATTACCAACAACTCCAATCTTTTGAACGCGGTCAAATTGAGTCCCTGACTCGATTAGGATTTGGCGTTCGTCAGATCGCCAGCCGGCTTCACCGGAGTCCCAGCACCATTTCTCGCGAATTAAAACGCGGGTTAACCACCCAGATTGATTCCCAGAAACATCGGTCATATCAGGGCTACTTTGCCGAGCGCGGGGCGGCTTACTATCGAGAACAGCGGGCCAAGTGTCACTCCAAAGGTTTACTGCAGCGGGCTGCCGTGTTCTTCAAGTCCCTGCCGAAAGCTTTAAAAGCTAAGCCACGAGTTTTCAGTGTCGATACGTATGTCCACTATTTCAAAGCTCATTACCCGGGCTTTCCCTGCCCATCAACGGCTACGGTCTATCGGTATATCGAGGCTGGCAAGCTCCCGGAGCTTCACAACTATGATTTACCCATGAAGCTACGTCGCCGCGTTAAACGCCCGAATCACCGACATGCCCGCCTGAATAAAAAACGGCTTGGACAGTCCATTGAAGACCGGCCCGCAGTGGTTCGGAAACGTCAGGAGTTGGGCCATTGGGAAGGCGACTTAGTGAAAGCCAAACGGGTTGAGTCCGAACCAGCTTTAATGACGTTAACCGAGCGAGTTAGCCGGATGGAATTTATCGTTAAATTGCCTGATTACCGGGCAGAGACTTGCCGGCAAGCCCTCCAAGATACGATTGATGATTACGGTGCAGAAAACTTTCGGACGATCACGTTTGACAACGGCTCGGAATTCGCTAGTTTAAATCAGGTTCAAGGAACGGAAATCTACTTTGCCCATCCATATTCTCCCTGGGAACGGGGCACTAATGAGAATGTGAATGGTCAATTAAGAGAGTTCTTCCCAAAGGGGCATTCCTTTAAAAACCTCTCATTAGTGGATCTGCAGTTGGTTCAAGACACGCTGAATCACCGTCCCCGCCGCTGTTTAAGCTATAGTTGTCCAGGTTCTTGCATTAGCAGCATCAAATACTGATTTAGTCGCATTCCAGATTCGTTCGGCAATGTCGGCATGATTCATGGTATAAAGGTGAATTCCGTCAACGCCTTCAGAAACAAGATCGATAATTTGATCAACAGCGAACGCAATTCCGGCATCCCGCATTGCTTCCTTACTGTTTTGATAACGATCTAAAATAGCACTGAACTTTTTAGGTAGTGGAACCCCTGTAATTTGAGTAATTCGTTCAATTTGTTTCTTGTTGGTACAAGGCATGATGCCGGCTTCGATTGGGACGTGAATCCCGGCAATTTCAGCCTTTTCCTGGAAATCATAAAAAGCTTGATTATCGAAAAATAGTTGACTGATCAGGTGATCGGCGCCAGCATCGACTTTGGTTCTTAAATGGGCAATATCATCAACAAACCCAGTGGCCTCAGGGTGACAATTTGGGTAACAAGCACTGGCAATGCTAAAGTCTGGTCGATTTTGATGAACAAAGGCTACCAGATCATTGGCGTGATTAAAGTCACCAACTGGTTGTTTTCCGGGAATTTTATCACCGCGAAGGCCTAAAATGTTTTTAACATTAAATTCTGAGAGATTATCCAGTAGGTTTAAAACCTGTTCGCGGGTTTGGTACAATCCGGGGACGTGGGCGACTGCCGGGATGTTCAGCTGGTTTTGAATTAAATCAGCAATCTGAACGGTACCGGTATAGTGGTCAGATCCACCAGCCCCTAATGTAACCGAGATAAAATCCGGATTAATTGATTGGAGCTGTTGAAGGGTTGGTAAAATTGCTTCTTTGGGCGAGTCTTTCTTAGGCGGGACGACTTCCAGGGAAAAGACAGTTTTATTTTTAAATAACGCTGTTAGGCTCATTTATCTCACTTCTAACTTTCTTCGTTGCATCAACAATATTTTGTAGACTCTTAAAGGATTCTTCTTCAGTTCGCGTCTTTAAGCCACAATCCGGATTAATCCAAATCTTGTCAATTGGTAGTTTATGAACGAGTTGTTTAATCAAGTCCTCGACTTCTTTTTCAGATGGAATTCGTGGTGAGTGAATATCGTAAACACCGGGTCCAACTTCAGTCTGGAAGTTTGCAGCAACAAGTTGATCAATTAAGGTAAAGTCGGCACGGGAAGCTTCAAATGAAATGACGTCAGCATCCAGTGCATCAATCGCCTTGATGATATCGCCAAATTCACTGTAGCACATATGAGTATGAATCTGGGTGCTTGCTTGAACCTTACTGTGGACTAACCGGAAGGCTGGAACTGCCCAGTCGAGGTATTCAGAATACCAGTTGGATTTACGCAACGGTAAGTTTTCTCGCAAAGCCGGTTCATCGATTTGGATAATTTTGATGTCGTGTTTTTCAAGATCCAGGACTTCATCTTGAAGGGCTAAAGCAATCTGGGTGACTGATTCTTTAGGTGAAACATCCTCACGTGGGAATGACCAGTTAAAAATCGTAACCGGACCGGTCAGCATGCCTTTGATTAATTTATCAGTGTGGTTTTTCGCAAAGACAGAAGCTTTTACGGTGATTGGTGCGGTTCGTGAGATATCGCCCCAGATGATTGGTGGTTTAACCCCTCGGGTACCGTATGATTGAACCCAACCGTTTTGCGTAAAGACGAAACCGTCAAGCTTTTCACCAAAGTATTCAACCATGTCGTTTCGTTCATATTCACCGTGAACAAGGACATCCAAACCGATTTCCTCTTGCTTTCTGAGGATACGAACAATCTTATCTTCGTTAAATTTGTCGTACTGTTCACGGGTAATTTCACCCTTGCGAAGTTTTGAACGATTTTGACGAACATCTTTAGTTTGTGGGAATGAGCCAATTGTTGTTGTTGGTAAAACTGGTAAATTGAATTCTTTTTTCTGAATTTTTTCACGTTCACTGCGTTCTGGCAAACGGGTATAATCAGCCTGACTTAAACTGGCAATTCGGTGATGAACAACTGGGTTGACTGGATGTTTAACGCTTTGAAACAGGTTGTCGTTTTTCGTTAAAGCAATTTTACCATCCGCTTCATCATGATAAATATTATCGAGTTCTTTAATCTCATCCAGTTTTTGTAAGGCAAAAGCAAGATACTGTTTCACATCGCCAGGCAGCTTTGTCTCGTCTTCTGCAGTGTATGGGACATGCAGAAGGGATGTGGAACTATTTAATACAACCGGGGTTTTGGTGTTGAGCTGGTTTAAAAAGTTAATGGTATTTTCATAATGATTACGCCAAATATTTTTGCCGTTTACAACTCCGGCGAATAGGATTTTATCATCTGGGAACCCATTTTGTTTTAACAGCTCATTGTTGTACTTGCCTTCAACGAAATCCAAACCGATTCCATCAAAGTTCTTTGAAGTGACATCATTATAAATATCACGAATATCGCCAAAATAGTTTTGCAAAAGAATCTTCGTTGATCGTTTCTCGGCAAGAATGCCGTCATATAAGTCGTCAAAGAGTTGTTTTTCAACAGAGTCAACGTCGAAACTTAAAGCGGGTTCATCGATTTGAAGCCACTTAACGCCCTTTTGACTCAAGCGGTCAATAATTTGTTTGTAAGCTTCAACCAACGCCTCAACATAATCTCGGGGCTTGGTGTCTTCAATAAACCGACTTAGCTTCAAAAGGGTGTAAGGACCGATAACAACAGCCTTGGCATTGATCCCTTGTTCAAGGGCTTCGTTAATTTCATTAAACAATTTATTGCCAACTAATTTAACGTTAGTTTCTTTTGAAAATTCAGGAACAATGTAGTGATAGTTGGTGTTAAACCACTTTTTCATTGGGAGAGCCTTCACGGTTTCAGAACCATTTTGATAGCCCCGGGCTTGAGCAAAGTATTCGTCCAATTCGGATAAGTGAAGATCTTTATAACGGGAAGGGATAATGTTTAATATGTTGGCAGTGTCCAAAACACCATCAAAGAATGAAAAATCACCTACTGGAATTAGATCAATGCCGGCATCTTTTTGAGCCTGCCAGTTATTTTTTCTGATTTCGTAAGCTGTTTGTTGTAATTCTTCCTGGTTAATTTTATTTTTCCAATAATGTTCAGTGGCAAATTTTAATTCACGGTGATGGCCAATGCGTGGGAACCCAATAATTGTTGTTGTCATAGTTGTTAAATCCTCCTTGATTTAAGTACGCAATTGTTAATGAGAGTGTCTGATTTTCGCTAATCATTTGGGAAAGGTTAAAGAAAAAGACGCTGCAATCTTTGTCAGATTGTAGCGTCTATAAAAAGCAGTATTAATGGATCATTTCAGAAACTAGATAACGTGGCGTTCGAAAGGTTGATCAGAGATCCCTTGTGACAAGATTTCTTTACTCCACTCTTTAGCAGAGAACAATGAATGATCACGGTAATTACCGCAACTATACTTGTCAGTCCCTTGAACGTCTTTCCATTCGATGTCGTTGGCAATTGCGTCGAGTGACCCCTTCAAAGCCTTTGCGACTTCAGTGGTGCTGTGTTCACCCCAAGTAATTAAATGAAAACCGGTTCGGCAGCCAAATGGTGAGCAATCGATAACCCCGTCAAGGCGATCTCTAAGTAATCCGGCTAAGAGATGTTCAATCGTATGCAACCCTGCAGTAGGAATGGCATTGGTGTTTGGTTGAACAAGTCGTAAGTCGTAATTAGAAATGACGTCGCCCTTTTTTCCAGTTTCTTCAGTGATGAGACGAACGTAAGGTGCCTTTACCTTTGTGTGATCTAATGTAAAACTTTCAACTTTTGCCATAAGATATCATATCTCCTTAAAATTTATTAATTACAGTTACTATCTTAACAGTCACTGCTGAATAATAAAATCCCTTAGAGCGGTTCAGCAAATAAAAAAGCATTCGTCCCCACATATCAGAAATAATCTGACGGAGGGGCGAATGCTTCGCTGTACCACCCTGAATTCGTATTACTCTCGCAAGCAATACCTCTGAAAGTGCCAATTATTCCAAATTCTCATAATTGATACCCTGTGAGTTAACGGTCACAGCCGACAACCAAGCGTTAACTTAATTGCACTATTCAGAGTTCATATTCGCTGATTGTTAAGATATCCTTTTTCACCAACCGGATTCTCTTTGAATCTTGTTAAATCAGTTACTCTTCTCTTCAGAGCTTTTCCCTAATCGGATTAGCATTAAAATCTAATGATAATAGTAGTCGACTTTTTAATATTTGTCAACTGTTATGTTGAAACCGTAAGTGTCAATATTTTTGCGGTAGGCTATTAACCATTAGTCTGACCTTAATTTCTTAAATATTTATTTGATTTATTTTTCTGCTAAAATCGTTTAAATAGCTATGTCCTGCTGTTAAGCTTTCAATGGCGCCGTGATGAATGCCCAGATGAGCTTCATGCGTCTTTCTTAGGCTGGCACGAAC
>NZ_FMXC01000030.1 GCF_900103655.1 Lactobacillus kefiranofaciens
AACTGAGCGCTTATTTTTCTTTTCAATCTGATAGCCTTGCTTTTTAGTTTCTTCAACTAAGCCGGCATCAACTTCTTCTAGTGCTAATTTCATTAATTCTCTAATCAAACCAAAGAAGTAGCACATTAATGCCTTTTCACGAGCAATAACATTATTTTCAGACTTAATAATTTTCACGATATCAGTTATAATAGATTCCATAAAAGACCAGCTTCTAATGTGTTTTTTGTTCTTAACATCAGACTACTGGTCTTTTTGTTTGAGCTCAAGTCCAAATTCAAAGGACTTGAGCTTTTTTAATTAATTATTCAACTTACCGCAAAAAATTATACACTTAGGTTTTAGCAACTCTCTTTTAAGACAGCGTGTGTCAGTTAAGAAAGGGAGCTTTTATTATGGATCAATCAAATTTCAACTTTACAAATGCTAAAAGGGCATATGAAGTAAAGTTCTACGCTTTGCCGCAGATCTTACTCCAAGGAGAAAAATATAAGGATCTTAGCGATAGTGCCATTTTACTTTATTCGGTGTTACGCGATCGTCTAAGTTACTCACTGAGCAATAATTGGGTTGACGAAAATAACAACGTATATTTCATATACACAAACAATGAACTAAAAGATTTACGAAACTGGTCAAATAATAAAATCAATAAGATTAAACACGAATTAATGGACGCAAAACTTTTGTATCAAAAACATATGGGTTTTAATCCAAGATCAGGCAAAAACGAACCAAATAGATTATATTTGGCAGATTTGGAAGTAACAGCAAAAGACGTTTATATTAAGCGAGAGCCATTAAAATCGCCTGAACCCCTTGGTACAAGCGGACTTCTCAAAAAGAGACAAGATCTAGACTATACTAAATTATCGTGGCAGTTATTTTGGCCCTGATTATGGTTGCCTTTAGAGTCTACAATGACTATGTAGCTCATACTCTGGGCGTAACTACTGTCCTGAATATTTTGCAATTCGTTCTTGTGTTGCTGGTGGCTTCAATTCCAGTAGCGATGCCGACAGTCTTTTCAATTACCTTGGCTTTGGGAGCCTTAAACCTTTCAAAGAAAAAGGCGATTGTCTCAAGGCTATCTTCAATTGAAGAGATGGCTGGGGTTGATATCCTCTGTAGCGATAAGACGGGGACTTTAACTAAAAATCAATTGACACTAGGTGAGACATCATTAATTAATGCAAAAGATGCACAAGATGTGATCTTTATTGGTGCCTTAGCTTCTAGAAAAGAAGATAACGATCCAATTGATAATGCAGTTATTGCCGCATTGAAGGATCAAAGCAAGTTAAAAGATTGGGTCTTAGATAAATTTATCCCGTTTAACCCAGTTTCTAAAAAGATCGAAGCTCATTTACACAATCAAACAAGCAATGAAAAACTTTGGGTAGTGAAGGGTGCGCCTCAAGTTATTGGTCAAATGAGTGACGATAGTGCTGTCGCAAATAAGGTTAATGATATTACTGATCAATTAGCTAAACGGGGCTATCGTGCATTAGGCGTTGCCCAAAGTAAAGATGAAGGAAAAACCTGGACCGTTTTGGGCGTGCTCTCAATGTTTGACCCACCACGGGATGATTCTAAGAAAACTATTGATGAATGCAAACGTGAAGGTATTCGCGTCAAGATGATTACTGGTGATGATACCGCGATTGCGATTGAAACTGCTAAGAAATTAGGAATGGGGACTAAGATTTATAATGCATCTAAAGTCTTCCCGAAGGATCTAGATCCTGATAATGTACCTGATGATTTGGCTAAGTTGATTGCTGACGCGGATGGTTTTGCCAGAGTCTTTCCAGAACATAAATATGCCATCGTTAAGACTTTGCAAAAACAAGGTCATATTGTGGCCATGACTGGTGATGGGGTTAACGAGCTCCTGCTTTGAAGCAAGCCGATTGTGGTACTGCTGTTGCCGGAGCTACTGATGCAGCCAGAAGTGCTGCTGCCTTAATTTTGACTTCACCAGGTTTGTCAGTTATTCAAACTGCAATTACGGAAGCCAGAAAGATTTTTGCCAGAATTACTAGTTATACTATTTATCGTGTTGCTTTGACGATGAATATCATGTTCTTAGTAGTTTTGTCTTCTATCTTCCTTAACTTCCAGCCATTAACAGCGATTATGATTGTGATTATGTCACTGCTTGATGACTTGCCAATTATGACGATTGCTTATGATAATACGCATATCAGCGATAAGCCGATTAGGTGGCAGATGAAGAAGATCTTAACTACTTCATCAATTTTAGGTGTCTTTGCGGTCATTCAATCAATGATTTTGCTGATTGTTGGTTTTATGTCAGCTAAAAACCCAGGCATGATTAGTTGGTTCGCAGTTAGTGATCCAGCCCAATTACAAACAATTATGTTCTTGCAATTAGTTGCCGGTGGACACCTATTGTTGTTTGTTACTAGACAAACTCGTTGGTTCTTCCAAAAGCCATATCCAGCTAAAGCTTTGTTCTGGGCAATTGTGATTACGCAAGTCTTTGCTGCATGTGCCTGCTACTTTGGCTGGTTAGTACCTAAGATTTCATTAGGGATGATTGGTGAAGTTTGGCTTTACAACTTATGCTGGATGTTTATTTTGAATATTATCCGGATGATTATTGAAAAAGGCCAAGCTAAAGCTTAGTAAAAATATTGATTTTGAATTAAAGATTAAGCCGCAAAAAAGCTTAATCTTTTTTCTTTAAAAAATTTTTTTGCGCTGTTGGTTAATGTATCAGTCTTTTGCTTGATACAAGATGTACCGGGCTATATTTGAATAGAATACAAGATGTTGTGTTTATGATATTATGGAACTACGACATTTTGGAGTGATGAATATGCTTAAACAAGAATTTAACCAACAAAAAGAGAATGAATTAAACTTGCCTACCACTTTCGTTAAACGCGATGGGGCAAAGTATCCGTTTGAAATTTTTAAATTAAAGATGGTGCTGCATAACTTGGATCTAGATGATGCCGCATTAGCTGTGCTCGAGAAAATCGCTGCGAAATTAGAGACGCAAGATGCAGTTAAGGCACAAGATGTTGCGGCTGCTTTTAAGGATAGCCTTAATGAATTAGGCTACCTCGATGAAGCTAAGGCTTATGTAGCTTATCGTAAGCATGACGAACAAGAATGGATTAAGCAAACCGATACGCGCAATCGTTTGGAACGGATGGTTAACGGCGACCCAACGATTGTTAATGAAAACGCCAATAAAGATAGCGAGGTCTTCAGTACTCAGCGTGATTTAACTGCCGGTACCGTTGGTAAAACAGTCGGTTTAACTATGATGCCGCAACATATTGCTAAGGCACATTTGCGCGGTGATATTCATTGGCATGATTTGGATTATACGCCGCTTTCACCAATGACTAACTGCTGCTTGATTGACTTCAAGGATATGCTGACTAATGGCTTTAAGATCGGCAATGCCTACATGACTAGCCCTAATTCCATCAATGTGGCTACCCACCAGGTAACGCAAATCATTACCAACGTGGCCTCTAGTCAATACGGCGGTTGTTCATTCGACCGAGCTGATGAAGTATTAGCACCTTTTGCGGAAAAGAATTACCACAAGCACCTTAAGGATGCTAAGGAGTTTATCTCTGATCCGGAAAAACTCGATGAATATGCCAAGCAGCAAACCAAGAAAGATATCTACGATGCCATGCAGGGCTTAGAATATGAGATTAACACCATGTTCTCTAGCCAAGGTCAGACGCCATTTACTACTTTAGGCTTTGGTCTAGGTACTTCTTGGATTGAAAAGGAAATTCAAAAAGACATCTTGCGCATCCGAATCAAGGGTTTAGGTAGAGAGCGCAGAACCGCTATTTTCCCTAAGTTAGTGTTCACTATTAAAAAGGGTTTGAACTTGCATCCCGGTGACCCAAATTATGATGTTAAGCAGTTGGCCATCCAATGTTCGACTAAGAGAATGTACCCTGATGTCTTGATGTACGACACGATCAAGAAAATCACCGGTTCCTTCAAGGCGCCAATGGGTTGTCGGTCATTCTTGCAAGGCTGGAAGGATGAAAATGGCAAGGAAGTTAACTCAGGCAGAATGAACTTGGGTGTAGTTACCGTCAACTTGCCAAGAATTGCCATGGAAAGTCACGGCGATAAAAAGCTCTTCTGGGAGATTTTTAACACCAGAATGCGGACTTGTCACCAAGCTTTGGCCTTCAAGGGACGTCGTGCAATTCAAGCTAAGCCGGAGAATGCGCCAATCATGTATCAATATGGCGTTTTTGGCAAACGCTTAAAGCCTGGCGATGACGTTAACGAATTGTTCAAGAATGGCCGGGCAACCATTTCTTTGGGCTATATCGGTCTTTACGAAGTCGGTACCGTCTTTTACGGCCCAGATTGGGAACATAATGAAGAGGCCCATGACTGCACTATCGAGATCGTCAAGCGCATGCATGACTTGTGTGCCAAGTGGGAAAAGGAAGACCCATATCACTGGCACTACAGCTTATACTCAACGCCAAGCGAAAGCTTAACTGACCGCTTTTGCCGATTGGATACTGCTAAATTTGGCAAGGTGAAGGACATTACGGATAAGGAATACTACACTAATTCCTTCCACTACGATGTTAGAAAGCACCCAACTCCGTTTGAGAAGTTAACTTTCGAAGCACCATATCCTTATTACGCCGCTGGTGGCTTTATCCATTACTGCGAATACCCTAACTTGAAACAAAATCCAGCTGCCTTAGAAGCTGTCTGGGACTGGGCTTACGATAAGGTAGGGTACCTGGGTACTAACACGCCAATCGATAAGTGCTACAAATGTGGTTTTGCTGGTGAGTTTAAATCCACTGCTAAAGGCTTTGAATGTCCTAAGTGTGGCAACCACGATCCAGCTACCTGTGATTGTGTTAAAAGAACTTGTGGCTACTTAGGCAACCCATTGAAGCGGCCGATGGTTCATGGTCGGCATGAGGAAATCGTGCACCGCGTTAAGCATATGGACTTTGGCTTAGAAGATAGCTTAGCGACTGAAGAAGAAGTTAAGAATGGTGAATATTAATGCCAGAAAAAGATAAAAACACGCAAGAAGGGCCTGATGTTCGCAGCAACTTAATCAAGGTGAATATGGGTGGGGACACGATGTTTGTCGATCCTGACCAATATAAGCCGCAATTGGACCATCAGCGTGAATTGAAAAGAATGCATCGCAAGCCGAAAAATCCACAGCCACAAGAATGGAAGACGGAAGATTATTCTAAGCATAAAATTGCGGATTATAAGCCATTTAACTTTGTTGATGGTGAAGGCGTGCGGTGCAGTCTGTACGTCTCCGGTTGTTTATTTGACTGCCCGGGATGCTACAACTTAGCGGCACAGAATTTCAATTATGGCTTTCCGTATACGCGGGAGCTAGAGGACCGCATTATCAAAGATCTGTCGCAGTCATATGTACAAGGATTGACCTTGCTTGGTGGCGAACCTTTTCTGAACACGTGGGTTTGCTTAAAATTAATTAACCGGATTCGCAAGGAGTTTGGTCATACTAAGGATATCTGGTCTTGGTCAGGCTATACCTGGGATGAATTGCAAAAAGAGACGCCAGATAAAAGAGAGATGCTGTCTAAGATTGATATCTTGGTTGATGGTCGTTTTATGAATGATCTGAAGGACTTAACCTTGCAGTTCAGAGGCTCCAGCAACCAACGAATCATTGATGTGCCAAAGTCGCTTGAAGCACACAAGGTCGTTATTTGGGATAAATTACAGAAATAAAGTAAAATAAGGTCTGGGAAGTTTTCCCGGACTTTTTATTTGGGGTAAGGAAAATGAAAGAAGAAAACATTAAGCAAGTTGATCAAATCATGACGGCGTTAACTCAAGTCATTGACCCAGAATTGCAAGTTGATGTTGTTAACCTGGGCTTGATCTATGGCATCGACATTGAAGGTCATCAGGCAACGGTAAAAATGACGCTCACAATCAGTGGCTGTCCGTTGTCGGATTATTTGCAAAAAAATATTGAAAAAGCAGTATTATCGGTTGATGGTATTGATCAATGCCAAGTTCAACTGGTCTGGTACCCGGTTTGGTCACCGGAGCGGATGTCGCATGCAGCTAAAAAGCAGTTGGAAATGCTAGATAATGCTGGTGAGAAAGCAGAAATTGAGCAGACTGAGGAGAAGCAGAAGATTATCGATTTTTCTGTACCGATTAAAAAATTGGCGGATGAATATCCAGACTTTGTGCAAATTATGTATGATTGTGGCTTTACCCGCATTAAGATTCCGGGCCTGCTCAAGACGGTCGGTCGGGTAATGACCATTCCGCTGGGAGCACAGGCAATGAAGATCGATTTAGATAAGATTAAAAAGGCATTTGAAGCAAAAGGCTACAAGGTGATTGAGTAATGACGGATTTAAGTAAAGAGCGACAGGCAGCATTATTAAAGGTTTTACACTATATTCAACAAGGCGGCGATTTTGCGACTGCCAAGAAGATGTTTAAGGCGGAGTTCGATCAGGTAGATGTCGCGGAAATTACGGCAGCAGAGCGAGAATTAATCAAGCAAGGCCTAGATCCACGGCAAATTCAATATTTGTGTAATGTTCATGCTGATGTCTTCAAGGGCAGCATTAAGCCACAAGCTGAGAATCCCGATTTTACTATGTCAGGTCATCCGGTTAGCACTTTTAAGCAGGAAAACGTGGTAATTAAATCTTTAGTTAATGATTTTTTATTGCCTAATCTGAAAAAGTGGACGAAAACTGGTAAGGCGAAAACGTTAGACAAGCTTAAGCAAGCTTTGAATGACTTAGCGACTATTGATAAGCATTATGCGCGTAAGGGAGTATCGCTGTTTCCTCTGATGACGAAGTATGGTATTACCGCACCGCCACAAGTGATGTGGGGCGTTGATGACGAGATCCGCAGTTATATTAGGGATGCGCAAAAGGCGGTAGACGCGACCCCGGTTGATCCAGAGCGGGTCAAGGATGCAATTCAGCGGGTCAGTCATGAAGTATTAGAGATGATTTTCAAAGAAGAGGACATCATGCTTCCGATGATTGCAGAAGTTGCTACTCCGGAAGACTGGTTGAACGTGAAGCGTGAGGAAAAGCAAATTGGCTATACCTTAATTAATCCGCCGATGAATTGGCAACCTAAATTGCCAGAGAAGAGCAGTGGCCCGGTTGACATTAAAAATTTGCGTTCTTTCTTTGTTAACTTCAAAGAAGGCAGCCTGAATTTAGAGCAGTTGTCAGCCATTCTTGATCTTTTGCCCTTTGCGCTGACTTTTGTTGATGAAAATGATAAAGTGGCTTATTTTGGCGGTGGCGCAGCGATCTATCCGCATTCGAAAAATGCATTGGGTAATTCTGTTTTTTCTTGTCATACGCCGCAGAGCAAGCCGCTGATTCAGAAGATTTTTAAGGATTTTCATGAAGGTAAACGAGATATGATTGAATATTGGTTTACGCCTAAAAAAATGGGTAAAACGTTGTATTTGCGTTATTATGCTGTAAGGGATGCAAATAATAAATATTTAGGCTGTCTTGAAGTGGCAGAGGATATTACTAAGATTAGAGACTTATCCGGTGAGAAAAAAACATTATAAATGTTCTGTAGAAGTGGCTATTAGGACCGCTTCTTTTTTGTTACACTTGAGGTTAGGAATGAATTATGAAATAAGAAAGGAAATGATTAAATGAAGCTTGCACATGGAAAGACGCAAGATGCTGAAATCAAGCTGCGATGGCTAATCGTGGGGGAGCTTGCTACGTGGATTGGGGCAAGTTTTATTTGGCCACTAACCTCGGTTTATTTAAACAAGCAACTGCATATCAGCCTCTCAATGATTGGGGTTGTTTTATTTTGTAATTGTGCTGGCAATATTTTTGGCTCAATTATCGCGGGACGACTTTATGACCGCCATAATCCCTATCCATTAATTCTGTGGGGCGTTGGTCTAGATGCTACCGTATTGTTCTTAATGGCGGCCTTCCACGGCTGGCCTGAATATTGGATCTGGCTGACGATTACCGGCTTTTTGGGCGGCTGGAATGGTACCCTGATTAACTCCATTGCGACTAGTCTGCGGCGCTATTCGGGGCGCTATGTCTTCAATGTCCTGTATTTTTCGCAAAACTTGGGCGTGGTAACTGGTACTTTGATTGTAGGATACCTGTATGATTACTCGATTACGCTTTTATTTATAATCGCGGCCTTGCTATTTGTGGTAGCTTTTATCAATGCGATCTTTAATTATCGGCCGATCATTGCTTTTCACAAGCGCAGAGTAGCCAAGGGGCAGAGTGGCGCTAAGCAAAAGATGGTGCCGATGCCTAAGCGTAACTTCATCATGACAATGGCTTTCTTTACTACCTTAGGGGTAACTTGGCTGATGTACATGAATTGGGAATCCAATTTGTCCGTTTATATGGTTTCTCTAGGCATTCCGTTCCATTTATATAGCTTACTTTGGACCTTGAATGCCGGCGTCATCGTAATTGCACAGGGCATTTTGGCTCGTTTCCCTAATTTATTTAAAAATCTCTTTCATCAAATCATCTTTGGCATCTGCATGTTCTCGCTATCCTTTATCACACTGGTTTTTGCCAAGGACTTCGCTCACTTTGCCTTGTCGATGTTTATTCTGACTTTAGGTGAAGCAACAGCCTTTCCAGCTATTCCAACCTATGTTAATGACCTTTCGCCTAAGACGAGTAAGGGGAAATATCAGGGCTCCACGATGGTGGCCAGTGGCATTGGTCGTGCCTTTGGTCCTTTGTTTGGCGGGATGATCATCGATCATGCGGGTTACATCCCATTTTTCTGGGTAGCCGCAATTGTGATTGCCCTGATGATTGTCTTAATGGTGCCAATTTATACTAAGTTGGTTAAAAAGCTTACTTTGTACAAGTAAAATCACAGTAATAATTAAACTAAAATGATATAATTAAACTGATTTAATTTTAATTTACGAATAAGGGAGGCCTATTTTTTGAATAATAAAATGACTGTACGTGGCGGTGCCGGCGATATTCTAGCACCTCAAGAAGGCATTCGCCCACAAGATAATTTATATTTAGCCGTTAACTCCAAGTGGCTAAAGGATGTTAAAATTCCATCTGATCGTTCTAGAATCGCTAGCTTTGACAACATTGACTTAAATGTTGAAAAGAAGCTGATGAAAGACTTCGCGGATTTTGCCGATGGCAAAAAAGAGATTCCTGCAGTGCCTAATCTGGCTAAAGCTGTGGAACTATATAAATTAGCACGCGACTTTAAGAAGCGGAATGAGGATGCTGCTAAGCCAATTCAAGCTGACTTAGAACTGCTTGAAGGAATCCGCAACTTTGAAGACTTTAACTTAAAGGCACCCGACTTGTTTAAGGCTGCCTTTGCGTTGCCATTCAGCTTCGATGTTGATGCCGACATGAAGAATACCAAGATTAATGTCTTGCAATTCTCAGGTCCTTCATTGCTCTTGCCAGATACGACGACTTATCAGACCGATGCGGCTAAGAAGCTTTTGGCAGTTTTGCAAAAGCAATCAGAAAACCTGCTCAAGATGGCTGGTGTTGCCGAAGAAAAGGCTCAAGAATATGTTGCCAATGCCATCAAATTTGATGCTAAATTGGCTAAGGTAGTGAAGTCCTCAGAAGAATGGGCAGACTACCCAGCAACTTATAACCCAACTGCAATGGCTGACTTTGAAGAGAAGATCAATAACTTCAAAATCGATTACTTCTTAAAGGAAGCCTTAGGTGAAGTGCCTGATCGTGTGATCGTGCAAGAGCCACGTTACTTAGACCACTTCGATGAGTTGGTTAACGAAGATAACTTTGCAGAGATTAAAGGCTGGTTGATCTTGAAGTTCATCAATGGTGCGGCTAGCTACTTGTCACAAGATTTCCGTGAAGCAGCCTTTCCATTCGGTCAAGCTTTGTCTGGTCAACCAGAGTTGTCTAGTCAAGAAAAGCAAGCTTACCGGATGGCTAACGGTATGTTCAGTGAAGTTGTGGGTGTTTACTATGGTAGAACCTACTTTGGTGAGGACGCTAAGAAGGATGTCTTGGACATGATTCACCAGATGCTAGACATCTACGAACAACGCATTAAGGAAAATAATTGGCTCTCAGAAGCCACTAAGCAAAAGGCGATCGTTAAGCTGCGGGCCTTGATTTTGAAGATCGGCTACCCAGACAAGATTGAAGAAATCTATGATCGTCTGCAAGTTACGCCAGCTGATGAGGGCGGCAGTCTTTATTCCAATGCTCGTGCAGCTGAAGTAGAGAGCGTTAAGTACAATGTGGAGAAATTACACAAGCCGGTCGACCGGACCGTTTGGCTCATGCCAGGTAACCTGGTTAACGCCTGCTATGATCCACAAAGAAATGATTTGACTTTCCCAGCCGCAATTTTGCAAGCACCATTCTATGACTTGAAGCAAGATCGAGCCGAAAACTTTGGTGGAATTGGTAGCGTAATTGCCCACGAGGTATCACATGCCTTTGATAACAATGGTGCGCAATTTGACGAATACGGTAACATGAAGAATTGGTGGACTGAGGCAGATTACGCTGAGTTCAAGAAGCGGACACAAGCTGAAATTGACTTGTTCGACGGCATCAAGTATGGTCCTGTAACCTTGAATGGTAAGCAAATTGTTTCTGAAAACATTGCTGATCAAGGCGGGTTAACTGCCGCAGTTGAAGCCAACAAGCGTGAACATGGCGATATGAAGAAGTTGTTTGAAAACTTCGCACGCATCTGGGCTAATAAGCAACTGGAAGCTTCAATTAAAACGCAAGTGTCAGTTGATGTCCACGCCCCCGGTCCAGAACGGGCTAACGTACAATCACAATGCCAAGCAGAATTTTACAAGGCCATCGACGTTAAGGAAGGCGATGGTATGTGGCTCGATCCAGCCAAGCGAGTTGTAATTTGGTAAAAAATAAATTGTAAATATAATAACAATATTTCGCTATTTTATCGATAAACTCCTATATAGGAAGTGACTACAGTGCGCGCTACTACACTGCGGCCTCGATAACTTATACCCATATAAATTCTATGCACTAAAAAGGCTCCCAAAATAGGAGCCTTTTTTTCTTGTGTATTTATTTAGTTTTCGCGTTGGAATAATCTTTTGGTTTAATTCGCTTAATGTAGGATGGATTTGGTCGACCTAAGATTAATGGTACACGCTCAATCACGGTATCTGCATACTCTAGGCCAAACCATGAAGCTGGGTTAGATGATAGGTTCTGCAGACGAACCCGAGCTTCAACCAGCCATTTTTCGTAACCAACCAGTTGCGTTTGGGGACTGATGACATCGTTAACGATAACGAATGAGAAGTCACCTACGTCACGACCGGGCGTGGTTGTGTATTCTTGTGGCTGCGGTTCGATCGTCCCATCGGCGATTAAGTCATTAACGATCTGCCGAATGTAGACGTTCACGCTAGTTTGCTTCTTGAATCCTAAGTAAAGCTGAATATTAATTACGTTCTTAGTGCCGTAAGTGTTAACCGCATATTCAGCAGTGAACGGTTCGTTAGTGACATTAACGGTGACGAACCAATAAGCCTTAGCCCGTTTAGGCCGTTTATCTAGGATTGAATAAAGAACTTCACGCTTAATGAACTTGTTGTACTTAACGTTAGCCATGTAGACTAAGTTAGTTGCGTAAGTTGGGTAATTTTCATCATGACTTAAATTAGTCAGCATGTCGGTGTATTCGTCTAAACGTACGTAGGCATTGCGTGATTCACGCTTGTCACGGACCCTGTTACCGTAGTACCAAACGTACATGATGAAGCCAATTACACCAGCGATGAAGAGTGAGACATAACCGCCGTGGTTGAACTTAGTTAAACTTGAGATCATGAACATGATATCGAGCACGCCAAAGAAGATTAAGAAAATCCAGTTCCAAATTGGGTTGATCTTCTTTAACACTAACCATTCGTAAAGCAAGATAGTGGTTGCAAGCATTGAAATCGTGATTGACAGACCATAGGCTGCTTCCATGTGGGCTGAAGTTTGGAAGTAAAGTACAATCGCGATAGTTGCGATACAGATTCCCTTGTTAATGGAAGGGATGTAGATCTGGCCCTTTTCGGTAGATGGGTAGTTGATGTTCATTCTTGGCAGGAACTTCAAGCCACTGGCTTCAGCAACCAGCGTGAAGGAACCGGTGATTAAAGCCTGTGAAGCAATAACGGCGGCAATTGTGGCCAAGATAATGGCGAACAATCTGATGTTGGCTGGGATCATTTCAAAGAATGGATTCAATACCCAGCCACCAGCTGGACGGTAGGTTGGATTGTGCAAAATCCAAACGCCTTGACCGAAGTAGTTAAGTGATAAACAGACGAAGACGAATGGCCAGGAACCAATGATGTTGCCCTTGCCAACGTGGCCTACGTCTGAATATAGTGCCTCGGCACCGGTAGTGGCCAGGAAGATGGATCCTAAGATAAAGATCCCGGCCTTGTTGTACGGACTGAACAGCAACTTAATTGCGTACATTGGATTGATGGCAGCTAGAATTGACCAGTTGCCAGCCATGTTAATCACGCCGATGACACCTAGGAAAGTGAACCAAAGGAACATGATCGGACCGAAGGCCTTACCGATGATGCTGGTCCCCATCTTTTGAATAGAAAACAGCACTAGCAGGATGATCACGGTAATTGTGATAACCATGCCTTGGGTAGAAACGGGGACGCTGCCGCCAAAATGTAGACCTTTCAATCCTTCGATCGCGGTCGTTACAGTAACGGCTGGCGTTAAAGTACCATCGGCTAAGATTGCAGCCCCACCAATCAAGGCAGGCAAAACCAGCCACTTGGCATGCTTTCTAACCAGCGTGTAGAGGGCGAAGATCCCACCTTCACCGTGGTTGGTTGCCTTCAAAGCGATTACCACAGTCTGCAGGGTCGTTAGCAGGGTAACGGTCCACAATACAAGTGAAATAGACCCGACGATGAAGTCGCGGTTCACGTTGCCGATGCCGCCATTGCCTTCCACAATAGACTTCATAACATAAAGCGGACTAGTACCGATATCGCCGTAAACGATTCCGATGGCGATCAGTAAGCTAGCCGCGCTCATGTGTTTAGCTTTATTATTCATTTCAAATCTCCCACAAATTAAATTGTAGCTTTTAATAAAAAAAGAAAATGCCACGCTGGCATTTTCTTGATACATCCATTCTCGTCTATTTTAGGTTAGATTGCAAGTGAAAAAATGAAGATAAGTGATTAGGAAGATAGCGTTAAGATGTTTATATAAGTGACAAATTTTGCGATTTTTGTTAGTCAGACTGAACAACTATAAAGTGCAAACAAAAAACTCCCGAAAATGGGAGCTTTTTCAATCTCAAATTATGAAAGTGATGAAGGAATCTTGGCACGTTGTTCTTCGTCCCATTTTTCCCATGCTTCGTAAGTGAGCATTTCTTCAGGCTTAACGCCAGTCTTATCAGCCATCACCTTAAGCAAGTTCTTGAAGTTGTAGTCGTGGTATTGCAATACGTGATCGATCAACTTCTTACGTGGGAAGTGAATGTTGTTCAATAGGTAGCTGTTGATGTCGACCATGTTGTGATTCTCATCGTAAAGGTTGATTACTTCAAGATCATCGGCGTCGGATTCAGCGATGTAGAAGTTAGCGAAGACCTTCAAGTAATCAGGTTGTTCCTTGAATTCTTCCTTAGGCATCGTAGTCTTGTTGGCTTCTGGCATAACGACTTTAAGATCGTCGTTTTCTTCGATTTCTGTATCTGCTTGAACTTGTGCGTTCTTTTCTTCTTCAGTCAAAGTTTGTTACCCCTTTATTAAAAAATAAACAGTGTAAAGTCAATAACAATTTTACTGATTTTTGCAAGTAAAAGCAAATTTTAGTGGTTGATAAAATTTAAAAAGAAAAAATAGCGTTTTTTTGCGTAATAAATAATGGAGGGGAAAATTCCTACTATTATTGAAATGAGGTACGCTATGGAAAAAACGCACGAGGGAAAACAATGGTATGGCTTCACTGAGGATCAGGTTTTTGGTGAGGTGATGAGTGACAAGGACGAACAACATAATTTCTATAATTTGGAAATGCAAACGACGGATCAGAAAGACTTGGGTAAGCGACTTCGTTACTACGGTTCTCAGGATGTCGGATGGTGAAGGGCCCGTGAAGCGTTGGTATCGTTCGCTAGGTGTAGTAGACCGAACGGATGAGTTGAATGACGGAAAAGAAGAAATTATAATTAATTCAAAAGGAGATTTGGCTAGTGCACCGTATAACTTGGTGCCGTTAGTGAATCTGATGGAAGATCGGTACGATCAATTGGATCACTTGGCTGATGAAACACAGCAGAGAATCTATGACAAAATTCGACGGAAGATTACGCATATTAATGCAGACCCAGTTCGGAGGGATAAGATTATGGACTTTGAAACAAAAATGGCAGAAGAACGCGAATACGGTAAGGAACAAGAAAGGAAGAATGGAGTACGGAAGGCAATAAGCATTAGTCGCCACCTGGGCATGCCAGATAGTAAGATTTTACCTGCATTGGTAGATGAATATCAAAAATCCTTCACTAAAGCTGAACTCGAGCAAATGATGAAGGAAGTTTAGTAAAAAATAAGAGTCACTACTCAACTGCAGTAGTGGCTCTTTCTTCTTAGTTCTTATTGTTAGCAGCGCTAGATTGGGTGCTGGATGATTGCTCGGATGAGGATTGGCTCGATTGACTAGAGCTAGATTGCTTTTGGCTGCTGCTCTGGCTAGAATCATCATCACTGGAGCTAGAACTAGATTGGCTGGATTGCTCCTTCTTCTTGCTTGATGAAGAGTTCTTATCCTTATCTTGGTCCTTGTCTGATGAGCTGGAAGAATCCGATGAAACAGAGGAGTCGTCGTCCTTGCTTGAATCATCTTGATCCTTGCTTACATCATTGCTGCCGTGGTTATCTTGCTTATTATCAATCTTGCCTGATGAATTAGAATTATCCTGTGCGGTATGTTGTGCGGCATTGCTGTGGCTGATATAAGCACCGGCGCCGCCTCCACCTAAGATAAACATCGCTGCAATTACGCCCCCAAAGACTAGTTTCTTCATTATATGTAATCTCTCCCTTGAAAAAAGTTATTACAAATTTGGCCCGAATGGGATTTCAAATTGTCAGTACTAGTGTAAATCATTTAGGTGATAAGGTGAGAGAAACACACTCAAACTTTAGTAATTGTTAAGAAGGGATGATCGGGACTCTTATAATAAGGTAGTAAAGAAAAATTATAGTGATGAAGCTGCAGAAGAGAAAAACGGAATAATGTGCAATGATTCACAGAAGATTGTTTAGGAAAAGAATATACGAATATTACTTTTTTGGCTTACTTTGTTATACGTTTGTAAAATTATTTGAAACATAGAGAAGTGGTCTTAAGCCTGCATTTCTTGTTATGACTAGGTTTGCGGTATTTTTAATTTTTACAGGTTATAAGCTTATGTGTTAGTAAAAATAAGAGAAATATTACAAAAGGTGTTTTTCAATTAATTTAACTTGCTATTTCTTGTTGAGGTTAGTACAATATGAATCGTGGTAAGTAATAGGACGTGCTTCAGGCGTGTGGCCTGTACGCATGCTGATCCTTCAGCATTGACTACTACCTCGCGAGAGTTATAAACTCGTGGATCATGTCTCGAAGGTTTTTGTACATTATAGGCTCCTGCACATGCTGAACCCTATGGCCTGTTACATTTTGTATATTTCAAGGAGGAAAAGACCACATGAAGAAAAATTTAAGAATTGTTAGCGTTGCTGCTGCTGCTTTATTAGCTGTTGCACCTATTGCTGCAACTGCTATGCCAGTTAACGCTGCAACTACTGCAACTACTGCAACTACTGCTACTAACAAGCCAACTGTTGACTTAAGTGGTGCAGGTTCTGTTAGTGAATCTAAGGATACTGTTAATGTAACTCCATCATTTACTTTGACTAGTGCTATTGCTACTAATAGTGGTGTAGTTACTACTCCTGCAACTCTTCAAGGTAGTATTGAAGCTTCTCTTAACGGTACTTCAGTGACTGCTGATGTAGCTGACGTTGCTAAAGATGTTACCTTGAAAAATGGTAAACAGGTTGTTTACAGTTACGATAACGAATCAAAGAAGCTTACTAATAACCTTGGTGCTTTTGACTCACAGGCTAAGAAAGCATATGTAGAAGCAGGTACATCATACACTATGACTCTTAGTGGTGTAGGCTTCAGCTTTGGTAAAGCTAATGCAAACAAGACCTTAACTTTTAAGTTGCCTAAAGGTGTTACAGTTGAAGGTGCTAACTACAAGGATGGTAAAGTAACTTTGGACCAATACGGTAATGTAACTGGTTTGAAGTTTACCTTAGACGTTAAGGCATATAACTCAGAAAACACTAGTGCTGTAAGCTTTTACGATGCTAAGTCAGGCTTAGTTGCACCTCAAGGTTCATACATGACTCTTGCTCAAAATGGTGACCTTAATGTAAATACTCTTTTGACTGAATTAAAGGGTAAGTATGAAGCAATGCAATTCCAAAGCGGTAAGTTCGAAACTGTTAATGTAAATACTACTGCTGACGATGTTAAGGCTGAACTTGAAAAGGCTGGTATCAAGGTAGACGCTGCTGGTAACTTTGAAGCACCAGACACATTCACTGTAACTTTAAATGCTAAGTCAGACGATAACGGTAAGACTGCTTCATTACCTGTAGTTGTAACTGTTCCAAATGGTAAGTCAACTGTTGCACCAAGCGTATCAAAGACCATTATGCACAACGCTTACTACTACAACAAGGAAGGCAAGCGTGTAGGCACTGAAAAGGCTACCCGTTACGACTCAGTAACTGTTGCTCCTAAGACTACTACTATCAACGGCAAGACTTACTACCAAGTAGTAGAAAACGGCAAGGCTGTTGACAAGTACATCAACGCCGGCAACATCGATGGTACCAAGCGTACTTTGAAGCACAACGCATACGTTTACAAGACTTCAAAGAAGCGTGCCAACAAGGTTGTTCTTAAGAAGGGCGACACTGTAACTACTTACGGTGCTTCATACAAGTTCAAGAATGGCAAGCGTTACTACAAGATCGGTAACAACACTGACAAGACTTACGTTAAGGTTGCAAACTTTCAATAAGTCGAACAGCGCTAATTAAATAGGAAGAACGAGGCAAATGCCTCGTTTTTTCTTTTGCACAAAAAATACACGCTGTTGGCATGTAGAAAATGTGCAATAAAAATATAGAAGTCTATTCTTTTTAATGCAGTCTCATTCAAATAAAGCTATTTAATCTGAAATATTATTTTTCAAGAAAGCTTGTAAAGAAATAAATTTAATAGAATTACTATCTACAAATTTTGAATAGAAAACATCGCTTAAAGAATCATTGCAATCTTTTTGGTTTTCAAAAATTTTATGTCTATTTTGACTTTTAGTAAGATTTCTAGCCTTGTCTGCAATAGGACATACTAAATGACATGGATCGATTAAGAATATTACTAATTTTTGTGTCTCTTTTATAGAACCTTCTTTATCGATAACATATATTGAAAAGACTCTGAATTTTCCTTTGCCATTAGGATCAAAGAAATCAGAACCTCTTTTAACTACAGACTCAAAAATACTATCATCAAAATTTGCTATTAATTTAGATGATAATCCTTGACTCAAAATTTCCTTAATTCTTAGGCTATTTTTTCTATTTAAAATATCAATTGATGTAATTTCATTTGCAATTTGATTGGGAGTTTGGCATAAGGCTAGAATATCCTTATAGATATATGTACCCTTAATTCCCAATCGTCTAATATAATTTGAAAACTCATTCTTTTCATCTTTGAATGAATTTAAAAATGTATCTAAACATAATACTTCTATGTCAGCATTATGTGCATTAAGTTTACCAGCTGTGTGTTTATTGAATAATTTAACCCCAGTCTTAAGGCTGGGGTTATTTTTAGATTCTATTTTTAGTTTAGGACGAAAATGTTTAATTTGATTCTCTAGTCAGAAATTATTAGTTTAATTATTTCATAAGCAATCACTTGATATGATTGTTTATTTTTTAGTCTTGCTTTAATGACTTTATGAGTATATATGATATAATATTAGTGAAGGAGATGATCTTTTGAAAGCTGGAAAAGTGATGGATTTGCTTCAAATCAGTCGTTCAACTCTGAAACGCTATCGTGAAAAAGGAATCCTTGAGGCTAAAAAATTGCCAACCGGTCAATATGATTTTGATGATGATTCCGTTTTTTTGCTTAAGAATAAACATTCCAAACGCTTGACCGTTTTATATGGCCGAGTTTCAACCTATAAGCAGAAAGCTGATTTGGCTAATCA
>NZ_FMXC01000031.1 GCF_900103655.1 Lactobacillus kefiranofaciens
TCACCAAAGGCAGTCACAACTGAGCGCTTATTTTTCTTTTCAATCTGATAGCCTTGCTTTTTAGTTTCTTCAACTAAGCCGGCATCAACTTCTTCTAGTGCTAATTTTATTAATTCTCTAATCAAACCAAAGAAGTAGCACATTAATGCCTTTTCACGAGCAATAACATTATTTTCAGACTTAATAATTTTCACGATATCAGTTATAATAGATTCCATAAAAGACCAGCTTCTAATGTGTTTTTTTCGTTAACATCAGACTACTGGTCTTTTTGTTTGAGCTCAAGTCCAGATTCAAAGGACTTGAGCTTTTTTAATTAATTATTCAGCTTACCGCAAAAAAATTATACACTTAGGATTACAATAGAGATAGAAGAAGTGATTATCATGTTTAATGAAAAAAATGCAATTTTAGCTAAAAATTTACATGTTGATTCCTTCAAGTACCAATCTACTGAGGATATGCCTAATGAAATTTACGAATCCTGGTAAGCAAAGCATTTGCAAGCTAAGATCTTTAACCTAGAATTTCGCAACATTGGGCAAAGCGGTGAATGGCAAGAAATGATCATTATTTGGGGTGACTAGAATATTTATCTTTTCTTGATCTAAATCAATTATTTTTTGCCATAAATTATCTATAATTTAGATAGTAAATGAAGGAAGTTAGATTAAGAAAGAAGATCTGAATAATGTTAAAAATTACTTTTACTGACCAGGCGTTGGACTACCTAAAGAGAAGGGAAATTGCCAATAAAGTTTTAATTTTAATTACTGATGACGGTGGCGGAAAATACTCCATCAAGGGTGGTGGCTGCAGCATCGGCTCACACTTTTCTATCATTTGGGTTGAGCAAAAAGATGCTGACTACCCAGTCCAACTTGAGAATGATCAAGGTTTGAAGATTTACACTTCTAAGTATGATATGGCTTTAATGGGGCCAAATATGGTGATGGATTATGCTGCTGGCAGCTTGAATCTTCGCTCAGATGAAGGAATTCTTGATGGCGGCGTTGATGTTGGCAATGGTGCTGCATTGATTAAAGCAAATAAGAATGTTGCAATGACCGGCGTTGAATGGCGTTGCTAGAATCTAGCTATAAAAAAGCAGCTTTTGCTCATTTGCAAAGGCTGCTTTTCTTACTGCATTAACAATCAATAATATTTACTTTTTCAAAGCAGGTTTAAACCAATCTGGGATATCGTTTGCTTTTTCTAATTCTACCGATCCATCTCTCCAATATATCCGTGAAAAAAATAATGAATTATCATACACTTTAACTTCGTCAAATTTATCTATTAATTCATATAAATTCTTCAACGAGTTAGGGTATCTGCTGTATATTAAATTTTCATCCACTCCATGGCCACCTTTTTTTACTCTTGCTTTAACTCTATCTAATGCAAGATAAACAGAAGAAAGTCCAACATAATATAAATGTACTTTAAAGCCATTATTTTTAGCTTTGGTAATAAGGTTAAAGAAATATTTGGATGAGCCACTTAAAGTTGTCTCTAAATTAAAACTCTGTTTATTTTGAAGACAATACTTTATTTCAGAAATTTCAATTCTCATAGCTTTGATATTTGAACCTTTTTTTCGCCATGACCAATTATTTCTTCGAGCAATTTCGTCAGCATTTATCCTTTTAGACTTACTCAAAGTATTATTTTCTATTAGTTCATTAGAATATAAAGTTGATTTGCCTGCACCATTTATTCCAGCAAAAATATAAAAATCAGACATTAGCGAATAAATTCCTTACTATTAATGATTTTTCTTTGCCTCTGTTGCAAAGCAAAGTTGTACAGTGCATTCCATCTTTCTTTATCTTCATCAGTTTTAGCCTCACGTACTTTACTATCAATATCAGTTAAACTTGTTCTTTCTAAGACTTTAACCGCCTCATCTGCTGTATATAATTTATTATTCATTGACGTTTTCCTTTCTTAAGCTACTAAAATTATTATATCAAGATACTATCAAAGAACTAAAAATTATCAATTGTAATTATTATGTTGATTATGTCTCATTTAGTATATTTTCAAAATTTTAGCATATCTTTTATATTTAAGTAAAAATATACTTTCAGCCAGTAGTCGATTATAATGATGACAGACTATTCAGAAAGCAGGATCAGTATGAAAGATTTCAATAAGTATGTCATCAAGTTTGCTCGTTTTTTACAATCATTATTAGTCATTGCCATCGGTTTATTAGGTGTTTTACTAATCATCCTTCTATTCCGCGATCTGATTCCGCTTTTCCAATTACTGCTTTCACCATCGATCAAAGAAAGTAACTCTGCTATCATGGATGAAATCATCGTCTTCTTCCTGTTCTTCGAATTCACCGCCATGATCATCTCTGCTTTGCGTCACCACGGCCATACTAGTATTAATTTCCTAATGGGTTTAGGCGTGACCGCATTAATTCGTAGCCTGATTACCGCTCACGGGGATGTCTGGGAAATCGTAGCTACTTCAGTATCGATTCTAATGTTAATCATTGCCATGGTGATTTTTAATAAACATATGAAAAATATGTAATTTAAGCTGAAAAAATAAGAGCTAAGTTCAATTGAATTTAGCTCTTATTTTCTATCTAAAATTTTCTCACCCCATGCTGGTACACTTGCTTATCTGCTTGCTCTACCGCGGCAACATCCCTAAGCGGATTATCTTTCAATACTAAAAAGTCCGCATACTTTCCTTCTTCTAAAGAACCATATTCATCATCAATCTGTAATAACTCTGCTGAACCTAACCCCGCTGCATGCAAAGCTTGATAATTACTTGCTCCTGCTCGAACAAGTTCAGTTAGTTCCTTAGCGGTACTTTCAAGAGGATTCATGAAGGTTCCCGCATCTGTACCCAAAGCCAGTTTTACTCCTGCCTTAATTGCCTTGCCTACATGTGCGTAGAATGCATCAACATGTTGACACATTTTTTGATATGAAAAATCAGTCATTTTTCCTTTACCGTAAACAGCAATTTGGTGACCAGCGATCAAAGTCGGTGACAAGAATGTTCCTTGCTGCTTCATTAATTCAATGTCGTCATCACTCACGTAAAAGCCATGTTCAACAGAATCAACACCAGCTACTACCGCATAGTGGATGCCCAGCCGACCTTCCGCATGTGCACACACCGTCATATGCTTGGAATGAGCTTCTGCTACCGCCATTTTCATTTCTTCCAATGATAATTCGGTATCATCAATTTGATCGCCTTGCGACATGATCCCACCGGTCGCCATTAATTTAATATTTTCTGCACCTTTTTTGAACTGTTCACGAACTGCCTTGCGAACATCATCAGGTTAATTAACCAAATGAGAAGCATTCAATTCATGATTTTCACCTAAAGGCTGATCAGCATGACCACCCAAGATAGAAATTGGCATCCCCGCTGGTCTCATTCCTGGTCCTTCAAAAGGATAATCATTTCGCATATTTTTCAGCTTTACATCTACATCAAAAGGAACGCCGCAACTTCTAATGTAAGTTACCCCACCTTTTAAACCGTTTTTCAAGTCCTTCAGTGCCTTATAAGTAACCAAAGTTTCGGTCTCTGGATAATGATCTTTGGCTGCATTTACCAATCCCACGTGAGTATGGGCATTGATCAAGCCTGACATGACATATTGTCCGTCTAAATCTACCTGTTGCTCAACCGCCACATTTAACTTTCCTGTACCCTTGGCAGTCAATTTTCCGGTCTCATTATCAACTACAAACCAAGCATTATTTAATAATTGTTCCCGATCACCAACAAATAAATTACAATTTACAAAAGCTGTCTTAGTCATTCTTATTTTCTCCTACTTTGTAACAAAGGTATTTCTAAAATCAAAACTGCCGTTGAAGACTAAACCATGAACATTTCTTCTAACCATCCAGGCTTGACCATCATGATAAAGTGGGGTCAATGGTTGTTGATCGTCTAAAACTTGTTCTGCCTTTACCAAATCGGTTAAACGCTTTTTCACGTTCATTTCTTCACTTGAAAGAGTTAGATATTGATCATATTGTTTGTTAGACCATTTACCAAAGTTGTAATTTTCCCCACTCATCATTACGCTTAACATTGCGTAAGGATCGTTATAACCAGTTGTTAAGCCAGTAAAGTCAACGTCATATTTGCCGTTAAGCATGTTGCTTACTCTAGTAGTCTTAGGCATTGATTGAACATGAACTTCTACTTTTTTACCAAAAGTACTTTCAAGTTGACTTTGGACATATTCCATTACTTTCTTAGAAAGATCATCGTCATCCCCACCTAAAGTAAATTCAACCTTAGATTTGCCTAATTCCTTTAAGGCTTTATCAAATAAAGCTTGACCTGCTTTTTTATTAAATTCTGTATACTTGCTCGTAGCATTTTGCTCAGCAAAATATTTATTGAAGTTCATGCCATTAACTGTTTCTTGTGGAGCAGTAAAAGTGGTAGCTACAGTATTGGCTCCACCTACAGTTGAAGCGAGCTCTTTACGATTCAAGACCATTGAAAAAGCTCTTCTCAAGTTAACATTGGCCATATCTTTATTTTGGGAAACATTGTAAGTTAAATACTCTGTTCGATCGGATCTAAATACCCGGTAACCAGTTTGATGTTTCAATTGTTTAGAAGCCTGAGTATCAAGAAAGGCCCCGTCTAATTTTCCTGATTGATAAAGGGTATAATCTGTGGCTGGCGTTTTGACTACGGTGTAATTAACGGTATTTAATTTAACGTTTTTCTTATTCCAGTAATAATTGTTTTTCTTTAATTTCCAGCTTAAGTTTGAACCTGTCCAACCAGTACTTACAAATGGCCCGTTATAAACCATGTACTTCGATGCAGTACCATATTTTTTACCGTATTTCTTAACTGCTTTTTCACTTACCGGATTCCAGCTCGAAGCGGTTAAAGTTTTAAAATACGGCACTGGATGAGTTAAATGAACTACTAAAGTATGTTTATCCTTGGCCTCAACGCCCAAAGAAGTTGGAGATTTTTTACCAGCTACTACTTCTGGAGCGTTCTTAACTGCTTGATAATTATTTTGTTGCTGAGATTGGGTCTTAGGATCCATTACTCGTCTTAATGAATAGACAAAATCATTAGCTGTCACCGGTTCACCATTACTCCACTTGGCATCTTTTCTTAATTTAAAAGTCCAAGTCAGCCCATCTTTGCTTACCGTAGAAACGGTCGCCACACCAGGTTCAACTTTGCCATTATTGTCAACATGATTTAATCCTTCAAATACATTAGTTGCTTGTTCACTACTAGAAGTATCAACCATTTTATTTTGGTCAAGTGTCTGTACTTCTGAAGTAGTCATCCAAGTTAAAGATTTTTCATAATCTCGAGAATCAGCTTTACTATTCGAACAAGCTGCTAACATAGTTGCAGCGCTTGTTGTTACTAATCCACCTGCTAAAGCTTTTAACCATTTTTTCATAATACTCCTCCATTTTTCCTTAGCTCGGATAAACAAAAAACGCCCTACTAGATCTACTTGATCTAATAGGGCGTCTATGCGCGGTACCACCTATTCTTCATCAATAACAAAGTTACTGACCTCATGCAGGTGCGGCCAATCAAAAATGATCGGCGATACGTCGCCGCTATAAAGGGCGGACCCTGAAAATACTAGTATCGTACTTCCTGCTCAAAGGTGATTTTCAAATAAAGCTTAACTATCTTCTTGCACCAACCGAAGACTCTCTGAAAATCGTGCTCTATTTTACTTTCCTTATCAAAGCTAAAATGATTTTTTTGTTGAAAATAATATTAACAGATTCTAATTTGATGTCAACATATTTTTTAATTTATTTTAATATCTGCATGATCCGCAAAAGTACTCACTTTTACGGATTTTCTTTTATCTTGATCCTCTGATTATCCGTATTTTGTCAGAACAATATTTTATATTTACTTATTATTCATTCGGATTATAATTAAATCATCCAGTTTTTAAAAAAGGAGATAAAAATGGATTTTCATTCACATCGTCTACTCAAATCATTAGCTGTCCTGCTTGCTTTATTAAGCATTTCAGCATTTTCATCCAACGTTTCGGCTAAAGACTCGGGCAATAATATTGAGATTAAAACTAATCTCGATTCTGCCACTGAACCCGAGCAATCTGGTTGGAGCAGCAGTAAAAAGTATCGCCATGATATTCCGATTCAATTTTTAGGAATCAACGATTTGCACGGCGGTCTAGAAAGAACGGGCAATGCTTGGTTTGGCGCTACTAAATATCCTAATGCCGGCAGTGCTGTTCGCCTAGCTTCTTATCTTGATAATGCTCAATCATCCTTCCAGCGTGAAAACAAACATGGTCATACCTTCCGAGTCGAAGCTGGCGATATGGTTGGTGCTTCACCTTCAAATTCTGCCTTACTTCAAGATGAACCCACTATGCAGGCTCTCAAAGCCATGAACTTCAAGATTGGTACTTTGGGTAACCATGAATTCGATGAAGGTCTAGGTGAATTTCACCGCATCTTGGTGGGCGGCAAGCCGACTAAACATTATAATGCCGCCGAGATGGCCTATCCACACCGCAGCTCTGGTTTACAAATCGTAATTTCTAACGTAGTAAACCGTAAAACAAATAAAACACCGTACAATTTCAAGCCGTATTTAATCAAAACTGTCAAAGCTGCCAATGGCAAAAAAGTAAAGGTTGGCTTCATTGGTATCTTAACGACTACCATGCCGACTTTGACCACCTATAAAAATTATCATCCCTACAAATTTATCGATGAAGCGCAAGCAATCGCAAAATATGATCGGCTACTTCGCAAAAAAGGCGTCAAAGCCATTGTTGTTTTAGCTCATACCGGTGTCGCTACACAGACTGACGCACAAACTAAACAAACTTCCACCTCAGGTCCAGTAGTAGATATCTTGCAAAAACTATATCGCATCGATCCTAAAAATTCTGTTGACCTTTACTTTGCCGGCCATTCACATCAATATGCTAACGCTACCATAGGACATACTCATTTAGTACAAGCAATTTACTCAGGCGAAGCATACGACGATATTATTGGCTACCTTAACCCTAAAACTCATGATTTTGCTGCTAAGAGTTTAGTAGCTCACATATTCCCAGTATTGTCAGCCAAGCAAGATCCCACTGTAAAAGATAATGCCAAGGTGACGGCAATTGTTAAAGATGCAGACCAGCGCACCGCTCCAATTGTTAACCAAAAAATTGGCGAGGCAGCGATTGCTAAAAATCTAACCGGCCGTGACAAAAATAATCAGTATTTTGAAAATGAAACCGGTGATCTAGTCTGTGATGCTCAACTTGCCGGCGCTCGTGAAGCAACTGCTAAGCAAAACTTACATGTTGATTTTGCGATGACCAATGGTGGCGGTGTCAGAGCTGGTCTTGCAGTAAAGCCAGACAAATCAATTACTTGGGGCGCCGCTCAAGATGTACAGCCATTTGGCAATATTTTGGATGTCGTTTCGATGACCGGTCAACAAATTTACGATGTGCTTAACCAACAATACAAGAACTTTGGAAACGGTCATAAGACTTATCTGTTAACGGCTGGCTTAAAGTATGATTTCACCAAAAATGACGATCAGACGCAACCATTCAAGGTAACCAAGGTATATGGCAATGATGGCAAGCCAATTGATTTGCATAAAACTTATCATGTCGTGATCAACGAGTTTCTCAAAGGTGGCGGTGACTATTTCAATCAATTTAAGACTGCCAAACAAGTTGCGACTGCTGGTGTAGATACCGATGTATTCGTGAAATACATTAAGGATCAAACCAAAGCCGGTAAGCCAATTACGGCTCCTAAATTAGACCGCAAACATTTTGTCGCTGGTAAATAATTCAATTAATTAAAAAAATAAGAGTTAGGTCTCACTTCAAAATAGAGCCTAACTCTTATTTTTATTTTTCAATTAATGCTTAACCGTCAATCTCTTTAACCCAGGCAGGCTGATCATTACTACAAAACTGATAATGTAAAGAGCTGATAGGAAACCCATGACTACCGTCAAACTATAGTGATCCATCAAGATGCCAATTACCACTGATGAGAAACCACCGATTGCTCGACCTACATTGACAATGATATTATTAGCCGATGACCGAATTTCCGTAGGATACAATCTACTAATCACGGCACCGTAGCCACCAAACATCCCATTTGAGAAGAAGCCCATGACAGCACCAATTACCAGCAAGCTCGCCATGTTTTGTGCCAAAGCTAACACATAAACCATCACGGCTGAGCCAATCAAGAAAATTGCAAAGGCACGCCGTGGGCCAAAGTAATCAAAGATTGAACCGAAGGTCATCATTCCAACGCTCATCCCAATAATAGTGGCAATCATCCACAGACTTGAGCTAGATACATTTAAATTCAATTGCTTTTGTACAATCGTTGGTAACCAGTTCATTAAACCAAAGTAACCGGCAATTTGAACGGTCATCATTACCATTAAGCCTAGACTTTGCAGGGCTAAGCGCGGTGTACTGAACATCTTCTTCACTACATCAGTTAATAAAGAACCTTTTTCATTATTTTTGGCTGCTAAAAATTGATCACTTTCATGCAAATGCTTTCTAATAAATACAGTCAAAACTACAGGCACAATTCCGACTAGGAACAACATATGCCAACCTAAATGGGGAATAATCCAAGCTGCTACTAAGGCGGCAATAATTGCACCAATTTGTCCACCAACTGCTGCGATTGAAGTCATTTTACCAATCTGATGACTCTTAAAGTTTTCCGCAATTAAAGCAATACCGACTCCATATTCACCACCAGCACCAATACCAGCAAGAAAACGGAGGGCATAAATCTCATAGATATTGTTTGCAAAAGCCATCAAAGCAGTGGCAATAGCAAAGATCAAAACCGTGTGTGAAAAAGTTTTAACCCGGCCAATCTTGTCACCCAAGATACCAAAGCAAATCCCGCCAAACAGCATCCCCAAGTTAGTGATTGAGGAAATCAATCCTGCTGCGCCACCTGACAAGTGTAAGTCGGCAATCATCGAACTCATTGCAAACGATAAAAAAAGCACATCCATGTTCTCTAGTGCGAATCCAGATGAAGTAGATGCAATAACCCACTTCTGGTTTTTACTTAGTCCATGACTGTGCGTATCAATTATATCCATTTTTAGCCTCCAAAACGAACGCTCTCTGTCGTTCAATTATTTCTTCGACTCCCCATTCTACTAGTTTTATATTTTTTAACAAGGGGGAATTGGGTTAGATGAATATTTTTAGCTTTAACAAAATAAGAGCTAAGCTCATTAACTTAGCTCCTATTTCATTATTGAAGAGGAAATTATTTTTTATTATTTTGTAGTTATTTCAAACACATTATGATGTACTTCTACCTGATCACCTGACTTAACCAAGTTTTTGGCATTAGCAACATAATCACTAGTATTAGTAATCAAGGTTAAAACTACAGGATCTTTACCCGCATCTTTAATTTGCTCCACGTCAGCTGTTGCAAGCAAGGTATCCGGCGTAACTTGATCGTCTTCCTTAACATGCATGGTAAATGGCTTACCTTCAAGTTCAACGGTATCTAAACCAAGATGGAGCAAAACTTCTAATCCTTCTGCTGTCTTAATCCCGATAGCATGTTTAGTCTTAAAAATTGATTCAACCGTACCGGTAACTGGGCTATAGACATTGCCGTCCTCAGGCTCAACACCGAAGCCTTCGCCCATCATCTTCTTAGAAAAGACTTCATCTGCAACTTTAGTTAAATCAATAAATTTACCATTTACTGGAGCTGCAAAGTCTAAGGTAGCAATTTGATGCTCCTGTTTCTGCTCTGTTTTGTTTTCTACTTTTGCTGGAGTTGTAGTTCTTTTAGGCATCGTATCCGGATGAGCTAAAATATCGTTAATTTCTTGACTATAGATATCTGCTTTACCACCCAAAATAGCCTGAATACCGCCACCGACCTTCAATACGCCAGGGGCACCTAATTTCTTAAAGACACCTTCATTAACAATGTTATTGTCTTTTAGAGAAACACGTAATCTAGTAGCACAAGCTGAAACAGTTTGAATATTGCTTACGCCACCCAATGCGGTAATAATATCCATTGATTCATCGTAAAGCTTATCACCCGTCTTAGGACCATTATTCATAATTGCGTCAGCACTACTGTCGTCTGTATCTTGCATCCCTGGAATATTGACATGTGCTTTCTTAATACAGAAAGTAAAGACGAAGAAGTATAAGAAGAACCAAATTACACCCATAATTAAGACATTAGGCCAATTTGTTTTATCTCTTCCTTGCAATACACCAAATAGTAAGTAGTCAATCAAACCACCTGAGAAGGAGTTACCAATTCTGATATTCATAATATCAGCAACGTAGAATGAACAACCATCTAAGAATGCGTGAATGACATAAAGCCAAGGAGCAACGAATAAAAAAGTATATTCAATTGGTTCAGTAATACCAGTTAAGAATGAAGTCAAACCACCTGAAAGGTATAAACCACCATCCTTCTTACGATTTCTCTTTGGAAGACAAAGGTACATAGCTAAAGCAGCACCAGGCAAACCAAACATCATCGTAGCAAAACGTCCGGCAAAGAAACGTGTACCATAAGTAAACAAACCATGATGATTTGGATCAGCTAATTTGAGCAAAGAAAATGTTTTGTGCACCAACTACAGTTTTACCAGCAACATCAGCGGTACCACCAAGAGCAGTGTACCAGAACATTGGATAAATGGTATGGTGCAAACCAACAGCACCGGTTAATCTCAATAAGAATCCATATAAGAAACTACCAAAGCTCCCCATCTTAGCAATTGCGTAACCAGCACTAGTTAACCAGCTTTGGATTGGAGGCCAGATAATGAAGAAAATCGCACCAATCACAATCGTAGCTAAGGATGAAATAATCGGCACAAATCTTGAACCACCAAAGAATCCTAAGAATTGTGGCAATTGTGTTTTACGATAATGGTTATGCAAGTAAGCTACAACCGAACCAATCACAATTGCTCCTAAAACACCAGTATCGATATTATTCTTTGGTGAAAAGATCTGCAATAAACCAGAAATAGTTGCGGTATAAACCAGATAAGCAACACCACCGGCTAAGCCAGCTGTCCCTTTATCACCTTTAGCTAAGCCAACGGCCAAACCAATTGAGAAGATCAATGCTAAGTTAGTAAATACAGCATTACCAGCGAAGTTCATTACCTTCAAGATAGTTTGCAGCCACATTTGATTGAGCCATGGATAAGCATGAACTGCAGCATCGTTAGTTAATGCACCACCAAGCCCTAGTAGCAACCCAGCCACTGGCAGGATGGCAATCGGTAACATAAAAGCCTGACCTAATTGGGAGAAAGACTGCCCAATTTTTGAAAATCGTTTTGACATAATACTCACACTTTCTTATATCTAATTTGGTATTAGATAGCTAGTTAAAAACTGAGGTAAATGTTTTAGCAATTTGCAATGGTCTTGTAATTGTTCCACCAACTACAATACCGGCAGGATTGATATCAATTACCTGTTTTAATTGTTCTGGGGTATGAATCTTTCCTTCTGCAATGACTGGTAAGCCATCAGATCACCCTCTAACTACATCATCTTTCTTAAAATAATTTTAGTATCTGCATCTATATAATTTAACAGATCGACAAACTCTGGGGCAATAAAACCGATCACATTGCTTCTAGCTTCAAAAGGCAAATCTACTTTAGTTAAACTTAATTCACCACTATAACGCTGGGCTAATTTATTTTGCATCACAATCGTTCCTTTCTTGCGGGTCAATGTATGATCGATAGCAGTATCTGGCACACGTTTATGATTCAATCTGATAATCTTTTCAGGAATATCCTTTCTAACTTCAATTACCTGATCATAAAGATCTTGATAAGCTGGCAATAAATGACATTCCAGATTCATCGTCTTATCTTTTTGATAATCAACGATGTATTTAAGCTGCTTGATAGAAGCTTCGCTATCGCCAATAAAGACATCATCAACGTTCGCTTCATGGATTAATTCCACAGCCGCAACGTATGGCAATAACCCCCGATGTTGTTCAACGGTTGGCAAGCCTTCATATAATGGAAAACGTTTGAGCACATCCCCTGGAACAAAGGCCTGTGTCTTCAAACCTAAATCTTTAAACAACCAATTCTTGCGCTTAAAGGCATCCCAACCCATACCAGTATCAGTATGTGGATAGAAATTATAGGTCAAAACAATTTGATTAATATCTACCCCAGCTTCTCTAGCTTCATCCAAATATTTTGGCGTCACTACACTAGCATTAAGTAAAATTGTAAAATCTTGTTGTAATTTTTTAACTAAATCAAAATCATCAAAACCATCATCTAGTCTTAAAGCAGTGAATCCTTCCTCCTTTAACGCTTGGAAGTCACCTTCCTTTATTCCTATCATTTGCCAAGTAACTGGCGAAATGTCAGGAATTAATTCTAGACCCAAGGTTTGACATTGATTAACTAATTTAGGTAATTTTTGCTTAAACTGTGAGTGATCCTCTTCTGGAATCTGTAAGGAAGTGAAAACATATTTAGCTCCGGCTTTGGCAGCATTAGTTAAATAATCTTCATTTAGATCTCTAAAATAAACTGAAATTCCTAGCATAGCTTTCCCTCTTTCAAATAATAAAAGCCATTCACTATGAATGGCCTTTATGTTTTATCTATTCAAATTCTTTCAATACATCACTTACATTGTTTTGATGTTTCTTTAGCAAATCGCTAGCTTGATCTCTATTTAAATTAGCCTTAGCCATCACGATTGCTAAACCAACATTTTTATCTGCTTTTTCCAAAACAGCTTTTGCTTGTTCTGGTGAAACATCAGTAACCGTACTAATAATTCTAATCGCTCTCGCAACTAGCTTTTCATTAGTAGGCAAAACATCAATCATCACGTTTTGATAAACTTTCCCTTGCCTAATCATGATTCCAGTAGAGATAGTATTCAAAATCATCTTCTGAGCCGTACCAGCCTTCATTCGCGTTGAACCAGTAATTACTTCTGGACCAGTTACAGCTTCAATTGCAACTTCAGCATGTTGGCCAATCAAGCTATTCTTAACGCAAGCAATTGCGATGGTGGCAGCACCAACTTTTTTAGCATAGTCAAGCCCGCCGATTACATACGGGGTACGTCCACTAGCTGCTAGACCTAAAACAGTATCTTTTTCAGTTAAATTCAAGTTTTTTAAATCTTTAGCAGCTAATTCAGGATCATCTTCTGCTCCTTCAACGGCTAAATACATTGCGCCTTTACCGCCGGCAATTAAACCAACAGCTCTTTCTGGCTTGATTCCATAGGTTGGTACTAGTTCTACCGCATCTAAGACGCCGAGGCGACCACTCGTACCAGCACCAATATAAATTAATCTTCCGCCATCATGATAGCGCTTGGAACCAATATCAATTGCTCTCGCAATCGCTTCATTCTGGGATTCGACCGCAGCGGCAATTCTTTCGTTTTCCTCATTAATGGTCTTCACCATCTCAAGAGTGGACATCGTATCAATGTGCATCGAATTGTGATTGCGCTGTTCTGTCGTCAGATTTTCCAATGACATTTATATCATTCTTTCCAATTTACTTAGTTATTGCCTTAAATACGACCTGTCCAGCTTCAACTGCCGTATCATCGCTCTTAGATACATGATCAACCCGATCCATATTAGCAATAATCGTCAAAACTACTGGATCTTTGCCAGCTTTTTTAATAGCGTCAAGATCCATTGTGCCAATTACTGAACCAGCTTTTACTTCATCGCCTGGTTTAACGTTAATGGTAAATGGAGCACCTTTTAATTCAACAGTATCAAGACCAAGGTGCATTAAGATATCTAAATGACCTTTTTTAGTTTTCAAAGTAAGGGCATGTTTAGTATCCATTACTGATTCGACTTTAGCATTAACTGGAGCAACAATCTTGCCATCAATTGGTTCAATTGCAAAACCGTCACCTAACATCTTTTGCGAAAAAACATCATCCTTAACTTCTTCAATCTTTTGTAAATTACCTGATACAGGAGCAGCAAAATCAACTTCAATATTTTCACTAGGCATCTTCAACTTCGCCGTGAACAGCAGTCTTAGGAACACCCCAGAAGTAGGTAGCAATGAAACCACCAGCATAGGCGGAAAGCAAACCGATAACATAAGCCCACCACATGTTGTTAGCAATTAATGGGATCAAAGCAATACCAGAAGGACCGATCGCAATGGCACCAACATGGCCAAAGGAAGCAACTACGGCACCACCGATACCACCACCAACACAGGCAGTGATGAATGGACGACCTAATGGAAGAGTAACACCATAAATTAATGGCTCACCAACACCTAAGATACCTACAGGTAAGGCACCTTTAATCAATCTAACTAACTTTTTATTCTTACGACATTTTACCCAAAGGGCAATTGCGGCACCAACTTGACCAGCACCGGCCATGGCTAAGATTGGTAGTAATGGAGTGTAACCCATCTTTTGGATCATTTCCAAGTGAATTGGCGTAAGGATTTGGTGTAAACCAAGCATAACCATTGGTAGGAAGAATAGACCGAGAATGAAACCAGCAACCGGTCCACCAACGTTTAACACCCAGTTGATTCCACCAACTAATGAGTTAGAAATCCAACCAGCGATTGGCATAACTACAAAGACAGTGAACAGACCCATAATTAAAATGGTTAAGAATGGGGTAAAGATAATGTCCACTGAATCGGCAATATGTTCATGGAACCACTTTTCTACATATGATAGAACCCAGACAGCCAGCAAGACACCGATAATACCACCTTGTCCAGCAGCTAATGGCTTACCATCCAAGAAGTTAGGAATGGTTACTGGTGCAACGACACCTGGTAGTAAAACAACACCACCGATGATCCCACCTAAAGCTGGCGTAGCACCGAACTCTTTAGCAGTGTTAGTACCAACATAGATATTCAGGTAGGCAAATAAAGCACTGGCAATCATGCTTAAAATAGTAACGCCTAAGTTCCAGTTAGCTGGAAGCATTTTAGCCGTTAACATGTTTCTTAAAATACCAGCAACACCAGAAATTAAACCGGCACCAATGAATGCTGGAATAAGTGGAATGAAGATTGCTGAAATGTGACCTAAAGCTTTACGCCACCATGTTTGCTTCAATTGTGCTTTATGTTGAGCATGAACTTCAGCAGCTTTTGCTTGGACTTCAGATTTTTCTGCTTGATAGTTGCTTACATTAGTTGGAAATTCTTCATTTTCTTTAACTCCAACTTGGCTGACCATGCTTTGGGCTACCTTAGCATTTACACCTGAACCTAAAACGATTTCTAAAGTATCGGCACTAACTACGCCTAATACTCCATCAATTGCCTTTAAGCCAGCAATGTCGACCTTAGAATCATCACGAATCTTAATTCGTAAACGGGTCATACAGTGATACAACGATTCAACATTATTAGGTCCACCGATATTAGCGTAAATATCCTGACCTAATCTAGAATACTTATCATTCATCATTATTCCCCCTCAATGCTTTGAATAATGCGAAGCTTATAATTGTGTAAGCTCTTACATCTCTTATAGTATACTGTTTGAATTTAAAATTCAATATCTATCTAAAATAAGTGATTTTTACTATTTTATGAATTTTTATATCATTTTTGAATAAAGAAAAGACCTGCATGAATACTCAATCTTTACAATTGGGCTTCATTACAGGTCTTTTTAGTAAATACTCTGATGCCGAATGGCAGAATCGAACTGCCGACCTCTTCTTTACGAGGGAAGCGCTCTACCAACTGAGCTAATTCGGCAACGTTTATAACACTTGAATTATACCAAAACTCAGAATCACATGCAATCAGAATGGAAAAATGATGAATCAAAAAATAGCAACGATCTAAAAAGAATGTTGCTACTCATTTGTACAAATTATGCTTGTTTCATGAAATCTTTTAGTTCTTTTTTAGTGAATTGATCACCATAATCTTGTTCTAAACGCTTTAAAATTTGAGCATTAGTAGCCCCAAAATCTCTTAATGCTGCAATTAATTTTTGGATTCCTTGCCTAATTCCCTCTTCTTTTCCGTCCTGCTCACGTTCAAGCAACTTTGTTTCATAGTCCATAATTTCATCCCTCCGCTTTGGATCATTGTTAATGTCCACAATTTTCTTTTGAATCTTGTCAAAAATTCTATTCAAATGAACCTGTTTATTATTTGCTAAATTAACTAGGGCTGCTAATTCAGGCCCAATGCCATCCTGTTTCCCTTTTGTGTTAATTATAATTTTTTTGATCCCATCGTTCAATTGATCAGACTTATCAACTTTTTCAAAGCTTTCATACTCATAGCGAACTTTCCCTTTCTTTTGTGGATCAAAAGTACATATGAAGATGATCGTTACTTTTCTTAGATCTCGATAGGTCTTACCAACCGGTAAAGTATATCTTTGATCAATCTTAGATGCATAATATCGCATGCGCCAACCAAGATCGCCCTTATCACTTGTCTGCACTTCTAAATCATACAAGTTATGCTTTTCATCTTCGACAAGTACATCCAGCCTGACATCCTTTTGCTTACGATGTCCAGGGTCTTTTACTTCCCGTTGCTTGTTTGGCGGATAAATATGCTTTATCTTCGCCTCTGGAGCAATGATTCGTAAAATATATTTACAAATTTCCGGATCAGACATAATTTCACCGAAAATTTGATCTTCCGTAAACCCATACCAAGGTTGCTTATTAGGTGTAATATTCCAATTCACACCAACTTTCTTTATAGTAGGGCATTAATTGCCCTCTACTATTTATTACGCAAAAAAAGGCAATTATTTTTTTACAAAATCATTTTTATCAAATCCAATTTTTCATATCTTTACTGTTATTACGTTATAATTAAATAAAACATAATTTTTAATAGGGTGTAAAAGATAATGCAAAATAATCTAACAGCCCAGGCTTATAGTATTTTGCTGAAAAAGATTATCACAGCTGAATTAAAGCCTGGCGAAAAAATATCTGAAAAACAAGTAGAGCAAGATTTAGGAATTGGAAGAACGCCAGTAAGAGAGGCTCTTCTTCACTTAAGACAAGAACATTTAATTTACGTAGTTCCGCAATCGGGAACTTATATTGCCCAAATTGATTTAGCTAGTGTTATCAATGCACGCTTTGTCAGAATCAGTGTTGAACAACAGATTATGCAAGAAGCTGCTCAGCATCCGCTAACCGAATTACAAAGAGCTCAGTTAAAAGACATTATTCAGCAGCAAAAATTATACTGCAGTGAAAAAGACTTCCATCAATTCTTTAAGTACGATGATCTCTTTCACCAGCTTTTTTATGAAATTACTGGTCACGATATTGTCTGGAACTGGTTAAAAGAAATCAACATTCAATTCGACCGTTTTCGTTTCTTAAGTTTGAATTTGGGTAATGCTTCTTGGAACAATTTGATTCAAGATCACCAAACACTTTTAGACACGGTACTTGCAGGTAAAAGTGATGAGAAACTGTCAAATCTTTTGTGTAAATAGATCTTTCTCATAGATTGATTTTTTATTCTTTATTTAATCAAAGTAAGATTCTAAGGTGTCCTGAACCTGACCAAAGCCTTTGTGAATTCGGTTGAAGTAGCGGTCATTGTAACTCATTGCTTGAATGCCAATAAAAGTATCAAGCGACTGTTCAGTCGGAAACTCTGCTTTAGGCTTAGCCTTGCGCTTAATGACGTTGTTAAAAGATTCAATCATGTTGGTAGAGTAAATTGAAGCTCTGATCTGCTTAGGATAATTATAGAAGACCAGCAGGTCCGGCTCGATGTCTTTCAGGTTTCTTATGACATGAT
>NZ_FMXC01000033.1:0-16642 GCF_900103655.1 Lactobacillus kefiranofaciens
AATTTGGGAATCTTCAAGTACCTTTTACCTGTAATTCTTATGGTTGATTTGCCCGTATAAGACTTTTTCAGATACTTGCGTGAATGAAAACGAGGCTTGCCTACTTGGCCAGTTTTATCTTGAAAGAAGTTCTTCCAAGACTGAGTTAGAAATTCATTAACTACCTGCAAGCTTGAAGAATCGCTGTTTTTCAAAAAAGGATATTCTTTTTTAAGCGGCTTAAGCAGATAATTCAGCTTGAACTTGCCTAAAAAAGGCAAAGCTTTATTATTCTGATAGCGCTCATTCATCATGGCCAGCATTTGATTCCAAACAAAACGATCATTGCCAAACATCTGCTCAAGCTGGTTTTGTTGTGTTCTATTAGGATAGAGTCTTAATTTGATCCCTTTTAGCACATTTGTTCCCTCCTTTCTTTTTAAGATTATATCAAACATATGTTTAAGAAAGAAGGGGGGAACAAGCAAAAAACAAAAGAAAAAAGGCCGGATTCATCACGGGATTAAAATCCCGTGTTTTCTCCGGCAATTAATCAATAAAAAACTCTCCATCAAGATGAAGAGTTTTTGACTGTTGAATTAGAAATTATTTACTTGGTTTAGTAGCAACGTTAATTTTGCCGTCGATGATTTGCGTACGTGCTTTTTGAACTGCTTGCCAAGCTTTATCGCTAAGTCGTCCCTTGGTGATTGAAACACCGTTGTCCTTCAAACCGTAAACAAGGTGCTTGCCACCTGGAAACTTGTTGTTATATGCGTCGTTAGCAATACTCTGAGTAGCAACGTTTAAGCCTTTTAAGACAGAAGTCAAAGTAAAGTTGGCTTTTTTGCCATTCTTAGCAGTGTAATTACCAAGATTTGATTGATTTACGTCTACACCTATTACCCAAACCTTCTTGTCAGCTGGCAAAGTTTGGTTGTAGTCCTTAGCTTCTTGGAACACACCGTTACCAGCATTACCAGCAGCTTGGTAAATAATATCAGCTTTATTTGCGTACATTGATTGAGCAATTGACTTAGCTTTATCAGTTGAGGTGAAGTTGCCGATGTATTGGCTTTGTACGGTGATCTTCTTATTAAGTGCTTTAGCACCATCAGCTACACCTTGCTTGAAGCCGGCTTCAAATAAATCGATAATAGCTGATTTGGCCCCACCAATGAAACCGACTTTATTAGTTTTAGTTGTGTAAGCTGCAGCTAAACCGCCTAGATAAGAAGCTTCATTACTCTTGAAGGTTACGGATGCAGCGTTCTTTTGGCCTTTAACAACACTGTCGATGATAATGAAGTTTTTCTTAGGATTCTTTTTGGCAGCTTGACTTACAGCTTGTTGTAATTGGAAGCCAACTCCAAAAATGGTTTGATATCCTGCCTTAGAAGCTTGGTCAAAGTTTGGAACGAAGTCGGATGGACTACTTGATCGGAAGTATTGGTAGCCACCAGCCACCTTTGCCTTGCTTTAAATCATGCTCCTTACCATAAGCTTTAAATCCATCCCAAGCAGCTTGATTAAAGGAGTGGTCATCAACTCCGTTTTGATCGGTGATTAAAGCAATGCCATGTTTGCTATCTTTGTTAGTAGAAGCTCCTTGCTTTTTTCCCGAGCAGGCGGTTAAAGCTAAGCCTGCAACTGCTACAACGGCACCAAATGATAATATTTTTTGAACTTAAGGTTCATTTTTACCTCCAGAAATATTAATTAAAAATCATTTTATTAATGTACAGGTTATGTCAATATAAAATAATAAAAAATAATTTTAACTGTAAATTTCCTTTTATATTCCGAACGATATATGATATGCTTCTTAAAAAATTAATATTTGAGAGGAAAAGAAAATGCAAAAAACTGTTGCAACAGGGAAGATATATTTAGGCGGTTCATTTAATCGTGAACTTGATCATGAGCGGGTAGATAGGCTAAAAAATTATTAGCGCAGAATCCTACGATCGCGAGAGTTCATTTTCCTTTTGATTATGAATTTATAGATCCTGAAGAAGTAGATCCTAAAATTGGTGAAGAAAGAAGTATGACCTGGCGTGTAGGTACTTTTCAGAATGATTTGAATGGTATCAATAGTGCAACTTGTGGAGTATTTCTGTATGACATGGATATTTTGGATGATGGCTGTGCATTTGAGATCGGCTTCATTCGTGCTAATCATAAGCCAGTAGTGCTTGTTCCATTCACTGAACATCCAGAAAAGGCTAAAAAGATGAATTTGATGATTGCTCAAGGAGTAACTGCAATCATTGATGGTAATACTGAATTAGATAAGTTAGCTAGTTATGACTTTAATTGCACAGCTTATATTCCCGTGTCTGGTTATGGAATTTATTAAAAAGAAAAATGGCATCCCAATTTGGGATGCCATTTTTAACTTAAATCTTTAATTGTTAGTATTGCTATCAGATAATTTGTGATAATCCATTTGCAAACGTAAGGCCTCGTAGACTGGCTGACCACCAAGAAGGTCTAATACGTAGTAGGCAATAAAGACGGTGATTACCATTGGTAAAACTTGCTGAACCGTGCCGACCATTTCAGTGATTAACATTACAGCGGTGAATGGTGCCTTTTCAATTGCACCAAAATATGCGGCCATTGAGATAACCAAAATATGTGGGTAATAGGTTGGAGTAATAATATTAGTCTTGATCATTAGATTTGCACAAAAGATTCCAAGAATAGCTCCTAAAACCAGGATCGGCATGAAGATACCACCAGGAACAGATGAGCCGTATGACAGCATGGAGAAGACAAATCTTATGACGAATAATAAAACTGGAATTAAAACAAAACTCCATGAAGTAGCCGCATGTATTCCCAGATTATTTTTGAAAAGATCATCGATTAAAACGTGAGAACCACCAAGTAAATGTGCATTCCATAAACCAACAGGAATAATCAAAACAAATGGAATGATGCTGTGATAAATTGCTGGTATTTTCTTAATCTTGTTAAACCAAGGCTTGAGGCTAAGCAGAGCATATTGATATATATATGCACGTAAGCCTAATCCTACGCCGATAATAGGTAAGGTCCAATAAATATTGACCGGTAAATAACCATTAACAGGTAAATATAGACATGGCTGATTGCCAAAAAATAGAATAGTGACAAAGTCAGCTGAAAAAGTAGCCGCTAAAACTGCGATGACTTTCTTAGGCTTAAAGTCAAAAGAAATTTCCTCGACTAAGAATAATGCACCTGCAATTGGAGCACTAAAGGCTGCCGCAAGACCTGCAACGACCCCGCATTCTTGCAATTCTTCTCCATCTGACTTAAATGTAGTTTCTGCTAATCCTTGGCCAACCATAGATCCTATTTCAATACATGGACCTTCACGTCCTAGCATTAGTCCAGGACAAATAGCTAACAAACCTCCTATAGGACGGACCACCAAGGCATTTTGTTTTCATTTAGGAAAATTGCTTCAATTTGTGGTACCCCTGATCCTACTAGTTGATCAAGATAAGGGACAATAATTTTACCTAAAATAATGGTAATTACAATCATTAATATAATGTAAGGAATTATCCACACAGGGTTGGCCCTCATTTGCGGATAAATAAAATAAAGTATTTGCATAGTATGATCGATTATCCAGCGAAATATACTAACTATTAATCCGGTAATTAATCCTACAGCGATTGCCCGAACTAGGCGACTAGTAATTGTACTGGAAAAAGGACGATGTAATATTTGATTAGCTTTTTTTATCATTCTTAAACATCTTCATATCTTTTAAATTTGCAACAACTATTACACTTTTATCCTAGCAAAATGAAAGTAAAAAAGCATTATATTTTGATGTATGAAGATAGTTAATTTTAGAAAATATTTTAGTAGCAGATCCAACTATAGATGTTCATGAAAATGTCAGTTTGAATAAACTGAATTCTGATGTGCTAACTCAACTTGACATTAATAAAAAATTTATCTAATGAAAAAAGGACCAACTTTGAAAGTTGTAGTGAGCCGTAAAAGTTAGACACTTTTACGGCTTTTACTATGTCTAAATTAAATAAAGAACAAAGATTAGAAGTTTATAATGATTGGAAATTAAGGAATCAATCAGTATCTCAAATTGCTCGTAGTCAAAAATTGAATAAACAAAGTTTAAATTATATGATCAAATTAATTGATCGATATGGTATTGAAATCTATGATCAGCCAAACACTAGATTTACTAAAGATTTTAAAGAAGAGGCAATCGTTAAAGCTCTAACAAGAACTAAATCACTCGATGATTTATCACTTGATCTAGGTTTAAGAAGCAATGGTATTTTGTGCAATTGGATTCGCGAATACAAGAAAAATGGGTATAATGTCGTTATCAAGAAGAAAGGACGACATCCTGCTCATGAACAAGAAACCCAGCCCATCACGCAAGGATTTGAAGAAGCGGATCCAGCAACTAGAAGAAGAAAACTTAAAATTGCGTATTGTGAATGCTTACGTAAAAAACTAAGCGCCTTGGATCAGAAATATCACAAGAAATAGCCCAGGCAATCACTGAACTAAGGCAAGAATTCGGCGTAAGCTTGGATTATATTTTTGATACTCTAGCTCAAAACTCAAATTATTATGAAGGACAGATATTTAATAAAGGTAAAACAGTAACCTTGAATTCAGGGAAGAAAGTAAAATTAAGAGAAAATAGAGAAGCGCATCTTTCTGGAAATAGAATAATTCTATTTCCTAGCTTAAATAATCAAAAAAGTTTAAAGATAGTTTCTTATGTTCCAAATGATGAGATTTCTTTATTACGAAAGAATCAAAATACTAAATTTCAAATGAAAAATAGACATGGAGAAACCATAATTGTTGATGGAAAAGTAAAAAGTGTAGCGATTTATCCCAAAGAAGTTGCGGGAAAAGAAGGTTACCTATTAGTTTCAAATATTTCGCCTACTAAAAGGCAAAAAGTATACTTAAGATATGGAATGGAAAGTCAAGTATCTGTAGTTATAAGTCGGCAAACCTATTTTAACTTTTTAAAAGATGAGATATTTGATAAGCAATAGTTTTTATAATTAATACGAAATATTTTATATAAAAACGCAATTACACATAGTTGTATTAATAAGAAAATATCTAAATTGTAATACGATTTTTTACAAAGCAAATGCTATAATATATACAAAAAGGCAAAGGTGTATGTACAAAGGAGATGCGTTATGGCTGCTAATAATACAAAACATATTTTCAAAAATGGCAATTCTTACGCAATTCGTATTAGTAAGGAAGATCGTAAACAATTGGGTATTGATGAATCTGCTGATTTAATAAAAACCATCAGTCCTGATAACAAAACTATATCCTTTACTGTAGTTACTCCTAATGAAAATCAAGAAGTTGATGATTTTGCAAAAAAATTTATGGCAGAGCATAAAAAAGCTTTTGAAGTTCTAAAGGATATGTAATGACTAACTATTTAACGCGTAATGAATTGATCAGATTGAATCTTTTAACAACGTCATTAAGCGCAAGGCTAAGCCTAAAGCAGAGTTTCCGACTGAACAGTCGCTTGATACTTTTATTGGCATCCAAGCAATGAGTTACAATGACCGCTACTTCAACCGAATTCACAAAGGCTTTGGTCAGGTTCAGGACACCTTAGAATCTTACTTTGATTAAATAAAGAATAAAAAATCAATCTATGAGAAAGATCTATTTACACAAAAGATTTGACAGTTTCAGCTACTAGCTTAAGAGATAAAATAGTAGCAACTAAACAATTAAAGGAAATGTTTAAAGATAATGGTGGGATCACTAAACTGCGGGAATATGATAGAGAAATATGTAATTTCAATCAAAATATCTTGATTTTGCAACAGAAATTAGAAACTAATTCTAGAGCTTTCCCAGATAGACAGCAAAAAAAGCTTCAGAAGAAATTAGAAAAAGAATATTTAAAGCAAGTAGCTAAAAGAGATGATTTAGTAAGAGCTAGAGGCCAGCTTGCAATATTAATTGATGATTTCAAGAAGAATCAAGGTAAAATACCATCTCCTAAGATTCAACAACATTTAAGAGATTATTTGAATAATCGAAAGAGATTTTAGAACCACCTTCAAGCTTACTTTCTCAAAGGCTAAAAAGCGCAAAAAAATAGGCTTGTGAAAAACAAACCGTACACATTTAGAGAATGCCGTTATTTCAGCATTCTTTTTTATTTTTCAAAAAAGCTTCACAAGCAGACCAATTCTCTTTTAGTTACCTATCTATCAAATTTCCAATCACCTGTATTGGTTCAATGTGATATTGGGATCTTGTTTTCTGAAACAAAATTAATTCTTAACTTACCAGTATAAATATTATATTTAGATGCCATCTTTAAGGCCCAGTTTTGTGCTTAATCGCATACATTAACTTTGATTTATTCTTAATCAACAAATTTTCAAGGAACTTAACAGTGATAATTATCTTGAAAGCGATCAATTTAAAGAAGGGTTTGAAGTCTTTAAATCAAAGAAAGGACACCAAACAATGTGATGCTGAAATTAAGGCATCAACACAGTGTTAACTTGAAACAAAAAAGACCTCATTTTCCAAATTTAGAAAAGTGGGGTCTTTTAGTTTATGTAATGCATATTATCGACAGTAGTAATCGTCACAAGGCCTTACAGCGTTAAGCAAAATAAGTTTATATTCTTTAAAACGATACTATATAAAATGTTGTTCATGTTTTTCAAAATCACAATCATAATCTATAACTGTAATTGCATACTTCTCTTTATCTATAAAATCCTTTTCAGTACTTTCATAAATAATATTAAAATAGGCTCCCATTCCTCCCAAAAAATTTAATATCTCTACTAACTTATCCAAATTAGAACAATATATAGTAATACCATTCACACATTTTTCAAAATTTATGTCTTTAAAAAAGGCCAATAACTCTACTAATTTAACCCTTTTTTCTTTCCTCATATTAGAATCCCATAGAATTATTAATTACATCAGCACGAGCTAAACTGTAAGCATGACCAGTCAGAGAAACTCTACCATGTTTACCATACGTAGAGTACGTTCTATATGAAGACCAGTCAGTTTTGGCAAAATGGCTAAAATTCAAATACCAAGTTTTCTTTTTTCCATTAGTAAAATGTGCTGTTAATTTCCCTTGAAATCTATAAATTGGAAAATAATTCCAATCTGTTACTCCAATATGGATATAAAATCTACCACCTGATGCATACAATCTAATGTAACCAGCATCTCCAAACTTGATTGTCGGGAAGCTTCCAAAAGGCGAAAATGAATTTTGAGAGACAGGCTTATTACTTTGAAGAGGAATAGTAATTACATTATTACCAGTAATATCTCCTGTAGACTGATTGTTGTTAACCGGTAACACAACTGCAGAATCACCTGAACCACTTTGAGTATCAGCTAATACAGTACTACTCATAGTCCACGAAGATACCAATAATACTAACAGACTACTGAATACTAAAACTAATTGTTTGCTTCTTATTATTAAATTCTCCTTAATTTTTAAATAATTATTTATTTATTATAGAAGAATAGTTATATTCGTCAAGTACTTTTTTCTATCTCCAGAATTGCCACCAATGTTTCTTCTTAATTTCTTGGTAATTAAGAATTTTTATTTACCGTAAATTGCAATAATAAATTGAACGCTTAAGCTGCTTGATAGATTTGATCTAATTCTCTCTCAAAGATTTCATCTGGCGTGTGATATGCCAGGATCTTTCTAGGCAAAGAGTTGCACCCATTATTGTGGGGATAGTGCTTGCACTATTCGACCACTGGTTGGATAATCGAGACAACGATAAAAAGTAGCGTAGTCGCACCATTCAACCCTCACGCTCAGTAGTTGCCATGAGTGAAAAAAGAAGCCTTACCAGTTGCGTTGGTAAGGCTTTTTGAGCATCTTGTTTTGACACTGTAATTTCTTCGTTGCTACACTGATTATAACATAGAGACTATGATTTTGAAATTTTTCGTATTTTCACTTGTGCTAGGATGGCTAAAACACTTTAACTAGCACCATACGTGTTCAATAGATTAAGACAAAGTTAATATTTGACAGTCTACCTCAAAGGAATTGATACTAAAAAGCTAAAATTATTTATAATAGTATTGTGATGATAATATTTATTTTAGATTGTTTTTGAATTTGTATTGGCTGGAGCCATATGCAAGCATAATACGTTATTTTTTGAGAGGTGATTTGATGAGTAATATTAAAATTGTAAATCTTTCTTTTAGATACAATGATAGCAGTGAAAATATTTTTAATAATTTAAATTTGAATTTAGACAGTTTTTGGAAACTAGGACTAGTTGGAAGAAATGGACGTGGCAAGACTACGTTTTTAAATTTACTTCGTGGAAAGCTCTATGGATCAGGAAAAATTCAAACTAAAATACCATTTTCGTATTATCCAATTACTATTAATGAACCTAAAAATATCACTTTTTATGAGTTACAAAAACAAAAAAATTTTGATCAATGGAAATTAGAGCGAGAACTAAATTTGATGAATGTTGGTATTGATTTATTGTGGCAGCCATTTAATACTCTGAGTGGCGGAGAACGGACTAAAGTTTTATTGGCTCTATCATTTACTGATAGAGATTCATTTGCCTTGATCGATGAACCAACTAACCATTTAGATGAAATTAGTCGTAAGGAAGTTGCGAATTATTTAGTTAAACAGACTAAAGGATATATTGTTGTTAGCCATGATCGTGATTTCTTAAATCAAGTAACTGATCACATTTTAGCAATCGAAAATACCGAAATTCATTTATATCAGGGAGATTTTTATACTTATGAAGATACAAAACAAAAGAGAGATGAATTTAATCAGCTAAAAAATAAAAAATTACAGGGAGAAATTAAAAATTTAAATAGGAAGTATGTTCGTTTTAATAATTGGTCGGATAGCATCGAAGCTCAAAAATATTCTGGTATGAAAACAAAGCATATTATTAATCGACGTACTCAATTGAATAAAGGTGCTATAGGTCACGATGCTGCGAAGATGATGAAAAAAGCTATTAATACACGACGCCGTTTGGATCGAAAAATTGATTCTAAAAGAGGACTAATGGCGAATATTGAAGATGTGCCTGAGTTGACCATAAACTTTAAACCTAATTACCATCAGACGCTGCTAGAAACACAACATTTTAGTTTAACTGTTGGTAATAAATGCTTATTCGATAATCTAAATTTAATTATAAGGAATCACGGTGTAATTTCATTAGAAGGCAAAAATGGTTCCGGCAAGTCTAAGTTTTTAAAGCTATTATTAGGTCAAGCAGTTGATAGCAGCTATCAAGGCAAATATAAATTAACCAACGGTTTATCAATCTCATATTTGCCTCAAAATTTTAATCAATATACTGGAACGCTGAAAGAATTTGCTAAAAAACAAAAAATTCCCTATGAAAGATTGTTAAATCTTTTAAAGAAAATGGGATTTCCCCGTTCCGCCTTTAATACTCCAATTGAAAAAATGAGCATGGGGCAACAGAAAAGGGTTGCAATAACAAAGTCATTAGTAGAACCTGCTGATTTATATTTGTGGGACGAGCCTGCAAATTATTTAGACATTTTTAATCAAGATCAAATAATAAAATTACTACAAAAAATCAAACCAGCAATGTTATTAATTGAGCACGATCAGCACTTTATTAAACAGGTTGCTAATCAAAGAATTAAGTTAAATCAAAAAATATGAGACGACAGCGATTTTTGAGTTTTGGTTAAGTAATATTAGAATTGCTTAATAACTCCTAGTTATTAAAAATTTAATAGAGTAGGGGAAGATCGATTCTGTTCTCCCTCATTTCACCGTACATACGGTTCCGTATCCGATATTATGTTTGTAATTATTTGCGAGATAAATAGTATTTTTTATATCGCAAATTTTGAAGTAGTTGAATTTGCCTCTGACCACTTAGTTTACCTTGGTAAATATTAATGATAGTAGTGGTTGAACAACTGCTTTTCTTCTATGGATCAGATCTTTGATCTTGTCATAAAGTTTGACTTTCTCCTAGTTTTGCTTGTCAATGTTCGTCCTTTTTCCAAAAGCCAAAGCCTTGAAAATTTTTCTTAGTTGGCCGCACAACTTTAGTTTTCGTTGCGTTAACCTTTATAAGAGAAGTTTTCTTTCTAGTCACTTCCTTTATCTATAGTGTCCTATTGGCTTGTGGTTCACTACATTTGGCAATAACTATCTGTAGCCCCAGCTTTCATTGGACTATGCCCAACAAACATGAAAAGGGAGTCAAATTCTATTTAGTACTTAGTTCCCTCCAAAAATAAGACTAGTAATCTAATATTGGGCAAAAAACATTAGATTATTGGTCTTTTATAAACTTAATTGTAACTAAAATCGTCAAAATTATAGACATTAAAAATAATTTTGAAAATCGATTGACAAAATTTAATATTGTTAATATACTTTTAATAAAGTTAATTAAAAGGAGGTAACTTATAATGAAAAAAGAGGAAAAAATGATGTTAAGGCGGGAGCTAAAGTTAAGTTGGTCAATAAGGTTAAGTTTGGTGAACATAATAGACCAAATACTTGTTACTGCTTGAGTGGTTGCTAATGAAGTAGCTTACTTTGATAGTTAGATTGATAGATTTATTAATAAATTTATAAATCTTTTTTTATATGAATATGCATTATGGAGAATTTAAATGAAATTAAGATCGAACTTAGGCTTTTTAGGGAATACTAACGATAAAATTATATCAGTACAATTGCCTGGTACAAACGGAAAAACTTTAAAAATTAAACCTGAAGAATATGGAGAGTTTATTTCTTTTTTACGATATTTAAATAAAACAAACAAATCAAAAAAAAGACTTTCTGCTACTCAGGAAGAATATTTACAATTTTTAGAATCACATAATTTGGTTTACAAAAAAGTTGACTTAAAACAGGAAAATAATCCGCGTTTGTTGAACTTTGTTAATAATTTTATGGATACTACGGATAGATATTTATTTTCAGACAAGGTAAAAAATAAAGTAGCGGTAATTATTGGATTAGGAACTCGGGGTACCTCTATGCTGTATTATTTAATACAAATGGGGGTAACTAATTTTGTTTTGATTGACGGAGATAAAGTTGAACATAAGAATTTATCTCATCAGCATTATTACACCGAAAAAGACATTGGTAAATATAAGGTTGAGGCTTTAAAAAATCGATTATTGGATAATCATAGTTTAAATATTAAAACAGAATCAAATTATCTTTCTGATAAAAAGCAATTGGATAATTTGGTGGCTAATAAAGATAAGAAAAATACATATGTTTTTTGTGCATTTGACAATTTAGGCAGTCAATTGTTGCAAATAGTACGTGAAATAAACGACATCTATCCGACTTATATTGCTGGTTATAATAGAAAGCTAGTTTTTGCCACAATTGTATCGAATTCTTTTTTAGAAGACTATGAAGAAGAGGTAAAGGATTATGACGTTATAAAAGACAATTCGGGAATGGGCTTTTTAGGGGATTTAACAGCTCTATTAATGTTACGACTTTGGCTACAAAAAATGCTTCCCAAATTAGATTATGGCTGGGACTACTTAGAATATTCTTTATTTGATAATGAATCATCAATATTTAGTCATTATTTAACTAATAAAAAATTAAATATTAATGATAAGACATTCTTCTTTAAGTTTGTATTGGATTCTCACTTAAATAATCTTTATTCACAATATCTATTGAGTGGTAATGAGGATAACATAGAAGAAATTAAAGCTATTAGTGAAAATTTTAATTTAGACATTGAAGAGATAAATACGACCGTAGATGAGTTCAGATCTAAGAGAGATTCTTTACATATAGCTTATTCTGGAAAGGATATGAATATAAAACATTTTTACAATGAAATAATGCCAAATATAATTATGTCTTCAAAACTAGCTCAAAACTTGGATAATTGTTTAAAAAAAGTAGAGTCAGAAACTGTATCTTTAGTTAATAAGAAAAAGAAAAAAGTGCGCGATAAATATGTTAAGCAGCTTAGCAATTTAAAAAGACAATTGCCATGTTTAGCTTCATTAGTACGAGAAATAAATAATACTTTTTTTCCAGATGAAGAGATAGATTTTCTCAAATATAAACCGCAGATCTCAACTCCAAAACTTATATCTCTTAGTGATCAAATAAAAAAAGTATCTCTAGTTGATAACTTAATTCCTAATTATTCTCTTACACAACATATTGAATTTATGAATGAGCATAATTTTTTAAAAGTATCTAAACAATATAAAACATCATTTACTTCGTTTGATGAAAGATATAATGTATCAACTTCATTCATAAAGCAAGATAATAATTTATGGGGGTTACTTACATTAGGGCATGAAATAGGGCATAATTATTTCAATTCATTTATTGAAAATGCTACTGCTAAGGTTAATATGTCCACATTAACGGCAGAGACTTTTGCATTTATAAATGAGACGTTAGTTATGCATCAATTAATGAATGATCCACAAAATAATGATTATTCTTTTGACCTTTTGTTTTATTTATATAGACTTATATCTGTACCATTTTCTATGGATTTATACCAAAAGAAAGTTTTTGCTGAAAATGAAACCGAACTTTCGTGGAATGAAATTATCAATAAGAGATTAGAGACTATCACTACGCTTTTTCCAAATAAAAAGATTTTAAATTTGAAATATAGCCATCATAATATTTCCATGAATGATGATTTTTTATTCAATGAAGCTGAGCTGTTTCTGTATCCTCGAGCATATCTTTTGGGACTTTTTATTTCCTCGTCTTTTATTAATGATTCTAATTTATATATTACGTTTATTGAATATATAAATAATGCAGTAAAGTTAGATATCAGTTTGATATTAGAAAAGGTTTTCAACGTATCTGAAGATGAAGCAATAGAAAATGGTGTGATGTTATTCCGAAAGTTTTTGCAAGGTCTAAATCATAATGTTTAATATTTGGAGGTTTCTATGGCACTACAATATGTAGAAATTCGGTATCGCTTTCTTTTTCTTGTTATTTCCTTTTTCAAATCTTTGCAAGTAGTATTTATTGCGATAATTAGTCAGCAGATGATAAATTGGATTTCAAGACCGCAACTTAATCAATTATTAGGTTTAGTTATGATTGCCTTTTTAGGATTAATAATATTTTGGATAATAGGTGTTGGGTATCAAAAAATATATTTTACAGTTGTACAGAAAATAAACTATAATATCAAAGCAATTACAGGCAAATACCTAATCTTTAATGCTCGCCCATACGTAAAAGTGAATACATCTTTTTTTACTAACGATTTAAAGTCAATTGAAACAAATAGGGTGGAAGCAGAGCTACAAATTTTAACAAACGGAATTCAATTTGGAACTGCAGTAATTTCGGCAATAGTAGGGTCATTATCTTTAACTATAATCTTTATGGTAGCATCTTTTTTACCAGGAATTTTGCAAAGATTAATGGGAAAGAATATTGAAAACAAGTCGAAAGGTTGGGAGAAGAGTAACAGTAGATATACTGAGATTGTTAAGGAAACGGAAATGTTTGCGTCTTCTGCCAGATTATATAATACAGAAAGTAATCTCTGGGAACGTTTCAAAGTATCAGCCAATAAAATGGAAGTAGCTCTAATGAAATTAAATTTTTGGCAGGGCTTTACTAATGAAACCATTAGTATAATAGCATATAGTGCAATTACTATTGCTCCTATTGCTTTTGGTGTTTACCTTGTAAGTCAAAAAAATATTACCTTGGGTACATTAATCATGATTAGTCAGTTGTCTAATAATTTCGTTAACCCAGTAATTACTATTTCTGCTTATTTTAATGATCTGAAAGTTGCTAAGCCCATGTGGGAAAAGTTTAAAAAAATATCAAACGATAGTAACTATTATTCTAAAAGCCAATCTAATTTACATGACATAAAAAGTATTGAATTAAAAAATGTGACAGTTGCATACGATGATAAAGTTATTTTTAAGGATGTGTCCTTTAACATCAAAAAGGGTGATAAAGTTTTAATTGTTGCACCTTCTGGGTGGGGAAAATCTACACTTTTAAACACATTGTTAGGGAATATGTATATTAAAAGTGGAAAATATTTAATTAATGGAAATGATGTAGTTTCAAATCTTAGTGGAGTTCATAATTATTTTAGTTATATTAATCAAGAACCTAAACTATTAAATGATACCATACTTTACAATATTACTTTAGGATATCCAGATTATGGAAATACATTAAATAGTGTTATAAAGAAAGCTGGGTTAGAAGAGCTGGTAAGAGAAAAGGGATTGAGCTTTAAAGTAGGAATTTCAGGCAGCAATTTATCTGGTGGGCAAAAACAAAGAATAGAAATTGCTCGAGCATTGTTCTTTAAGCGATCAGTAATACTGGCAGATGAAGCAACTGCTTCGTTAGATCCTAAACTTTCTAAGATAATACATGATACTCTTTTAAAGGAATATCATGGAACTCTTATTGAGGTCGCACACCATCTTACCTCTGAAGAAAAATCTATGTTTAACAAAGTAATTGATTTCAATAATTAATAAGTTGTGTGACTTACTATTCTAGGTGCTGAAATGTATAATAAATTTTTTTAATTTAAATGTTAAAACGGAGCTGTATACACAAGAAGTAACTTTACTGAAGTCAAAATAAATATTTAGTGTGATTTTTTATTATTGTGTTTAATTTGGTCGATTGTAAAATTAAGTTGAACACTTTGTAAAAAATAAAAGTCCATCTGAACCTGTTTGATAGAATGTTAATAACCACAAAAACATCTATTGGAGGTCACAAATGGACTCTTTACATTCTACCATGAATCAGCACGTTAAAGGCAAGCACTTGTCATTTGAAGAACGGGTTATTATCCAAACTCGCTTAAAAGATGGCTGCTCTATTAGAGCAATTGCTCGCGAACTGGGCTGCTCTCCTTCTACGATCAGCTATGAAGTCAGACGGGGCACTGTTTCTCTCTATCACGGCAAGCAGAAGCGCTACAAGGCTGATCAGGGCCAAAGCGTTTATCAAATAAATCGGCGCCACTGTGGCCGCAAATCAGCTTTCTTGAAGAAGGCTGGCTTTATCAATTATGTCATTAAGCATTTCTTTGAAGACGGCTGGTCGCTTGACGTTTGTGCCAACCGTAGTTTAGCTACCGGGGAATTCTCGCATTATCAAACAGTCTGCACCAGAACTCTGTACAACTACGTTGATCAAGGACTGATGACCATCAAAAACTATGACTTGCCCGAAAAGCTCAAGCGCAATACCAAGCTTCATCATGTTCGCCAAAACAGGAAGAAGCTGGGACGAAGCATCGAAGAGCGGCCTAAAGAGATTGAGCAGCGCAGCGAATTTGGTCATTGGGAATGCGATCTTGTCTTGGGTCATAAGACCAAGGACGATCAGGTTCTGTTAACTCTTTCCGAGCGCATGAGCCGCGAATTCCTGATTATTCGTATACCTGACAAGACCTCTGCCAGCGTCATGCAGGCTTTTCAAATGCTTCAAAAACAGTACAGCGAGCATTGGAACGATATCTTTAAGACAATTACTACTGATAATGGTTCAGAGTTTGCGGATCTAGCTAATCTGGAACAAGTCTCTAAAACGCTTATTTATTATGCTCATCCTTATACTTCTTGTGATAAAGGAACTGTTGAAAGACATAATGGCCTGATCCGCAGATTCATTCCTAAAGGAGACTGCATCAATAACTATTCTCTCCAACAAATCATTGATATTGAAGCCTGGTGCAACTCTTTGCCCAGAAAGATCCTGGCATATCACACGCCAGATGAAATCTTTGAGAGAGAATTAGATCAAATCTATCAAGCAGCTTAAGCGTTCAATTTATTATTGCAATTTACGTTGTGTTTAATTTATAAGAAGATAAAAAATAATTAATTAATTTTTCGAATAAAATAGTGGAGGATTTCCCCCTCCGCTATTTTGATATTGACGTAATATAATATTACGCGCAGTGATAGTTCAATCGAGTTAGAACCTTTTTGTCATACCTTAAAATTCATGAAAAGAACGTCCATTCAAATTAGCTGGAAGTCCAAAAGTCTAGCATCAATCTTTAAATTAATGGTACTTGTAAATTATCTTTGTTGATTTTGCTATCAAGGAAAGAGATTATTCCAAATTTAATAAACGTTATCAATTATCACGTGAGTATGACGTAGTTACAAATGATTATACGGTAAGCTTGGATGTGCAGCTAATTTTAAGTGTAGGATTTAAAGATGTAAAGTATAAATATTTAGGTTATAACAAAAGGTTACTACATGTATTTATTTACGCATGTGAATAAGATATCTTAACTTTTAGATAGAGCCGTTTTTTCGAGGCAAGTAGCGAATGCTACTTGCCCTTTTTATACGGAAAAACTGGGCGAAGATTGAACCTAGTATTTATAAGAAGTATTGGGATAATTAAGTGTATGAAATGTAAAAGAATGCTTTCCTTAAAACAATTCTTTTATGTATTACAGGAAATGTTACTAATTTGAGACTGTAAAATAGTTTGTGTAAGGATGAATGATTCCTTAAATTAATTTCTTAAAATATTAGAAAAAGGAGTTCCTTTCTCGTATGATTGGTT
>NZ_FMXC01000033.1:16702-17582 GCF_900103655.1 Lactobacillus kefiranofaciens
GAGACTGTAAAATAGTTTGTGTAAGGATGAATGATTCCTTAAATTAATTTCTTAAAATATTAGAAAAAGGAGTTCCTTTCTCGTATGATTGGTTTAAACAAAAAAACACATACAGAAAGAAGAACTCCTTCATGAATGATTTTACCAAAAATATGGCACAAGCTCTATTCAATCAAGACAAAATAAACAATTTATTGTGCAAAGAACTCCAGCAAGCAGTTAATGACCTATTGAAAGCTGAACTGACTGCGTTTTTAGGCTATGATCCTTATGCCAGAGCTGGCTGGAATACAGGCAGTTCACGCAATGGTGTTTACTTTCGCAAGGTTGATACGCAGTTTGGCGAGATTGAAATCCAGGTGCCACGAGACCGTAACGACCTGTTTCATCAGCACACGCTGCCTGACTACAAGCAGCACTCCGATGTTTTGGAAAGTATGATTATCAAGCTATATTCCAAAGGCGTAACCACCAGAGAGATAGCTGATTTGATTGAAAAGATGTATGGCAGCCATTACAGCCCAGCTCAGGTATCTAACATCTCCAAGCAGATGATTCCAAAAGTTGAGGCCTATCATCAGCGCAAACTCAGTGATAAGTTCTTCTGCGTTTATCTAGACGCTACCTACGTTCCTCTGCGCCGAGAAACCTTTGAACGAGAAGCTGTCTATATTGCCATTGGCATCAAACCTAATGGACACAAGGAAGTTATCGACTACTGCATTGCGCCCAATGAAAACATTGAAGTCTGGACGGAGCTGCTCCAAAGCATGAAGTCTCGCGGCTTAGAGCAAGTAGAGCTTTTTCTTTCAGATGGCGTTGTGGGCATGAAGACAGCACTGGCAAAGACCTATCCTCAAGCTCATTTCCAGCGTTGCTT
>NZ_FMXC01000036.1 GCF_900103655.1 Lactobacillus kefiranofaciens
ACTGACGTGATTTTAGACACGATTGAAAGCAATCTGGTTGATGAGCTGAATACGCCAGAAAATCATGAGAATTTAAGGCGCCTGCGCAGCTATCTTCATCGTCATCGTCGCTGGGTTGATATTAAGCCGTTTAAGATGCGTCATTTGTCCGTAATTAAGGCAATTGGTTGCTGTGAAAGCAATCACCGCAAGTATACTTATCGCGTTAAAGGACAAGGAAAATACTGGTCAGAGAATGGCGCTGAGGGTATTTTGCGTGTGCTGACTTGCATTAAAAACAAAGAGCTGGAATACTGGCTTAGCAGTGAATTTGCAGGTGGGCAGCTCAACATTGATGATCAAAAAGAACTGAAAGGAGCGGTTCGTGCCAGCCTAAGAAAGACGCATGAAGCTCATCTGGGCATTCATCACGGCGCCATTGAAAGCTTAACAGCAGGACATAGCTATTTAAACGATTTCAGCAGAAAAATAAATCAAATAAATATTTAAGAAATTAAGGTCAGACTAATGGTTAATAGCCTACCGCAAAAATATTGACACTTACCGTAATACCCAAAAAAGTTTTACAAAAATTAAAAAAGTGGTATACTAAAAGTGTCAAATGAATAGGCGATGACGTTCGCCATTAAATGAGCAAAATCTAATGACGTCTACTATTTACCTACACAATTAGTGTGTATTGATAGTAGGCATTTTTAATTTTGCTCTTTTTTGCTTTAGGAGGTAAAAATTATGACAGTTTATATTGAACAAGTTAGAGCGATGGAAATTTTTGATTCTCGTGGCAATCCAACTGTAGAAGTTCATGCATATTTATCTGATGGTACGGTTGCCAAGGCAGAAGTTCCATCAGGTGCTTCAACTGGTGAAAAAGAAGCAGTTGAATTACGTGATGGTGGCTCTCACTTAAGTGGGAAAGGTGTTACCAAGGCTGTCGCAAATGTTAATGGTGCAATTAACGATGCTTTAAAGGGTATGAGTCCTTATAATCAAGCTAAAATTGACCGTACGATGATCGAATTGGATGGTACACCTAACAAAGCTAAATTAGGTGCTAATGCCATCTTAGGTGTATCAATGGCTGTAGCTCGTGTCGCTGCCCATTCAAAACATGAACCACTATATCGTTACCTTGGTGGTTGCGACTTAGAATTACCACAAACCTTCCATAACGTTATTAACGGTGGTAAGCATGCTGACAATGGTATCGATATCCAAGAATTCATGATTACTCCTGTTAAAAAGACTAGCTTTAGAGATGGTTTTGAAAAGATTGTTAATACTTACCATACCTTGAAGAAAGTTATTGAAGAAGCAGGCTTTGAAACTGGCTTAGGTGATGAAGGTGGTTTTGCTCCTAACTTAAAGAGTTCAGAAGAAGCCCTTAAGATGCTTCATGAAGCTATTGAAAAAGCCGGGTACAAACCAGGTGAAGATATTGCTATTGCTTTTGACGCAGCTGCCTCATCCTTCTATAACAAAGAAGATGGCAAGTACCACTTTGAAGGTCATGTATGGGATGGCGATCAAATGCTTGATTACTACGACAAGCTTTTGAAGGAATTCCCAGAAATTATTTCCGCTGAAGATCCATTTGATGAAAATGACTGGAACAACTTTGAGAAGTTTACTGCAAGATTTGGTAAGAACATTCAAGTTGTTGCTGATGATAACGTATGTACTAATCCAAAGCTTGTACGTAAGGCAATTAAGGATAAGCTTTGCAACGCTGTTTTGATTAAGGTAAACCAAATTGGTACTATTACTGAAACTCTTGAAACTATCCGTTTAGCTAGAAAGAACAACTTCACTACAATGGTTTCTCACCGTTCAGGTGAAACTGGTGACACCTTCATTGCTGACTTCACTGTAGCTACTAATGCTGCCGAACTTAAGTCGGGTGCTCCAGCTCGTTCAGAACGTGTTGAAAAGTACAATCGTTTGCTTGAAATCGAAAATGAAATCGGCGTTGAAGATGAACGCTTAGCCCACTTTCCAAATAATATAGATATGGACTAATTAATAAAACATCAAAAAAACTCGAACACAAAGAAAGGATTATCTCCGAGACTGAAGATAATCCTTTTTATATCCCTCAAACACACAAAAAATCAAGCCTAAAGCCTGCTCTTACGCCATTTTGACACTCTCTAAAATACTAAATTTACTCAATAAAAACTTATTGTGTGTTTCTATGTGTTTGTTTCACTTAATTTCATTTTATTTCTTTATATTTCAAACCATTTCATTCCAGTTTAAAACAAAGAAAAAACCTACCAAATCAACATTTTAAGAAGTGATTTGATAGGCTTTAATTAAATATGAGCATAAATATATGCTGACTAGAAGCAGAGAACCCTAAATTAACAAACTGTATTATAACGAAGATTTTCAACCTCCATGTAAGAATACTGTGGTAAATATTGTGGTAAAAGATTAATTTCTTGCATAAAAAGTCAAATAAACATGATATTATTTCTTTATCAAATAAGAACTAGTAAAAAATTATAAGAACAGAATTTCCAAAAAAACATTTTTTATTACTTATTTAATAAATTTTTATTTAGCAAATTTATAAAACATCAGGAAATCAATTTCACAATATATCACTTGATATAATTTTAAAAAAATATATGATATATAAAACTTAACTAGTTTCTATACCAGCAAGTTTTAGGCCAGTTTTTATGTGCTCTAACGCATTTCCAACTTGAACAATTATGTACACCGTGACCTTTAGTATTAAGTCCATCACACTTTACATTGCTTCCATACATATTACAATTATATTTTGGTGCATGGTAATCACAGTCACTACCAATGAAATCTACCCAAGAACGTGGATCACTATGTTTCCAATATTTATGATCAGAATGTTTACCATTAAATCTATTACAATGTACATGAGTACCTACAGATACATGTTGACCATTTCTTTGACCAGCATATGCTTCTTGTCCATAAATAAACAGTGGTGAACCATTAGGAATGTTCTCTAACGCATTTCCTGCATCCATTTTTGCTAAAGCAAGATTAAAATTAACTACTTTTACATTAGCAGAATGACCCGGTAATTGTACAAGTGAAGCTTCTAATAGATTATTTTCTAACTCTGGAGAATTGGAATAAACTTTTGTAAGAATTAAGTATCCATCCTTAACTTTCATACTAATAGTGTTATCATTAGCTACTATATCTTTTATAGTAGCCAATGTATCAGCAGGCACTTTATTATAATTATAAGTAGCTACAGTTTCAACCGTAGTATCTTCATCAGCCAATACAGTAGTAGTGAAACCTTTTAAAGTAAAAAGGAAAATTACAAATGTGAAAAGAAAAAGACTAATTGAAAATTTAATTTGCTTAATATGCATGATTCATTCCTTCTTTCTGCTTTATGAGAGTATTATAATACATTTATTAAAAAGGAGTAAGTCTTATGGTTAAAAAATATGTAATATTTATAATTGCTCTATTTTCTTTATTATTAATAAGTTTTTTCTGTAAAACAATATACACAGAATATAACCTTAAAAAAATCACACAAACACAAATTCGAGAAAATGAATTTACATCTAATAAAAAAACTTTAGTTTATTTAAAACGAATAAATAAACCAAAAATTGATATTGTCAGTGACAATCAAGGATCCGGTAATACTCTATATTACGTTGAAAAAATTAATGATAATTATTTCGATGTAACATATATAAAAAGTAATGGAAAAATAAAACTTAAATCTATCTTCATTCAGAAAGGGCAATAAGCTCTTTCTAAATGAAAATCCGAAAAAACAGTTATTACTAAAACATATCAATCAACACAAAGATGTACTACTTTTGGTTATGTTAACACTGGTCAAGAAAAGGTTACTTTGCATAGCAATTATAATAAATATATTTGCTATAAGTGTGGTTGCACAAATAATCGTGATAATAAAACTATATTAAGTAATGTGGCTTTAGCTAATTAAAGAGTTATGTAACGGGATTGACTGAGCCTTTAAACCGTTAGAGTTGGTCAATATGATTACTTTTAAATAGGAATATTAGTGAGATCAGCAGTAAATAAAACAAAGAAAGTGTCTGAAGAAATAACTCAGGCACTTTTATTAAAAAAATATTGGTCCTTACTCAAAATAACTTACATTCATAAAAATAATACTGATAAACCAAGGTTACTTGCTACAAATATTTTTACTTAGTATACTCTTCTAGCCATTTTTCATATTGTTGAACATACCATTTTTCATAGGGTCTATTATTGGCCAAATAAAATTCCTTATTTACTTTCATAATATATCCAACTAAAGCATTCTTTTCTTTAAGAGCATCAGGAAGAGGGGCTTTTTCTTTTTCATTTAATAAATGAATTTTAGTTGGTCTTCCCAGTCCATATTCTCTTTGACGTTTTTCGGTATAGTATCCTTTTTCATACGTCATTACACGACCATCAAAAACAATTACATCATTATCTTCTAATTGCCCTAGCCTACTAAACCCTTTGGTATAGTTAACCCATAAATGGTCAGCAACTACAATGCCATTATATTTAACATCTTTAAGTAATAAAGTTGGTAAATAATGATCACCATAAGATTTTTTAAACTCTACGCCACCATATAAGGCTTCATAAGTATGACGCTCCTTTTCACTTATTTTTTGTAATTTTATTCTTACCATATTTCTTAATTGCTAGAAATTAAATCTAACATTTCCTCATTTCTATCTTCATCTACATGAACATAAGTCCGCATAAACATCTTTAATGAATGTCCTAATCTACTTGCTGCCCAAGGATATGACATACCTGGCGTATTACCCAACTTAGTTGCGACTGTATGACGACAAGTATACATTGTTACGTTCAAATTATTATTTTGAACATTTACTTTCTTACAAATCTTCTTTAACATCTCATTCATACTTTTTTGAGTAACCGGATACCCTAAAGAACACAAGCTATAATCCGAAACATTCAACATTATTCTTTCATTTACATTGACCAAACCATTTTCTTTAAGCAATTCTAACTGATGGTAATGAAACTTATTCAATAACTGCAAAAGTGGTTCAGAAAGAGGGAGGGTTAGTCTAAATTCTCCACGTGGTCTACTCTTCAAATGACCGTTAAGATGTTTTTCTTTCTCACTCCATGAATCATTTATTTGAAACACTTTAAATTTTCCATCATTAATAATTAGATACGGGTAGTCCAATAATTTACTCTACATACTCCTAGTTCTTTATAAATCTCTGCTTTAAGAGCTTCAATTTCACTACTAGTAAAAACATACTTTTTTGTAGCTAAACTCATTTCATCACGTCTAAAGAATTTAGATAATGGTTTCATTGGAACGGGGTTTCTCGTAATTCCCACATCATTCAAAGTTGAAAAATATCCCCTCAAATTCTGTAACTGCCTGTCTACCGTGGTATGAGGGGCTACTTTGGTTCTATGGGTCTTAACGTAATTTCTAGCAAAATTGCGCATATCTTTTTCCTTAATGTCTTTAACTTTTTTCTTACCGAAATATTGAGAAACAAGTTTACCAGTATATTTCCAATTATCATAAGTAGTAATAGATGACCAGCGTCCCGAAGCCTTCTCTTCTTCAACATAATTATTCAATGCTATCGAAAGTGGCTGATTTACCACATCTAAATTAATTTCTTGACGCGCGCGATATTCAACCCACATTTGTTCTTCCAGTTGCTTTGCTTCACGCTTACTACTTGTTTTAGTAACTCTACTAGGTACAGGTATTGTTTTTCCGGTTTCATTATCAGTTGGCTGAATTCTTACTCTATACTTACCCTTATTTTTTCCTGATTTAATTTGTGTGATCGCCATATTCTTTCTCCAAAAAAGGCGTAGCATCTGCCACGCCTTATATTTAACGTTGGCTACTACTTACTAAGAGCCAATCTTGAACTTCTTTCAAAACATAATATTTACGCCCTTGATTACCCAATTGATGATATGGGCAACCACCTTTTCTTATTTTAAAGAAATAAGTATAGCTATTACCTAATTTTTGAGCCACCTGTCTTGCATTAAGTAGTTCCGTACCAAACATCCTAATCTCTGCCTTTCTGCTTATCTTGTTCAATTAATTCTTTCTTTAAACCTTTTAAATATTCTTTGAAATCTAAATTTTGTGTAGCATCTGCAATAGTTTTAGTATCTGCATTTATCTTATCCGAATGATAATAATGCCCCCATGTATCAGGATCAGAAACAAAATAATCTAAAAATTGATAAAACTCTTTTAATGCTCTATCACCATAGACTTCTTTAATCATCGAAATAACTCCACTAGCACCACCATACAAGAACCAATTAATTTTTCTATTGAGAGAAGCGTCAATTTGAACTTGCTTTAGTTCTTCGAGTCCTTGCCCTTTCGATAATTCTTTTAAAACCTTCCATTCTTTAGAATATTGGATTTTCTCATATACCATTACTCTTCCTTATCGACTAATGACCAGCGCTCTAGTACACAGCCAAGTAAATAAGGATAAATATTGTCTATTGTTAATGTCGCAATATATCTTCCTAGATCTTTGGCTAAACGATGTTTAAATTCTGCTTCTACTCTTACCCAATCGTTACAATTTCTAGCTAGATCCCTATAAAGTCCACTAGCTCGATCCTGTTCAATTTTTTTATTATAAATTCTCAAAAAGGCATCGCTTTTTCTACTTCCAACATATAGAGTCTGGGCTTCTTCATAATTTCCAATTATTTTAAAGCGATTAGAATTAATTTTATTTCCTTGAATATTCAAGAAAAATGATTCTTCATTCTTTAACCTTTGAATAATCCTATTAACTGAAAATCCGTAATTAATAAGGTCAGTGGCTATATCAATTCTAGATATGTGCCCCATTTTCTCATATAGTTCTTCAATTATTTTCTTCCAGTTAACAGTAATTCCATGTAATTCCGCAAGGCTCTCATATAACGCTTTGCCTGTCGCAGTAAAGTCGACAAGTATTCCCATATCTTTTCTTGTTTCATTCCACATTACGGAAATATTTCCGCCTTGTTCTCCAGATCCAAAATTATATGAAGAAGTATAGCCGTTATGTCCATGACTCACTGTATTGGACTTGAACAACCATGCTAGATGTAGTAGGTTATCAGCAACTATAACTTCTTTAGGTAAACCTTGACTATCTCCTACTTGATTGGTCTCATCATAGGGAATATTTAAACGAATTTGGTCGATTTTTATATTATTCATCGTTTTCATGATTAATAATCTTTCCGTTACACCCATATTACTAAAGCGGGTGTGAGCTGGTCGCTCACGCTTAAAACGCTTCGCTTTGCCGACTCCGTCGGCAATTTTACCAGCTCACTAGCGGAAAACTTTTTTGCTTTTTCTACCATGGCCAATAGTCCTCATGTAAGAAATCATTGTGCTGAAACTTTTGGTTCAAGTGCTTTACTACCTTAGGTACATCAACTTCACTCATGTCAGGTGCAATAAATGGTTGCGGAATCATTGTATTAAAGTGATCATCATAGATCAGACCATGGCCGGGAATATTTTCAACAATTGGAATCTCATTCAAGTCGCATCCTGGAAAGGCCAGATTTAAACTTATTCGGTCCAAATTCTGCATCCCTATTCTGGTTGAAAATTCAGAAGAAATATTTCTTTCTAGCACGTCTGCTGTAAGTCTTTGACTTGCTAAAAGAAGATATATTCCTCCCATTTGACGAGCCTTAAAAATTATCTGCTTTAAGTAGCTTATGATTTCATTAGCAGTAGGTTTATCAGCTTCACTCAACGTAGCTGAAAATTCATCAAACACTACGACAATTGGTCTCAAATTATAATCAACCCAATCCCAACCCCAATGCTCTTGATGATTTTCGTACCGAGCATTCATAAATTCTGTTAATACTCTTAACATTTGGGCAACTTGGTTAGGAGTTGCTGCAACACGTTTCTTTTTATTATCAGAAGAATCTAGGACTTTTCTTAATGCATAAAAATCAGATCTTTTAGTATCAGCTATTAATGGAAAAGCTCCAATAGACATTAATTTCAGCATAGAACAAGAAACTAATACCGACTTGCCAAAACCAGGTTTACCAACAACAAGGGCTCCTGTAGAGCGCCTGATATTAATTTTATAAGAATCTATATTAATAAAAGTCTGCATTGCTTACTAATTTTCCCCTTTTTCTTCTCTTTCTTACGATGTACTGTTTTCTAATACTACCAGTTGGTATAATTTCAAACTTTGGTAATTCTTGTTGCAATATTAGAAGAATATCAACATTGGCGTTAGGACACCCATTTGGTTCAAACGTAAGTAAATAAGCTCCCCTTTTCCAACTATCAAGATAAAAGATTGGTGCTCTTACAATTTTGTTATAACCAAAAAGTGTTCTATATAGCGGTCTACTCTCCTCAATTAACCTGGCAGTACGCATTGTGTTATTAACTGGAGCAATAATCCAACCATACTTATTGTTTCTATGAAATTCATATAAAGCCAATACCATTTCTGGAATAAAAGCTACAAGTAAGCTAATGGTAAAGCTTCCATGGCCAGCCAAGCTAGAAAATAACCACCATATTAAGATCATAATCTTCCAGATCAATGTAATTGTGCCGAATTCTAATGGACTGACACCCCATGGATACTTACCATCAATCTCAACCAAGTGATTATTCATGATTCATTGCCTCCTGAACACTAACATCCAATCTTTCTGCTTTTGAGGCATTTAAAGCCTCACCGCCCATGTAGGCGTAATGGGCAATATCCTCAAACCTTAGAATAATTGGCTTAGCTTGTTGTAACAGTACTTTATCCAACTCTTCCTCACCAATAATAGGCTTAGCATTTTTTACTTTGATTTGAATCAAGTCTCTGAAGGCTTTTGCCTTACGTGAAATCACCCGCAACGTGTAAACAGATGCAATCTGTACTTCCACATTTTTAGGATCTGTACTTTCTTGCTGTTCCACCGCCACCAGAAGGTAGCTACTTCCGATAATCATTGGTAATACCTTGTCCAATTGTGACTGTACAGGGGCAGTCTTTGATTCACGTACGGGTGCAAAGGTACTTGGCTTGAAGTTATCTTCGTTGTTCAAACTGTTGTCCTTAACTTGAGCGTTAGCTTTTTGAAACTTAGAATTAAGATTTTCTACCATCTTAAAATCCTCCTATGAACTACAATTAATATGTTTTGAAATCAGCTGAACTTCAACTGATATATTTAGAATAATTTGAAACTGTTAATTTGTTAGTAACTAGAAAAAACCACCAGAATACTGGTGGTTTTTTGCTATTTTGATTTAAATATCTACTCTATGTAGGAATATTTCTTATTCTAACTAATCAAATATTTGCGAAAAAATATCATTTTTGCGTTTTAAAAGTAAAAATTAAGTACCTCTATTTTTGTTTTTTAATAAATTCAGTGATTATTTCAAAACAAACTTTAGATTTTGAACGATTCTGAATAAATCACAAAATTTACAACTTGTATGAAAAAATCACTATTGAGATCTCGTAGTAATAACTAAACGGGACAGGTACCTGTCCTTTGTAAATAAGCAAAGGACATTATTCATGAAACTTAAAATTAATTACATCAGTACTATTAACTATTCGTTGATTCTCAATGGTTTGAAAGAAACAAGTTATCAATATTCTAAATCTTTCCAAAAAAATCATCCTAATGATAACTCTCTATATAAAACATTAACCAAAGTAGACCAACTAATAACTTTGGCTAACTCCAAGCGCAAGCTAAACGACAGTGATAGAAATATTCTATTGCCACTACTGGATTTAACTGAAGAAGAAGTTAAAACTAATTACCTTGTCGATTCTTTTCAAGCAAAACAATATGTGCGTATCACAACAATCAATGAACTAACTAATTTCCTTCAAACCAAAAAAGGATTTTCAAGATTAATTGAACAAATAGAAAAAGGAGATGATGGATTAGATTTTAAGCAATATATTCAAAAATCAAAACAAGTAGCTTACATTAGGAATGCCAAGCTATTAATTGTGATCTTTAATTTATATTTATTAAAAACTCATACTCAATTCGATTCCACTAGATGGGATGCAACTTCATTAATTGAAGTAATGAAATCAACGATTAACGATGCTTTTGAATATACTCAAATAACCGATCCTGAAGCCACTAAGAGAATTGCATGCGAATATTCAAACTCCAAGGCTGAATCTTTGAGAAAAGAAATTAATGATGAAAAAAATAAAGAAGACAAATTATTGTCTTCTCTACGTGCTACTTTTGAGCAAGTTACTTCTTTAAATAAGCTTTAAATGCCCCCTTTACTTTTCAATTGCTAATGGTGGTAACTGATTAATCAAATCAACGGTTTGAATAGATACATTGATGACTCTCAGTAATAAGTTAAAGATATACTTTGGATCATTACTATAATCATTGGGATCATCGGTAATCCCTGACTTCTTGTCTGTTTTTACTTGATATTGATCCATTATCCATTCAATAGCAGATTTGCCATTAACAATATATTGATAAGCCTTTTCAGGAATCTTTTCAATAGTAATACTATCGTTAAGGATAATTGTTGAACGATCCTTTTTTAACTTTCCTTCAGCATTACGTTCTTTGGCAAATTTCATCTTTTTAACTTTATAGTCTGGTTCACCATGATACGTTATTTGACATTTATCATACATAGGCACAGTTTCATAATTAAGATGAAGATCTATTAACCTTTTACCTACCTTAATATAGTCTTTCTTAGGATAAACTGGCGGTATATGAGCTAAATCTTTCTTCAAATCATTGGCATAATATTTTTGATAATCTGGTGAATTCAATAAAGCATAGATAAAGGGAATAACTTCTTCTTTAGTCAGCCCATTCTTTTTAGCAAATTCTACATTTATGTTATCTCTGTTAGGTATTAATTCATTTGACGGCTGATTATTAAATTTTATAAATCCTTGCCCGTTCATTTCTAATTGAATATCGGGAACACTAGTTGTTATGAATGTAGAAAAGGGACGATTTATACTTCTTCCAGTAGTATAAATTACCAAATTTTCTTTTCCCCACTTAGTTAAATATTGGCCTGGCATTTCTACAATATTTTTATCATACATCAACCATTTTTTAGTAAACGGACGATACATTTCTAAATGTAGATTTTCAGAATTAAAAGTTATTTTTTCACCTTTTTTAAATTTATTATCTAGAGCTCGAGTCCATTTGATTTTCTTAGGATCCCTCATAGTAGACTTCTGACCTTGTCCACCATCTTTTACAACTTCAATATTATAATTATCAACCATCCGCTTAGAATTATTTAAAACTTTACTCTTAGAAAATCCAGAAACCCAAATATCACGATTTGTACTAATACCTACTGCATTAGATAAAAATGGTGAATTACTCTCACCTGAAATACAAGGATATTTTTGATAATTTGGATCTCTTAAATTAATCCAATCATTATTTTGATCGGGCTTTAGCACAGCCCAATCCATATTGCCTATTGAGAAGGAACATTTAATTTTATCTAGTTTATCTTTTCTCGATAGATAATCACCAATATCCCAATACAACAATTCATGTATACTTGAATTATCTTTTATTAAGATACTAATTGCTATAGGCGCTCTACTGCCTGACCCAAAAATCTTTCCACCTTCTTTACGTGATTCTTCCCCCTGTGTACGCTGATTACCACGTAAATTAAAGATATAAAGATGATTAAACTCTTTGTACAATGCAGATCTTAAGCCATCTGTGCTATTACTGTCTAAATAGCTACCATTAGTAACAAAACCAATAACACCTTGGTCATTTATGCGATCACTAGCCCATCTAATGGCTTTAATATAAGTATCATATGAACCTTTGCTTAAATTAGACTTACTTTCTTTCACATACGTTTGCTCAATTCGCTTATCTAGAGCTTTATAGCTAATATTTTGATTATCATCATTAGCATTCTTCTGTCCTACAGAATAAGGCGGATTAGAAATAATTGCAGTAATTGGAACTTCCTGTTGTTTCTTTAATCGTTCATTATTTGTACCAAACATATCATCATCAAGCGTACCTTCTCGCTCTGTACTTTCAAACGTATCAGTTAACACAATACCACCAAAAGGCTTATATCCTCTATCAGGTCCGTTGATTTCATCAAAGACGGCTTCAATATTAATTGCAGCAATGTAGTAACTTAAAAGAACAATTTCATTAGCATGAAGCTCATGAGTATATTTACGCAGAATATCATCATAAGTAATCTTGCCTTCATCCATTTGCTCCTTCAGGTAATACAACGTTCTAGTAATAAAAGTCCCAGTACCAGTAAAAGGATCGAGAATATGAACATTCTTACTTGCTAACGATTTACCAAAATACTTATTCAGAGCCCAATCAACTGAATGAACAATAAAGTCTACAACCTCAACAGGAGTAAACACAATCCCCATAGATTCAGTTACACGAGGGAAAGCAGTCTTAAAGAAACTATTGTAAAGTTGAATGATAAAAGTTTGTTTTCCTTGAATATTATCAATTCCTGAAGCGCGTAACTTAACTGATTCATAGAATGGTTTTAATTGTTCTTGCTCTTTAGCAAAACCAAAGACCTTAAAAGCGGAAATAATATCATTCATTGACTTAGAAACAGCATTATTTCTCACAAAGTCATAACTACTAAACAGTGCATCGAATACAGGCTCAGTAATTAAATGCTGAGCTAGCATTTCAATCGCTTGTTCTTGATTAATTGAATCATTAATGTTAAAGCGTAAAGACTTAATAAACTTATCAAAGGCTAGTTTTGCACCTTTATTGCTATCAATCAAATCTTTAATTCTACGTACATACATAGTGGCAATATCAGCAACATCTTTTGACCAGTCTTCTAGATATCTTCTATCACCAACATGTTTAACAACTTTACCATAGAAAGCGTTACGCATCTCAAGCCAGTCTTCAGGGATGAAACTAAGCTGTTTACTTTCTGGCTCGTTGTCTTTGCCTTCTTCTTCAGTTACAGACTTTTTAGGAGAGGAATCTACCCCGATTAAGTTAATTCTTCCTGATTTTTTCTTATTCAAATCTAGAGTATTAACTTCAGCATCAAAACGTTCATCAGTAGAACGAAGAGCGTTAAGTACTTGCCAAACTTGTTTATACTTCTTGTCATTATCTAGAGCAACATTAGGATCAACTCCATTAGCCACCACAATTGGAAGGATGATGTAACCATATTCTTTATCATCTGCTCTACGCATGATTCGCCCAACTGCTTGAACAATATCAACTTGCGATTTTTTAGGACTAAAGAAAATTATCGCATCTAAATTAGGTACATCAATTCCTTCAGTTAGGAATCTTACATTAGATAGAACTCGAGCACGATTTTCTTGAATATCGTCATTACCTAGCCAGTCAATTTGAGTTTCTTTTTCTAAGGCATTTAGGCCACCATCAACATGGTGAACATCGACATGAAAACTATTTTCAGAAATACTATTATCGTCAGAATCTGAATCTAAGTAGTCGTTAACCACTTGATTAAATTCATTAGAAATAGTTTTAGAGTGTTTAATAGTATCAGTAAAAGCAATAGCTCTTTTCATTGGTGCACCAGTGATTTCACCAGTGATACCATCCCGCTTAACCATGGCATTCCAAACACCAATAATCTTTCCAATATCATCAACTTTCAGTTGATTATCAGCAGACATGAGCTTTTGCATGTCTTTATTTACATAGCTTTCACTTACAGCCAACACAGAAACTTTATAATCAGTTAAAATTTCCTTGAGCAACTGCATCCCCAAAACCTAATCTAAAGATTTCATCACCATAAATAGATTTATCATCCATTGAGGCAACAACAATACTATTTTCCTTTGCTTTATTCTTAGCATTTTGATCATAAATCTTAGGCGTAGCAGTTTGGTATAAGCGTAATTTGGCTTTAACATTCGTATTTGAGTGAACTTCAGTAAATGTACTATCTTCATTAAGCGCTTTTGCACCTGTTGTTCTATGGGCCTCATCAGCAATAATTAAATCAAATTCTGGATAACCTGATTTTTGAGCATCTTCAATAACTTTAATTGATTGATAAGTTGAAAATACTACTCTCATATCACTTGGAAGATTATGTTCCTTTACAAGCCTATAATGATCTACTAAATCTTGAACATTAGTAGTCGGCTCAAATCCTATATCTTTAGCTCCTAAATCATCATCTTCTTTTCTCTTTTTCTTATTAGCTTTAGTATCTGAAACAACAGAAAAAGAAGTCATATGAATAGAATTTGAAACATCATTATTCCAGGAAAACAAAGTTTGTGATAATAACTGAATACTTGGAACAAGGTAAAGCACATTAAAACTATCCTTCTTTTGTTTTCGCATTAATGCTTCAGCAATCTTTAAACTAGTAAAGGTCTTTCCTGTTCCTGGCGCCATAATCAACTTGCCACGATCATGAGTATCAAAATATTTAAGTGAATTATCAACAGCGGTTGTTTGATACATTCTAAGCTGTTTTGGCTTTCTATCGGAAAGATCTTGATTTTCTTTTGCAAATTCAAATTTTTGCCAATTAAAATGAACATGACGCAATTGACTAAGTCCAATAATACTAAATGGCTTGGTCGTATCCTCTAATTCAGCCTTAGCATTACGATTCCAATCATCAGTAGATGAAACTAAAATTCCGGCTGAATACTTGGTCTTACCTGTTTCAGCAACAAAAGAATCAATCCCAGCTTTGCTTACTTTACCTTTATAAAACTTTGCTTGAACAGCTGTTAAATTACCATCATAGTCCTTAGCAACAATATCTACACCAGTATCTCGCTTAGAAATTTCATATTTCGCAGGTACTTCATTAAGCATCCAAACATCTTCAAATTTCTGTTTATAAGCTGGTTCATTTTTTAGATAAGCAACAACCATTTTTTCAAAAGCAGTTCCTCGGTCTCTTTGCTTGCCTAAATTTTCATTTATTTGTTCAACTAGTTCATCAAATGTGGCCATCTTTTTCTCCTAAAATGTGTAAACTTTTAATTATATTACGCGTGGTGCTAGTTAAATCGTTTTAGTTAATATAGACTCAAGTTGTAGTATCAAAAAGAAAAGAGTCTGATCTGATTGAACTGCCTTAAGCGTTTTAGCCACCATTTACAAGTTAGTTTTAAAGATTTAGTGATAATTTGTCGGCACTGGTATCGTTTGTATGCACCGGCTGAGTTTACTCATCGGCGAAATATTGATCAAATTAAAACTACGGACAGTCTGATTTTGGCTTTACTTATCTGGCAAGCTAAGACAGGAATTGAATCACAAAGAAGATTCTGTGAATGTTTCAATTGTTTATCACACTCACGTTTTAATCGACGTTCACGTCAGCTATTGCAATTGATT
>NZ_FMXC01000035.1 GCF_900103655.1 Lactobacillus kefiranofaciens
GGCTACTTACATAAAGCTGATACGATTGAAGAGCTAGCTAAAAAGATGGATGTAAGTTCAGAGAATTTAGCTAATACATTAGCTAGTTGGAATAGATATGCTGCCAAGGGTGTTGATCCAACATTTGGACGTAAAGAAGGCGTTGCAGTATTGCAAGGACCATTCTATGCTTACCAAAATCGGGACATGAATATTGGCTCGATTGCTGGGCTCAAAGTTAATGTGGATTTACAAGTTTTAGATAATTTAGATAATCCGATTCAGGGTCTATATGCAATTGGTCAAAATGCTGGTGGCTGGATCGGCGGATATTATCCAGGTTCTGGGACGGCATTAGGCGGTTCGCTTAACCAAGGCAGAAAAGTAGGAAAAGAATTAGCTGAGAAATAATTTAGGAGACTTTGTAATAAGCGAGGCGAGTGAGGTAGTAAAAATGACAAACGAAGACAGAGCGTATCAATTCATTAAAAATCAAATTACTTCGGGCATGTATCGACCAGGTCATGTTCTTTCGGAAAATCAGATGTGCATCAAGTTGGACATGTCAAGAACGCCGGTTAGAGAAGCCTTTAAAAAACTTGAAAATGATGGGCTAATTGAACGAGATGGACAAGAGACTCGAGTCACTCAAATTAAAAAAGAAGAGCTGAGAGAAAATTATGATTTGCGTTCGATGCTTGAAGGATATGCTTTGGAAAAGTCATTTTCTAACCTTGATAAATCAAAATCGGAAAAGTTTAGAATGGGATTCACTAATGCATTAGATAGTAAGAATTGGGAAGATTATCTTAAATTAGACGAGCAGTTTCATCATTTTCTTACAAAAAATAATGATCAGAGCACACTTCAAAAGAGTTTGGATTTATTGCAAAGCCAAACCAATCAGATGCGTTATGCAATTCGTGATGATCAAAGATGCATGATTTCATCTGTTGATGAGATTTTGCAAATTATTGATGCCATTGCTGAAAATGATCGATACGAGGCGGTGTGTCGACTAAATAAACATGTGAAGAGCGTGTACGACTGGGAAGTAGAATATTTAACAATACAACAAGAAGAAAAAACGGAGGCAAATTAAAATGGTTAAAGTTATTGTTTTGGGTGCACACGGACAAGTGGCACAACTTGCAGAGCAAATGTTGTTTACAGATGGAGATGTTCAGACTACCTTATTCTTAAGAAATGCCAAGCGTTTGGCTAAAGACAAGGATAAGGCAACCATCATTGAAGGCGATACGACCAATGAAGCTGAACTTGAGAAAGCTATTGCTGGACAAGACATTGTTTATGCCAACTTGGGTGGAACTAGTACGATCGTTAAGCAGGCTGAAGCCGTGATTGAGGCAATGAAAAAGACTGGTGTTAAACGTCTGATTTGGATTTCAACTCTGGGAATTTATGATGAAGTTGCCGGAAAATTTGGCGAATGGAACAAGTCAGTTTTGGGCAATTATATTACCGAATATGCCAAGGCGGCGAAGAAGGTTGAAGAATCTGGGTTGGACTACACTATTATTCGCCCGAGCTGGATGACGAACAAAGACAAGGTTGATTATCAAAAGACTAAGAAGGGTCAGCCAATCACCAATACAGAGGTCTCAAGAAAGTCAGTTGCATCCTATATTTATAAATTGATTAAGAAGCCAGATGAAGATGTTCAAGAATCAATCGGTTTGGAAAAGCCAGGTACCCAAGGTAATAAGCCTAGTTGGTATTAGGTAGATAATGAGTATAAACAGTTCTGTTGGAATAGCAGAGCTGCTTTTTTAGCTTAGCAATGCACATAAAAATGCACATGCAATTATATGTGCATTTCAACTGCGTTGAATGAAAGATATTGTTTTTTAACTATAAAAGGACTATGATAAATACGTTTTTGATAGAAGTAAAAAGTTAAGATAGAGGATATAGATTATGAAGAAACGTAAATATTTAAGTGTCATCGCTGCAGCATTACTAACGATTTCCCCAGTTGTAGCTACTACATTGGCTTCTAACACGACTGTGGTAAAAGCAGCTTCTACTGAGGAAGGGAAAACTATTACTTTTACTAAGGTACCAACCTTAAGATTTAAAGTTGGTACTGAGGAAGGACTACAAACTATTGCTGATTAGTTGAAAGGCGTAAAAGTTAGTGATGGATATATTGATGCTACAGGCAATGTATTAGATTTCTCTGATCAAGGATTTTATAAAAATGATGCAAATGGTAATCCAATAATGGACTGGCCACTAGACTGGAACGATTTTAGACGTGGTGACGAAGGAACAGCTTTAATTTATGTCCCAATTAAGGGGCTAAAGCCGCTAACTCATTATAGAGTTTTGTGTCAAAAACCATGGCATGGTAAAAAAGGGAACGGTAATTTTCAAAATGGTGCTTTATACTGGAGAACAATGAAAACAGATTTAGACGGTGAATTGAATTCAGAATTTGGTTCACCAACTAGTGACGAAAGTTCTATTCCTGTCATTAAAGCACACTTTGTAGTTGGTTCAAAGAAAGTAGCTAAGAAGTCATCTACAGTTAAAGTAAGCAAAAAAGGATATGTTGATGTTCGAAAGAACAAGAAAGTAAGAACTTATACTTCAACTGGTAAATTTAGTAAACATTATGTCTATGGACATCATACTTATAAGCTGAACCGTAAGAAGCATATTAAAGGTCATGGTACTTGCTATAAGATTTATGGCAAAAATCAATGGATTCCAGCTAAATATTTAGATTTAAGGTAAATGAAATTTTTATAATGTGGGGAAGGTCACGCAGAAATGCGTGGCTTTTTCTGTGGAATGCATTTATCAAAATGATAAAGTAATTTTTATGAACTGATTTTTCATTGAAAATTTACTAGATTTTTAGAACGTGCAAATTCAAATGCACATGCAATTATATGTGCATTTAGGCTTAGAAGCTTAAAATCAAAGCTGTCCGATAATTATTACACTGACATATATCTGGCAAGCCATAAAATTATGAAGTCGAATAAACTGGAGAAAATCAAGAGAATATTAACTGTTCAGCTTACGCAGTTGCATTTCTAAATGATTAATTTAGGACGTAAAAAAGATCCTATTAAATTAAGGTTTTAGTACCAAGATTTAATAGGATCTTTAGCTGCATCCTTTTCAACATTTTTTACTTATATTTGTGCTGATTTTAAATTGCATCATATTTAACTATCAAGATTAACACTGCAATACATACTATAATTGAGATCCACTTAGGAATTCCGTTGAGTCCATTTTTAATACCGAGCAGTTTCAGCACGGCATCGATACATCTGAAATCAAAGAATATGTATAAGCAGCTATCGATCACATAAAAAATGACTAAGCAGCTGACAAGAACTTTCAAAAATTTTTTCATTTTTAGTCACTTCTATTTTATCGAATAATTTGGTTAAACTTTTGCTTGAAATATTATTATGTTTCTTTTCACCTGTCAATATTAAAGTGTATGCCTCCTATATTTCAGTTTATTACGCGCGATGCTAGTTAATCGTTCTAGAAGAATTAGTGTCGCGATAAATTTGACATTTTTTCTAAGTAAAAAGTCGCTTGAAAATTAATTCTAAGCGACCTTAATTTAAAATATCTTTTGTTGAACAGTTAAATCCGATTGAGCTAACACTTCATTTTGACTGACAATGATTTTCTGCTAATTTCAATATTACCTTCAATAGTTTCAACATTTTTATAATCTTTTGAATTAGTAATCAAAATCATTACGGTTGAATCTAAATGATGAGCCCTAACATAATTAGTGTTAAATATTATTTTAGATTACCAATATTTCTTCAGTGGTGTATTATCACGACCATGTCGTGTTTGATATAAATGCTCTTTACATATCGTAGTCAATACTTTTGATAATTTATCAATTTGCTCAACAGTGACATATTCATAACGACCATGATAGTTACCGCCACCATTAAATAAATTAGGCGTAGGGATGCCTTTTTGCGTAATAAAATTTCCATCTGTACCACCACGAAATGTTTTAACATTAGGTTTTATCCCTGCCTTTTTATAAGCATCAAGAGCAAGATTAACTACATAAGGATGATCTTTGATAACATTATAAATATTTTCATATTCACGCCGTAATGTTAACTTAAAACGATCAGCACCATATTTTTTATTTAATTTGGCAACTAAATCTTTAATAAATTGTTCTTTAGCGAGATATTTATCCCAATCAAAATCACGAATAATAATGTCTATATCAGCGTGGTCAACACAACTACTTGAATTAACAACCATATAATAGCCATCATGTCCCTTTGATTTTTCTGGAACTTCATCAGCTGGCATTTGATCTAAGAACTTATTCATTAAAGTTGTAGCATTAACCATTAAACCATAAGCTTCGCCTGGATGGACAACTGTTCCATGAATATGAATTTTGGCGAGAGTCGCATTAAACGTTTCATATTCAAAATCACCTGGTCGACCATTTTCTAGAGTATAAGCTAATTCAACATTAGGAAAATCTTTTGGGTCAAAACGCTTGCCGCCATAACCAATTTCTTCATCTGGTCCAAAACCAACATAAATATCACCATGTTCTACTTTAGGATGAGCTACTAAATATTTTAACATCCCTAAAATACCAACAATTCCTGCTTTATCGTCAACACCAAGCAACGTATGACCATCAGAAGTAATTAGAGTTTCGCCTTGACAGCTCTTCAAAGCTGGGAATTCTTTTGGATCAAGGAAAATCCCTGCTTCCTTATCAAGTGCAACTCTTCCACCATCATAATTTTTATGAACATGGGGCTGAATGTTAACTGCGTTGAAGTCAGCAGTATCCATATGAGAAAAGAATCCAATTGGTGTAACTTTATCACTTACATTGCTTGTTAAATGACCAATAGCAAAACAAGATTTGTCATTAAAATATGCATCAAGACCAATTTCTTTTAATTGTTTGGTTAATTCCTTAGCCATCTTAATTTGATTCGGCGATGAGGGAATTTGATCAGAATTATTTGGATCTGAGCGGGTATTTTCTTTAGCATAATGAATAAATGTTTTTTGTATAAAGTTTAAATCATAAAAAGTCATAAATTAAAGCCCATCCTTTTAGTTTGCTAAATAAACATTTTTAAAGTCGTAAGGAATACCAACTGGATTGAAAGTTACATCCTTTACTTTAGACTTAAGCAGTTGTGGATTTGCTAACTGTACAAGTGGAACTGTAGCTTGTTGTTTCATTAAAATCTTTTCTGCAGCTACTAAATTAGCCCATCTCTTCACAGGTTGATTACCATATTTATCCTCTGATTGAGTAAGTAGTTTATTATATTGGGTGTTTTTCCAACCAGAATTGTCATATGAAGAAGTTGATTCAAAAACATCCAGGAAGTTAATTGGATCACTTAAAATTGCTTTCCAAGTTTGAACAGTAATATCAAAGTTACCTGATTGTTGACGTTTAATTAAAGTAGTATACGGCAAAGTGCTAATTGAAATCTTTACTCCTGGTAATCTTTCAAGATTACTTTGAAGGAATTCACCGATCTGTTTACCGGAATCAGTGTCACTAGTTGATAATGTTACGTTAAGAGACTTGGTCCCCGTTTGCTGATATGCGGTTTGCAATTCTTTCTTTGCTTGTGCTAAGTTACTTTCAACACCAGATTTGACATAAGCTTCACGATAGAATTGTTCACCGGTCTTTGGATTTTTACCCATGCCAGAAGGTACGAATCCTTGTGCTGGTTTAGAGCCATCTTTTAATACCGAAGCCAAATCTTGACGATTAATTGCTAGAGAAATAGCTTTTCTCATATGAATATTATTGAAAACTCGGAGTTTCTTCATGTTGAAGTCAAGTCTTTGCAAAGCTGACACTGGGCGTTGGTAAAATTGCTTTGAATTTTTGTTTGCAGCTACTTCTTGACCACTTAAGTATGTTTCATCAAGCTGGCCTGATTGGTATAAATTATAAGAGGTAGTAGCTGATTCACTAATTGTTTCGTTAACGCGATTAAGTTTTACGTTTTTGGCATCCCAGTAATTTTTATTTTTAACTAATGAGAATTTACGATTATTACCGGTCCAGCCCACCATCTTAAATGGGCCAGAAAAGACATTATACTTAGCTGCAGTACCATATTTTTTACCCACTTTTTCTTCATACCTTTGGTTTTGTGGGAAAAACAATGGAAAAGCTAAAAGACGTTTAAAGTAAGAAACTGGACGAATTAATTGAATTTGTAAACGATGCTTACCTAGCGCCTTTACTCCTAAAGTAATTGGCTTCCTTTTGCCACTATTAATTTCTTGAGCATTTTTAATTTGATAGAGGTAAAAAGCCATTGAACTTTTCGTACTTGGAGTCAAAGTTCTTCGTAAAGAATAGACAAAGTCATCAGCAGTAATTGGCTCTCCATTTGACCATTTAGCATTTTTACGCAAATCAAAGGTATATGTTTTACCACCGTTAGTCGTTTTTTCACTTTTAGCTAAAGCTAATTTTGGCTTTTGTTTTTTATCTAATCGATATAATCCCTCTTGGGTATTCACTTCTGCTTGAAATGATGTTGAATCCGTCGTCAAAGATGGATCTTGAGTAGAAAGTTCCGCATTTTCACTCCAATTTAATACTTGTTTAGTACTGGAAATTGAGCGATTTGCACATGCAGTCATCATCATTGCACAAGTCCCCACAATTGCAACTATAGCTAAATTTCTTTTTCGCATATTAAATTGCCCTCCTTAAACTAATTTTTATTTAATTTAAGCCTAATTTATTATTAAGTCAATACTTTTTAGCTAATTCCTAATTTTTGTTTATAGTTTAGAGAAAACAATGCTATGGTAGTAGAACTAATATTTTAGCTTTCAACCTTTAGGGCTACAGTCTAATGCTTTTTTTGATTAATTAAAATTTAGATTGCTTTTGCTAAATCTGCCAGCCTCTTTTAAATATCGTGTTGAAATAAGGTAAAATACGTATGGAAGACAAGATGGTGGCACACCATAAATTGCTGGAAAGAGTATGTGAATTAGAAATATAAGGTAAGAACTATGAGTAATATAAAAGATATGATTGAAAGCTTGCAAGGTGATCCAACTTCAATTGACATTCTTGCTGGCTTTTTAGGTTATAGGGTAGGAGAAAATCCAATTAATCCCGATAGTGATTGGAAAATGTACTTTACCGACAAGGCTGACACAAATGATCATGCAGTTATGGCAGTTTTCCCTGAACCTGAACTGGATAATGAAACTAAAACTCCACAAATCAGAAAACTTTATCAAAAAGTTATTGAGCTAAAAGATACTTTTGGTGCATCATTTGCAGCAGAAGTGGCAGCTTTTATTGGCGAAAATAGGGTAGTTTTCTTTCCTGTTAATAATGGGAATCGTGATACACGACTCGATCTTAATCCGGAGACCATTAAGAAGGACTTATATTTACGAGACCTATCGTATTTAAAAAACGATAATATCAAAGTAACTACTGATGATTTTGGTTTTGGTACGAATATTGATGTATCACAGGATAAAGCGTTTAGGCAAGAGCTAACTGAACAATTCCTTTACGTGGTTGAATTTTATCGTAAAAAGCTTTCGGAATTAATCACAGGCTCTAAATTGAAGAATCAATTATTAGATTTATTGTCTGATAAAGCAAAATTTTATGCTGAAAATAATGATTTAAACAATTTAGTTCAATCTGATTCATACTTGTCAGTTCTTTCAACTGTAGTTGATACGATAATTTTACGTCAATTAATGAGACGTTTTTTGGAAGGCTACTATGGCCCTAATTCTTTTGAAGTAGATGGTATTGCCTTAGGCGTAGGTAGTGGGACATTAGACGAAGCAATTAAGGAGACTGTTAACGTAGCAGTTAACTTAGGCGAAGAAAAAGATTTTAAGAAAATGAACCGTCAAGAAAATACGATTCAGCAATTAGATTTATTCTCTGATGCTTTCTCACAAGATGAACTAGATCATACTTCTCAAGTTGAGCCAGTTACTAAGAGCAAGAAAGAGCAACTCGAAGAAATTACTAAGAAAGCTACTAAACAATTTGAATTGGCTTATGATGGTGACTTGTTTGCCGGCAGTATTGCTCAAGCCACTAATAATGTTGAAAACCAGTTAACTAAGCAATTCCCCGAATTTATGGCGAAGCTGTGGGTTGATACTGCATCTGGTAACTTTTCGTTTCGCTACCAGGATATGCCACCTGAATCTTTGGAAAAGCAATATGAAGATTCGATGTCTAAGAACGTTCAAATCAAGATTGATTCTAAGACCAAGAAGCCAGTTGTGTTCTATGGCGATGATAAATCAGAACAAAAGTCTAAGGGTGCTTATTACACCGACCAACGCTTTGTAGATTATATGATCAACAAGACGGTAGAAGTTGAATTTGATAAGCGATACAAGGCTATTCAAGAAGCGATTAAGACTAAAGATAATCAAAAAATAAAGGCAGCTCTTGAGCATCTGCTAGATTTAAAGATTGCTGACTTTACTTGTGGTGGTGGTTCATTCCTTCGTGGCGCATTCTTGAAGCTTGCCGATCAATATAAAATGCTTCAAAGCTTATGCATCCCTGATGAACTGAAAGCTGATTATCCAATGATTACGGCAGAAGATGATGGCTACTTATGGGAGAAATATATCTTAGAGAATATGATTTATGGGGTAGATATTGACTACAAGGCAATCATGATTACTAGTCTTACCTTAACTCTTTCATCCCTTCAACATAGACCGAAAGATACGAAGCTCTCTCAATTAATTGGTAGAACATTAATCCATCAGAATGCACTAATTAATGCAGTGCCGTACTATTCACGTAAAGAAGTCTTTGCAAGTTACCAACAAGATATTGCTAAACTGCGAAAGTTAAAAAAGACTAACTTTACCCAATTTAATAAGTTGCGAGTAAAACTACAAAACAAAGTTATTCCAGATTCTGGTGATGTAGCAGAAGATGCAAGCTTTTTACACGTGGAATCTATTGAGCTTAATTTGCCGGAAGTTTATTTTAACGAAGATGGAAGTTTGAAAGAACATGGCGGTATGGATATTGTCGTTGGTAATCCACCATGGGATATTTGGAAAGCTAATTCGGATGATTTCTTTTCGGAATATGATAATGGATTCAGAGGATTACCTAATAAGCGTGTTAAAACTTCGAAAATGAAAGAACTATTTGCTAGTCTTCCAGGTTTGAAAGATAAATGGGATACTGAGCAGCAACGGTTTAAAGATGGATCAAAATATTTCCGTTCTGATGATACTTATAAATATCAGCGTTGGACAGTCAATGGACGCAAAACATCTTCGGATTTAAATTTATATAAAATTTCAGTAGAACGATTTGCACAATTAGCCAGTACCTATGCCAGATTTAGTATTTTAGTACCTGATAACTTTGCAACGGATAATGGCCCTACTGGGATCAGACATCTTGTACTGGATCATTATCATCTGGAGGAATTTCTTTCATTTGAAAATAGAAGGGGTATTTTCCCTGCTATAGATAGTCGTTATAAATTCGCGGTTTTAACGTTTGATTATGATCAAACTAGATCAAATAGCTTTAAAGCATTCTTTTATCGTCATTCTTTGGATGATTTAAGTAATGCAGAGATTAAGCTAAATTATCCGGTAGAGTTTATAAAGCAAACGGAACCAGAGAGGTATGCATTTGTTGAAGCAAGAACTCCAAAATTATTTGATTTATTTAAGAAGATTAGAACTAAATTCCCAGATTTAAATCATACTAAATTATTAAAATTTAGTAGAGATTTTGATGCTAATAAGGAATCTGGTAAGTTTACTACTAAGGATAGTAATGAGAATTTAATTTCAGTTTATGAAGGCAAAACATTTAAACAATTTACTATTGAACCGCAAAAAATAGTTCATTATGTGACACCTGAAAAATTAGAAGACAAGGATAATGAAGATTACAAGTTCCTACGTTTAGCTTTTAGAGGTATTGCAAATTCAACTAACAAGCGATCATTAATTGCAACGCTACTACCTAGAAACAGTAGTGGTACGTATAGTGTTTGGATTCAGAGAAATTTTACTAAAACAGATATTACGCACCAATTATTTTATTTAAGTTTTTATAACTCGTATACACTAGATTTTATAATTCGCCAAATAGTTACGATTAATATTAATCTTCCGTTTTCTATGCAATTACCTATACCTAAGTATGAAGATATTGCTGATGCAGATAAATTAGTACAAATTTCTAAAGCCTTGCTTCAAGAAAACAAAGGCTATTACACTGACTTAGATGAACTAGTACCTGGTAATGATTATGCTGGTAAATCTCATGAGGAATTGATTGCTGAGCTTAATGCAAGAGTCATGTTAGATTTTGATTTAACGAGGGATGAAGTTATCACTTTAATGCATACTTTTGAGAGTGCTAAGTGGAAGAGCTTTGTTGAAGAAGAAACACAAAGAATCGTTGACGTTTATGACAAGCTATCTGCAGCTAGAAAGTAATGGAGTAAACCTATGGAAGAAATGAACATAGATCAGCTTTATCGAGAACGAGTAATTGATAACCGCCAGCTTAAAATGGTCGATGTACTCAAGTATCTTTTGCAACGTGAAGATGTCCGGTCATTAGATGTAGCTGTTGGCTACTTCTATCTTAGTGGCTTGCTCTTAATTAAAGATGAATTCATTAAATTTATGGATGAAAAGAACGGCCAGCTTAGAATCTTAATGGGTAACGAAACTAATGGTCAAACTGCTAATGTCTTAAGTGGCAGTAAATATAAGGACTACGCTAGTTACATTAGCAATGAGACGCAAAAAGATACTGACACGATTGATGATGGTGAATTTCTTGCTCGTTTAGCAGGTTGGATTAAGGAAGGCAGAATTAAAGTTCAAGTCTATACTGGAGACGCTAATTACTTTCACGCTAAAAGCTATTTATTTGCATATTCGCAAGACGAAACTCATGGGACAGCAATTGTAGGGTCTTCTAATTTTTCTCGTAACGGATTGGAAGGCAATACGGAGCTTAACGTATTAAGCCAAGATAATTATTATGCTCTTCATCGTTGGTACAGCAACTTATGGCTATCAGATGAAACACAAGCTTTTTCACCGGATTTGTTGAAGATAGTGAAGAATAATATCTCACCGAGGGATGCACTTAAACGGGACTACAAGCCGGTTAATCAAACTTACTATGAATTCGCTAACTTATATGCTAAACCTTATGCTAAGCTCGATGAGCAAAAGGATTGGGTTAAGGAATTATTTCCACACCAGCGTAGCGGAGTTATTTCGATCAAGGATAAGCTAGATTCTTTTGGTACTGCCGTGTTAGCCGATGGAGTTGGATTGGGCAAGACTAGAATTGCCGGCGGGGTTATGCGTCTGTATAAAGACGATAGTGCTCCATATAAGACTTTGATTGTTGCTGATAAGAAACTCAAAATTCAGTGGGCAGAAGAACTGGATATATGCGGAATCGAATCAGCGGATTACGATTGGATGTCACGTGAGGAATTTGTTAATATCCCGTGGAAGCAAATTAGAAATATGAAATATAGTTTGGTGATCATTGATGAAGCTCATATTGGTTTTAAGAACAACAATACCCAGGCTTATCAAAAAATGCGTTGGCTAAAAGACCAGCATCCCGAACTTAGAGGATTAATGATTACTGCTACCCCATGGAATAATCGCCGTGAAGACGTAATCAATATTGGTACGCTTTTCTTAAACATTGACGATATTCCCAATGATCGTAATTACAAGCAATATCTCCTCTTAGGTGGACGTACTAATAAAGCTGTACGTAAGATAGCTGCCGATGATAAGGCTTTTAACCAATTATGGGAAGATATCTTCTTGCAACGAACTAGAAAGACCTACGGTGGTAAGCAAGCGCAATTTGCTACCAGAACTTTTCCTACGGTTGATATTCAGTTTGAACCACGAAAGAATAAAATTTTTAGTGATAATTTTGATGCAATTGCTGGGCTAAAGTTCCCTTATATGGATCCTATTAAGTACCTGGATCCTAAAAAGGAGCCGTTAGGTGCTAAGCAATTAAAGCTTTTGCTACTAAAAAGAGCTGATTCTTCTTGGGTAGCATATCGGAATACTTTACAGAACATCATTGATAAATTGACTCAGCTTAAGACAAATTTGAGTTATGTAACTTCAATGCCTGGCAAGAAATTGACAGATCGTTTTAAAGGGATGCTTAGTGAAGCATATGAACTACCAGATTATCAAGCTAAAAATCAGTTAACATCGCTTTTCAACATTTCAGCAGATGATACTGCAGATGAACATGAACTTCGTTCTCGTAATAAAAAACGAATTTACTTAGATAAAATTACTAAACAAATTGAGGATATTACTAATGCTAAGGCTAAGAAAGCAGTAGCCAGTATGCTGGCTGACTGTAATGAAGATTTAGAAGTCTTAAACCTAGTTCTTAACAAGTTAAATCAAGCTTATCAGCATATTGACGAGAAGATGGACAAGATCATCAGTGTTGTGTCCAAAGAATAAAAGTTAGGACATAAGACGATTATCATTTCTCAATTTGCAGATACGGTAAATTACTACTATAAGAATCTGCATCGCTATTTCAATACGCCGAAGATTACTTTACCAATGGGCAAGGTTCTAGGTAATGATAAAGAGAACTATATTAATCGCATCCCTGCTAAGAGTAAGGAAGAAGTGCTAGATGCTTTTTCACCAATTTCCAAGCGTCAGCAACAAATCATTGATGATGATCGGCAGATTGACCTAGTAGTAGGGACTGATACTATCTCTACTGGCCAAAACTTGCAAGATGCAGTTACTTTAATCAATCTCGACTTACCATATAACCCAATGATTTTAGAGCAGAGAATCGGGCGTATTGATCGTCCTAGACATGATGCTGCGAGAGTGAAGCTGTATATTTATACCTGCCCGGTTTATCAATCAATCGACAGTCAGTTGAAAATGACGAAACGTTTGGGTAGTAAAATGCAGGGAGTGTTGGAAGATACTCAGTTTGATAATGTTGTTCTGCCAGAATACACCAACTACTTAAAGGCTACGGCTGAACATAAGCAAAATGCTGTTGCCAATATGCTGGATCAAACAGAAGATGCAATTACCTATCAGAATGGGATGCAATCAGAGAAGCACTCAGAACAGTACCGGCTTGCTAACAAGCGAATGTATGATTTCAAGACTAATGGTGACTTCAAACAAGGCAAATATTTCTTGCCAGACTACAGTTTTGCCAGAAATGATTTGGACAGTATCGCTGTGATTCAGCTTCATTTAAAGGATGTTAATGATTCGGCTTTGCGTGACGAGAACATTATCGTTAATCTGACCAAGCAAAAAGAAGGCACAGTAGTTAGTGCGGAGAAAGCAATCCACGACAGTATCAAAGACGATGTTATATCGACTAAAAAGCTATCGCAAGGGAAAGCAGAATTAGAAGTGCTTAATACTAAAAAAGCAGTTAAGACAGTTATTGGTCAGGTGATTGATCAATATAATTCAGATCAAGCCGTAACAGCTACCAACGAAAAGGATTTAAGCAGCAAGAAGGGCAGAATTGCTGCTAGCAAGATCCATGAAAGTGTTCAAAATCCAAAGAATCGAACGATGATTCTAAGTAAATTGAAACTAATTGATATGGAGCATAAAGCTGTTGCTTCTTTTGCTAAGTATCTGGAAACAGTAAGCAAGGATGATCCTGCGTATCCATTAGTAGAAATTATTGCAGATAATGTAGATTACTTCTGGACGCATATTGCAGAATATAAGGAATACCTAACGCCAGATAGTATTGCCGCAGCTCAGCATATTGGTAAAGAAAGACGACAGATCAATACACGAAAAGCCAGTCTGGATAACTCAAATTATGACTTATTACTGAGTAACTTAATAGTTAAGGATTAAGCAACCTAAGAATTAGAAGACATCATACTTAAAGCACCAGTGGTAGTAGTAGGAAATCTTGAAATTTAGAAGTCGGAGTAGCAAATGGAAAAGGAATTGCAACCATACGAAAAAGAGTTTATTGATAAAACTCGACCAGTCTTGAAAAAGTTTGGCTCTATAATTTTTCCTGTTGATTGCTTATCAATATGATAAGCTGTTAACAGGTTTTTTATTGCAATAAAAAAGGAGGACATAGTCCTCTGTAATAAAAAATCTATTCCACTAAACATTTTATAAGTAAAGGTGTGTACTATGTCCTCTTTAAATAATTGTATTAAATTTGCGCTTGATATTAAAGATAAAAATATTGTTTTTAAGAGCTTTTTCTACAAGATGGTTCAAATGAAGAAGCATAAAATCTATGAAGCCGAATTAATTCAACCCGCTTGCCCTTGCTGTGGCTCTTTAGATCTTTTGCATAATGGTCATTTGATTACTAATATTCACTATTTGACAGCTAATGCTAGTCATCCTGTAATTATCAGACTAGCTAAACAGCGAGTTAAATGTCGCGATTGCAATCGCTGGTCAATGGCTCAATCAGAATTAGTAAACAAATACTGCTCTATTTCTAATGCATCCAAACTGAAGGTATTATCTGCTTTGACTGAAGACAGTTCCATGACCAGCATTGCTAGAGAAAACAATGTTTCTGTCAACACTGTTCAAAGAGTTTTAGGCAGCTGCTCTCACCGTTTCCTTGACAGCTATGAGTATCTGCCAGCTCATTTGGCTTTCGATGAATTCAAAGGCGTTGATCGTCAGCTGCACTTTATCTGTTTAAATGGTGACAATCATCAAGTCGTTCAGATTCTTAGAACACGCTATAAGAAGACCCTGCTTAAATATTTTGGTCGTTTCTCACCCCAAGCTAGAGCCAACGTTAAAACGGTCACGATGGATCTTAATTTTTACTATCAAGATATCGTTAGAGCCTGTTTCCCTAATGCACAGATTGTCATTGATCGCTTCCACATGATTCAGATGCTCACTCGATCATTCAATTCATTAAGAGTTCGAACCATGAAGACCTTTGACAAGAAATCCAGAGAGTATCAGCTGCTCAAATCTCCCTGGAAACTATATTTAAAAAAGTATGATGAACTCGAAAAGATTCATCCTCGCTATAATTGGCATTATAAAGATTGCCTAACTCAAGTGCAAGTAGTGATGGAGGGTATCGGTGCCAACACTACATTAGAAAACTCATATAATCTGATGCAGAGCTTTATTAAGGCGATTGAAGACGGCGATACTCAGAAAATTGAATCATTAATTGCCAGCAAAGATTCCATTGGAGCTTTAATGCATAAAACGCTGCTAACCTTCAAACATAATCTAAAAGCGGTACTCAACGGAGCAGCTTTGACTTACTCCAATGGCTGCCTTGAAGGCTTCAATCGCAAAATCAAACAAATTGAGCGAACAGCCTTCGGCTATTCTAACTTTATCAATCTTTTAACCAGAATTCATTTAGAGGAAAACTTGTTTAAAGAAAAAGATCCAAACAGCCTTTTAATGGCCGCTTGATTCTATTCATTTACTCTCTATCAACAGGATTTGACAAAGAGCCAAAAAACACATTAGAAGCTGGTCTTTTATGGAATTAATTGTAACTGAAATCGTCAAAATTATAAAGTCTGAAACTAATATTATTAAGCGTGAAA
>NZ_FMXC01000059.1 GCF_900103655.1 Lactobacillus kefiranofaciens
GTTGAACATATGCAGCTGTCTTATCTTTCATGCTTTTGCCTTTAGGGAAGAATTTACGCAGAAGACCGCTGCAGTTTTCATTTGTGCCTCTTTCCCAAGGTGAATATGGATGAGCAAAGTAGATCTGACAGTTCTTGATTTTAGTCATATCTGCAAACTCAGAACCATTATCAAAAGTAATAGTCTTGAACCAATCAGGATGCTGGTCTATTTCTTTTTGAAGCAGTCTTTGACAAGTACTTGCTCGATAATCTGGTATTTTGATGACAACTTCAAACCGAATAGTTCTTTCTGTCAGAGTCATCAAAGCAGGTTGATTTTTACGTCTAACGCCTTTAACCAAATCTCCTTCCCAGTGAAGAGGAGTTGCCCTGTCTTCAGCTTCTTTAGGCCGCTGCTCAATTGAATTGCCAAGATTCTTTTTGTGTAAAGCATGCCCACCATGACTATGATGCCGTTTGTTTCTGCGTCTTTTAAGCTTCATTGGCAGATCAATATTGCTTATATCTAGCAAACCGCGATCAATATAGCGATAAACGGTAGGCGTGCTGGGGCAGGAATAGCCTGGCATCGTCTGCTTGAACTCACCCACAAACTCATCAATGCTGGTAGCATCAAATTTAGCTTTAAACCGCTTAGACAGCATTCTCAGAAAAGCAGCATAATGTTTTAACGGATCACGCTTACAGCAGTTCTTGCGTCGCTTATCATGATAGATCTGCGCAGTATCGGCATAGTAATGCTCATAGAGCAGATAGTTATGCTCTCTTTGCAGGACGCTGCCACGTCTGATTTCACGGCTAATTGTCGATTTGTGACAGCCAACTTCTCGAGCAATAGCGGAACAGGAGGTTATGCCTGAATCAAGCAGAGCTTGTATTTGTCCTCGTTGTTCACTATTTAATTGATGATAATGTCTAGAGATGCTAGAATTTGAATTGGTCATGAAGATTCACCTTTCTTGATTTTTGGTCACTTCAAGTTTAGGTCTTCATGGCCTTTTTGTTTAACACTTAGCGTTGCACTTCAATTTTAAATCCGGGAATACTTTATTTTTTATAACAGTTAGATCATTTTTACCTTTTTTTGAATTGCGCACACAAAAACTAATTAATGGGCTATATTTAATACAAGCAAGCAGTATGAGCTTTAATATCAAAGATCTCAAAGCTCACTACAAATAAAAAAGCAAATAGCGCTACCTATTTGCTTTAATTAGAAAGGAGAAAAAATTATGACTTTTAAATTTAAAAACAGGAAATGTCATTTGCAATTAGCGATTACCTCTAAAGTGATATTAGTAGTTATCGTTGTTATTGCTAGCATTTTACATTTAATTTAAATCTTTAACGTTATTATTTAGCGCTTTGCTCTTTCTAAATTCTCACTATATCATATATTCTCTAAAATGATATAAACTAATAAATGTTAAGTGCATTTAAAATTAAGAAGGATCTTTTTGAAATACTACCTTTACAATCTTTAGCAACTTTTCCATATAGTCATCAGGTAATTGCTCTAAAAATTGATGTTTGCGATTATGATAATCCACAGTTACAAGTTGATCTAACATAACTACGCCTTTAGTTTTACAAGAATCTGGTAGATTTCTATATAGTGGATATCGCCGTTTCGTAGTTGAAATTGGAGCAAAAATCGCTATATGGGCATATTTTTCAACACCTTGATAACTTAAATATAAATATGGACGCTTGCCGGATTGTTCATGTCCCTGCTTAGGACTTAAATCCATCAATAAAACGGATCCTTGTTTAATTACCATTTTTCATTGCCCACTCTTTCATCTGGTAATGAAATCTTTGTATCAAATGAACCACCTTTATAATCCTTAAAAAGTTCTTCAAAAGTAAGTTCATGTTTTGGTTCCTTCTTAGTGATAATTACCCTATTATCCTCAATTTTAAAATTTAAATGATCACCAGTTTTTGCATTTAATGCTTGTAGAACGGCCTGATTAAGTCTAATACCTTTAGAATTACCCCATTTTGAAATTGTAGCAGTTATCATAAGCTCACCTCATTAAATTATTTATTAAATAGTTATACAATGTATATCACATTTAAATTATACAATGTATATCCACTAAATACAACTAGGTAAAATAATTTATCAAACAACTTATATTTTCTGCATCTAAAAAATATAAGCTAACGAAATCATCTAAGGGTTAGTAATTTAGCCTGTCGCGTTCTATTTTATTATGCTAATTTTCCCGTATGCGCAATCGTTTTTTGATTATTAGAAAAATCTCTAAAGTTATCACGTTTTAAATGCTGCTCGAAAGCTTTATTTATTATCTCACGATCAACATGATCCTGAGGGCATAATATTTCAGTCATAATTCTATCAAGCGAATAAGCTTTAACTGAATTTCCTTGTAAAGTTTCTATTACTGTAATACCTAACTTTTAAAGCTTGGGTATTTGCTGATGAGCCGAAATTTGCTCTTTCAATGATGCATTTCTTATACCCAGCGGAGAAGTAAAATCAATTTTATCAGGAATCCGATTGCTAAAATGCAAACTAGAAAAAACGATCAAAAAATTACTTAATAGACTTTTTGTTTTGAATTATGAAGTCTTGTAGTGACGAGACTATATTATTCTGTTAAATTATAGAATTGTCAACTACTACAAATAATCATCATGATAGTTCTACCAGACTAGTATTACAGATTGCCTTAAATACTTTCTCTATTTCGTCTTCGGTTAAATCAAGGCCTTTAATTTCGCCATCAATATCTTCTGTTGAACGATTATTAATACCAACTACTGCTGATAATAGTAATCCTCCTTTCAAAATAAAGTTATCTTTATATTTTAATATAGAGATTCTTTTTAATAAATCATCCAACATGACTTCCTGCCTTAAATTGCTTTTCATCTACGTAATTTTTCACAGTAATACCTCTAAATAACTATTTGCCTTATCCATTACTTTAAATTTTTCAGCAAAATCCATCAATGCATTAATATTCTTTTCATTTCTTTTTGCCCATGTTTTATAAGCATTAGTTACTATTTCAACATCTACCATATTAATAGTACGTAAAACCTCAGCCAAAGTTCGTTCTGGAGAATATACTCTAATAGTATTTCCATTAAAGGATTTGGTTTCTGTAATTCTAATATCTTGGAGAGTTTTTATTTGATAATGTGCGTTAATATCCAAGTCCAAATTTGCATGATTATAGCCCCTTGGAAAGGTCATATCTAAACTAAAGAGATATTGATCACTTAGATCCCATAAATATAAAGCTGTTTCTAAAGAATAAACTCCTCGTTTATATTTTTGTTGCAGGCTATAAAAAATATCTTCCGTAGTATTAGATTTTTGATATATACCTGAACGTGTCCGTTCCAATAATCCCGATTTCAAAGCTAGGTTAATGTTATAGCTTGAAATATTATTGTTAACTAATTGATTATGTGTAAGAGTTCCATTATGTTCTGCAGCCAGTTTTTTAATTAATACTTGCTGATTCATAAAATCACCTCTTTTACTTATTTTACTACGGTTTTATTAACTATGCAGTAAAATAAGTAAAAGGCAGAAAAAAGCGATCAAAAAATGACTCTATTAAGAGCTAATTTGATCGTTTTTTCAGTATTTAAGACTTATTTCTTCAAAAACACTTTAACTTTTACAAATATTTTCTAACAGTATTCATCCAATGTGACTTAGCTGGCAGTAGTCTTATAACATCGACAATTTTCTTATTTTGCTGAACGTCATAAAATAAAATGTAATCATCTACTACTAGATATCGAATGGTAGTACTAACAGAATATAAACGAAAAGATAACTTGGTTCCTATCAATGGATTTTCTGATAACTGTATATAGATTAACTTATCTAGATCTTTTTCAAATTTTTCTATATTTTCAGGATATGTACCTAATTCTTTTTTATAAAAGATCTCTTCCTCAGCATCTCTAAGTACTTGACGAGCTACATTGACAGTATATCCCATTCTTAAATACCTAAACTATTTCTAAATTCATCACGAGAAACAGTTTTTTCATTTTGGAGAGATTGATAACCTTTTTGCAGTTCTTCAAGCAATCTTAATTTTGCCTGTGTGCTTCTCCATTCCTCGATGTCTACCACTGCATAAGCAGCCTTTCCATTACGGGTCAAAATAACTTGCGAACCAACATTAACATCACTCAACTTTTGATTATAGTATCGCATATCTGATACTGGCATAATATTTTCCATAGAAGCACCTTCTTACTTGAAATTTTACTCGATTATACCAAGGATCAAATACTTATGCAATGTCATGACATCTCCAAGCATCCAATATGTGACTAATAAAATAGTTAATATAAGACTTAAGCAAAATTAAATAGCATTAACTTCAGAATTAATTTACTTTTTAGACATACTGAAGACAAATAAATTTAATAGTTTATATTTTTAATCCATACTTCGTTGCTCGAGCTTTACCCAACTTATTGACTTTATTATCTTCTTGAAGCTTCCTAAGTGCACGTCGAATCGTTACCTCACTGTATTGTGGAATAAGATTATTAATTTCTTTAATCGACAATGGTTGTAAAGCTTGTCTCAACATTTTTAAGATCAACTTATCGACGGGTAAATCTGTTTGATTTACAAGACTTAGTCGTTCATTGAATTCCCGATAATCTTTTAAGACTATACTCAAAAAATAATCTAAAAACGGCAAATAGTCATTATTATTATCTATCCAGCCAGCAGAGCTCTCTTTTAAAACTCGATAATAATCTGGCTTTGTATCTTCAATAGATTTTTCAATACTGATATATTTTCCTACATCAAAACCTGCTTTATACATTGTTAGTAGCATTAACAAACGAGACATTCGTCCGTTTCCATCTCTAAATGGGTGGATTGAAACAAAATCGAAAATAAATGCACCTGATAAAATCAACGGAGATATTTCACCTGCTTGTAGTGCTAAATTATATGCATCACATAAGTCTCGGATTAATTGTGGAGTAATAAAAGCTGGGGGCGGATTAAACCGAACTTCTCGTCTTCCGTCAGCATATTGTGTAATAATTTGATTATCACTATCTTTAAAGTGTCCGCCCCATGTACTATCAGTATAAGAAAATAATCTTTTATGCAACTCTAAAATTGAATTAGAGGTTATTGGAATATAGTCATAATGTTCATGGATTAGCTTCAAAACATCACGGTAACCAGAGATTTCCTTTTCATTTCTGTTTCTAGGTTGCGTCTTGTTTGCCATAATTTTGTTAAGACGCTCATCAGTAGTATAAATACCCTCTATTCTATTAGATGCACTTGTACTTTGAACTTTAGCAATTTCAACTAATCTATCTAAAGTATCACGATAATTAGTTTCATAACTTTCTGTTCTTCCCCTTAGGTTATAGATTAGATTCAATTTATTTACTAAAGTATTTGTATAATGTAATCCATTAAGTTTTTGATAGTTAAATTTTTTAATAATTATTCTCTCCTTTATCTTGATCATCAAACTAGTATCTTGATCATTTTACTCTAAATGATCAAGATACTCAAAACGTGATCAAAATACTTTTTTATTATTCGCTTTCAATATAGTACATAAATTCTTAGTTATATGACATTCTAAAATTTTTTTGCATTTAAGTTTAGAATACTAAAAAAATAATTTTTAAGTTTTATATTACATAATGAGGCCATTTGTATGTTATAATGATGTCATAATGTAAAGGAGTGATTTTATGACATCATCAACTACAATTCGTCTTGATGACGATTTAAAACGAAAACTGCAAAAAGATTTAGACACAGCAGGAATCTCAATGAACACTTACTTTGTAATGGCAGCTAAGCAATTAGTTCTACAAAAAAGGATTCCATTTGAAATTATTACTGAACCGGAAATTCCTAATAAAACTACTGAAAAAGCTATGCTTCTAGCTGATGCTAAAAATGAAGGTTTGGTTTCGGATGATTCACCCAGCTTTACTAATGTCGATGATTTAATGAAATCTTTGGATAAAGACTAATGTACATTGTTAAATACGAACCCCAATTTAAAAAGGGACTACAAAAAATTTAAAAAAGAACACCCAGAACTAATAAAAGATTTTAAAAATACAGTTAAACAATTAGTCAGTAACGGAAAAGCCGGAGACGGTTATGATCTCCATCCATTAGATAAACGCGGCGGTAATTACAGTGGTAACTTTGATTATCATTTAAGTGATGGTAAAGTTGATGTTGTAGTTATCTATAAACCACATAAGACTAATCCAACTATTCGTCTAGTAAGAATTGGAAATCATGGAGATTGAAACTGTCAAATCTTTTGTGTAAATAAATCTTTCTCGTAGATTGATTTTTTTAATTAATTATTTATTCAAAATAGGATTCTAGAGTGTCTTGTA
>NZ_FMXC01000004.1 GCF_900103655.1 Lactobacillus kefiranofaciens
AGAGTTTTATTCAAGCAATTGAAACAAACAACACTCAAGAGCTTAAATCATTGATTACCAGCAAAGATTCAATTGGAACCCTAATGCATAAGACGCTGCTAACTTTTAAATACAATCTAAAAGCGGTGCTTAACGGTGCGGCGCTGCCTTATTCTAATGGCTGTCTTGAAGGCTTCAACCGCAAAATCAAGCAAATCGAACGAACAGCTTTCGGCTATTCCAATTTTATCAATCTATTAACCAGAATTCGTTTAGAGGAAAATCAATATAAAGAAAAAGAACCAAACAGCCTTTTAATGACTGCCTGATTCTATTCATTTACTCTCTATCAACAGGATTTGACAAAGAGCCATAATATATATATAGCAACTGAATATGTTCTTTATTTTTTTGCAAAAAAATAAAAGGCATGCCTTCTCGACATGCCTTTTAGCATCTAATTTCTATCTTTCAAATCTTGATAATAGTTGTAAGCAGCTTGACCTGCCACACTGCCTTCACCGACTGCGTTAGCTATTTGCCGTAAGTCTTTTTCACGAACGTCACCTAATGCAAAGATGCCAGGCACCTTAGTCTTCATGTGATCATCAGTCACAATCCAGCCTTGGTCATCCAAAATACCCAGTTCTTTAAATGGAGCAGTTTGTGGAAGAACGCCAACGTAAATAAAAACACCAGCTGTAGGAAGTTCTTTTTCTTCCCCGGTTTCTTTATCACGGTACTTTATGCTTGTTACCCGATTGCCATCACCGACAATTTCTTCAGTTTGTGCATTCCAAACAAACTTCATCTTCTTGTTAGCAAATGCTCTCTTCTGCAAAGTTGGTTGGGCACGCAGTTCATCACGACGGTGAACCACAGTCACGCTTTTAGCTAATTGAGCTAGGTAGATTCCTTCTTCAATCGCGGAATCGCCGCCACCTATAACAGTGACATCTTCGTCTTTAAAGAATGCGGCATCACAAACGGCACAATAAGAAACACCCTTACCAGAATATTCCTCTTCACCGGGGACACCCAAATGACGATGATCGGAACCAGTTGCGATAATTAGAATCGGCGCACGATATTCATGATCATCGTCTGTCTTAATTACCTTCTCATTGCCATCAAGCGCAACTGTTTGAACATTGCCATACTTATAATCAGGTTCAAACTTCATCAGAGTATCGTACATCTTCTGACTAAGTTCTGGACCCTTAATCTCAGTAAAACCAGGATAGTTGTCAATGGCATCAGTGTTGTTCATCTGTCCGCCATATGGTCCACGATCTAGCACTAATACATTTAAATTGGCACGAGCGGCATACAAGGCAGCTGTCATGCCACCAGGACCTGCTCCAACTACAATCACATCGTATTTATCGGCCATAATCTCGACTCCTTTACTTACTTTTCATAAGTATAATACAATATCTTCAACTAATTGCCAAGTTTATTGCCTAATTAAAGACGGATTTCTGGCTTAGGTTCTCTACCCATCATCTTTTTAATTTCAGTAGCAACATCTGCATTTTCATAAAGAACGCGGTAAATGGCATCGCTAATTGGCATATCAATGCCCTTTTCTTCGCTAAGTTCATGAACAGCCTTAACGGTAGTAGCACCTTCAACTACTTGACCCATATTCTTCAAGACATAATCCAAGCTCTTGCCCTCACCAATTTGTTTACCAGCACGCCAATTACGTGAGTTGACTGAAGTACAAGTTACGATCAAGTCACCAATACCTGACAAGCCGCTAAAGGTCATTGGCTTAGCACCAAAGTAGTTAACGCCTAAACGAGTAATTTCTGCTAAACCTCTAGTCATCAAAGCAGCCTTAGCATCATCACCGTAACCTTGACCTACCAAAATACCTGCAGCAATCGCAATTACGTTCTTAACAGCACCGCCAACTTCAACACCAATTAAATCATCGTTAGTATAGAAACGAACGTAATCATTAGAGAACAGCTTTTGTACTTTCTTAGCATTATTTTCATCAGTTGAAGCACACGCAATAGCAGTTAAATCTTTTTGCGCTACATTTTCGGCATGACTTGGTCCAGAAATAGCAACAATTTTATCACTATCATTTGGATAAATTTCTTCGGTTAAAATTTCAAAAATAAGTTTCTTAGTACCTGGTTCAATTCCTTTGGTAGCAGTGACTAAGAGTGGCTTAGCACCGGTTTTATCCAAAACTTTGCGCACATTCTTAGCTACAATTCTAACAGCCTTGGTTGGCAAAACGAACAAAACCAATTCTGCGCCATCAAGCGCTTCTGCCAAGTCTCCAGTAGCCTTAGCTGTCTCGTTTAATTTCCAGTCTTTCATATAGTGACTATTAGTATGAGTCTTATTGATTTCTTCATTGACGCTATCAATATTTCCGTAAAGGGTTACTTCATTGCCGTTATCAGCGAGCATTGAACCTAACACAGAACCCCATGAACCATTACCTAAAACTGCAATCTTTGTCATTTTTTCTCTCAAACTTTCTAACTAATTTTTCTTTATTAATCTCTAGTATACGGATATTTTAACCCGCTACCATCTAAATACCATTTTGGTTTAACAACTTTACGCCGATAAATCCATAAAATTATTGTAGCAATAAAAAGGACTAAACTTAATGCTTGTGATACACGTATTATACCAAAAATGTATAGACTATCTGTCCTCATACCTTCTACAAAAAATCTAACTACGCTGTACCAAAGCAAATAAGTCATAAAAACCTCGCCTTGCTTAAACAAATGCTTGCGGTGACGCAAAGATAAAATTAGGATTAACCCAATTAAATTAAAGAAAGATTCATACAAATATGTTGGTTGATAATACGTACCACCAATTTTCATTTGCTGAATAACGAATTCAGGTAAATGCAAACTCTGTAGAAACTGTAAACTAATCGGGGCACCGTGGGCTTCCTGATTAACAAAATTCCCCCAGCGACCTAGGATTTGGGCAGCCATTACCCCCGGAGCAATAATATCCAGCATCAAAAATGGCGGGAGCATCCTTTTATAACAAAATACCAGCAAGACAATTAAACCTGCAATTAAACCACCATAAATTGCGATCCCACCTTGCCAGATCGCAATAATCTGTTCAGGATGGCGAGAATAATAACCCCATTCAAAGATAACGTAGTAAATACGCGCTCCTACATAGCCAAGCGGTACAGCCCACAAAAGCAGATCGACAAAATCATCACTAATGATTTGTCTTTTTTTGCCTTCATTAATCGCCATCCAAGCAGCTAAAACGATAGCTACAGCCATTATTATACCGTACCATTTAACGCTCAGACTGCCAATTTGAAAAGCTACTGGATTAATGATCAAATTAATCATCGTGGTGAACCTTATCCTTGTCTTCCTTTGAGTGCTCTGAGATTAAACTAGTTAAATTATTATCAAAAGTTTGTGTCGCATCAAAGCCCATCTTCTTAGCTCTAAAGTTCATTGCAGCAACTTCGATAATAATTTCTAGGTTACGCCCAACTTTAACCGGAATATTAACCTGTGGAATCGCTACGTTGCAGATTTCACGCGTATTTTCTTGGAAACCTAGGCGATCATAATTAGCTTTAGGGTCCCAGTTGACTAAATTAATTACCAATTGAATTTCGGTTCTATTTTTAACAGCACCTGCACCAAATAAGTTCATCACATCAATGATGCCGATTCCTCTAATCTCCATCAAATGCTTTAAAATTTTCGGTGCCTCACCTACGACCGTATTATGATCTTTTTGGAAGGCATCGACCCGATCATCTGCGATTAATCTATGTCCACGTTGTACTAAACCTAAGGCTGTTTCAGATTTACCTACGCCAGATGCTCCTATTAAAAGGACACCCATACCTTTAATTTCAACTAAAACGCCATGAACACTCGTTCTCTTAGCTAACCGCGCACGTAAATACTCAGTTAGGATACTAGATATATAAGTAGTTGACTCTCGCGTCCGCAGAATTGGAATTTGCGCTTCCTCTGCAGCAGTCGATAACTCCTCAGGTACAGGCAAGGATCTCGAAACTAGAAAACACGGTGTAGCCTCAGTAGCCATCTTATTAAAGACATGCGTTCTAATATCATGGTCTAGTCGCGCCGCATAAGAAATCTCTGTTCGACCTAGCAATTGAATACGTTGAGCAGGATAAAAATCAAAATATCCTGTTAATTCTAGTCCTGGACGATAAATATCCGAAACATAAATTTCAGTGTCTTGCACATATTCTGCACCTTGATATATTTCAAGAATGCTTTTATTATCTTGAATTAATTTTGCTAATTTAACTTCAGTAACCATAGGAATCTTCCCCCTAACTATTTATCGACATCTTTTGTAGTGACATTACGAGCTTTTTTTCTAGTAGGATTATGTGTTGAATTTTCTTTCTTAAACCAGTCATAATAACTACCGCTGCTTGGCATGCTAGCTTTATTCTTTCTCCCGGTAAACCAACCGATCAGCCAAATTAAAGCAATAGCAATTAGACCAACAGGTAATAAAAAGATGAATGCCTTAAAAAAGACGAATAATAAACTTAAGATAATTAATGCTATAAATACTAGCAATACAATTCCCCAAAAACTCATTTTTTCACCTATTCCGGATTCTCTTGACTAAGTAACCATTGCAAATATGCATAAATAAACGGTTGCAATTTTCCATCCATTACACCATTTGCGTCAGCGGTCTCATAACCAGTACGCAAATCTTTGACCAAGTTATAAGGATGGAAAACATATGACCTAATCTGCGAGCCCCAGCCGATTTCTTTTTGATCACCCTTTAACGCTTGTTTTTGCTTACGCTTTTTCTCTTCTTCTAAATGGAAAAGCTTAGCTCTCAACTCATTCATCGCCGTCTCACGATTTTGCAGTTGTGAACGCTGCGCCTGCGAAGTAGTAACAATTCCTGTTGGCAAGTGAGTAATTCTAACCGCACTAGAAGTCTTGTTAATGTGCTGACCACCAGCACCACTAGAACGATAAACATCAATTCGCAGATCTTTAGGATTAATATCAATTTGAATACTGTCATCTACTTCTGGAATTACTTCCACTGAAGCAAATGAGGTATGCCGTCTTTTAGCAGCATCAAATGGCGAAATTCGCACTAACCGATGCACGCCATTCTCTGACTTAAGCATTCCGTAAGCATTTTTACCTACAATTCTTGCACTTACGCTTTTAAGGCCGGCTTCTTCACCAGGTTCATAATCGTTAATTTCAAATTTAAAACCTGCTGTATCACAATAGCGCTGATACATTCTTAAGAGCATCTGTCCCCAATCCATTGCTTCAGTACCACCAGCACCAGGATGGATTTCTAATAAGGCATTATGACTATCATATTTGCCTGATAAAAGTAAATCTAACTCATAATTATAAAATTCTTCTTGCAAAGAGTCTAAATCTGCCTCTACTTCTTTTTGCAGTTCAGGATCAGGTTCCTCTCGCAATAATTCAAGCGCGGTTGTTTCATCTTCGTAGCCCTTTTTCAGCTTTAAAAATGAATCACGCTTTTCTTTTAATATATTGTTATCACTAATTAATTTTTGGGCTTTGTCCTGATCATCCCAAAAATCAGGTTGGGCCATCTTGGCTTCATTAATCTCAATGCTTTCATCAATCGCATCTAAGTCAAAGAGACCCCCTAAAGTGATTTAAACGCTTCTTTAATTCGTCTAACGCACTTTGAATTTCACTAATTTCCATCTTTTCTCACCTTTATGACAAAAAAGGGAAGCTGTTAACTCCCCTTCTTTCTTTATTAACGACTAAGATTTTGTCTAATTTCAGCCTTCATGAACAAACGAGTTACATCGAATTCAATATTTGAAATCATCTCTTCAAACATTCTGTAACCAGAATCTTGATATTCAACTAATGGGTTAAGCTGACCATAACCACGAAGACCAATTGATTGCCGCAATTGGTCCATGGCATCAATATGATCAGTCCAACGATCATCGACGACACGTAAAATAACAACTTTTTCAAATTCCAGCATTTGACTTGGATCACCCAATGCTTTTTCTTTATCGGCAAAGTTCTTCTCTACGATATCATATAGCTTCTTCTTCAAATCTTGAACACTGATTGTCTTAAAATCAATCGAATCTGCTACTTGTTCTGAAGTCAAACTCGAAGCAATAAAGTCACGCAATGAATCAAGACGCCATTCGCTTCTATCACCTTGAGTAAACATGTCTACTTGACTATCAATGGTGCGATAAATCATTGGTACCAAAACATTCTTCAGTGATTTATCAGCGTCAATGACTTGCATTCTTTCACCGTAGATAATTTCACGCTGAATACGCATAACGTCATCGTACTGCAAAGTCTGCTTACGAGTATCGTAGTTGTTACCTTCAACACGTTTTTGAGCGGATTCAACTTGGCGAGTAATCAAGCGACTTTCAATCACCTTATCATCATCATTATCAGATAAACGATCTAAGAAGTCCTTAACTCGATCGCCACCAAATCGCTTCATCAAGTCATCTTCAAGTGATAAGTAAAATCTAGTGTAACCAGGATCACCCTGACGACCAGACCGACCACGAAGCTGGTTATCAATACGACGTGATTCGTGACGCTCAGTACCAATAACTGCTAAACCGCCAAGTTCCTTAACTCCAGGCCCTAACTTGATGTCAGTACCACGACCGGCCATGTTAGTCGCAATCGTTACCGCACCACGTTGACCGGCGTTCATAATGATCTGCGCTTCCTTGGCGTGGTTTTTAGCGTTTAAAACTGCATGAGGAATATTAGCCTCATCAAGCAAATGACTAAGTCTTTCTGAACTTTCAATCGCTACAGTACCAACTAAGACAGGCTGACCTTTAGCATGACGCTTCTTAATTTCTTCAACTACAGCATGGAATTTTGAATCCAAAGTTGGATATAAAATATCAGGCATGTCTTTTCTGGCAATTGGACGGTTAGTAGGAATCGTGATTACCTGCATGTTGTAGATTTCACGGAATTCTTCTTCTTCAGTCTTAGCAGTACCAGTCATCCCAGACAACTTCTTGTACATTCTGAAGAAGTTCTGGTAGGTAATCGTAGCCTGTGTCTTAGATTCTTCTTGAATCTTGACGCCTTCCTTAGCTTCAATGGCTTGGTGCAAGCCATCTGAATAACGACGGCCCTCCATTACACGACCCGTAAATGAGTCAACGATCAATACTTCACCATCTTGAACCACATAGTCAATATCTTTAAGCATGATGTAGTTAGCACGAAGAGCTTGATCGATATGGTGCACCAACTTTTGGTTTTCAACATCGTACAAATTCTTTATACCGAAGTGTTCACAGGCTTTTTCAATCCCAGTTCTAGTAAGTGAAATAGTCTTAGTAGGCCAGTCAATCTTGTAATCGCCGTGATCTTCATCATCATCGGCATCGTCATCGCTCTTGTCTTCTGATAAGGTCTTAACAAAGCGATCGGCACGGATATAATCACTGTTAGCTTGTTCAGCTTCACCAGAAATAATCAATGGCGTTCTGGACTCATCAATCAAAATCGAGTCAACTTCGTCGATGATGGCATAGTTAAGTGGACGTTGCACCATTTGCTCCTTGTAAACAACCATGTTGTCACGCAAATAATCAAAACCAAGTTCTGAGTTGGTTGAATAAGTAACGTCACAGTTATAAGCTTCACGTTTTTCATCTGGTGACATGGAGTTCAAGTTCAAGCCTACTGTCAAGCCAAGCCACTTATACAATTGGCCCATTTCTTCTTCATCACGGCTGGAAAGATATTCGTTAACCGTAACAACGTGAACACCCTTACCAGTCAAAGCATTTAAGTAAACTGGCATCGTAGCGGTCAAGGTTTTACCTTCACCTGTCATCATTTCAGAAATATTACCAAAGTGCAGTGAAATACCACCTAAAATCTGAACGTGGAATGGATACAGCCCCAGAACACGCTTAGCCCCTTCACGAGAAACTGCAAATGCTTCCGGCAAAAGATCATTTAAGCTTTCACCATTTTTAATCCGCTTACGAAACTCTGGAGTCTTAGCTTGAAGCTGTTCATCGGACAGCTTGCTCATTTCATCAGCGTAGGATTCTACTTTTTGTGCATATTTTTCAAATTTTTTAAGTTCTCTTTTATCAGTGTTATATAGTTTCTTTAAAATATTTGCCATTAAATCGATCCTTATATGTCGTTAAGTCTAAAAATACAGATTAATTTTAACATGATTGCTTGTAAAAGGAAAATATTCCATACAAAAAACCCGCGCCAAAAACGCGAGGCTTGTATATTTAATGAGTATGTTAACTCGTTTATTCGTTAGTTTCAATTAAACCATAGCGACCATCGTTTCTGCGGTAAACAACGCTAGTACCGTTAGTTTCCGCATCTTCAAATACAAAGAAGTCGTGTTCCAACATATCCATTTGCAAAATTGCTTCTTCTGGATCCATTGGTTTCAAGCTAACGCGCTTGTTACGAACAATGTCGAATTCACTAGGTTTCTTTTCTTCTTGAGGTTGTTCAACGAAGAAGTCTTGCAAACCCTTTTCACGACTCTTTTTATTTACACGGGTCTTGTATTTTCTGATTTGACGTTCAAGTTTTTCTGAAACGAAGTCAATGCTACGATACATGTCATCCGTGGTTTCTTCAGCTCTCAAAACTAAGTATGGTAAAGGAATAGTAACTTCCACCTTAGCAGAATGATCACGGTAAACTCTTAAGTTAACGTGTGCAATCACATCTTGAGTCAATTCAAAGTATTTCTCCAACTTGTTTAACCGTTTCTCAACATAGCTTCTTAAAGCGTCAGTTACTTCAATATTTTCTCCACGAACATTGTACTTTAACATATAAGATTCTCCTTTCACCGCAAAGCGGTTTTTTCTTTACAAATTTATTATACCAAAAGATGAAAGCGTTTCATAATAAATCTACCGACAAATTGAAAAGCTTTCAATTTTTGCCTTTGGAAAATCCCGCCGCAAACAGTCCCGCGCGTGATATAACGTTCTGCCTGTAGTATAAATATCATCCAAAATTAATATTTTTCCTGTTTTGATACTTTCATCCAATTCAACTGCAGAATCAATGAAAAAACTTTGTGGCGTTTTAAGTCGCTCTTGCTTGTTTTTCTCCCCTTGTGCATGACTACCAGTTTTCTTTTTTAAAAGTGGCGTTAAAGGCAAAATATCGCCATAAACCGCGAAAATCGTATCAAACTGACGTCTGTCTTGATGCTCAGGTGAGGTCGGAACAGGAACATAATAATCGTAATCTGTTTTAATTAAATATTCATAGCATAATTCCTGCAATACCTCACGCAGGACATAATCACCACGCCGTTTATAAGCCACCATCAAATCATGAAAAGCTAAATTGTAGTGATATAAGGCATGATTATGAAGGACATTATTGGGATACATTTGTTGCCATTTTTTACAATCAAGGCATACAAGTCCCTGATCCATTTCTTTATGACAAAAACTACAATAGTTGCCCGTTAATTTCTGAAATTTTTGCAAGCAATGTGAGCAAATTCTAGTTGACCTTGATTGTTTAAACGAAAAAATTGGGGCGAAATAAATTGGCGGCACAAATTCTTGTTCACATAATAAACATGTTCTCATTTATTCATTTCCCTGATTTGTTTAATACTTGTGCGAATATTCTTAGTATAGCGATGATAACAGTACAAAACTAAGCCAGTGGGATCCTCCTGTGCTCGACCTACTCGTCCAGCAATCTGAACTAAGCTAGCAGTAGTATAAATAGCATCATCCGCTGCAATAATAATTACCCAGACATTTTTAAAAGTTACGCCGCGCTCTAAAATCGTCGTAGTTAATAGCACATCCAGTTTTCTTTCTCTAAAGGCTTGCACTTTCTCTAATCTTTGAGGATCTTGAGCGTGAACGCCAGCCATTTTCAGCTCTTTCATTTTTAATTTATCTTGCAAAGTTTTTAAGTAAGTCGGAATCTCCTCAATCCGCGGTACAAAAATCAAAAGTGGATGCTTACTCAAAATCACTTTTTTAATTTCCGTTAATAATGCTGGATGAATTTGTTGTCTTTTATTCAAAAATGGCTTAATAAATAGTTTTTCCTTCGGCACTGGCAAAAGTCCGCCATGAAAACGGCGATTTAACTTTAAAAGCTGAATTGTACCTTTTTTTACTTCTTGCAACAAATCATTCGTTGGCGTAGCTGTTAAATATGCTCGCATGCCAGTATTTTTGACAGCATTTTTAGCCGCAAAATGCAATTCAGCGTTGCCTACATATGGGAAAGAATCTACCTCATCAATTACCAATAGATCAAATGCTTGATAAAATTTCATCAATTGGTGCGTTGTACAAATAGTCAATTGCTCCAGTCCAGGCTCCTTATATTCTCTACCATGATATTTACCAATCTCAATTTGAGCAAAGGCTGCTTGAAAGCGCGGATAAAGTTCATTAACCACATCAATTCGCGGTGTAGCAATACACGCTCTCTTCCCTTGACTTAAACAAGTAGCAATTAGCTGAAAAAGCATTTCGGTCTTCCCCGCGCCAGTTACCGCATGCACCAGACTACTCTTCTTCTCTCTAAAATTTAGTACCAGTTGATCTGAGATCTCCTGCTGCAACGGCGTTAATTTACCTTGCCAGGTTAAACCATCATTTTTTCTTTTTTCAAAACGATCAGTTGCTGGCAGCCGTATTAGCCAATTGCCTTCGCTAGCTCTACCTAAGCCGATACAGCCGCGACAATAATACTTGCCACTTGGTAATTTATATTTCAAGCGATCGCCACAACGATTGCAAATTCCCTTTTAAAACACTGGAACTTGGTTGCATCCCTCAAGTATGCTAGAATCCTCTTGACTAACAATCCATTGACGACCAGATAATAGAGTTAAATCTTCCATAATTTTCACCTCTATTATTTATTACGCAAAAAGAGGCGATTTTTTTGTCAGAAAAAGAAATTTTTTTAACAATTAAGCAAAATGGTAGCAGTGAATTAATTATCAAAAAAAGCAGATTCATTACTAGCATGGCTCGCACCACTACAGTTGACGAGGCAAATGCGTTTATTCAAAAAATCTCTAAGCAATATCGTGATGCGACTCATAACACTTTTGCTTACACCATCGGACTAAATGATAATCAGGTTAAAGAAAGCGATAATGGCGAACCTTCAGGTACAGCGGGCGTACCCGAATTGAAAGCACTCCAATTAATGAAACTAAAAAATGTTACCGTAGTAGTCACGAGATACTTTGGTGGGATTAAATTAGGTGCTGGCGGTTTAATTCGTGCTTACTCCAACAGCGTCACCAACGCCGTAGAAAACATTGGCGTAATCAAGCGTGTATTGCAGCAAGAATTAATTTTCAGGGTTCCCTATAATCGCTTCGATGAGGTAGATCATTATCTTAAAACAAATAATATTTTTATAGCTAACACCGAATATGGCGTTGATGTTAAAATCCATATTTTTTTAGATAGCAATGAACAAGAACAAACAAAAAATGACCTAACTAATCTCTTAGCAGGTCAAGTCAATTTTACTAATGGCGAAAAACGTTATAACGAAATTCCAGTAGAAGACAATAATTATCATGAGCAATGAAAAAGAGCTTGGTTAACCAGGCTCTTTATTTTTTCGCTTTATTTTTGCTTTTTAGTTGGTCAGGTTTCTCGTCACCTAAATGCCAAACTTCTACTGTAGGATCAGTTTTGCTTTTCTGATTAATAATTTTTTGAATTACATGCATTAAAGGATGATATTTTTCACCTAATAAGCCAATTGATTCCACGAAATATTCTAGTGCAACTAATAGTCCTAATATTAATAACCAAGTGCCCCATGCTGGTGAAAGCAAGAACAATAGCGAAATAAAAGAAAATACTAATGACAAAGCATATATTGTTAATACAGTTTGTCTATGCGTCAATCCCATACGCATTAACTGGTGGTGCAAATGATGCTTATCAGCTTCTGAAATTGGCTTTTTATTTAGTTTACGCCGGATCATTGCATATACCGTATCAGTAATTGGCACGCCTAAAATGATAATTGGTACCAGTAATGAAATAAAGGTCACATTTTTTAAGCCTTTCAAGGATAATACCGCAACCATAAAGCCGATATAAAGAGCACCAGTATCTCCTAAAAAAATCTTAGCTGGATGGAAATTATACGGTAAAAAACCCAATAGACAGGCAGCCAGCATAAAACAAGCAATTGGCACATATAACTGATGCGTATGCAGGAAGAAATATCCTACAATCCCCATGGTTGTCAAAGAAATTAACGATACACCATCAGCTAAACCATCTAAACCATCTATTAAATTAACAGCATTAGTTAAAGCTAAAATCCAAAAAATCGTAATCGGAAAACTCCACCACCCCAAATTAACTTCATGCGCTACAAAGGGCAATTTTAAAACATTCATGCGTATTCCTGCTAAAAAATAAATAATTAACGAAGCAATAAAAATCCCAAACATTTTTTGTCTTGGTTTTAATTCTAGAATATCATCAATTAATCCCGTCAACACGATTACGCTTGAAGCCAGCAAAATTGAAAAAATTTCATGCGTAGGGAATTGTTCTCGTAGAAGCACGAAGGCCCCAATGTTAAAGGTAACGAAGATACCAAGTCCCCCAATCGTTGGCATCGGCTTTTTATTAACGCGGCGCGCGTTAGGATTATCTACGGCCCCTAATACAAAAGCAAGACGCCTGATAAAGGGTGTAATAGCGGCCGAAATGATAACTAATAAAAATAATTCAACAATAATTTTAAACATATTTGGCTACTTTCCTTATTTACTTGGTTTAATTATACAAGTAGAGGAGATTTTGTACAAATAACAAAAAAGTTTGAGATTTTCATCCCAAACTTTCTTTTCTTATTTAGCAATTGCCACAACCCGCTTCTCACGGATAAGGGTAATTTTAATATTTCCCGGATAATCAAGTTCTTTTTCAACTTGGTTGCGAATATCCCGAGCTAAAATTACTGTACGATCATCTGAAACCTCATCAGGTTCAACCATCACGCGTACTTCACGTCCAGCTTGAATTGCATATGCTTGCTTGACGCCATGATAACTCTTAGCTATCTTCTCAAGTTCGGTTAAACGTCTGATATAGTTTTCTAAACTTTCGCTTCTTGCACCAGGACGAGCCGAGGAAATCGTATCTGCTGCAACTACAAGTTCAGCAATAAACGATAACTTAAGTACATCTCCGTGGTGAGCGGCAATCGCATTAACTACAATCTCATTTTCATGATACTTACGAGTTAATTCAACCCCAATTTCTACATGGGAACCTTCAATATCATGATCGATTGCTTTACCAATATCGTGTAATAATCCCGCGCGAACCGCTAATTTTTCATCTAGACCTAGTTCAGCAGCCATAGTGCCGGCTAGCTTACCAACTTCAATTGAATGAGATAAAACATTTTGACCATATGAAGTACGATACTTAAGTCGGCCTAGTGTCTTAACTAGCTCCGGATTCATACGGTGAATTCCGAGTTCCATTAAGGCACTTTCACCAGCTTCATAAATATCGTCGTTAACTTCTTTTCTGGCCTTATCAACCATCTCTTCAATTCTAGTCGGATGAATTCGACCATCTTTGATTAAACGCTCCATTGCCCTCTTAGCAATCTCACGTCTAATTGGATCAAATCCACTCAAGGTAACTACCTTTGGCGTATCATCAATGATTAGATCAATGCCAGTTAAAGCTTCAAATGAACGAATGTTGCGTCCTTCGCGGCCGATAATCCGTCCCTTCATCTCTTCATTTGGTAAATCTACTACAGAAACAGTCGTCTCGGCAACCGTATCTGCAGCACTACTTTGAATAGCATCAACAATGATTTGATTAGCATAATGATCAGCCTTAGCCTTAACTTCTTCATTGCTATTTCTGATCATTTCGGCACGTTCTTTGACTAGTTCATCAGATAATTGACTAAGCACAATTTTTTTAGCTTCTTCTTTATCTAATTTCGCCACATCATAAAGCTTTTGCCGTCTAGCCTCAACCAATTCATCAGCCTTAGTTAGTTTTTCTTTTAAACTAGCATTCTGCTGCTTTAATTGATCCTCTTTTTGCGTAAGTCCAGCTTCTCGCTCATCTAATAAAGAATTCTTATGTTCCAAGGTATCTTCACGTTGTTGCAAACGATTTTCTTGGCGAGCTAAGACATCTTTCTTAGAATTTAGTTCGTCTTCGGTCTTTTGCTTATAATCGCGGATTTGTTCTTGAGCCTCAAGAATTTTTTCTTTCTTAGCGTTCTCTGCACTTTGCTTAACAGCTTCCGCCGCTTGCTTTTGTGCATTAACTTCTGCCTGAGCTGCAGTTACCTGAGCTTTAGCATCAGCCAAAATATGATCAGCATCATTTTGAGCATTCTGAGCTTTTTGCTCCCATGAATGCTTGCGAACAGCATAACCAATTGCTGTACCTACCAAGATTGAAACAATGGCAGTTGCGACGGGAATCACAATTAACAAATTATTCATGATTACTATCGCCTTTTTTTGAAATTATTCACACTACTTTTATGATAAAGAACCTCTGTGTTGATGTCAATTAAGATGAAAAAACCTTGGAAAATTATTCCAAGGTAAAAGGTAAATTCTATTTAGCTTTATCTTTTTGATCGGCTTTTTCAGCATTTTTCTGATCAATTTTTTCTTCTGCTTCTTCTCGCTTTTCCTTTATTTTTTCTGGATTTTCGCGGTCAGCAATTGATTTTTCATCAATACCATAAGCCTTACGAACTTGCTCTTGAATATCTTGATAAATATCTGGATGATCTTCAAGATACTTTTTAGCATTTTCACGGCCTTGACCAATTCGCTCAGTCTTATATGAGTACCATGAACCAGCCTTATTAATAATATCCTTGTCGGCAGCCATATCCAGCAATTCTCCACTCTGAGAAATACCCTTACCGTACATAATATCAACTTCAGCTACCTTGAAAGGTGGGGCAACCTTATTCTTAACTACCTTGATCTTAACTCGGTTACCTAAAACATCACCTGATTGTTTAATCTGTTCAGCTCTTCTAACTTCCAGACGAATAGTTGAATAAAACTTCAGCGCACGACCACCAGGAGTAGTTTCAGGATTACCAAACATCACGCCAACTTTCTCACGAATTTGATTGATAAAGATGGCAATTGTCTTAGTTTTAGAAATGGTACCCGACAATTTCCGCAGAGCTTGACTCATTAAACGAGCTTGCAGACCAACATGGGCATCCCCCATTTCACCTTCAATTTCTGCACGTGGTACTAATGCAGCAACTGAGTCAACCACCACAATATCAACTGCACCACTAGAAATTAAGGTATCTGCGATCTGCAATCCCTCTTCACCTGTGTTAGGCTGCGACAAAATCAAAGAATCAATATCGACGCCCAATGCCTCAGCATAAGCGGGGTCCATTGCATTTTCAGCATCGATATATGCAGCAGTACCACCGCGCTTTTGTACTTCAGCAACAGCATGTAGCGCCACAGTCGTCTTACCAGATGATTCAGGGCCATAGACTTCAATAATACGACCCCGAGGATAGCCACCTACACCAATGGCGGCATCTAAAGCTAATGAACCGGTAGGTACAGTAGATATTTGCGTATCAGCCTTTTCGCCCATCCGCATAACAGCACCTTTACCGAAATTCTTTTCGATTTTTTTAAGCGCTGCATCAAGGGCAGCCTTTTTTTCATCTTTGGCCATTAATTTCCTCCTAAATTTAATACTTTATAATTATACTTTGACCAGTATTCAATTTGCAAGCAAAATGCAAACGAGCGTTCAAAGAATTTATCCTTCACTATTTATTACGCAAAAAAAGAAAACTTTTTTCTCAAAAAATAAAAAAAGAAGCATTTTTCTGCTTCTTTTAATTTATTTTTCAGTTTATCTTACATTGAGCCCTTGAATATACCCCATGATTGATGGAAGTAGTCATACCCTGAATAAATAGTAAAGATCAATGCTAAGTAGAGCAAGATCGTACCAATGTACCAGAAATTGCCAATTAATAAAAAGATAATTGAAAGCATCTGACAAGTCGTCTTGATCTTACCTGGCATTTTAGCTGCCAACACTTGACCTTTATTTTCGGCCAAAATTAAACGTAAACCAGTAACAGCTAATTCGCGACAAACAATAATCGCTACAATCCAAGCTGGAGCAAGCTTCAATTCTACTAAAAAGATAAAAGCAGTCATCGTCAGCATTTTATCTGCCAACGGATCAGCAAACTTGCCAAAGTTGGTAACCATATTGCGTGAACGTGCAATATGACCATCAAACCAGTCAGTAGCAGAAGCAACGGCAAATACAATTGCTGCAATTACCCAGCTCCAAATAACAGTTGAGTTACCTACGGTAGTATGAGCAGTCCCACCAAAAATAATAATTAACATAAATACTGGAATCAAAAAGATTCTAAAAACAGTAAGTTTATTGGGTAAATTCATTCTTCTTTATTTCTCCTAAATCCTAATTGCCATTATCATTATTACCACTGTCATTACCGCCGCCATTATTGTTATTTTGGGTAGTGGTTGATGATTGTTGGGCACTAGATGATTGTTGAGTTTGACTACTTTGATGAGTTTGACTGCTCTGAGTAGTGGTTGATGATTGTTTCTGACTGCTTTGGGTAGTAGTTTTATTTCTAGTAGTGCTACTCTGCGTGCGACTTTGAGTAGTTGAACCAGTTTTATTATCGTTATTACCAGTGTTGCCATTATTAGTCGTCGTGCCAGTTGAATCATTTGAATGATCACTATGAGTAGTTGATTTCTTAGCTTTACCAATTAACAAAGTAATGGTCCGATATGCATTATTCGGTGCGTATGGAATTTTCTTACCGGCAATGGTAATTGAAGTCCCGTTATCGTTACCTAAGGTAACTACTACACGTTCTACATTAGCTGACAAATTAACAGTATGCTTTTTCTTAGCTAGCAAAGTTGAACTCCAAACACTAACGTTATTAGCTATCACACTAGCTGAAATGTTTTGAGTAGAACCTGCACGAACAACCAACTTACGGTTCTTCTTTAAACCAGTTACACGATATTCATTGTCGCTAATCTTCTTCACTTTCACTGGGTTAACCGCAATTTTCTTCTTTGGTTTCTTTGACGAAGATGAAGATGATTTCTGTGATGAAACAGTTACGCTATTGTTATCAGCTTGATTATGCTGCCCACCTGATGCAATATGTGCATATAAAGCATATACAACTAGAATTACGATAATTAAACCAAGTGCAATCGCAATACGAGGTAAGTAGTTCTTCCATAGATTCTTTTTATTATCTGTGGTTTGACGAACTTCTTCGCTCTTATTATCAATTGAATTTTCTACATATTCATCTGGATCAGCCTCAGGCACATCTTCGTGGTAATCGCTGAGTAATTCCTTGCCATCTAATCCAACAACTTGAGCATATTGACGAATAAATGCTCTAACATAAAAATCACCAGGAAGCTTATCGAATTCATTTTTTTCAATTGCTGTCAGATATCTACTTTGAATCTTAGTAGCTTTTTCAATATCTCCAATCGAAAGTCCTTTTGCTTCTCTAGCACTTTTTAATTTATCTCCGATATCTGCCATATTTACCTCTTCAAAATTAAGTTTAACAAATTGAGTATACCATAAAATTTTGCTTACAACGTCTTAGTTATAAAAGCCAGCCACCTGTAACATAAATTGTCTGCCCAGTAAGATAGCTACTACGCGGATTCAATATAGTTTTAACCCAATAAGAAATATCTTCGCCTTGAGCCCAGCGACCTGCCGGAATTTCTTCCTGCACCTCTTCAATTGTAGCTTGAGAAAAAATGCTATTCATTTGTGTTTTCACAGCACCAGGTGCAATTACATTCACGGTTAGGTTATTTGACGCGACTTCGCGCGCATATGCTTGAGCAAAACGACTCAATCCACTTTTAGTCCCGCTATATACGGATTCTAATGCACTGCCAGCACCACCATAAACGGAGCCTAAATAAACAATTCGACTAAAACTCTGCTTCATTAATTGCGGCTCTAATAATTTAGTTAATTTAATTGGCGTAGCTAAATTAATATTAATCACTTGACTAATATTAGTTAATTTTTCATCACCTAAAAAACCATAGTTAGTTATCCCTTGAGCAAAAATCGCAGCATTAACTGGCAATAAACTATTTACAAAACTAGTTAGTTCTTGATCGCTGGTCGCAAAATTCAACTGAATAGGCATAAAATCTAATTCAGGATACTTAGCAAAAAGTTCTTGGGCTAATTGTTCAGCTTGTTCTTTTTTCGTATTGTAATGCAAATACAGCGACCAGCCACTTAACGCCAATTCTCGGCAAATAGCTTGTCCAATACCACCAGTGGCACCAAAAACAATCGCTCGCTTCACTAAGATCACTCCTTATTAGAATTCAAATAGGCAAAGCAAATTTCACTATCTTTCATGATTTTTTGACAACTCTGATAAAATTCTTCAAAACTCATCGACTGCAGCTTCATTAAATTCTGCTGCAAATTTTCATGATCTAGGCTTTCTTCTACCATTTCAATAGCTAAAGATGAAATATCATTCCGCGTTCGTACGGTTCTAGCGAGCCATTCTTTCTTTTGTAAATCAAAATTATCTCTAATAAAACGATATTGCTCAGAATTATTCTTAATAGGTTGAGTCAATATCTTTTTTATTTCACTAATAATAACTTCAGCCTGAGCACTCACACCAAAGATTGTAGCAAAATCACCTTGTCTAGTGTAATTAACCGATATCTGAAGCGAATCGGTTAATAATTGTTTATTCCTCATCTCTTCAAACCACAGTCCCATTACACTTAGTTTTGATTCTAACATTATTTCTAGCAAAATTTGAGTTAAATCAGAACTTGATAATACTTTCTTAAAGTTTTTAAAGCGAATGCCTAGACCAAATGCATTAGAATTCCCTCTTGCGGGTAAAATTTGATTTTGTAATTTACCTACTGGAGCAATAATTTGAGCACTTTTAGTTGATTTATTGGTAAGATACATTTTTTCTAATTTACCTACCTGACGCAAAATGGTTTGCACCTGATTAGTGGAAAAATCACCGCAAGCTACAAACTGCATTTTACCAGGCAGATAATTGTTTTCATAAGCCTGAGTCAAGTTTTCCACAGTGACCGCTTTAATCGACTTTTCATCCCCTACAACTTCAGTCCCTAAATTAGAATGACCAAACATGCTGGTCATAATCGCATTATTAACGCTCCAAATTGGGTTATCCTTATAAGTCGCAAGCTCTTGTTCGATAATTGGGGCTTCCTTAGCGATATTTTGCTTAGTAAAATACGGCTGACCAACTAGTCTAAATAATAGCTCGATCATCTTAGGGATATGCTCAATCCCAGTGCAATAAAACATGGTTTCATTAAAGGAGGTAAAGGCATTAACATATGCACCAATTTCCTCAAATTGCTGTGAAATGTCCCCTTCTTTTTTAGCAAATAGTTTATGTTCTAAAAAATGAGCAGATCCCGCTACTTCTTGCTCATCACTACTACCAAAATCAATCATGATTCCGAAAAAGCGTTGATAAAAATGGGGCTTTAAAATAACTTCAGCCGTAAAGCCAGATTTATATTTTCGTTTAATAATTTTTGGTGTAATCATTTCAAAATATAGCTTTCATTAAAAAATAGATTGCGGGCAAAATTAACCATTTGATGTGGCGTTGACTTTTTAATAGCATCTTCGCGATCAAAGTTGACATATTCTGGCAATAATTCTGCGCGCAAGGCTTGCCCTAATTGCCAATTTTGACTATCCGAACCAATCCAGTGATTACGCTGCACTGCTTTTTTCGCTTTTTTAAAAATTACTTCATCAACGTCGCCATTAGCTATTTTGCCCATCTCGTTTAAAATAATTTGCTTAACTAATCCTACTTTTTGGGGATCAATTCCTGTATTAATCAAAAATAAAGAATTATTGGCAAAGCTGCTGGCACTAACATCATAAGCTGCACCTAATTCTGCCCGAATTTGACTAAATAATTTAGAAGACTCATCCCCTGCTAAATACTGCTCAAGTAAAGTACCAGCAATTTGATCTTGATAAGTAGTTCGGTCTTTAAATTCAAAACCCAACATTACTTGAGCTTGAATATTGCCTTGTTGATCCACTTGATCAATCAAGCTCCGCTTAGCAGGAATAGTCATATCATCTACCTGAAATTGACCAATCACGCCTGCACCACGAAACTCTTTTTGCGCTAATTTAGTTAGTAAAGTATTATCACGGCCCATCCCTAAAATAGCCACTGGTTGCTGTCGCAAACTGCTAATAAAGTCTTCCATTTGCTTGTGATCAGCACTTTTAATTTCAGCAATTGGACCCATAAAATTCTCGGCATAGTCTGGTTGATCTTGATACCAAAATTTAAAAAAGCGATCTAAAGCATAGTTGAATGGTTGCCCCATTAACTCGCGGTAATCGTCCTTTAACTGCCTTTGAGCCAAATTTAAAGCAGCAGGTTGATTATTAGGAAAGCGAATAATCCGACCTAAAGTACCAATTATTTTTTCATAGGTATAATCTGGATCCAAGATCTCAATTGGCTCTACAAAATTTGCATAATAAGTCAAAATGATTTCTTTACCAAAAAGCTGCGGCATCACTTCAAATTGCAAATCATACAATTGAGATAAAGCACGCTGTTGACTGGCAATTGACGGATAAGAGAGAGAAAGATTCATCTGCATCCTTGCTAATAAACTGGCAAAGGCCAAATTATGACTAGTAAGTGGGAAACGCACGAAATAGCCAATTGTACCCGTAGTAAATTTTTTATTTTTTCGAATTGCAATATTAGTTGTTAGCATGAGCTGTATTACCTTCATTCTTTGCTGGAACCAATACCTGACGCGGCTTAGAGCCTTCAGATGGGCCTACTATTCCTTTAGCTTCCATTTCATCAACCATCCTAGCGGCACGATTATAACCGATTCTAAAACGACGCTGCAGCATCGAAACACTAGCTGTTTGCTGGTGACGAACTAATTCAACGGCTTGCGTATAAAGCTCATCTTCCGGCTCATCGTCTTCTTGGTTATCACTAGAAGCCGCTTCACCCTTCTTAGGAATCATTGATGCATCATAATCAGCTTTTTGTTGCTTTTTAACCCAGTCAATAACGCGTTCAACTTCATCACTAGCAATATAAGCACCCTGAATACGTTCAGGCTTAGAAGCGCCAATAGGCATATAGAGCATGTCGCCCCGTCCCAATAGTTTTTCAGCGCCAGTCTGATCCAAAATAGTCCTTGAATCGACTCCACTAGAAACGGCAAATGAAATTCTAGAAGGAACATTAACCTTAATCAAGCCAGTAATAACATCCACACTAGGACGCTGAGTTGCTAAGATCATATGAATCCCAGCAGCACGGGCCATCTGCCCTAAGCGAACAATCGCACCTTCTACATCATGACCGCCTACCATCATCAAATCACTAAGTTCATCAACTACCACGAGAATATATGGTAAAAGCGGCATTGCTGGCCTTGACTTATCCTGATTATTCTCCGCTGCTTTCTGATTGTATTCCTTCATGTTACGTACGCCGCCAGCCGCAAACAATTTATAGCGTCGTTCCATTTCTTTAACGACCTTGCGCAAAGCATTGGCTGCCAATTTTGCATCAGTAACTACCGGAATCAATAAGTGTGGTACGCCGTTATAAACTGATAATTCCACCATCTTAGGATCGATCAGCACTAGTTTGACTTCTTCTGGTCGAGCTTTCATCAAGATACTAGCCAGAATTGTATTAATAGCCACTGACTTACCCGAACCAGTTGATCCAGCAATTAACAAGTGCGGCATTTTAGCTAAATTAGCAGAAATCGTCATTCCTGTAACATCCTTGCCTAAAGGAACATCCATTAGATTATTTTTGGCCTTAGCATCTTGATGCTCCATTACATCCTTAAAAGAGACTACAGACGTAGCTCGATTAGGTACTTCAATTCCAATAAAAGGCTTACCAGGAATTGGCGCTTCAATTCTGATATCTTTAGCCGCCAAAGCTAGAGCCAGATCATCAGCTAGATTAACGATACGGCTAACCTTAACTCCTACAGCGGGTTGAACCTCATAACGAATAATAGTGGGGCCTAGAATTGCCTTTTTAATAATTACCTTAACCCCAAAACTCTTAAACGTGGATTGTAAAACCTGTGTATTCTTCTTAATTAAATTCCGATCAGCACTTTGATCAGTTGCTTTTATAGGATCAAGCAAACTGATTGGGGGCATTTTATATGCTTTATTAACTGCCGCATCTGTCTTAAGTTCTCCATGATCCACATTAGCTAAGTCTTGTTTTAACTTACGATCTTCCTCAGCAAAAGAATGAGATTTAGGTAAGTCTTTTTCTGAAGAAGTTTCATTAGACTGCGGCGCGATTTGAATCTGTGGTTCTGGCTCAGGATCCGTTTTTTCAACTTCAACATCCTCACTAGACGGAGTTATTTCACCAGGAGTAGAATCATCTGGATCAAAATCAGCTACATCAGGAAAAATAGTCTTATCATCTTGCTGCTGTTTTTCAGTCGCAAGAGTCTTTTGCTTTTTCTTTTCCAAAACATCGCTGTACTTATTCTTTAATTTAACTCCAGCTTCTTTATTGCGTTGAATAAATAATTGACTGACCGACTGAAATTTTTCCATAATTGTTCTAAATTTCACGTCAAAGAACATCAGAATACCAATTGGAATTAAAAGAATCGCGAAAATTCTCACTCCCAATTGACCTAGTAATGGATAGAAAATTTGATAGCCTAATGAACCAATTAATCCACCGCCTACATCCTCAGTTACACCGGCCCGTCCAAACTCGGCACTAATTGCATGCCAAAAAGAATTCAGAAAGCCACTATTAACTAATTCATGTTCAAAATATAAACTGCTCTGGATAAGCAATACGCCTAAAAAAGCCAGACAAAGTCCAATAGTCCTTTTAATGGTCAAATGAATTGGTTGATTATAAATTGTATTTACCAAACCAAATAAACCAAATAGTCCAGCAGTAAATAAATAAGAATCACCAAAAAAGAGTCGAATTAAATTGGCAATCTGCTTACCTAAAATTCCAAATCTAACTAAAGCCAAAACAGCAATTAACAGCAAGACTAGACCAAAAACGCTCCAATTTAGATTTTGCTCTTTATTTACTTTCTTTTTATGATATTTTCTTTTAGTTTTTCTCTTTTTCTTTTTTACAGGCATGTACTCACCCTAATTAGTGGTCAAAATTGGCCTTAAAGTTTAAGTTGATCGGCTGATCCAAAGTAACCTGGGTTACTTCATAGGTCAAAGTTTCAATATATTCAACTAAAGGCCGACTTAACAATTGCCAATCTGCATTGCTAATATCTGAGCCATCACCATGATAGCCTACTAATTGCACAATTTGGTGAATTTCACCACTTACTTCAAATTCACCTGGTGCAGGAATAACATCATAAAAAACAGCCACATCATAAAAGCTGCCATTTTCTTCTGAATGTTCCTGATCTTCACTAACATCAATTTTTCTAAGACCTGGCTTAACGTCACTCTTAGGTGTGGCATTACCATCAGTTAAATCATAGTGAAATGCTTGTACAATAACTGAAGTTTGCTTTTTAATATCCATTATTTTTTCTCTCCTAAATTACGTTCATATCTTTCTGGACGGTTATAATCATCCTTTAACTTATCATTTTCATAATGGTGCGCCGTTTCCATGTTTGGAAAGCCTTGTTGACGCAATGCTTCAAGCAATACCATCGCTACCGAATTAGATAAATTATAGCAGCGAATATTATCTGACATTGGGATACGCAGATTGCGGTCATAATACTCACGCATAAATGTCTCTGGTAATCCTGTTGTTTCTTTACCAAAAACAAAATAATAGTTTTTCTTAGGGTCAGTATAGTCAACTTCTGCATAATTCTTAGATGAAAACTTAGAAATCAAATACATCTCATCATTTGGTCCCAATGTTTTTAAAAAAGCATTTAAATCATCATGCATCCGTACGTCAACCTTATCCCAATAGTCAAGGCCTGCCCGTTTCATTTTTTTATTATCAATTTGAAAACCCAATGGCTCAATTAAATCTAAAACTGTATTAGTTCCCGCACAAGTACGTGCAATATTGCCAGTGTTTGCTGGCATTAAAGGTTCATATAAAACAACGTGATTTGTCATTCAAAAAACTCCTTAATCAAAAAAGCGTAGCTTTTAAGCCACGCTTTAAAACTATTTAGTATTATTTGTTTTTACTTGATCTGCATCCCCCGTGGTCGAAGAAGCAGCCTCTGTTTCTTTAAAAACGTCAGATTCTCTTCGATAATAATTGTACACGCGAGATACGATAATCTTCAAGACTGCATAAATCGGAATTCCGAAAATTACGCCCCAAAGTCCCCAAACAGCACTAGCACCAATTAAAAGCAAGATAGTCGTCACGGGATGCATCTCCATCTTATTGCCCATGACCAATGGACTGAGAAGTCGACTCTCGATTCCCTGCTCAATTACAAAGACAACCAATACTTTAATCAGCATTGGCACTGACGTCATAATCGCAATTACCAGGACTGGAATCAAAGCTAGTGGCGTACCAAAATATGGGATTAAATTCATAAAGGCAGCCAAGATTGCCAAGGCAAGCCCATATGGCAAACCAATCACGGTATAACCGATAACAAACATCACGCCAACCCAGAAGGCAACCGTAATCTGCCCACGAATATATGAGGCCAATGCACGGTTGATATCATAAAGAAGCTGACTAAAACTTGCTTGCCAGTCTTCAGGTACAAACTTGGTAATATATGGTCTTAATTGATGACCATCCTTGAGCATGAAGAACAAAATAAATGGTGCCGTCAAAAGCGTCATTACTATCATCGTAATCACGCTGACAGCTGATGAGATATTACCGATCGTAGCCGCAAACGTACTCTGTCCAGATTTGAACAAAGTCTTCTGAGTATTATCAATCATGTGCTGCAAGCTGCCCTTGACTTCGTGCAATCGCGGATCCTGTAATGCATTCTGTGTAACATTGACCGCATCATTCCAGATATGTGGCCAATTTTTGATCAACGCATTAATCTGATTCTGCACTATAGGCACCAAAATATTGATAATCCAAATTAAAGCTACCAAGATCAGCAAGAACAAAACCAAGATAGTCGCTACTCTTGGAATCTTGAACTTCTTTTCACACCAATCTACTACTGGATTCATCACATAGTATTGAATAACCGCCAATAAAAGTGGTGGCAAAATTGCACTGAAGAAAACCCAGGCTGGATTCAATACGAATGAAACCTTATTAAAGACCCAAATGATCAAGAAGAACAACAAGATGTTCAGCAAAACGATGCTAAAACGATTATCTAGAAACCATCTTTGAAAGATCGTTTCTGCTTTACGTTTTCGTTTATGTTTCATCTTTTTATGGTCCTAGTCTTTAAATATGTTCATAAACAATGTCGTCATCGACTTTAAAGTTTGGCAATATCCCTGCTGCATCTGGTTCAAAATAGACAGCATTTGCTAAAGGCGTCTTAGGAACCTTACAGTTAAAGAACAAAGTTGCGTGACCTAATGCCTTCATGTTGCTTTCTACCATTGGACCAACATAGCTTGCCACATAGGTTTGACCGTCAACAGTAACAGTATCGCCTTTTTTAAAGACAAAACCACTAACTGGCGTTTCATTACCAAACTTTTGGATCACAGAAACATCTTCTAAATCCTTGTTGGCACCTTCACCAAATAAAATTACCATACCGTCTTTATTATCAACGGCTTTTTTACCAATTGCTTTAATAGTTGAAATCCATTTCATAATTTATATCTCCTTAAAAATAATTTTAGCATAAGGAAAGCCGCTTAAAAACTTTAAACAGCTCAAATTCTCTAATTATTTTTCTTGTGATACATCAGCCATTTTCTAGCTTCTTCCAAAAGCACTAATGGGATTGGCAATAAGAACAAAAACAGCCAATCTGAAGCAGCTAAAGTTGTAGTATTGAAGACCTGCTGGATCCCTGGTGTAATCGTCAAGATAAAGAATAAGCAAATTTCAAAAATAATGCCATACCAAATATTTTTATTGCTGAATAAGCCTTTCTTAAAGACTGAGGTTTTATTAGTACGGCAATTCAAGACATTCGCAATCTGCGTAAAGACAATTGCGCCTAAAACCATGGTAGTAGCTCTCATATAAACGGGACCACTAGCGGCTAAAACAGTTTGAGGCCACCCATTTTGATAATTGACAAAGAAGTAGGCAGCAGTAGAAATCAGACTTGAAATTAGACCATACCAGCAAATTGCTTTAATCATTACATGTTTGTTTAATAAGTGCTCTGATCTCTTCCGCGGTGGCTCCTTCATTGTATCTGGATCTGCTGCCTCAGCACCTAAGCCTAAAGCCGGCAACATATCAGTACCTAAGTCAACAGTCAAAATCTGCATAATGGTCATTGGCAAAGGAATAAGCCCAGCTGAAAACAGGAACAATACTGATGGAATAGCTTCAGGAACATTCGAAGTCAAAATATAAGTTAAGAACTTGCGAATATTGCTATAAACCGCACGCCCTTCTTCAATAGCAGCCACAATAGAAGCAAAGTTATCGTCCGTTAAAATCATATTGGCTGCATCTTTAGCAACATCAGTACCAGTCATCCCCATGGCAATACCAATATCGGCCTGCTTTAAAGCTGGGGCATCATTTACGCCATCACCAGTTGAAGCCACGATTTCTCCATTTGCCTGACAATTCTTTACAATACGGTATTTTTGTTCAGGAGCAACCCGGGCAAAAATAACTTCGCCTTGCAAAACTTGACGAAGCTCTTCATCGCTCATTTGATTAAGCTCCGTACCTGAAATAACTCGTGCCTTGTCTGAGGTAATCCCAATTTTTACCGCTACCGACTTAGCAGTTAATTTAGAATCTCCGGTAACCATAATGATTCTGATTTTTGCTTGATGACAACGTTTAACAGCATCATAAATCTCTGGCCGTGGCGGATCGCTCATTGTAGCCAAACCCACAAAGATTAAGTGTTGCTCAGCGTGAGCAATATCAATTTTATTGATATCGGTATCTTGATCAATAATTCTGTAAGCTAAAGCCATGCTCCTCAAGCCGCGAGAAGCATAATCTGCATTAGCTTTTTTAGTACGAATTAAATCGGCCTGTGTCATTTTTCTCACTTGGCCATTAACTTGGATGCGATCACACTGTTTAATTGTGTCGCTATAAGCACCCTTAGTAAAAATAATATCCTGAGTGTCATTCCAGCGATGAATAGTGGACATCCTCTTACGTTCAGAATCAAATGGCAATTCTCGCAAACTGGGATATTTAACCAACACTTTTTGCTTATCAAATCCTGCTTTTTGCGCCATTACAATCAAAGAAGCTTCAGTCGGCGTGCCTAAAATCTTAGGTTTGCCACCATTCTTATTTGGCTCTACAGTTGTGTCGTTATCCAAGGCTGCAATTTGCACCAATTTATGCAAATCTGGATTTTCTTCATACCACAATTGTTGCTTGTTAAATTCAACTTTACCGTTATTGACATAACCATTACCAGTAACTTGATATTCACCAGCTGGAGTCCAAAGATAATGGATCGTCATTTGATTCTGCGTTAATGTGCCCGTTTTATCGGAACAAATCACCGTAGTCTCACCCAAAGTTTCAACTGAATTAAGCTCTTTAACCAAAGCATGTTTTTTAGCCATTCGTTTGACTCCTTGGGCCAAACTTAAGGTAACGGTAGGCAACAGCCCTTCTGGAATAAAAGCAACGATCATCCCTAATGCAAAAATAAAGGCCTTTGCTAAAGGATATTTAACAAAGAAAATTGCCGCAATAAAGAAAATAACTCCAATTGTAATCGCAATAATCGAAATTTGCTTGGTTAAGCGATTAAGCTCAGCTGTCAAAGGACTAGAAGTCTTCTCTTGCTTTTGCGTTAAACTGGCAATTCGACCGAATTCCGTGTTCATTCCTGTCGCAAATGCAATCGCCCTGGCATTGCCAGCACCAACAGTCGTGCCGGAATAAACCAAGTTACTCTCTGCATATTCGCCTTCACCAGGATCATACTTAGTGGTCTTAGACTCGGGAACAGACTCTCCATTTAATGCACTCTGATCTACCTGCATAGAACTAGCAGAAAGAATTCGTGCATCAGCTGGAATCGAATTACCTGCCTGAAGGACAAAAACATCTCCGGGCACCAAATTTTTACTATCAACCTGCTTTTTCTTACCACTACGAATTACCTCAACATAAGTTGGTAACATTTTATTCAACGCGTCAGTTGCACGCTTAGCGGCTTTTTCCTGCCAGAAGCTAAACAAGCCATTAATAATATTTACTAGCCAAATAGCAATTCCTAGTTCAATAGTTCCTGATACAATCGCAATTAGACCAGAAATCCAAAGCAAAATCGCCATCATGCTGGTGAAGTTTTTAAAAAATGTACGCCATTCTGATTCAGTTGCTGCTTTTTTAATGGTATTTAAGCCATATTTCTTTAAACGTTTAGCAGCTTCCTCATCAGACAACCCATTTTTAGAAGAATGCAAATTGTTAAAAACATCCATTAAACTAGCTTTAGCATAAAGTTCACGAACCTTTTTTTCATCCAACTATGTACGCCTTCTTAGTTTTTACTACGAACTTTATTCATTTTTCCTTATGGAATAACCGTAACACTTTTCTGAAGAAACAAGTCATAATCCGCTTTGGTGCTTCACATGGTATACTTAATTTCAGTAATGGCTAAGATATTTTCTAAAAAAGAAAGGCAATTAAATAAATGAAAGTATTAATCGGTGGTTATACCAAAAAAACTTCTAAAGGTATTTATGAATTACCTTTTACCGGTGAAAATAATGATGCTCGACTAAGCAAAGCTGAGAATATTATCAGTGTGGGCGGGCCTACATACTTCCAAAAAGATGGAGATTTAGTTTTCGCGATTAATAACGCGGGAGACGAAGGCGGGATTAGTGCCTTTAAATTAAGCACACAAGGTGCAAGTGAAGTTGACCATTACTTGACTCCTGGTGCTTCACCTGCTTATGTAGGAATCAATCGTGAACAAAAACTGCTTTACACGGCAAACTATCACACCGCTGTTTTATCAGTTTTCAGCTACAACAATGATGGCAAGTTAGACTTGATCACAACTACTACACATAAGGCTGAGATTCTTGGTCCTCGTCCAGAACAAACAGATGGCCCTCATCCTCATTTCTTCGATCAAACTCCAGCTGGCAACTTGGTCAGCTGCGATTTAGGCAACGATACAGTTGATTTTTATCATCTTGAAAAAGGAAAATTAAAACATTTGGCTCAATACAAAAACGAGGCTGGCTTTGGCAGTCGTCACATTGTCTTCTCAAAAGATGGTAATTACTTCTACGTTGTCGGCGAATTATCCAGCAAAATTAATGTAGTTAAGTTTAATGAAGATAACTGGAATTTTGAAAATATCGCCACAGTTAAGACTATTCCTGAAGACTTCACTGCTCATAACGGTGCCGCAGCTCTCTATATCAGTAAAGACGGCAAATATGTTTATAATTCCAATCGCGGTCATAATTCAATCACTGTCTTTAAAGTTAACGATGACCATACTTTGAGCTTAGTTCAACGGGTTTCAACCTTTGGTGATTTCCCTCGAGATTTCAATTGGGATGCTAACCAAAAATATGTCGTAGCTGCTAACCAAAACACTGATAATGCTACGCTTTACCTAAGAAACGCTGGAACAGGAACCCTAACTCCAATCCAAAAAGAAATTGCAGTTCCAGAAGGTACTCGCGTTTTATTTACTAAATAGCTTCACTCTTCATTAATTAAGTCATGGCAATAGCTGTCATGACTTTTTTCTTATCATTTTTTAAAGTAAAATAAGTAATAGATACTTTGAAATTAAGAAGGTGACAAAGTGAAACCAAAAATCATTCGCATTATCTTATTTATTCTAGGAGGACTGCTTGGATTACTATTACTTTATAAATTGTACTTAAGCTATCTCCCCGAATTAAAACTATTAGTTCATTTTGACCACCATAATGAAGAGTTGCTAATTAAAATGGTCCGTAGTCATGGAATTGAAGATCTAGCCTTTTTATTCATTTTAAATGCTATCTGCGTGGCAATTCCTGGTTTATCAAACGGAATTTTCTGCGTCTTAAATGGAATTTTATATGGCCCAGCTTTCGGCTTTATTGTTAACTGGATCAGTGATATTTTAGGGCAAATCGTTCTGATGGAGCTCTTGCGCAAGCTTTATGATATTAAACATATGACCCATAGCAAGATTTATAAATTACTGACCTCACAAAAATATCCAATGATTGCTTTAACAATCGGCTATATGATTCCGTTTATTCCGAGCGCAACCGTCAGTTACGTCAATGGCATGATTAATAAAAATAATCGTAAAAAACAGCTGCTTCCAATCGTGATTGGCGTAGCTCCCGTTGCTTATATTTATGCATACGGTGGCGACTCGATCCTCCACCTTGATAGCAGCAGGATCATTAAAGCGGTAATTGTTTTTATTGTACTGGCATTAATAGCCGGCGCTATTCTCTTAGTAATGAAAGTTTTAAAAGAACATGCAAAAAAAGCTTGAGTTTTAGCTCAAGCCTTTTTCATTTTGTCTTTTTTATCTAAATTAAATTGGCTTCTTTAAGCAATTCTTCTACCCAAGTCTTCTTAATCTTCTTCATACCAGTTTTAACTGCCCATTTTTCAGGCAATGGCATATCTTGATCTTCGATCTTCTTTTTATCTGACATGTAGTACATCGCACGCAGAAGCTGACGAATATCATAGATTGAATCAAAGACTTCTGGAACGCCACGGTCAACATTAAGCAATGTGTAAACTGCTTCCATCGCAGTTCTAACTGAATATTCAGTAGTAAAGACCGTATCTCTAGTTGGCGATTCAGCGAAGTTCCCAATAAAGGCAATGTTAATTGATCCTTCTGGTACAACTGCAGGGCGATCGCCATCACGACGCGGCATGAAGTAACTAGTAATATATGGCATGTAAACCGGAACAGTATTCATATTCTCTTTACTAGCCATTTCACTAATTTGACTGTCTGGCACACCTAAGTGATATAGCAATTCTTCCGCAATTTCCTTACCAGTACAATCGACGATTCTCTTCTTAATGTAGTTACCTTCAGTATCTGAATACAAAGCATAAATCCAAACTACAATTTGATCTGGATTTTGGCTCTTGAAGTGTGGCTGACGATGAATAGTAAAGCTAAGTTCCCAATTAGAGTCAACAATTGTGATAATCCCACCAGTATTAACTTTGCCATCATAGAGACTACGCTTAGTCAACCGTTCAAAGTATGGGGCTAATTTTCTATTTTCTAAAGTAGCAGTTGCAGATACAAACCAGCTCCGCTCTGGCAAGTTTTCACAGAAGACATCTGGATGACCAAAGGCCGGATCCTGCTTAGCCAAGTTTTCCCATAATTTCCAGGAGCTGCCCTTGGCATGAGTAATTGGAGCTGGCGTATTTTGATCACCATAAGTTGAACTTTCAGTGATTGAACCATTAGTAATAAAGACAATATCATTTGGCGTTAAAGGAATTTCAGCTTCCTTGCCCTTTTGAGTCATGATAATTTTCTTGGCAATCTTTTGACTACCATCATGATCTACTTCTACATTCTTAACATGACAATCATATTCAAATTGAACGCCGTGATCCTTCAAGTAAGCCAATAATGGCTTAACCATTGATTCATATTGGTTATACTTGTTAAACTTCAAAGCAGTAAAATCTGGCAGGCCATCAATATGGTGAATGAAACGCATGCAGTAGCGCCGCATTTCAGCTACTGAATGCCACTTTTCAAAAGCAAACATAGTTGACCAATAAGACCAGAAGTTAGTCTTGAAGAAGTCATCACTGAAGAATTCCTCAATAGTTTCACCCTCAAGTTCTTTTTCCGGAGTCATGATCAATTTCACAATTTCTTTAGTGCATTTGCCTAAACCATATTGACCATCGCTTGGCAGACGATCACCGCGCTTATATATTAACCGGCAATTTGATGAGTTAGGATCTTTTTTATCGAGCCAATAATATTCATCCAGATAGGATGCACCTGGAATTTCCAAACTTGGAATTGAGCGATACATATCCCACAAACATTCAAAGTGGTTTTCCATTTCACGACCGCCACGCACTACAAAGCCTGCGTTAGGACGGTTGGCACCATCAAGTGAACCACCTGCGACTGGTAATTCTTCTAAAACATGAATATTTTTGCCCTTCATTTGAGCATCACGAACTAAGAATACAGCAGCAGAAAGTCCTGCCAATCCGCTACCAATAATATAAGCGGACTTATGATCTACACCTGCAGGCTTCTGAGCATCTGCAAGGGCTTCATAATTACCATTGGAATAATACATAAAAGTGTCCTCTTTTCTGTATAGGTATAATTTTATCTTACACTTTCAATTCTAAAGAAAACGGTTTCCTTATGCAAGTCCTTAGTAGATTTCGCTAATAATTTTAGAATTCTTTATTAATTAGCTAATTTACGCCATAATTCTTGCATATCAAGAGGATCACTGACCTCGACAGTTTGTAGCTGATCATGATTAAAAGAATCTGGAAAATTTAGATAAAAGCAGTTTAAAACTTGCCGTTTAAAGCCATCTTTAATCCCGTATAATGGATCACCATACAAGGGATGACCTAAATAAGCCATGTGCACGCGTATCTGGTGCGTTCTCCCAGTAAGTAAGCGGAGCTGGATTAGACTAGCACCCGGAACTTGCTTAAGAACTTGATACTGTGTTTGTGCTTTTTTACCATCGGCAACTACTGCCCGCTTCACCCCACTACCCTTTTTACCAATTGGTTGATTAATCAAACCAGTCAATTCAGTTTCAGTAAAATTACCATGGACAATGGCATGATATTTTTTGATAAATTTTTCTTTGCCGAGCTTGCTAAAACGAGCATGGGCAACCGCATTTTTACCTACTAAAACTAAGCCAGAAGTATCTCGGTCAAGCCGCGTAATAACATGTGGCTTCAAATTGACATTGTGGCTTCAAATTGACATTTTTTCGTGCGAAATAGCCCATAACCCGGTTAACCACCGCATCATTATCTTCATACCTAGAGGGAATAGACAAAACACCAGCAGTCTTATTAACAATCAAATAATTTTTAGTTTCTAAAACAATTTTGATCGGATTGGTAGACGGCTTTAAGAAATCATTTTTCTTTTCTTCTCCAGTAACGAAAATTACTTCATCCCCAGCTTTTAGCTGAAAACTAAGATACCGTCTCTTGTGATTCACCAAGATCATGCCATGGTGATAACGAGCCTTAATCAAGGCCTGATGTGAAAAACCGTTTTTTAACAAAAAAGAGCCCAATTTTTTTGGGTCTCTTTCATGCACAATTAGTTTGAATAAACTAGTCATTTTCTTTATTTTCTCCAATAAATGCATCTTCTACACGTGACCAAAAATGATGGTGTCCAAAACGATCAAATTGAATCGAATGCCTAGAAATACGATATTCAATTTTCTTGGCATTACGGACATCTATTCTTGCTCCATCTACCGTCATCACGAAATGATCTGCATTAGGAATAATTGTAATCCATTGATCTGGTGCAATCACAATTGGCGCAGATAATGTCCTAAATACACGATTGTTAATCGAGGCAATTTCTGTCATCTGTAAAGCCTTTAAACGGGGATGAATCACTGCCCCACCTAAGGACTTGCTATAAGCCGTAGATCCCGTAGGTGTAGATACACATAGGCCATCCCCACGAAAATTTTCAAATAATTCATCGTTAATGTACACATCAGCTTCTAGAGTATGCGAAACCCGCTTCACTGCCGATTCATTAACGGCTAGATGATATTGCGTCTCACCCGACTCTGTCAGCATCTTAATTTCAAGCAAGGGGTATTTGGCTGGCTCTCCTTTAGTCATAAAAAGTGCATCTACCATCTTATCAATGTCATAATTACGCCAATCCGTATAAAAACCCAGGTGTCCCGTATGAACCCCAATGAAGCGCACTGAGTCTACCTGATTTTCATAACGGTGAAAGGCATTAATTAATGTGCCATCCCCACCTACGGTAATTACCACATCAGGATATTTAGCATCATACACAACACCTTTTTTATCTAATAACTCCTTTAAACGAGCCACTGTTTTTAGCGTCTGGTCGTAGTTATTATGCGCGATCGTTACTTTCATAACTTTTCCTTGCCCTTATTCTTGGTAAAAATCTTCTGAGCTTCTTGAACCTCATCTTTAATCGACGACATTTCTTCATCCAAGCGATAAGCAGCTTCAGCTGTAGACTTCAAACGTTCAGAAATATCATCTGGATAGACACCTTGATATTTATAATTTAAGGTATGTTCTACAGTAGCCCAGAAATTCATTGCTAAGGTTCTAATTTGAATCTCTGCAATTAATTTTTTAGGGCCCTCAGGCAGATAAACAGTATAATTAATCACCATGTGATATGAACGATATCCGGATGGTTTGGCATTTTTGATATAATCACGCTCTTCAACTACTTCCATGTCATCACGAGCGTGAATTAAATCTACCACCTTATAGATATCATCGACAAATTGCGTTACGATTCGAATACCAGCGATGTCCTGCATATCCGTTTCAATTACGTCTGGATTAATCACCCGACGCTGCATCTTTTCTTTAATAGAATCTACTGTTTTAACCCTACCAATTACAAACTCAATCGGTGAATGTTCTCCCTTAGTTAAAAAGCCTTGTCTAAGAGAACGAAATTTAACCTTTAATTCACGAACAGCTTCGTTATAAGGCCACAAGAAATTATCCCAATCTATTTCTTTCATGAGAAAACATTCCTTTCTTAAGCAAACAAACTCATTTTACCATATAATTAATGTAGATAGTTTGGAGGAAAAATTATGAGTAAAAATCGCGAAATTGAAGCCAAAACACTATTAACTAAAAATATTTATGAAAAAATCACCCATTCATTCCCAGTAAAACAAGATTTTGTCCAAGAGAATTATTATTTTGACACTCCTAATAGTCTGTTAAAAAAGCACCAAATTAGTCTAAGAATTAGAATTTACGCTGACCATGCCGAACAAACAATGAAAGTTCCAGATCCTAATCCCGTGCAAAAAAATTTTCATGAAGTAATTGAAATCAATGACAACCTAACTCATGCCGAAGCTAAAAAATTAGTTGCACAAAAGCATTTTACTTTTCAAGGCAATATCGGTCATTATCTGAATGAGCATTTTAAACAAGAGCAAAAAGATCTAGCTCTTTTTACCTGGAGTAAAACACGTCGCATCCTCATGAATGGACCTAAAAATGCCGAGTTAACTTTAGACGCGACATCATATCCAGATGGCTACCAAGACTTTGAACTCGAAATCGAAAATACTAACCCTAAATTAATTGGTCAAGTTCAGCAAGTGCTAGAATATGATTATGATTTTAGTCAAACCAGTACTAATACTAATCAAAGCAAGATCGCTCGTGCAAACGCTCACAGAAAATAACATATAGAAAATAAAGCATATTTTTTGTCACTGTTTTTGTTTCTTGCTAAAGTAACAATTAGTAAAATATCAAAGAGGTCGAGAGTATGTTTGAAATTTTTCTATTCATCAATCCAATAGGAATCTATTGCTATGACACAGAAAGACAAATCCGTAAAACCGTTGATGAATTAGGGGTAGATGTTTGTTATCATTACATCCCAATCGCTAATGTTTGTCTAGTTAATGACGATGCCATCCGTCGTCGTCAAGATGCCCAAAAATTGCCTGATATCAGTACTTTTTCTAAAGCTACTTATGAAGCACTAGAGAACTATCATGCAATCAAGCTAACTTATGGTAATAAAAAGGCACGCAGATATTTATATGAATTGCAAAAACGGTTAAGTCAAGACGCTTCTGCTTATAAGCCTGAATTGTTACAAGAGATTGCAACTGAACTAGATATTAAGAATTCACCCATTGAAACGATTAAGCAGAGCGATTATCTACATACTTCAATTAAAGAAGACCAAAAACTGGCTAATCAATGGAGAATTCAAGCTACGCCTACAACTATTATTTTTGACGAAAATAATGATCAAAACGGCGTCTTACTTGAAGGGCCAGTTAACCAAACTGACTTGATTCATCTATTTTTACCTAACTCATCTAATTGGTTCTCCAATTTTTTACCACAACAAAATCATTTGCGCCTGATCTAAATCAAGGCGTTTTTTTCGCAAAAATTTAGTTACTGAATCTTCTTCACCAGGATCTCGCCAAACTTGAAACAAACTATCCGGTAAATCCGTAACAGTCATTTTTCTCTCATACAACATTTGGCCGATTCGCAAGCCTAATTTACTCTTCTGCCTTATTTGTTTAATTAAGTATTCTCTTTGACTAGCTTTTTGTAAGACATACTTTCTCTTCAACGGCCTAAAATTCCAGAACGTTCTTAGATCAACCTCGTCTAATGCAAAATACTTGGTTTGATAGACTAACTTCTTAGTAAGTGGCTCCTGTAAAACATTATATTTTAAACAGAAATAATTTCTCTTAGGATTTACTTCCAAATAATAGTTACCCCATTTTTTATTTTTTCTAAAAAAGATTAATTGAGTATGCTTTAAGTTTCTTTTTAAATAATGTCGTTGACCTACAATCCAAATATCCATTACGCCAATTGTTTTATATAGGTTATGACGATGATTAAATTCGGCAGTACTTAATGGTGCACATTGTACCTCAAAAGCTAATTTTTTAGATGCCAACACATCCGCCCGCAATTGTCCATCTGCTAATGGTATCTCTACCTGAGCATTGAACCCAGCAGCTGTCAGCGCTGATTTGAGGAGCATCTTAGACAGATGATGTTCTTCTTTTTCTCCTAAGGCACTGCCATAACTAGATATATGCTTAAAGAAAGCAGCTTTCTGCTCTGAAACAATTAAAATTACCTTTTTATTGCAATGAGGACAACGATAATTATCCCAGTTTAACTTTTTTTGTCCTTTATTTACCAAATATGCTTCACTAACCGCAAGTACAATTTTCTTATTTAACATGGCTGCATACATTTTTATCACCCATGTTTTATTACGCAAAAAAGAGCCGTTTTTTCACACCGACTCTTTTTCTTTAAAAAATCTTAATTATTTATTTGATACTAAAAAATAGTGACGAATATTACCTAAAGCATCTTGTCGCAACAAGCATTTGCCAGTTTCCTTAACAGTATTCATTTCTTCATCATTAATCTTAATACCATACTCATTAGCAATTGCCCAGGCATCTGCCGGTTTGAGTTCAGCATAATTTTCATCAAGAAAAGCTAAGTCCAAGTAATATTGCCCACGCAAATAGTATAAGCTTGAAGCCAAATCGCTAACTCGCAAACTATCAGCTAACTCGATTACATTGCCTAATTCATTAAAACTGTAAGCATGCTTTTTCTGAAATTTCCAATATTCATTATTAACGCTGCTATCTTGATTAGTATTAGCTTCCTGCTGCTTTTGCACTGCAGGATCAAGTTCGGTATTTAAATCATCATCTGGATCAAGATCGAACAAACTCCTTCTTGCATCAGATTGCGTCTGCTTTTGATTAGTGGTATCTTCATCGTCAAACCCGCTGTTCATCATCTTTCGTAAAGTATTTGCTTCATCCGGATGAACCTTAGTAATCATTAGATCAAGGCCAACATTATTAGGCATTACTTGAAAAGTAACTGGTACACCCTGGCCAAAAGTATGATCCGTATCAACTTCAGATAAGATTGAGTAAAAGAATTTCTGGATCTTTTCTTTGTCACCCAACAAATCTAAAACCTTTAAACCGCGATGGGCTAACTCATCTTTATTAATTCTAACCCTGATCGTATTTTCATTAATATGATCCACTTGCACAGGAATTTCACCTCCATGATTAATATAAATCTATTGTAGCGTACTTCTTGTTTAAACCAAAAGTGTTAGCTTTAACACTAACACCTTTATCTCTATAAATCTGCGATCTTTTGTGCTTCAGCCAGTTCTAGCCGCCGTACTTTTCTTGGTAAGAAACGGCGAATCTCATCTTCATTATAACCAACCTGGAGCCGACGATCGTCCATAATAATCGGTCTTCTTAATAAACTAGGATTCTTTTCTACTAAATCAAGCAACTGATCAATTGATAAATCATCTAAATTGATTTTTAACTGTTGAAAAGCTCTTGAGCGGGTAGAAATGATTTCTTCAGTACCATTTTCGGTCATACGCAAGATGTTTAACAATTCTTTTTTAGTTAAAGGCTCAGAGAAAATATTTCTTTCTTTATAAGGAATATCATGCTTTTCAAGCCAAGCTCTTGCCTTGCGACATGAGGTACAACTAGGAGATACATATAAATCTACCATAAAATCACGCTCCTCAGAACAATTATTTGTATACGTTCTTTAACTTAAAATTATTATAACATACTAACTTCTTTTTTGTAAGTGCTCATTTTATCTTCTATGTTAACTTTTGACTATATTCTAAGGATAAAACATGAATAATTTGTGAAGAAATTCTATTTTTTACTTAAAAAACAAAAAAGAGACCTTACAGTCTCTTTTCTCAATTCAATTTTGAATTACTTGTTAATCTTCTTCATCAAGTCATTAACTAACTTTTCATTTTCTTCAGCAGTTTCTGAAACGAAACATGCTTCATTAGCTAATTCTTTAAGATCCTTGGTATCGAACTTCTTCATTAAGCTTCTAATACGCAAGATTGAAGTTGCACTCATTGAGTATTCATCAAGTCCCATTGAAAGTAAAATTGGGAACATGGTGTTATCACCGGCAGCTTCACCACACATACCACACCAAATACCATTTTCATGAGCAGCATCAATAGTATGCTTGATCAAACGAAGTACTGATGGGTTATATGGTTGATACAAGTATGATACATTATCGTTACCACGGTCGGCAGCCATAGTATATTGGATCAAGTCGTTAGTACCAATTGAGAAGAAGTCAACTTCCTTAGCAAATTGATCTGCTAATACAGCAGCTGCTGGAACTTCGATCATCATACCAACTTGTAAGTTATCACCGATCTTAACGCCCTTATCAATCAACTTTTGCTTTTCGTCATTTAAGATAGCCTTAGCTTGACGAAGTTCAGCTAAAGTACCGATCATTGGGAACATGATACCAAGCTTACCGTATGCAGATGCACGAAGCAAAGCCCTTAATTGGGTACGGAAAATCTTTTCGTTCTTAAGTGAAAGACGAATAGCACGTACACCTAAGAATGGGTTCATTTCTTCTGGCAAGTCCCAGTAATCAAGGTGCTTATCACCACCAATATCCATGGTTCTGATGATAACTTGCTTACCGTTCATACCTTCGATAACCTTCTTGTAGGCTTCGAATTGGTCATCTTCGGTTGGGAAGTCTGATGAATCCATGTACAAGAACTCAGTCCTGTACAAACCAACAGCTTCAGCACCGTTTTCATGAACACCTGGCATATCGTTAGGAGTACCAATATTAGCTGCAATAGTAAATTGCTTACCATCAGCAGTTAATGAAGGTTCATCCTTCAACTTCTTCCATTCAGCCTTTTGCTTAAGGAAGTCGTCACCCTTCTTCTTGTAGTCTGTAACTTGATCATCGCTTGGAGCAATAATAGCAGCACCATCAAGACCATCATCGATCAGCATGTCGCCATTCTTAACGTCCTTGGTGATTGAATCAGTACCAACTACAGCTGGTAATTCAAGTGAACGAGCCATAATTGCTGAGTGAGCAGTACAACCACCAACATCAGTGACAAAGCCCTTAACATACTTTTTATTAAGTTGAGCAGTATCACTTGGAGTTAAGTCGTGAGCTACAACAATAACTTCATGATCAATTGAAGCTGGGTTTGGCAATCCCTTACCAAGAAGGTGAGCCATGATACGCTTTGAAACGTCACGTACATCGGCAGCACGTTCTTGCATGTATGGATTATCTGTCATCCCTTCAAAAATTTCGATGAATTTTTGAGCAGTTTCATCAAGAGCAGCTTCTGCATTAATCTTGGAGTTTTTAATTTCATTTTCGATGGCACCAGTGAATTCTGGGTCATTCAAAATCATTAAGTGAGCCTCAAAAACTTGGGCTTCTTCTTCGCCCAAACTTTCCTTAGCAGTATCACGAATTTTTTCAACTTCTGAAGTTGATTCCTTAATAGCATCATTATAACGAGCTACTTCTGAATCAACGTCATCAATTGATGACTTAGTGAATGAAAGATCAGGTTCTACAAGAAGATATGCTGGAGCAATAGCGATACCGTCACTGGCAGCAATTCCTTTTAAAGTCTTGGTCATTATTCAGCTAAACCTTCTTTTTTCATAGTGTCAGCGATTGCGTCTAATGCGTCTTTTTCGTCGTCACCTTCAGCAGTGATAGTAACATCAGCATTTTGACCAACACCAAGTGACATAACACCCATGATTGACTTCAAGTTAACTGACTTGCCATTGTATTCCAAGTTAATGTCTGAACCGAACTTTGAAGCAGCTTGTACTAAAAGAGTAGCTGGACGTGCATGAATACCTGTTTCTGCAATAATGTGAAAATCGCGTTTTTCCATTGTGAATATCTCCTTTAAATTGAAAAATTAAGCTGGTAATAAATACCCATTCGAGTACTAGATTATCATGTTTTTACGGATTAGGCAACAAAAATGTAACAGTTTACATTATTTACTTACCAGTATTGGTAGCGGTATATACAATCGCACCGCCTCTTTCAGCCCTACCAGTAATGTATTGTCTTTTACCATAATTACGAATAGTTTTCTGAAGATCGTAGGCATCTTTAGCTTCAACTTCATATTCTTTCAGCTCACCGGAAACCAATTGATCTAGAATTTTTTGATAATCCAAAAATATCACCACACTTTTAAGATTTTATAATTTTTTTACTCTTTATTCTACTATTTATATTGATTTTTCTAAAATATTAATATTTTCGTATCATTTTTCTTGTAAAAAGTAAGTATTAGATGCTTAGCACTTGACTATAAAGAGTGCTAATAATATAATTTTGTTACAGTTTAAAAGAAAGGCGGTAATGTATTTGCTTTGCCAAAATTGTCATAAGCGGCCTGCCTCTATTCATCTTTTTACCAAGGTGAATGGCCAAAGCCGTGAAATTAGTTTATGTCAACACTGTTATCAAGAATTAAGAAATCAACAAGGAAATCTAGGAAATATGAATAACGATAATAATGAATTTTTTGGCGACTTTGATGACTTATTCAACGCATTAAACGGAAATAATAACAATGCCGCAAATAATAATATGCGGGGCGAAGGCCCTAGAATGCAAATGGGTGGTGGTGCCGGCAATGGCGGTCAAGGTGGTAAAAGCCTGCTTGACCAATATGGTACCGATTTAACCGCTCTTGCTAAGAAAGGCAAAATTGATCCAGTAATTGGTCGAGATAAAGAAATCGCTCGGGTAATCGAAATCTTAAATAGAAGAACTAAAAATAATCCTGTCTTAATCGGTGAAGCCGGTGTCGGTAAAACTGCCGTAGTTGAAGAATTAGCACAAGAAATTGTTGATGGTTCTGTCCCAGCAAAATTACAAGATAAGAAAATTATTTCATTAAATGTCGTATCACTTGTTCAAGGTACGGGAATCCGTGGTCAATTTGAACAGAGAATGGAGCAATTAATCAAGGAATTGCAACAACGCGATGATATCATCCTCTTCATTGATGAAATTCATGAAATTGTCGGTGCTGGGAACGCAGAAGGTGGTATGGACGCAGGCAATATCATTAAACCCGCTTTGGCCCGTGGTGAATTGCAATTAGTCGGTGCAACCACGATTAAAGAATACCGTGATATTGAAAAAGATTCTGCTTTAGCACGGAGATTCCAACCTGTTGAAGTTAAAGAACCTTCCATTGATGAAACAATTAAGATTCTAAAAGGTATTCAAAAGCGCTACGAAGATTATCACCACGTTCGTTACACTGATGAAGCAATCGAATCAGCTGCAAAATTATCTTCGCGCTACATTCAAGACAGATTCTTGCCTGATAAAGCCATTGACTTACTTGATGAAGCTGGCTCTAGAATGAACTTAACCATCCCTTATATTGATAAGGATAAAGTTCAAGAAAGAATTAACGCTGCTGAGCAACTTAAAGAAGAAGCATTAAAGAGTGAAGATTATGAAAAAGCTGCCTACTACCGTGATCAAATTGAAAAATACGAAAAGATGAAGGATCAAAAAGTTGACCCTGATAAATCTCCGATTATTACCAATAAGGTCATGAATAAGATCGTGGAAGAAAAAACTGGCATCCCTGTAGGCGATATCCAAAAACAAGAGGAAAATCAGTTGCAGAATTTGGCTACTGATTTAAAGGCGCATGTAATTGGACAAGATAAGGCAGTTGAAAAAGTTGCCCGTGCCATTCGTCGTAACAGAATTGGTTTCAACAAGTCTGGCCGACCAATTGGCTCTTTCCTCTTTGTTGGTCCAACTGGTGTCGGTAAGACGGAATTAGCTAAGCAATTGGCTAAGCAAATGTTTGGCTCAGAGAATGCCATGATTCGATTTGATATGTCTGAATACATGGAACAATACTCAGTTTCCAAGTTAATCGGCTCCGCACCTGGTTATGTTGGCTATGAAGAAGCTGGTCAATTAACTGAACAAGTTCGTCATAACCCATACAGCTTAATTTTGCTTGACGAAATTGAAAAAGCTCACCCAGATGTATTAAATCTCTTCTTGCAAATCCTAGATGATGGTCGTTTAACTGACTCTCAAGGCAGAACAGTTTCCTTCAAGGATACGATTATTATCATGACTTCTAATGCAGGGCAAGGCATCAAGAATGCTAGTGTCGGTTTTGCGGCAGAAAACGAACAAGAAGACAAAGAATCTGCTAGAAAAGATATGTCTCAATTCTTTAAGCCAGAATTCTTAAATCGTCTAGATGATGTCATTGAGTTCAACGAATTAACTAAGCCAGATTTACTTAAGATTGTTGATTTAATGCTTAAAAACACTAATGACATGGTCAAAGACCAAGGCTTACACATTGCTGTCACTGACGCAGCTAAGGAAAAGCTAGTTGAAGAGGGCTTTAACCCTGCATTAGGTGCTCGTCCACTTCGCAGAACTATTCAAGAAGAAATTGAAGATAAAGTAGCTGATTTTAAACTCGATCATACCGACAGCAAGAACCTAAAAGCTGACGTTCAAGATGGCGAAATTGTAATTAGTGAAAATAACTAAGAAATTTTTTCAAAGCGTATGAAAGATTCCGAAACTAATCATTTCAGAATCTTTTTCTTTAAAAATAAAAAATACTTTTCAAATTGAGTTATACTAAAATTAAGAATAATAACTAAGAGAAACAGGTGAAATTCATGCATTTAATTGATGTAACCAACAACTACGCCAACTTGGTTCACAGTCAGCTCAACACTACCGATGCTAGCTATGTTAAGGTATATTCTCTCGGCAATACCTCAGTCATTTATACTGAAAGCAAGGGTGCTATCGGTATTGCACTTGAAAATCATGATCGTCGGGTGCGCGAAGACGAGATTGAATTTGTAATTAAGCGTTTGCTTAAAAATTATGACTCTTCATATACTTTAACTGTTGATAAGAGCCGCCACGTAATTGAAGTTCACGTTGACAAATAAAATTAAACCATCAAAAAAATCCTAGGAGATAAATCCTAGGATTTTTTGTTTATTCTTATAATTTCTCAGTTAATTTTACATCTGGATACTTATCACGGAAGAAGCGCTCTGCAAATTCATTTTCAAATAAGAATAATGGATTGCCATAACGATCTTTTACTAATAAGTTACGGCTGTTAGACATTGCCGGATCAAGCTGCTCTGGATCAATCCAACGCGCGACACGATGCCCAATGCTATTCATTTCAACTTCAGAATTATATTCATTCTTCATTCTAAATTGGAAAACCTCAAACTGCAACTGACCAACGGCACCCAAAATATATTCATCCGTTTGATAATTACGGTACAGTTGAATAGCACCTTCCTGCACTAACTGATTCATCCCCTTATGGAATGATTTTTGCTTCATGACGTTCTTGGCAGTTACCCGCATAAATAATTCAGGCGTAAATTCTGGAAGCGGTGGATAAACAATCTTGCGCTTGCCAGCATAAATGCTATCACCAATTTGAAAATTACCGGTATCATACAAACCAACAATATCACCGGCTACGGCATCAGACACTTGTACACGCTCGCTGGACATGAATTCTGTAGCATTGTTCAACCGAATCGGCTTGCCGGTTCTAGCTAACGTAACGTCTAATCCCTTCTTAAATTCACCACTACCAACACGCACAAAGGCAATACGATCACGGTGATGCGGATTCATATTCGCTTGGATCTTAAAGACAAAGCCGGAAAAGTCTGGATCCTCAGGACTCAATTCTTCATCACCATTAACAGTATGACTCTCTGGAGCTGGGGCTAAATCAACAAAACTATTTAAGAAAGTTTCCACCCCAAAATTGGTCAAAGCTGAACCAAAGAAGACAGGAGTTTGATCACCCAAGGCAATTTTCTCACGGTCAAACTTATTGCCAGCTTCCTTAATTAATTCAATTTCATCAAGAGTATCCTTAAATTGTGGATCTTGACTAAGAGGCTCGCTATCTGGCAAAGTGCCATCCTCATTTAATGGCAAAAAGCGGTCCTTTTCATCTTTCCGATAAAGCTCAACTCGATTATTGGCAATATCATATAACCCCTTTAAAGTCTGACCTGAGCCAATTGGCCAGTCCATTGCCACGCCTTCAATGCCAAGCAAATCTTCCAATTCCGCAATCAAATCTAGTGGCGGACGACCATCACGATCAAGCTTATTCATAAAGGTGAAAATTGGAATACCACGCTTTTTAACAACCTTGAATAATTTCTTAGTCTGGGGTTCAATACCCTTAGCCGAGTCAATCACCATGACAGCTGCGTCCACTGCCATCAAAGTACGATAGGTATCTTCAGAGAAATCCTGGTGCCCTGGCGTATCCAAGATATTGATTCGTTTGCCCTTATATTCAAACTGCATTACAGAACTAGTAACTGAGATACCACGCTTTTTTTCAATTTCCATCCAGTCACTGGTGGCGAAATTACCAGTTTTACGTGCTTTAACCGTTCCTGCTTTACGAATTACCCCACCGAACAACAGCATCTGTTCCGTAATAGTCGTCTTACCTGCGTCAGGGTGAGAAATAATTGCAAACGTTCTTCTCTTTTTAACTTTATCTGCTAACTCTTTATCCATTAGTCTGTTGTATCTTCTTCCTTTTTCGTCTTATCAACCGCTAATAAAACTGTCAGTAGCCGTGAGCCCTTCATCCTTCTGGTAGTCAAAGTCTTCCCGTCTCCAATAGCGACAGTCAGCTTTTCTCCCTTAGCTGGGATCATTTTAAGAGTATTAATCACATAGCCAGCAACAGTATCAACATTTTCCATCTCTAGATTAGTACCAAACTGTTCATTAAAATCATCTAGAGGCATTTTGCCATAAATTATATACTTATTAGGCGCAATTTGATTATAAAGAACCTCTGTATGATCGACCTCATCATCGATATCACCAACGATTTCTTCAATTACATCTTCAATCGTAGCTAATCCTGTTACGCCGCCATATTCATCAGTCAAAATAGCTAGCTGACGCTGCGTCTGCTGCATTTCCATCAGCAAATCACCTAATTCTGCCGTTTCTGGAGCAAAAAGCGGTTCATACATCACGTCATCGTAATCCAAATTTTGAAAGCCCCTCTTCTTAGCCTTACGCAGAACTGTTCTAATATGAATTACACCAATAATCTTGTCCTTATCTCGGCGATAAACAGGAATGCGTGAATAAGGCTCACGCAAAATTTCGTCTAAATTATCCTGAAAACTAACCTCTGCATCGACCATAAAGGCATCTGTCCGTGGCACCATTACCTCACGCGCCATCTTGCCTTGAAAATCCAAAATTCCCTCTAGCATCGAGAATTCAGTATCATTAATCTTATGGTTATTATGTAAAGCAATAATCTCTTTTTCTAAATGATCTTTAGTTTTCTCTTTTTTCTCACCTGACAATCGATTTTTCAGACGAGCAAAAAGATTTCCCGCTCCAGGATCACTACTCATTCTTCTACTCTCTTTCTTAAAAAATATCTTAAATAACGTTATTATAGCATAGTGCACTAGTCAGTATGTTAAAATAACCCCAAAGACTATTAGGAGGTCATCCTCATGCAAAAAAGCCATATCTTGCTTGTATTTACATTTTTATTATTAGTGCCCTATATTTGTAGCTTAACTATTATTGGCATTGGCTATAATGCTTTGGTGCTGCATTCAGCCGAAATCTACCGCACCATCATTGGCGCTTTAGTTGGTTCGATTATAATGTTTGCCGTAAAGGCAACAATCCAGCGCCCCGTTGACTTATTAGCCATGCAGACCAACGATAGTTTTCTCAAGCAGCTGCTTCGCTTTTTCAGCATTCGGCGCCGCTATCTTTTATTATTTGCTAATATTATTTTAGATTTTATCCTGTGTTTTGCTTCAACTTATCTAGTACGCGCAGTTTTAACGTTAGATCAGATTGTGGGCAGTTCAATTGGCTTTGTTTTACTAATCATGTTTGTTTCGACCTGCCTTGGGGCTTACGTCGAATATGACAATTTATCAATTGACCCGCGACAACATTAATTATTATTTACTGGCTTTCAAGTACAATATTTGGGCCAGTTTTTTTGTATCTAAATTTAGATCCCAGAGAATATATGGCGTATCACTGTCACCTAAGTTTTGATAAACGTGGATGCCGCTATCTACTATTTTCTTAGTAAAGCGTGAAACTGTACTGTTCAATGGCAAATTAAAGAAGACGATGCTTTGATTGTCTTCATCTTCTTCAGCAACCTCAGCCTTAGGCAACTCAAACTTCATTAAACCAGCTGGCGCCTCATCAACATCCGCAATTACGCCGTACCAGTACATGAAGCTGTCTGGTCCTGAAACAACCATGGCAGCACGCTTATTTTCTAAATTATTATCAGCTAAAAATTTTTGAAAAACTTCGTCATTTTCCATTTGCTGATTGGATTCCATAAAACTCTCTTGCGCATTCATCATACTATCTGGAAATGGACGACCTACAAAAATCTTCTTATCAATAGTTTTTTTCATTTTTTCTCCTCGTATTAATATTCAGCTAATTCAGCTAGATCAATAATCTCACCATTTAAAAAGGCATCAATCTCGCTTGATGAAAAGCCGTGACTAAATAAATACTTTTTGATCTTAAAATTGCGCTCACGCTCATCAAAACGACGGAAACGTTTATAAGCCTTAATGCCCTGTTTTTTCAGTGCTTCAATCTGTAAATCTTCATCTTCTGCAAGATCTAAAGCGGAAATGATCACACTACTAATTCCACTATCAAAGCCATGCATGAGCAGCTTAGTTTTCATCTTGCGCCCAAGTTCCCGCTGTGATAATTTACCCGCTTGATGAATCATCGACTTGATTACTCGCTGACCAACATTTAGCCAGTCGTTCTCATCTACTTCATCCAGTGTGTTTTGACTAAGTTCCGGATCAACGCCCTTCTGCGTTAACTTGCGTAAAAGCGACTTAGGACCATCGCTGCCCACTTGTAAATCATTTTTAATAAATAATTTAACATACTGCTGATCATCTAAGTAGCCTAATTCATTTAACTGACTAACCGCGCTATTAGCCGCTTCATCAGAAATTTCATGTTTTTTTAGATATTGCAGCACTTCAAAAACGGTTCTCGGCTCATAACTTAAAAAGTGCGCCGCTAAGTCACTAGCCTTAGCATCCGCATCAAATTGTCTGATCTCTTCAACCTGCTGATCATTTAATTCTTTGCCTTTTAATAAGACAAATTCGGCAACTGTCTTTTCACTAGCGGAAAAAGCATATTTACCGTCCAAGAAAATATTATAGCGACCTGGCCGTCTTTGTGCACTTACTTTGGTTATTAGCACTATTTTCACCTCACTATTATCTCAACTACATGCTAGCAAATTTTCGTAAAGCTTGCTAAGAACTTTTTTCAAGTAGTACAATTAAAAGTAATGTAATTAGTTTTTAGTAGAAAGAATAAGGTAATGAACAGAAAATTTTTTCATAACAAACAACATCACGAAAAAGATGTCATTATTACCATTAAGCGTTTAGGCATCAATGGCGAAGGCATCGGTTATTACAAGAAGAAGATCATCTTTATTCCCGGTGCGCTTCCTGACGAAGTAGTTGTAGCTAAGATCATTAAGAACTACCCACACTACATTCAAGCTGAGTTAGTTCGCATTAAAGAAAAAAGTCCTGACCGCGTGCCGTTTCCAGAGGGCGTCAACCCTGAGATTGGTGGCCTGGAGCTAGCTCATCTGTCTTATGACAAGCAACTAGAATTTAAACGCAATAATATGTTAGAGTCCTTGCGCAAATACCACCCTAGAAATTATAGCAAGTACAAGGTCAAGAAGACCATTGCTGCTCCAGATCCATGGCATTACCGTAATAAGGCCCAGTACCAAATTGAAGATGTTCGTGGCAATCTCAAGCTTGGTTTATTTGCACCAAATTCTCACCACTTGATTGATCTACCTAAGATGCCAACTCAAAGTGAAGACACGCAAAAAACAGAGCGTGCCATTAAGGCCTTGATTGAAAAGCTTCACGTACCAGTTGCCAATTACTTCAAGCATCTACCTGGCATCAAAACAGTAGTCGTACGTCAATCCGAAGCCACTAAGGAAATTCAAGTTACTCTAATTACCATTGACCATAAAATTAAGAACTTAATTCCCCTGGCTAAAGAAATCATGCAGCTCGATCATGTCGTTAGCGTTTATCAAAACGAAACAGAATGGCAAAATCCACAAGTCTGGGGCAATAAAACCGAAAAACTGTTAGGTAAGAATCAAATTACTGAGGAAATCTTAGGCAAAAAATTTGCCTTGTCTCCTCGAGCATTTTTCCAGCTTAATCCGGTTCAAACTGTCAACCTCTATTCAGAGGCATTGAAATACCTCGATTTAACTCCAGATCAGACATTAATTGATGCCTATAGTGGTGTAGGTACCTTAGGAATTTTAGCTGCTGATAGAGTTAAACAAGTAGTCGGAATCGAAACTATTCCTGAAGCAGTTAGAGATGCTCAACATAATGTAGAATTAAATCATGTTAAGAATGCAGAATACATTCAAGGTAGTACTGAAAAAGTTTTGCCAGAATTGCAAAATAGCGGCGTGCCAATTGATGCCTTAATTGTAGACCCACCAAGAACCGGCTTGGCTAAGAACTTGATTAAGACCATCTTGCGTGTTAAGCCACAAACTTTCGTTTACATTTCATGCAACCCATCGACCTTAGCCCAAGATCTAGTTTTACTAAGTGAGGCCTATGACGTGCGCTTAATTCAAAACGTTGATATGCTGCCACAGACACCACGCTGTGAAGCAATTGCAAAATTAGTTCTAAGAAAATAATTAAGTCCTAGTCGAAATGACTAGGCTTTTTTGCATACAAAAAGCGACCGCCGGACGATTTCCTGTCTCTTAGCAGCCGCAATTCAAGTGGATGAGGTAGCTCATCAATTGATAGTCACGATTTTTAATTGTTTGGTATGTGTAAAACAATGGCATTATCGCAACCAATATTAACATTCACTTGTTCGGGTCTTTACATAAAACGTAACTTTTTAATGAATTGGAGTTTTGCGAACAGCCATTGAAAATAAATTAGTAGTTAAATTATTTATGGCTGACACCTCTACATATAGAGAATCTTTTAAGTATCCAATAATAATACAATTCTGGAGATAAAAACTTATTGTAATTTATATCTGCTAACTTTAATTTCTACCTATTCCACATTTCCCATTATATCCGCTTATGTAACCGCTTGCAAGAAATTAATCAATATATTTTGCTAAAAATGCATCAACCTGCCGCTGGTATTCCGTATAATACATGGGCAGCGACATTGCATGACCAGCTAAAGGGGGCAATCCAAAGTTTCTTAGGAGCAGTCGTGGCAGCATAATTTTGATAAACCATTTTAGTAGGCACGAAGTGATCTTTACCACCATGAATAAACAAAAATGGGCGCGTATTCTTTTTTAATTGCTGAACACAAGATGCCTGCCCTAGGAAAAAGCCATTTTTTATTCGATTAATTTCACTAACCAAACTAACTAAACATTTTCCAGCTGCTGGTTTTAAATTCACCAAATTAGCCGCTTGATAAAGTACTTCTTCCTTCACGTTGGAATAGCCACAATCTTCGATGAAGGCTTTAACTTGCACCGGTAATTTCATTCCACTGACCATCATGGCTGTAGCACCGCCCATGCTCTGGCCCATGACCACGATTTTACTACTTTGTCCTATACGTGCAATTATTTCGTTAATCCACTGCAAGATATCTGCTTTTTCAACCCAACCATAACCAATGTAATTACCTTGACTTTTGCCATGCGCGCGTGCATCCGGCAACAAGACCTTATAACCTAGATCATAGAATAACTTGGCAAAACCGGCCATGCTATCGCCATCAGCCATAAAACCATGCAATAAGATGACGCTCTTTGCGGTATGGTGGTCAAGATAACTAGCAAATAATTTGAGGCCATTTGGCGTTTTAATCAACCAGTCCTCTTTAGGGAATTTCTTAAACCAATTTTTTTGACTAAAAAGAGCATCGGTTCCTAAGATTTCTTTAGAATCTGGCTGTTTATTATATGGTGTCATGGCAAACTTAAAAAAATAATCACCGGCTGTCAAAATACCCGCTCCTGCCAAACAACACGTCGCTAAAAATAGTTTCTTCTTCAATTTGAGCACTTCCAACTTAATTTAATCAGTTTTAAACTATAATTGATTATAGTTTAATTTTTACCAACTTAGATATCAAAATGCGTTTAACAGATTTACTTCAACTTATTGACGATTTAAATATTAATACTGCTCTTTATTTCAAAAATGAGGAACGCCTCTATCCGCTAAGCAAATTAACCATCGAAAATGGTCGGTGCTTGCTACACGTGGGCCCAAGAGCAATGACTAAGGCCAAACTAATTAAAATCGTCGGCCACATGCATGGTCGTGGCATCCCCTTATTAATAAAAATTCAAGAACGAGAAATTCACATCTTTGGTTTGCAAATCAAAGAAGACAATGGCACAGTGATCCTAATGTAAAAAGCCAGGACAATCCTGGCCTTTTTTATATTATTTTCTTATATTGGCGAATATGATCGCGCAGACCAGCAAAATACCAAGTCCCCACTTCATCATCACTAGTTAATTCTTGACCATCCGCAGGATCTGTCAACGCCTCATTAAAGATATGCTCATATTCTGGAATACTAAGTTTTTGGCGACGATTAAGCATCTTCTCATCAGCTGCTCGATCGAGTTCCTGTTCATAGCCAGCCACTAACTTGCCACTATAGAACTCCGCCATCGCACCTGAACCATATGAGAATAATCCTACTAACGAACCGGCAGACAAATTGCCATTTTCAAGTAGGCTTAATAAACTTAAATACAAAGAAGCGGTGTAAATATTGCCTACCCTATTCGACAATAATTTAGAGGACTCAAAACTAGACTGCAGCTTTTTAGTGTTTGTTTCATCCTGATCTGCCACTGCAATTCTATTAGCTTTTAATCCCATCTTAGTAAAAGGCAAGTGATAAATAATTGCAGCGAAATCTTTAGTTGCTAAATCCTTTTGTTTCTTATAATCTGCAAAAGTCTTTTTAAAGAAATCCAAATAAATCTGCGTTGAATATTTGCCATCAACCAAAGCCACGCGTGAATCATTGGGCCGCCAGAAATCATTGATGTCCTCACTATAAGCACTATGGCCATTATTCAGGGCTAGAATGCTTGGAGTGGCCTTAACTAGCATACTTATACTACCCGCACCTTGCGTCACTTCTCCACGCGTTTTAACGCCATAACGTGCAATATCACTGCCGATCACAATTGCAGTTTGTTCAGGATGAACTCTGACAAAATCACGAGCTACCATCAAAGCCACAGTTAACCCAAAGCAGGCTTCCTTGACTTCAAAAGTTCGTACTTCTGGTTTTAGCTTCAAAGCAGTTTTAACAAATAATGAGGCTGACTTAGACTGATCAATCCCGCTTTCAGTACCCAAAACCAGTAACCCCACCTTGTCTTTATCAATTCGGTCTAGGTACCGTAAAGTCGCGTTGATCCCCATTGAAACTGCATCCTGAGTCTGATCAGCCACGCTCATTTCACTTTGACCAATTCCAATTAAGAATTTATTGGGATCCTGGTTTCTCGCGTGAGCTAAGTCTACCATGTCCACATATTTATTAGGCGTAAAAAAGCCAATCTTATCAATCCCTACTTGCATTATTTGTCCTTTCTTATTTCTTGTAAAATCTTTCTAGCGTAGCTTTCTGAATAATCCTTGCGCGCGATCATTTCGGCTAAAACCTGCTTTTTTTCATCAGCATTAGCATCTAGCTCCGTGACAAAATTGCGGGCTTGCAATTTCATATGTCCTGCCTGAATACCGACCGTAGAAATCGCTAATAAGGCGGCCAAATTGTTGGCCAGTGCCACTCCAGTGATTATTTCGGCCAATTGCTTACTAGTAACTTGCCCTAAAATTGCAAAACTTTGCTGGACATCTTCACGTGCCTTGATTGACCCGCCAACTACGCCAATCGCCATTGGCAAAGTCAATTCACCTACCAATAGGCCATCTTCCATCGTCCACTTGGATAAACTACGATATTGACCAGTCTGGCTAGCTAAAACCGCCGTCGCGCTTTCAATTGCACGATAATCATTGCCTGTAGCTAATAAAACTGCATCAGCACCATTCATAATGCCCTTATTATTTGTTACCGCCCGGTAAGGATCTTCATAGCCAATCTTGCTTAACAGAGCAATTCGCTCGGCCACTCGTTTTCCGCCCAACGTTGCGGGATCTAATTTAACCTTAGCGGTAGTCAATTGACTAGAATAATTAGATAAAATAGCAAACAACTTTTCAGCAACTCCAGGCAGCTCTACTAACTTAGTACTTAAGAATTCTAGAATTGAATTGGTTTTATTAGCCCCCATCGCTTCAGCGGGATCAACCAGCACTCTGAGATAAACTAACTTATTGATTTGCTTAGCAGTAATTTCTCTGGTGCCACCACCGTGCTTAACTAAACTAGCAAATTTTTGATTAGCCAAAGCAATTAAATGGGGAAAGGCATTCTCCAACTCAGCTAAGACAAAATCGTCATTCACCCGCAAAACTATTTGACCATAAATTCCATCTCGCTTGCTTACTGCCTGAACACCGCCATTTTGAGCGAAAATATTTGTTCCATGATTAGCTGCTGCCACCACGGATGGTTCTTCTACAGTCATCGGTACCCAATACTTGTGTCCATTAACCTGCAAGTTCTGCACCACCCCTAAAGGCAGGCGCAATTGACCAATCACGTTTTCACTTAATTGATCTAAACGCGCGAGCACCTGATCGTCAATTTTTTCTAACTTAATTCCTTCACTTTGCAAAATTTCTCGTCTTTGCTTAGGCGTTAATTGATAAAATTTCATTCTACATTTTCGATTTCATAAGCAATTGCCTGTCCGCCACCAATACATAAGGTAACCAGCGCGCGCTGAGCATTGCGATACTTTAACCCGCTAATTGCAGAAGCGATTAAACGCGTCCCAGTTGCTCCTAATGGGTGACCTAGCGCAATCGCTCCACCCATGATGTTCAAGCGCTCAGCAGGAATAGCTAAATCACGAGCTACTGCTACGCTTTGAGCGGCAAAGGCTTCATTTAATTCCACAATATCATAATCGGTAATCGAACGACCCGTATTTTGCAGCATTTTTTTTACGGCAAAATATGGCGTATAACCCATATATGCAGGATCAAAGCCAGCTTCAGTAAAGTTGCCTAACTTGGCAATAGGTTTTAACCCTAATTCAGTCACTTTTTCCTTGGTAGCTAGAACTAACATGCTAGCCCCATCCGTTAGAGGCGAGGAATTACCTGCAGTCACTAGGCCATTCTCCTTAAACACCGGCTTTAGTTTACCTAATGCTTCTAATGTAGTATCTGGGCGAATCAGCTCATCATGATCCAATTTTTTTCCATTAAGTTCAATTGGCAAAATTTCATTTTTAAAAAAGCCCGATTTAACAGCTGCAGTTGCCTTTTGATGTGAACGCAAGCTGAATTTGTCCATTTCCTGACGAGAAACATGGTATCTCTCAGCTACATTTTCAGCCGTCATTCCCATATGCTCATTAGAAAAAGCATCCATTAAACCATCATTGATTATTGAACTAATTAAGTGCTTGTCTGGGTGATCCTTATCCTCTTTTTTCACTAAATAAGGTGCCCGAGTCATGCTTTCGCTGCCACCAACAGCTACCAAGCCTAGGTCGCCCAGCTCCATTTGTCCTTGAGCTAAACGAACAGCCTTTATGCTAGAGCCACACACTTCATTAATTGTCACTGCAGCGGATTCTTGCCTCATCCCTGAGTAAAGTGCTACTTGCCGCGCAACATTTTCGCCTAAACCGCTACTAAGCACGTTCCCCATAAATAATGCTTCTACATCTTGCGGATCAATATTGCCTGCGGCTAAGGTGCCTTTAAGCGCCATTACTCCTAAGTCTGTTGCCGTCACATTCTTAAAAAAGCCACGATATTTGCCAAATGGCGTTCTCTTGGCTGCCACAATATAAATATCTTTCATCTATTTCTTCTCCATCAATGAATTTTTAATACTAAAATCATACCAAAAAAATATTAAGGAAAACATAAAAAGACTACAAACGCGTAGTCCCTTGATAACTTTATTAATTTTTTACTTCTTTTTCTTATCTTCAGCTTCAAATTTCTTGGATAAATGCTTGATGTATTCACGCAGTTGATCCTTGATCTCTGGGTGCTTCAAGCCATATTCAATTGAAGTTTCCAGGTAGCCTTCCTTGTTGCCGACATCATGACGTTCACCTTTAAAGACATGAGCAAAGACACGTTGGGTCTTGTTCATTGTATCAATGGCATCAGTCAATTGAATCTCGCCACCACGTCCAGGCTTTTGATTTGCTAAAATGTCAAAAATTTCTGGTGTTAATAAATATCTACCAATAATCGCGTAATCACTTGGTGCCTTATCTACATCTGGCTTTTCTACAAATGACTTAACATTGATTAAACCAGGCATGATTGCATTTTCAGGCTCAATAATGCCATACTTGGAGACTTCTTCGTGAGGCACTTGCATTACGGCAATAGTAGAAGCATGGGTCTTATTGTAGCGGTCAATTAATTGCTTAGTTAATGGCACCTTGTCGTCCATTAGGTCATCACCCAGCATAACTACGAATGGTTCATCACCAACGAAGCTGCGAGCACGGAAAATGGCATCCCCCAAGCCTGCTGGATGGGGTTGTCTGGTGTAATACAAGTTAACGCCTAGATGGGTAATCCCTTGCGTTAACTTAAGCAACTCATCCTTACCTTTTTCTGCCAAATCTTGTTCAAGTTCTGGATTAGAGTCGAAGTGATCCTCAATTGGTCGCTTATTCTTACCAATAACGATTAAAATATCCTCAATCCCAGACTTCTTAGCCTCTTCAACGATGAATTGAATTGTTGGCTTATCTACGATTGGCAACATTTCCTTAGGTAAGGCCTTAGTTGCAGGTAAAAAACGCGTACCTAATCCGGCTGCCGGAATAACAGCTTTTCTTACTTTCATATATGCACACTTTCTTTTTTTCAATCTTTATAAAATAATCATAGCAAATTTTAGTTTAATTCACTACTTTCGCTGGTGTCTTTTATCCTGAATGTAACTTGCAATTCTACCAGCTGAATATTCTAACTCACCCACACGATTGTGAATAATTGCCGCGTTAACGCCAACTCCGAGTAAAAATAGCCAAGCTGATAAGTTTAGCCATAACATGAAAATGATAAAAGTCCCCACAATACCGTAATTCTCCCAGCTAATGGGAAAATTATGCAGATAAAAACTAAATAAAAATGATAAAGCTAACCAGCCTACTACCGTAACCAAGACCCCAGGCCAGATGACCCTCTTCTTGAGCTTGATATTTGGCAAAACATAGTTTAAATAGGCAACTGCCAAGATTATTACCAATAAAACTACCGGATAACGATAACTAAAAATCTTATTAATCTCCGTTAACGGCAAATGGAAAATAGGACCAAGAAATTCTAATAATTGTTGCCCAAAAACTAGGACAATGCTGACAGCGGTAAAAAAGATAATCATCAATGCGGTAAAGAGCACTGTCAGCACTCTTGTCCAAATAAAATTAAGCATCGACAATTTCAGTTCCACTTGATGCACGCCATAGAGCCGATTCTCACCTAAACGAATTGCATTAACTAAATTCGAAAATGACCAAATCGCTAAGATAATACCAAAGGAAATATATCCGGTTGAGGTCGTTTTCAATAGCGAATTAATCATCGGCAGAACAAAACTAGCTACCTTATCTGGAAAGACTAGGTTTAAGTATTCCGCAATCGGCGAAGTGTCGATGCGAAACAAAGGTAAAACATTTCCGATAATAATGATAATTGGAAAAATCGAGAATAAAATATAGTAAGCAATTACAATTGAGCCGTTGGATATTTCACCCTGCGAAATTGTACTGCGCAAAGTTAAAATAAATTGACTAAATTTATGACCTAGCTTCTGCTTTTTCATTCAAGGACCTAATCATCCATTTCATCAAAATGAGGGATGTACTTTTCTAGGCCATCGTAAGGGTGCTGCAAAGTTAAAATCTTAGGACCGCCCTTAGTAATTGCAAAGGTATGTTCAAATTGGGCCGCATTTGAACCATCTGGAGTTGCATAGTAAACCCAATCATCGTTAGGATCATCAACAGTTCTTTGATCAATATGCCAATCGCCACCTGCTTCAACCATTGGTTCACAAGTAATGGTCATGCCTTCACGTAAGCGGATACCATGACCAGCCTTACCCCAATGTGGTACTTCTGGGTCTTCATGAATTGAAGGTTGAATACCGTGACCAATTAATTCACGCACATCGCCATAATGGTTCTCGTCTTCAACCCAATGTTGGATTGCAGCACCAATGTCACCAATACGGTTGCCTAAAACGGCTTGATCAATACCAAGATACATTGCCTTCTTGGTGACTTCGATTAACTTTTTGTCAGCATCTGAAATTTTGCCAACTGGATAAGTAGTACATGAGTCGGATTCATAGCCATTTAAATTGCAGGTAACATCAACCTTAACAATGTCGCCTTCCTTTAAGATACGATCTTTTCTTGGCGTTTGGTGGGCAATCTCATCATTAACTGAGATACAAGTACCATACTTGTAGCCTTCAAAGCCTTGTTCTGAAAGACGGCCACCACGACTCTTAACGAATTTTTGACAAAATTCTTCGATTTCCCAGGTTGAAATACCTGGCTTAATTACATCGCGCAAGCCTTCAAACATGGTAGCAAGCAAATGTCCGGAAGCTTGCATCCCCTTAAGTTCACGAATTGATTTAATAGTAATCAAAATTATTTCTCCTTTTTCAAATATTTTATTTCTTATTATAACGTTTTATTGAATATTTTTAAAAGTTTAGCAAAACTTCGTTAAAATCTCTTAGTTTCATGTATAATAAATCACGTATACTGCAGTGAAAGGTATGGATAATCATGAAAGCAAGAATTGTCTACGCCAGCATGACTGGCAACGATGAAGATATGGCAGATATTTTAGAAGAAGATCTTCAAGATTATGGCTTTGACGTTGAAACTAGCGATGTAGGTTTTACTGACGCCAGCGATTATTTAGAATCTGATCTTTGTATTTTCGTCACCTATACTTATGGTGAAGGTGCAATGACCGATGAACTAGCAGACTTTTATGATGAATTAAAAGAACTAGATCTCACAGGCAAATACTTCGCCGTGATGGGATCCGGCGACAAGACTTATGGCGAGCATTTTTGCGAAAATGTTTTTGATTACGAAAAAGCATTTAAGGCATGTGGCGCTAAAGAAATTACCAAGCCTGTCACGATTGAAAACGCACCAGATGATGCTGCGATCGATTTAATCGACCAAGCAGCTGAGGAAATGAATGATCAACTAAATGGCTAAAAATAAAAAAAAAGTCACGGCAATTGATCAAGCGCAGATTCGCCAATTAGGTCAAAAGTTAATCAAGCGTCACCGTAATTTATGGGTGTACATGATTTTTGGATTTGTCGCTGCCTTAATCAATACTCTTGTCTTCATGGTGCTGCATTCCTGGTGGCACAGTGTAATGGTGATTTCTAATACTATCGCCTTCATTGTCTCTAATCTTGTCTCTTTTTATTTTAATCAGAAGGCAGTTTTTATTAACAATGTAGATCATGAACACACTACGTGGCATAAATTAATCGTATTTTTCACTTACCGCATTATCAGTTTGATCCCTGATACATTGATTATGTTGGTCGGCTTATCCTGGCTTCATCTCAATGCTCTGCTAGTCAAGATTATCGATCAAGTTTTAGTAGGGGTATTTAACTACCTTACTACCAGATCCGTCTTTCAAAAACAAGAACATACAATGATTGAACGCGCGAAAATGCGACTTCAAGAACAAAAGCAAAAAAGAAACGGTAAATAATCCGTTTCTTTTTTATTTATTCAAAATCTTTTGGTTTTTGCACTGTCTTTTTATTAAAGTAATAGTAAATATCATCCATGATACGGTCGCTAGCATGACCATCACCATACGGATTCTTAGCATTAGCCATTTTCTCATAGGCTGCTTTATTTTCAAGCAGTTCCAGCATGCTCTCGCGCACTTGCTCTACCTGAGTGCCCACCAGCTTTAAAGTACCAGCTTTCACCCCTTCTGGCCGCTCAGTTGTATCGCGCAATACCAAAACTGGCTTGCCCAAGCTTGGTGCTTCTTCCTGCACGCCGCCAGAATCAGTCATGATAAAGTAGCTGCGCTTAGCTAAATTATGAAAATCGACTACGTCCAATGGTTCAATCAAATGAATCCGGGGATCACCGCCTAAAACCTCATTGGCAACCTTTTGTACTCTGGGTGATAAGTGCACTGGATAAATTATTTCTACATCATCATGGCTGTCAATTACTTGCCGCATGACCTTAAATACCCGGCGCATTGGTTCACCTTGATTTTCGCGTCGGTGCATGGTTACCAAAATCACCTTATTCCCTGGTGTAATCTCATCCATGACTGCGTGATGATAATCTTTTTGCACGGTTTGCTCCAAAGCATCGATTGCAGTATTACCGGTGACAAAAATATTTTCCGCATGATGATTTTCTTTTAACAAATTACTCTTAGATAATTCAGTTGGAGCGAAATACAAGTCAGCCAAATCATCAGTCATTTGCCGGTTCATCTCTTCAGGATAAGGGGAATACTTATTCCACGTTCTAAGACCAGCTTCAACATGACCTAATGTCGTCTGCTGATAAAAAGTGGCTAAGCTAGCTGCAAAACTGGTCGTCGTATCGCCATGTACCAACACAATATCTGGTTTTTCTTCTTTAATCACCTTAGATAAATCAATCATCACCTTGGAAGTAATATCTTCCAACGTTTGATTCTTGTGCATGATGTTGAAATCATAGTCTGGCTTAATTTTAAAAATATTTAGCACCTGGTCCAACATTTCCCTATGCTGCGCACTAACAACTGTTACCTCGTCGAAACGTTTATCCTTTTTTAATTTCAAGACTAACGGTGCCATTTTGATAGCCTCTGGTCTCGTGCCAAAGACCGTCATTACCTTTATTTTGTCCATAATATTTCCTCCGCCAATTTCTTACTATCATGCATCCTGTTAATATGCTTTAATAAAAGATGTATCAAAAGAAAGTTGGATATATTTATGAATTCTAGTTTAATTTTTTTACTCACAACAGCTCTGTTTATCATTATTGGCTGTTTTTGCTTAGTGTTTGGTCTGGATAAAGCCAAACCACCTAAAACAAGAAAATACTTGTTGTATACCGCATTGATCTGCGTCTTTCTTGTCTGGGGATTAATCACATATATTATGCTTAACCCTTTAGGTTAACAAAAAGTCATCTGGAAGTACCCAGATGACTTTTTCTATGACCCCGGTGAGATTCGAACTCACCTCTACGGTTTAGGAGACCATTGTTCTATCCAGATGAACTACGGGGTCAAACCTAAGATTAACTTTACCAAAAAATAGCAAAATAGTTAATCTTTTTTTCTAAAATTGTGTACTAAAAAATGTTTTTGGATTATTCGTATCCGCAATTTTATCCGCTGCAATAACAAATGGTGACCAAATTGCCAAGGCGATCAGCATATCAACAATACTCAAAATAATGGCTCGCCAATCATAATTGCAAGCTAAAAATGGCCCGATAATTGGTGGCATGATGCTTGGCACCGCTACCTGGACGGGATTCACCAGCCCCATTACGCTGATCCAATAAGAAAAAGCCACATTAACTACCGGCGTTAGTAAAAATGGAATCAAATAAACCGGATTGAGCACTACTGGCAAGCCTAATAAAATCGGTTCCCCAATATTAAAGATGCCCGGTGCTAAGGAGATTTTAGCAATTGTGCGGTAGTCTGTTCGCTTAGAAAAGATTAAAATCGCCACAATCAGCATTAATGTGCCTCCAGCTCCGCCAAACCAGGCAAAGACATCAAAGGAGCCACGCACCCACAAGTAAGGTGGGACATGACCATTACAAATCGCCGTAATATTGCCGTTTTGTGCAGTTAGCCAGATTGAATCAAAAATCGGCGACAATACTCCTAAACCATTAATTCCAAAGAACCAAAAGACCTGTACTAGCAAAGTAACCAATAGGACGGTCCCAAAACCTTGGCCCCATTTTACCAAAGGTTCTTGGATACTGGTTAATAACCAATTGCCAAAATATTTACCCTTCATTACCTGGAACAAATAATTAATTCCGCCGATGCTAAAAATTGCAATCATTGCCGGAATCATTGAATCAAAGGCCGCTTGCTCTGCATGAGGCAAATTAGCCTTCATCTGGATCATAATTCGACCTTTATAGCAGGCTAGATAAATTGCAAAACCAATCGAACCAAATAAAATAGCCGTAAACAAACCAGTTGTCGAAAACTGACTAATATCAAAGGCATTTTTTACCGCGATGTTGTCACCATGAAACTTAATTTGAGCTACATTTGCGATACTTAAGGCAAATGAAGACAGCGACACAATCGCTGCAGCTAAGCGGTTGCCCTCAAATGCTTTAGCTAGTTGATAGCCTAAAGCTAAAGCAAAGAAGAATGCATAGAGCGAAAAAGTTCCGCGCCAAACTAAATTACTGATGGAAACTAGGGGCTGCATTAGATAAGCGAATGTCTCCCAGCCTAGATGATCCCGAGCGGCGATAACCAGACTCTTGATTAAAACCGCTAAAGATCCAGCAATCGTAATCGGCATTAAGGAAATGAAGGCATCCCTAAGAGCCACCAACCATCTAATCTGACCCAACCTGCTAGCCAACGGCAAAACATAATCTTCCAGCCATCTAACTAATCGATTCATTTCTTCCCTTTCAAATAATGAGGATGATATCCCTTATTTTTATTATGCTTCTTGCGCTTCTTCTTTTTCTTAAGTACAGCTTTTTCAATTTGCTGTTCTACATGCTTAGCCTTCTTCTTAGGCCGGTCAGTAGTCAAATGATAACCTGCAAAATAAACCCGCTTAATTTCAACTTCATCAGCCATTAATTTCTTCAAATCACGAAAATCATGGTCATCACCTAAGGTAACTACATAGCCTTCAGCATTCATTCGACCGGTTCTACCTGCTCGATGCAAATAAGTATTAGACTCACTAGGAATGTCAAAATTAATGACATAAGTTACGCCCGGGATATCTAAACCGCGGGCAGCTAAGTCCGTTGCCAAAAGCAGCTTAGCCTTGCCCGTTGCTAAATCATGCAAGGCTTTTTCACGCCGTTCTTTGCCAAATTCATTCGCCAATAATTCAAATCTAGTCTTAGTATGACCAAAAATCCCAGCAAAGCGCATCATCGTTTTATTAGAATCAAAAAATAAAATGCCCTTGAAGTGATCCAGCTTAGTCATTCGCTGTAAGAATTCAATCTTATGTTGATTATCAACCTGTAAGAAATAATGCTTCGTGGTCGATTTTTGCTCCTGGCGCACATCGATTAATAAAAAATTGCGCGCAAAAATCTCTTCACAGTTCTTAGTAATTTCAGAATCAGTCGCTCCAAAGAGCAGAATCTGGCTATCTGGATCTAAATTCTGACCTAATGCGGATAAAAGTTCTAACTTGGCAAACTCTAAAATATCATCTGCTTCATCAATAATTAAACTCTTGATCTGACTAGTCTTAATCCGGTTAGCTGAGAAAAAGTCGAAAAATCTTCCTGGTGTAGCAACCACTACTTCGGGATGCTTTTTCTTCAACTTATCTTCTTGACGCTTCCGGTTGCCGGCACCAACTAGACTAACTCCAGTTAAGCCAAGTGCGTGCAAATAAGGATTGATCGCGTGACGAATCTGCACTGCCAATTCCGTAGTTGGTGCTAAAATAACTACGCTGTTAGCCTTGCCTTTTAGCGTCCGCTCTAATACCGGAATAGCATAGGCCAGCGTCTTGCCTGTCCCTGTTTTGGCTAAGCCGACTACACTTGCGCCATTTCTGATTGCTTCATAGCTAGCTTTTTGAATTAAAGTAGGCTGATCTTTATGCTCTTTTTGTAAAACTTGTTTAACTTCTGCTTGATACATTATTGTGTTAACTGTCCATATCTCTCTTTATATTGACTAACGGTTCCGTTATACGCGTACATGGTAATGTCTTTTTCTAAACCGGCAACATTCTTCACGCGTCCATTAGTGGTATAACGCCAGAATGAATACTTCAGCTTGCTAGGTGCCTTGCTAGGTGCCTTGCTATCTTCTGACATTAACATCGTTTGATTATCGAAGTAACGCCGATAACGTTGATCTACCTCGACCATGACCTTCTTATTGCGCTGCTGCAGCATCCCCACAAATTTGCTCATTGACTTGAGATATTTACTCGAGCGACTGTTTACTGCTGGAACAACCAAAATTGGCAGACTACCTGTATTATCACCAACTTGTTTAAAGAAATAGCGATAATGCTGCAGAGGCGTTGATTCATTGCTATAAGAAATGATGCTGCCGAAGGCCAACTTGGTTCCCAGAATCTGATCACGGTAGGATAAATAATTCTCATCAAAATATGATCGTCCTTGCGTTGCTTTCAAATAGACAAAGGAGATGCCATTAGCCTGCAATTTATGCAAATCTACATAATCAATCTCTTGATTAAGCTGAATACCAATAGCACTAGTATTGGCATCCGGAGGCAAAGTGGTTTGCCTCTTAAAATTAAAAAAGCCAATTAAAAGAAACGCAATTGCCAAAATAAGCAAAGTAATAATTGTTGGCAAAGTATACTTATGATGATATCTTTTCATGGCCTTTCCCCCTGCCAATATTTTAACCAAATTTTACCTTATTATCCAACTCTAAAAAATAAATGTGCTAAAATAACTTAAATATATTATTTGAAGGTGAAGCATGTGAAACGACAAATCTCTTTTGGTCAGGCATTAGCTACCGTGGTAGGCTCCGTAATCGGTGCCGGAGTTTTCTTTAAGATCGGTACGATTACCGCACAGACTGGCAGCAGCTCAATGACTCTATTTGTCTGGATTTTAGCCGGACTAATTTCAATCGCGTCTGGCTTAACAATTTCGGAAATTGCGGCAAGCTTAAAAATCAATGGCGCAATTAAATACTTAGATTATACTTATGGCCGCGTCTGGGGCTTTCTCTTTGGTTGGGCGCAGATGATTGTGTACTTTCCCGCGCAGATTGGCGCACTAAGTTCTATTTTTGGCGTTCAGTTTGTTTCCTTATTTGGGCTAAAAAATCAGTACGCAAATTTAATTGCAATTGGTTTAGTGATTTTCTTGCTAGGAATCAACTTAATTGGAACTAAATTTTCTAGCAAAATGCAATCAGTCATTACAATCTTGAAGATTATTCCTATTGCCTTAATTATTGTCTGGGGCCTCTTTAATCAAAATAAAATTAGTGCACCAATTATTCCCTTAACTGTCGGTGCAGGTAAGGCTTTTCCTACTGCAATTAGTCAGGGACTTCTATCAGCCTTGTTTGCCTTTGAAGGCTGGATCGTAGTCACTAATCTAGCTAATGAGGTTAAAAATCCTGAAAAGGATTTGTCTCGGCCCATCATTTTTGGCTTATCGGCAATCACGCTAATCTATGTTTTGATCAACTATACTTTTTTGACCGTGTTGCCAATCCATGAATTAGCCAACAATAATAATGCGGCCTTTGAAGCATCAATGAAGCTATTCGGTCAGATGGGCGGAAAAATTATCACGATTGGAATTCTAATCTCCGTATACGGCGCGGTTAATGCCTTCATGCTCACGGGAATGCGTACGCCTTATATTCTAGCGCAGGACAATCTCCTTCCTTTCTCTAGCAAAATCGGTAAGGCCAATATTCATACCGGCGTTCCAGTCATCGGCGCCCTGATCGTTGATGCTATCGCCATTATCATGATCCTACTCAGCAACTTCACCGTCTTAACCGACATGCTGGTTTTCGTAATGTGGACCTTCAACACCATGCTTTCAGTGGCAGTAGTCATTTTAAGAAAACGTGAGCTTGAATTAAAGCGTCCGTTCAAGGTACCCTGGTATCCACTTATTCCTATCATTTCAATCCTAGGTGGTATTTTTATTGTCGTTTCTACGATTATCAATCAATTCATTTTATCCACAATTGGGATTATCTTAACCCTATTAGGATTGCCAATTTATTATTATATGCAAAAGAGAAATAAGGATGGACATTAATTTAATCCACCCTTATTTTTTACTTGTTAACATACTTTTGAATAACTTCTGGTTTCAATACTCCAACATAAGGAATATTGCGGTACATATTCAAAAAGTCAAGGCCATAGCCAACCACGAACTCATTGCCTACCTTAGAGCCGTAGTAATCAACATCAACGTCAACATTTCTGCGTGCTTCCTTGTTCAACATTGCGCAACACTTAACGCTCTTAGCGCCACGGCCCTTAATTAAGTCCTTCATGAACTTCAGGGTTAAGCCAGTGTCAACGATATCTTCTACGATCAATACGTCACGATCCTTAACATCAGCAGCCAAATCGGTTACCACCTTGATTTTGCCCGTTGATTCAAAGCCATCACCATAACTGGAAACATCTAAGAAGTCTAATTGATGTGCCACATCCATCTGTCTAGTCAAATCAGTCAAAAAGTAAATTGCACCCTTCAACGCACCCACAACTAAGGGCTTCTTACCTGCATAATCCTCAGTCAGTTGCTTGCCTAAACGCACGCACATCTCATGAATGTCATCTTCAGAAAATAACTTATGATCAATAATATCGTTAATATTGTCGCCTTTAACCATTATTTACCCTTCTATTCATTGTCTTCAATTATTAATAAAAAAATTATAACATCTTTAAACAAAAAAAGCGTCAAAATTGACGCTTCTTCATGTTAATTCTGTTTTTTGCTCTTGATTTGTTCAGCTTTTTTGCTTTTTACCGTTACCGGCTCAACAATGAACCAACGCATGAAACCTTGTTCAATGCTGTCTAGCGTAAACTTATAGCCTTCTAAAGTAATAGATTCATTCTTCTTCAAGTTCGGATAATGTTCCATCATGTAGCCACCAATAGTAATAATATCGCTATCTTGGAAGGCCTTCAAATCAGTATGGAAGTAGCGTTCAAAGTCATACAAAGTCGTCTTGCCTGAAACGCGCACATTACCATCCTTATCCTTGATAATGTAATCATCAGAGACATCGTCGATTTCATCCTTAACAGAACCAAAGAGTTCTTCATAGATATCCTTATCCGTTACAATGCCACTAGTGCCGCCATATTCATCCACAACTAAGACAATTGGCGTGTGCTTAAAAATCATCAAGTGTAAAATATCTTGAATTGGCATTGACTCTGGCACGGTAATGATCGTTCTGATAATTCTCGTAACTGGAATGCTGCTGTCAACTTGATTCTGTTGGACAATATCATAGGAATAAATGTAACCTACAACATCATCCTTATCATTATCACGTACAACTGGAAAGCGACTGAAGCCTTCTTCTAGATACTTCTTTAAAGCATAATCAACCGTATCGGTTGAATCAAGTACTGACAACCTCGTCCGGTCAGTCATAATATCCTTGGCAACCTTGTCATTTAATTCGAAAGCACGTTCCATGTAAGTTAAATCTTCCTTATCCAGGGAACCACCATGAACGGCATTACGAGATAGCTTAATAATTTCAGATTGAGAATAGACCTCATTTTCTTCATCAGCTGGAGCAAAACCCATCAGCTTCAAAATGCCATTGGAACTAGAATTAAGCAGCCAAACGAAAGGATAAACAATCGTGTGAAAGACATGCAGCGGTGTTACAATTCCCATCATCATCGCAACTGGCTTGTCAATCGCAATATTCTTAGGCACAACTTCAGTCAACACTACTTCTAAATAAGTTAACAAAATCACACCCAAAATAGCACTAACTGACTTAATGAGTGACTCATTCATTGGCATTAAATGAAAAGCATCTTCCAAAATCGCAGCGAAGGTATCAGCCGAGAACCAACCTAAGACTACTCCGACCAGAGTAGTACCTACCTGTGTAGTCGACAGATACTCATTCAGATTATGCGTCATATGCAATGCACGCTTTAACTTCTTCTTATTGCCTTGACCCTTAGCCAGCATATCTTCAAGCTGACTTGGTCTAGTCTGAACTAAAGCGAACTCAGCTGCGACGAAAAAGGCCGCAACGACAAATATTAATAAAGTTGTAGCTAAATTAGTTGTTATTTGAGCTGGACTCAAAGTTTACCACCTTTTTACAAATTATTTACTAAAACCTATTCTACCATTTATTAATTGAAATAGTTCAGTTTAGCACAAGTGATGGTAATTTATTTAGTTACTTTGTAAATTTTATCAAATGGTACTCGTTTAGGAATATAAACTGGATCATTTACTTCGGCATTTTTATCAATGTAGCCTAAAGCAATAGCCATCCCTACAGATTCATCTTCAGGGATGCGAGCATATTTTCTAACTAGATCTGGATAAGAAACCATTGAGTGGGCCGGCATGATCCCTAATCCGCGGTTAACAGCTAAGAGCATAATGCTTTGAGCAAAAATTCCTAAGTCAAAGACAGACCAAGCTGGTGACTTCTTTGGTACTGTCAAAAATACAATCGCTGGTGCGTTGAACATCGTCTTATTAGCTTCAGCGAACAGATTCAGTTTATTTCTGAAGAAGAAACTCTGCGAAGCACCCATTGTTGCCATATTGCTGCTTGGGAAGGTATCCCAATCCAGCGATAACATGGAAGCAAAATCTTCATGTGGCTTAATGCCTTGGTCCACATTATTAGCAGAAGCCTGCTTGAATTGCTCCAAAGCATCCCCCATTAATACGTAAGCCCGCCAAGGCTGAGAATTAAGCAGTGATGGTGATTGTTGCGCCTTTTTAATAATTTCTGCAATTGTCTTTTCAGGAATCTTTCTATTATTGAACTTACGTGTTACATGTTCGCCTTCATAAACTTCTTTAAAATTCATCTTTTAATCAACCCCTATAAAATTAATCTCGTATTTAATTATAAGCAAAAAACTAATTAAAAAGCAGAAGTTTGCTTTTTCTTTTCCGCTTCTTTTTTACGCTCTTCATCTTGTTTTTTAATAATTGCGTTCATTGCTAAGTCATTTTTTCTCATTGCAATAAAAGCCGTAATGGTTAAAGTCAACCCACCAATACAAATTAAGAGCATCCCGATCGAGAATAAAAAGACAGCGCCCTTAGGAATAAATGATGCTTTAATTACCCAACAGGCAATTCCCACTAGCATAAAAGCAAGTCCAACAACCACTGCTTTTGTATTTGGCCGATATTTTTTCATGCTATGTCCTCTTTCCTTTTTTACCTCTTTTATTTTAACAAAAAAGCTTAGCTTCACCTAAGAAGCTAAGCTCAAAACCATAATTTAACTTGTCTATCAGATTTCTTAATTGAGAGAGGGGAAAACGACTAGTTCAATTCTACAGTTTGTACCTTTTGGGAATGTTGCACAGTGCCCTTTTCAATCGGTGTAACCGACTTTACTAGGTCCATGTTGGTATAAACGACGATACAACTATCATCATAGCCTTTATCTGTAATCATTTGGAAATCCATGGTTCCTAAAGGTTGGCCCTTTTCAACTTTATCGCCTTGGCTAACAGCAACTGTAAACGGAGCACCTTTTAATTCAACAGTATCAAGACCTAAGTGGATTAAGATCTCTAATCCCTTATCAGTCTTAATGCCAATAGCGTGCTTAGTTGGAAAGAGCGTAGAAATCGTGCCGCTGACAGGAGCATAGATGTTCTTGTCACTTGGCTTAATAGCATAACCATCACCTAACATCTTCGTTGAGAAGACATCATCTTTAACATCAGTGATTGGCATAATGTTGCCATCAACCACTGCATCAACTTCCATACCTTTATTCTTTTTCTTGAAAAAATTAAACATAATCTATAACCTCTGGATTTCTAAAATTCAAGTAGCAATATCAACATAAAGCAACCTAATAATAACACAGCTGCTGCAATCGAAGCAGCCATCATAATTGGGTTAACGCTAGCTTGCGTCTTAGGCAAAGCTTTAGCGCGATACACTCCCAAGATAGCTAAAACAACACATAGCAGATTACCCACAAGCATCTGGCCCAACATCTGACTGACCATTACGAAGCGGTAAGTCTGTCGGTTAATTAATACTTTCTGCTTGTTCAGTAATAAGTAGTAGCCCAGGACGAAGTCCACAATGGCAATAATCGTGGCGATTGCGACTGCTGGCTGCTTCATGATAATCATTCTTAACGTCTGACCTGAAGCCGCACTCCGCATTGCAATCAATGCCCAGAACAATATTGGGGCAATGAATAGTATGTAGGAATACCAAGTAAGAATCTTCTTAGTATCCAAATGCATGCTTTGGGTCATTCGGCCGATAAAGTTTGCAACTTTTTGCTTACTAATTGCCCACATTAATCTCAACATCCTCTCCTTGGCTCTGTTGCCAAGCTACATATTCACTAATTAATAAATCAATCAAATAATATGCTGGCGTAAAGGCTACCTTGCCGCTCTTATAGTCAGCGTCATCAGTAAAGGCGATCGTTGGAAAATAGATATTGTGCTGCACCAAAGAAGCTAACTTATTCTGCTTCATGTTGGTAAACGATACACATCTGAACTTGTCATTAACTAGTTCCAGCTTAGTAATTTCTTCATTGATCGTCTTATTATTCCCGGTAAAGGAGATGATGAACAAGACATCGCCCTTTTTAGCAAAGCGGCTAGCCGCCTTCAATTCGTCTAAAGCTGATGGCAAAACCGTCGCATGCTTACCCACTACAAATAATTCATGAGCTAAATATTGCGCGATCAGTTCTTGCTGCCAGTCAGTCGAATAAATGTAGACCGTACCTGCATTCTCAAGCTCACGATATAAACTATTGAAATCGCGTTGCTTAAAATACTTCAATACATCATCATTTACTCTACTTAATTCTCTAGCGAAATTATTTTCGATCTTAATTGGCTTTTGTCTTGATTGTGCTAGTTCAATCAAATCAAATTTTAGTTCACTATAGCCGCTAAGCCCTAACTTCTTACATAACCGAAAGATTGCTGATTCGGAAACGTAGAGCTTTTTAGCTAGCTTAGCTAGGCTTAATCTGCTACAGTCTTTCGGATTATTTAAAACAAACTGAACTATCTGTTTTTCAGAATCATTTAGTTTATTACTATTGTCATAAACCATTGATCTTAAATCTGCCATAACACCTGTACCCTTATCAATATATAATCTATATATTAATAATACCACAAGCGCTTTCAATTATAGCAATTGTTTCATTTATAGCAATTGTTTCATTTGATCAACGACTTGATCGGCATCCAATCCGACAACGATGTCAACTTCGTTGTTATCTCTATGTTGAACTTCATAAGAATCTGCAATCTTCTTGAATTCTGCATCAGGAGCTACCTTCTTGGTGTCAAAGACATGTGCTCTTACTCTAGTTGAGCAAGCAACTAAGTCCTTAATGTTTTCACCACCACCAAGCAAGTCAACGATACCAGTGGCTCTTTCAATATATGGATTATCTTGTTCAGTTGTCACTTTAGCCGTGTTGCCACTTTCTTGCATCAATTGATTCATTTCATCAAGAACTTGTGGTACGTCAAGACCAACGATAACTTGTAAGGCCTTGCCGTGGTGAACCACGTTAACAGCCTTATTAGCCTTAAATTGTGAGTCTGGAGCAACCTTATCTGGATCGGCAACAGATACACGTAATCTAGTAGCACATGAACTTAATTCAGTAATGTTTTCAGCACCACCTAACAAGTCAAGGTAAGCTGTAGCTCTAGCAATGTAAGGATCATTAGCATCCTTGCCAGCAGCCTTAGCAGTCATCTTTTGCTTATATTCCTTCTTGTTGATTAATTTAACATCTTGGTCATCAGCTTCACGACCTGGAGTAATGTAATTAAACTTCTCGATCATAATCTTGAAGACGAAGTAGGTAATAATCCCGAAGATAATACCAACGATGAATTGCATGACATAGATGTGCCAGTGATTTTGCCATAACGGCAGCCAGTTCATAGAGGCGATACCAATCGCACCATCCGACATGAACCCTCTTAAACCAAATGCCCACATTACGGTGTTCATTGTGGCTGACAATACTGAGTAAACTACCCAAAGAACTGGTGCAGCGAACAAATAAGTAAAGTCAATAGGTTCAGTAATACCTGCTAAAACAGAAGTTAAAGCAGCTGGAATAAGTAAAGCAGAAGTTTGCTTCTTCTTGTTCTTCTTGGCTGTTGCGTAGAAGGCAAGACAGATAAATGGTACCAAGAAGACCTTTTCGTTACCGTAAAGCTGAAAGCCTTCAACGGAAGCGATTTGTGATAATGGCTTGGTGCTTGCTGCGTATTCTGCTAAGTGCTTTAACCAGTATGGTTGAAGTCCGCCTTCAACAACAGCTGGACCGAACTGGAATGGAATGTATACCAAGTGGTGCAAACCAGTAGGAATCAATACACGGTTTAAGAATTGGTAAATCCAAATACCGATGAAACCACTGTCAACGATGAAGTGTTGCATGCTGGTGATACCCATCTGAACTTTTGGCCAGCCCCAGCAAGTAATTAATGCTAAAGGAATCATTACGAAGAATGAAATAGCATAAACATAAGTTGAGCCTTGGAAAGTACCTAACCAGTCAGGCAACTTCTTGTCGAAGTACTTATTGTGGAGCCATGCAACGATCAAGGCAACAACCAAGGCACCTAAGATACTAGTGTCAAGGGTCTTGATACCAGCAATGTTAGTTAAACCATGGTTAGTAGCGTTAGCTACGATTTGAACCTTGGCGAAGTTTGGCAAACCGAATGCTGCACCCCAGTGGGTAAGCATTGCACCGATAAAGTAGTTGTAAGTCAAGTAAGCAATTACTGACTCCATGGCAGCTCTACCTCTAGCCTTATTAGCTAAACCAATTGGCAAACCTACCGTGAATAAAATACCTTCCTGGTTGAAGACTGTCCAACCACCGGCTGAAATTGTGTCCCAAACTGAGTTCCATGTTGTTCCTGGATTGGCAATTGAGCCAAACAATGTTGGGTTATTGAACAAACCCCCGAGGGCTACGACAATACCCGCAAACGAGAACAGCATGACTGGGACGAACATTGCGGCCCCAAACCGCTGAATCTTTTGCATCATAATCTTTTACCTCTGAAGAAAAAATTAACTAAATAACTTATTCTTACATCTACACCTATTTTTATTTCCTCAAATTAGCTAGTTGCAAGGTGCTCGGACAACTGGCAGCTATTTATGATCAACTCATAAATATTACTCCTCGAACTAATTGGTTAAGATAGAAAATCTAAACGATCAACTTTAAATTTATTTCTACCTCAGTAGCTAGCTTACATTTTTATTTATACCATAGTTTCAAACTAATGTAAGCGCTTTTAAAAAAGCTGAATGCACTTTCATAGTATTTAATTAATTTTTCAAAAGGTGAAATATATTTCAGGCAATTAAATTACTCTTAATTAGTTATTTTAGTTAATTCAAGTCCTTTAATGGCCTATGTTTAAGAAAAAGGTTTACATACAAATAACAGTTGTCAAATTATATGCTAGCCATTATAGCTATTTATACATATAAAATTACTGGCAAAATATTTCATTTCATGAAATAAAGATTTTAAGAAGTATTTTTCACTTATTCAAATAAGCAACCAAATTGGGCAAAGCCTTTTCTGCTTCACGATACCCTACTTGATACACCCGTTTAAGTTCATCCTTATCGTCTTCCAGCGTACCAATATTTAACGCAAAAGGTGGCCGAATTACAAAAGTTTCTCCATCATCTTCATCTTTTTCAATATCGTCCAAGACAGCATTATAGTCCTCTGCTCTAGTCGCCAGCTTTTTCAAAACCGCCGGATATTGATGCAACAATGCTTTTTTCAGCGGAAATATCAGGCTCTGCTTCTTACGATATTCTCTTGGCTGAGTGGTAATCACAATCTTTTTATCAAAATTATTTTTCTGTAAAAAATCATACGGAATCGAATCCGACACGCCGCCATCAAAATAATAATGCCCGCCAATTGCTACGGGGTGAGCGAAAAACGGAATCGACGATGATGCTCGAATCCATTCCAAATCAAGGTAGCCAGCGTCTCGCAACTGATGATAAACCGGCTCACCTGTCGTCGCATCGGTTGCTACGCACCAAAAGTTCATCGGATTAGCCTGAAACGTCTTTTTGTCAAACACATCTAACTTGTCAGGCAACACATGGTAACAAAAATTAGCCGCATACAAATTGCCTGATCTGCGCCAAGATTTCCAGCTGGCATAATAAGGCTTGCCGGCAAAACGCAAATTATAGCGCAATACCCGACCAATCTGCCGCGACTTCAGATTCACGCCAAAAGCCGCACCTGCTGAAACGCCAACCGCACTATCAAAGCTAATATTATTCTCCATTAACACGTCGAGCACGCCCGCGGTGAAAAGTCCGCGCATCGCCCCGCCTTCTAAGACTAAACCAGACTTCATTTTTCCTCCTTAACCAAAAAAGACCTATGCTGCAAACATAGGTCTAATTTATGCTAATCCATAAGAAAACGCAAGAGCATTAAGTTTCAGTGCTCTTGCGTTCTTTAATAGATAAGTAGTAGTTATAAGTTTATGAATTAGCATTTTTTAATTATAATTTAAGGAAATACTTTAATATTCAAATCAAATCGAGGAGGGCAGAATCTACTTCAAGCCTTTCCATTGCCATTCGGTAACTTCTGGCATGTCCTTGCCGTTATCACGGATGTAGCGGTGGTGCTTTGCAAGCAAGCTGTCCATCTTATTGATGAAGTCGGCGTGCTTGCCCTTGAGCTTATCAACGTTTTCAACAGCGTCCTTAGCCAAGTCGTAACGGTCAAGGTGGTTCAAGACACGCATGTCAAATGGGGTAGTAATATCACCATTTTCTTGGTAGCAGTGAATATGAACGTTGTGACGGTTGCGAGCGAACCAAATGGATTCCATCATGGTCTTGAAGCCGTGCCATGCAAAGATGGTTGGCACGTCCTTTGGGAACAAGCGGTCAAATTCTTCATCAGAAATGGCATTTTTGTTGTCCTTAGGGCTCATTAACTTCATGACATCAATGACATTGATGTAGCGAATCTTCAAGTCTGGGAATTGGTCATGCAAGATGTCAATCGCTGCCAAAGTTTCCATGGTTGGCTCAGTTTCAGTTGAAGCAAAGACAACGTCTGGCTTAGCGCCCTTGTCGGTTGAAGCCCAGTCAACGTAGCCCAAGCCGTGGTTAACCAGCTTCTCAGCTTCTTCAATGGTGAACCATTGCGGACGAGGCTGCTTGGAAGTTACCAAGATGTTGATGCATTCGCGTTCTTGCAAGGCCTTGTCGCCAACTGCCAAAAGCGTATTGGTATCAGATGGCAAGTATTCGTGTACCAAGTCTGGACGGTCCTTTTCGAACATGTGGGTCAAGATGCCTGGATCTTGGTGAGTGTAGCCGTTGTGGTCTTGTTGGAAGACAGTTGAAGTAGCTACGAAGTTCAAAGCTGGGTAATCATGACGCCAGTATTGTTCCTTAGCCTTACGCAGCCACTTCATGTGCTGAGTAAGCATGGAGTCAACGACACGACCGAAGGCTTCGTAAGTTGCGAAGAAGCCGTGACGACCAGTCAAAACGTAGCCTTCAAGGAAGCCTTCGTCTTGGTGCTCTGACAATTGCGAGTCAATTACACGACCGCTTGGAGCCAAGTTTTCATCATTTGGTTCATGAATTTCACGTTCCCATTGACGCTTGTCGTCATCAAGGAGCTTGAACAAACGGTTGGACTTGGATTCATCTGGACCAAAGCCACGGAATGAATCTGGGTTGAGCTTGGCAACTTCGTCCAAGTACTTAGCCCATTCAACCATGTCTTGAGCTTCTACAGAGCCTGGCTTCTTAATCTTCAAAGCAAAGTCGCGATAGTCTGGCAAGTTCAAGCGCTTAGGATCAATACCACCATTAGTGATTGGGTTCATGGCCATTCTTTGGTCGCCCTTGACCGTGTTTTCCTTAACGATAGCAGTTGGAGCACCGTTTTCGTCAAACAATTCTTCAGGCTTGTAGCTTTCTAGCCAGTCGGTAAGCATGTCGGCATGCTTCATATCGCCTTGAGCAACTGGAATTGGAATCTGGTGAGCTCTGAAGGAGTTTTCGATTGGGTTGCCGTCCAGATCCTTCTTAGGACCAGTCCAGCCCTTAGGGCATTGGAAGAGGATGACTGGCCAGTGGGCAAAGGTAGAGTCATTGTTTTCGCGAGCATGCTTTTGAATGCCCTTGATTTCTTCAATGACTTCATCCATGGTCTTAGCCATTTCTTCATGAACTTCCATTGGGTCCTTTTCGCCGTCAAAACGGCCGCCTTTGAAGACTGAAACAATGTGTGGGTCCCAGCCCATGCCGCGGAAGTATTCGGTTAATTCTTCATCGCTCATTCTAGCCAAGATAGTTGGGTTGGAAATCTTGAAACCGTTGATTTGAACGATTGGCAAAACCGCACCATCCTTGATTGGATTGATGAAACGGTTACTGAACCAGCTACCAGCTAATGGACCGGTTTCGCTTTCGCCATCACCAATTTCAACTGCAGCGATGACATCTGGGTTATCCAAAATAGCACCGGTACCGTGTGAAAGGGAGTAGCCCAATTCCCCACCTTCATGGATTGAGCCTGGGGTTTCAGGAGCAGCGTGTGAAGCAGTGCCGCCTGGGAAACTAAAGTGCTTGAACAATTTAGCCATGCCCTTCACGTCTTGGGTGATTTCTGGGTAGCGTTCAGTGTATGAGCCGTCAAGGTATGAGTTGGATACCATTACTTGACCACCGTGACCGGAGCCTTCGATGTAGAACATGTTCAAGTTGTACTTCTTAATAACCCGGTTTAAGTGAGCATAGACGAAGTTCTGCGGTGCAATCGTGCCCCAGTGACCGATTGGCTTAGGCTTAACGTCTTCAGCGACCAGCTTTTCTCTTAAAAGTGGATTCTTCATCAAAAACAATTGACCAACTGACAAGTAGTTGGCAGCACGCCAATAGGCGTCAACACTCTTCAGGTAGTCCTTAGAATCGTAATCAACCATTATTTTTCTCCTTATAAATCATGAGATATTTGTTTTCTTATTTCGTTTACATATTTATCATACCAATTTTTGAGTAAATGTCAACCATTATTTTAATTGGATCCTACCAACTTTAAATAAGTGTATTAAAATTGGTCATTAGTCCAAAAACCTTGCACCAATACCATTCTCCATCTTTAATATAAGTGTTTGAATGAACAAATACTGACAAGTACTGATTAATAAATATCAAATACTGATTAAGTAATTACAGTAATGATTGAACATGTTAGATTAATTGATGGAGAGCGAAATGACACAAGAAGAACGACTAATCCAAATCAAACAGCTATTAAAAGAAAAGCATCAGCTTTCTACCAGAAAGATTGCTACGCATTTCAAAGTTTCTTTTGATACGGCACGGCGAGATGTGATTCATCTGACTACAACTGGTCAAGCGGTTCGCATTCATGGTGGGTTGATGGAAATCAACCAAAATAGCGTGCCTGACTTTTTAGCCCGGAATCAGATTCAGTCGCCGATTAAATTAAAAATGGCCCAGATGGCTAAAAGATTCGTCCATCCCGGCCAGTGTGATTTTATTGGTTCTTCTACTACACTCAAGCAGCTCTGTCCCTTGCTTAACGGCACAGATGTTCAGATAGTGACTAACTCAATCGACAATGCATTGAGCATGTTAACTAGTCCGATCCCTTCCGTTAGACTATTGGGCGGGCTAATCAACAAATCGCAGCGTTACATCTACTCTGAAGCAGCCCTGGAGACGATTCGCAAGATTCATTTCAACACGGCCTTCATTGGGGCTTCGCGTGTCAGAGCAGATGGCGTATATGCACCAAGAATGGAAGACGCGGAGATTGTACGTGCGGCAATCAAGCATGCCAACCAAATTGTGCTAGTAGCGGAAAAATACAAATTCACTAATGATTCAACCTCTCCATATATGTCGGCTCCGTTAGAGAAAATCGACGTCTTAATCACTGATACGCCTCTAACAGATAAACAGCGACAGTTTTTTGATCCTAAAACTCAGATTATACCGATTATGAAGGAGTGAATTTTTATGTTCAGTCTATTTAATCTAAACAAATCGACTAGTTCTAATACTAAAATGGTCTACCAAGATTTAAAGAAGTTCTACAATAGTTTCTTTAGTGATATCTATAACGAGATGAACATCGGGCGCTATCGTCCTATTCGTGATGCGATTGGTTTAGTGATGAACAAGTTCGATAGTCACGACCACCCACTGGAATACACCAGCAAGCTCGTGATGTACATCCAAGCCAGAGTAGCCATGAATCACTTGCATTTAACTTGCGAGCAAGAGAATTTAATGAAAAAACTGACCGAAGCTACAAAATACGTAAATCTTTCTTACGTTTACTTAAGTCCTCTTGATTCAGAGAAGCAATTTGTTAATATTTAGTTAGATCTAGACCTGCTCTAGATGAAAAAAGTGAATCCAAATTAAGCCGAGCAAGAGACCTGCTCGACTTTTTATTTTATAATTAAGAAAAGATATAGATTGATTACTAGAAGGAAGAATTATGAATAAATTACCTTTTAAAGTTATTGCTGCTGATATGGATGGTACCTTCATGCGGGATGATCAGACTTTCGATTACAAAAGATTTGATCGCATTTTGGACCAAATTCATGAGAATGACGCTCACTTCATCGTCTCCAGTGGCCGGCCATACTCCAGATTAAGACGCGATTTTGCCGGCTTTTTAGACAGAATTGACATGATCGCCGACAACGGCTCGCTCTTAATTCAAGATGACAACATTATCAGTACTCACCTGCTCACCCACAAGACGACGGTAGAGCTATTGGAATTCATCCAGGTCCATTATCCTAATAGCTCTGTCATTGTCACAGGGATTAATAGTTCATACACTACCCTTGATGCTTCGCCGGACTTTAAGCAAACGATGAATTTCTATTATCCGAACAGAGTTGAAGTACCTGACTTAATTCAGGCAGTTAGCCCACACGACAATGTCACTAAGATCACCTTGAGTTATCAGCGTGACTTCTCTGAGGAATTAGAGCAAGAATTCAACAAGCATCATGCTGAAAAGATTCACTGTACTTCAAGTGGCTTCGGTCTGCTAGATATTGTCCCTTACAGCGTTAATAAAGGAAACGCACTCAAGTACTTCCTGCGCTATTTTAACGCTCAGCCGAGTGAACTAATTGCTTTTGGCGACGGAATGAATGATAAAGAAATGCTGGAATTAGCCGATTACAGCTATGCGATGGCTAACGGCGAGCCAGCTTTAAAAAAGGTAGCCAAGCACATCGCACCAAGCAACAATGATGATGGGGTACTGGAAGTTTTAGACGGATACTTGAAATAGTTAGGAAAAACTCCAGATTCTTACCTTAGTTTTCAAAAAAAGGCACGCCTAGAAAAAAATCTTAAGATTATTTGAGCACAATACTGATGCATTTATAGTAATTACTGACTACATCATTAACAAACACTACGAAATTGAAAAATAAAATGCTTAAAAAAGGATCATTCAGCATTATGATACTGAATGATCCTAATTTTTTGCTCGAATTTATCAAGGATGGTCTTCAAATTGATCCAACCTGGTTTGACCTTTTGCGAACTTTCTTTCTTTTTCAATTCGTTCCAACAGACTAATTCGCTCATTCAATTCTTCAACTTCATAATCTGCCACTAAAGAAATGAATGGTGCAACATTATCCTGAGCTTGTGCGACCCGCAGAGCTTCCATATAAGCACTGCGACTGTCCTTATCTGGCTGAATATTGATAATCAAATAGCCATACTTAATCAATTCAAAATTCATCAGCAATCTAGCCGTTCTGCCATTGCCATCCCTAAAGGGATGAATAGTGACAAACTTCAGGTGCAATAAAGCTGCTAACTTAACGGGATGCTCTTTGTCTTCTGCATTTTTATACCACGAGATTAAATCTTGCATTTTTGCGGGGATATCATTGGGTTCGGCATAATGGACATCTTTAACTCCATTAGGCCATACTTTAATTTGCCGATATTGTCCAGCTGCAGCTCGTTTAGCAGGATCATCCGAATAAGTGACCAAGCGATTAATATCCCTGATAGCTATCTCATCTAAAGGCAATTCACCTGTAGCTAATTCTTGCACATAATCATACGCTCTGCTTAAGTCAAGGGCAGCCAAATGATCCGCAAAAGGCTTGCCATGAACCGTTAAACCTGTTTCCAATAATGCTGCTGTTTCATATTTGGACAACGAATTACCTTCAATCGCATTAGAGGACCAAATATGATCAATCTTTTTATCTTTTTCAATTGCTTTTATTTCATCCATAGTTAAAGGACGAAAAGTATTCATTTTATCTTTTAAAGCTGTTAACTCTTGCAAATTCATCTTTTTACTTCCCTAAATTAACAAAAGTATTAAAGTTCATATACTGATAATGCACGCGCATGTTCGACACCTCAAAGGGCGTACCGTCATCCAGGAAGAAGATCCCTTCCATCACGCCGACTGGCTCGTTGATCTTCAACACCAGCTGCTCTTGATCTTCCTCATTTGACGGTTCCACGGTAATATTTAAGAAGGATTTGGTCACAGTCTTGCTTTGTTCATCTTCTAGATAGTTAAACAGCGAACTCTGCAAAGTTTCTGGCTTAAGTTCCGGCATGATCTTAATTGGCAAGTAGCCCGTCTCAATCAAGAAAGGCTGCTCATCTAACAGTCGCAGACGCTTGAACTTATACACAAAATCATTTTCATTCAAGAATAAATCTTCCGCAATCTCCCTAGTTGCCTTCACGACGTGGAAGTTAAGGAGCTTAATCTGCTGCTTCTTGCCTGGTACTTTAAAACTGTCAGTAATCCCTAGGTTCGAGCCATCATAGCGAAACATTGCTTGATTTCTGAGATAAAGCGGATTGATGAAGGTGCCGCTGCCTCGCTTTTTAAAAACAATTCCCTGCTGGGCGAGCAGTTCCAGGGCCCGCTTCATCGATGAACGACTGACATCGTAATACTTAGCTAAGCTACGCTCATTGGGTATCCGCATCCCTTCATACTTATTGTTCAAAATATTCTGCTTAATGTCACGCATGACTGTCCGATAAACGTAATTAGCCATTATTCTCTTCCTTGCTCTGCTGTTTTAATACTATTAATAAACCATTTAGCAAATTGCGCCAAGTCTACATCGGTCGCAATCTCGCTGTTGGCGTTGCCCTGATCCATGAAGTCGATTACGCTGGCGCCATAAGTAAATTGCCCGCGCAATTCAATCTCCACGTGTGCTCTTTTCATCGTGTACATTTTGGGATGAAGCAAAATGCCGACGGCCGTAGGATCGAAAATCTTAATTCTCGGATCACCATCAGGCTCGTGGATGTGGGAGAAAAGTGAATACAGCATCTTCCCTACGCTACCGCATTCCTTAACTTGCTGCATTTGCTCCGGAGTCAAATGCGCCTTGTTGCCAATCTCAAGTGGCGCCACCTTAATTGGCAAACCACTGTGGAAAACAACCTGCGCGGCTTCCGGATCGCCAGCGATATTGTATTCAGCTAGCGGTGAATGATTCCCGCGACCAATATTGCCACCCATGATCACGATCTGCTCAATGTTCTGCTTCACTGCTGGATATTGTTTAAGCAATAAGGCAAAATCAGTCAAAGGTCCGATTCCTAGGAGCGTTACCTTGGCTGGGCTATTCTCAATTTCATTTGCCATCAAGGTTGCAGCTAAGCCTGGCTTTACCAAGTCATCATTTGCTTGTTCAAAGTCAAAGCCAGCAATGCCTGTCTGTCCATGAACGGCAGCGGCACTGATCATCGGTGCTACTAGTGGCTGATTGGCGCCAACGACTACTGGCACCTTAGTGTGCAAGAATTGCTCTAAATTAAGCGTGTTCTGCAGTGTATATTCAAGCGCGACGTTGCCCCAAGTCGGCACGATCATTCTAACGTCCAGTTTCTTAGCAAAAAGGCTGATCGTCATGGCCGCGATGTCATCGATGCCGGGGTCGGTACTAATAATTAAAGGTTTTTTCTTCATTAATATTTTCCTCTTCTACGCGTGTGTTTAATATCATTATACTACAAAAGCCGGACCAATAATTAAAATGGTTCGGTTTATTTACTAGGATTAATTAACCAACATTCTATCTGGTTTACTTCAATACTTAATTATACAGGGATGCTGAAAGAATTAGAAGTCTAGTGCCTTCACTACTGACCGTACAAAAAAGGCTCAACCATTACAGATTGAGTCTTAATTGTGTTCTAGCAAAGGCTAAGCTTGCGCCAACGGCTAAAGCAGAACTGCGCTTCTCACCAGTTTGTGGCAATTGACTATTCTTCTGAGCAGAAATTACAGTTTCGCTTAACAGGCGTCCAGGCTCGTTCTTAGGAGTATCAGTATTTTCTTGTAGAGTAAGTAGATGCCTTTTCTGGTTGCTCAGGAGTGTCTGGTTGATCGCCTCCTGGATTTGATACGAGGACTTTTCTATATAAAGAATTCCGTAATTCTTACCTACAAAATCCTTAATTTCAATCATCAATTATATTTTTTCGGCTTAATTCGCTTAATTCGCTTAATCCGACTGTCCTTATGATCACCTAAAACTAGCGGTACACGTTCAACAATCGTATCCGCATATTCCAGACCAAACCAAGAAGCGGGATTAGAGGATAGATTCTGCAGCCATACTCTGGCTTCCACCATGAACTTCTCATAAGCGGTCAACTTAGTTAATGGACTAATCACGTCGTTAACGATGACGAAGGAGAAGTCGCCAACATCCCTACCTGGAGTAGTGGTAAAACGCTGCGGTTGTCCCTCAATCGTACCATCAGCAATGAGGTCATGCACAATCTGCCGCAAGTAGACATTTACGCTAGTCTGCTTTCTAAAGCCTAAATAGAGCTGGATGTTAATTACATTCTTGGTGCCATATGTGTTAATGGCATACTCAGCCGTATAAGGCTCGTTCGTAACATTAACCGTGACGAACCAATAAGCCTTAGCGCGCTTGGGCCGCTTATCCAAGATGGAGTACAACATCTCACGTTTGATGAATTTGTTGTATTTAACCTTAGCCATGTAGACCAAGTTGGTAGCATAGTACGGATAATCATCACAGTGACTCAGCTCTGTTAACATATCGGTATATTCATCTAAGCGGACATAAGCGTTCTTTTCTTCACGCTTGTCACGAATCTTATTGCCATAGAACCAAATATACATGATGCCCAAGATGAAGCCGGCGATTAAGACCGTGACGTAGCCGCCGTGCAGGAACTTGGTCAAGCTGGAGATGAGGAACATCCCTTCAATAGAAGCAAAGACAATTAAAAAGATCCAACGCAAGTAGAGTGGCTTACTCTTTTTGCCTAAGTATTCAAAGAGCAAAATCGTCGTCATCAGCATCGTTACCGTGATAGCCAAACCATAGGCTGCTTCCATATGATGCGAAGTTCTGAATAATAAGACAATCGCTACCGTAACCACGCAGATCATCTTATTAATTGAAGGAATATAGATCTGGCCCTTTTCCGTAGATGGGTAGATAATGTTCATTCTTGGCAAGAACTTCAGGCTACTTGCTTCGGCTACCAAGGTGAATGAACCAGTGATCAAGGCCTGTGAAGCAATGATCGCAGCGATCGTGGCTAAGACAATAGCAAACAAGCGCCAGGAACCAGGCACGACTTCAAAGAATGGGTTGAAGTCGCCGTTACCAGCGTGGTAGCTGCCATTATGCAAGATCCATACGCCCTGACCAAGATAGTTCAAGGTCAAGCAAACGAAGATGTAGGGCCAAGAACCCATGATGTTGGCCTTACCAACGTGGCCGACATCAGAATACAAGGCTTCGGCACCCGTAGTAGCCAGGAAGATTGAACCCAGAATCAAAATCCCCACCTTATTGGCAGGACTAAATAAAATTCTAATCGCATGAATCGGATTAATAGCTTCTAGCAAACTCCAATCATGACTTAAGTTCATGATCCCAATCACGCCTAAGAAAGTGAACCAGATCATCATAATGGGTCCAAAGGCCTTACCAATCACGCTCGTCCCCATCCGCTGAATCGAGAACAGCAGAAGCAAGATAATAATCGTAATTGCAATGACCATATCTTGCGTTTGCACTGGAATTACTTCGCCAAAGCGCATGTTCTTCAAACCTTCAATAGAAGTCGTTACCGTTACGGCTGGCGTTAAGGTCCCGTCAGCCAGTAACGCTGCTCCACCAATTAGAGCTGGAATGACCAGCCACTTGGCTCTTTTTCTAACCAAAGCATAGAGCGAGAAGATCCCACCTTCACCGTGGTTAGTTGCTTTTAGTGCAATCAGGACGTACTTAACAGTCGTCAGCAAGGTGACCGTCCACAAAATTAGCGAGATTGAGCCCACGATTAATTCGCGATTGACGTTACTGATCCCGCCATTTTCAGTCACAATCGACTTCATTACGTACAGCGGACTCGTACCGATATCGCCGTACACGATCCCAATGGCAATCAATAAGCCAGCAAAAGTAAGTTTTTGCTTTTTAGTTTTACTCATATCTTTCATCAGGTCCTTTTAGATAAATTTTTACTAGTATAGAAAAAATGATTTTTAATATATTCATTTATTTTTTTTTGTCTTCGATGGTGCCATCGCTATGAGCAATAATTACTTCGTCACACATATCTAAGAACAAACCATGTTCGACTACGCCGACGGTGTGATCAAGATAGTCAGCTAAACCATGAGGTGCAGGTACTGGATCAGCTGCTAAGTCGATAATGTAGTTGCCGTAGTGGGTAATGTAGCGCTTATCGCCATCCATGCGCCATTGTGGCTTCAAGCCTTCTTGCTTGAAGCGTTTGAAGTTTTGTTCACAAGAGATTGGCAGTACTTCGACTGGCAATGGAAAGCCACTCAACCGGTGAACCAATTTTGATTCATCAACGATCCAGATGATTCTCTTGGAATTAATAGCAACGTTCTTCTCCAAAGTCAAGGCGCCGCCTCCTCCCTTGATCCCATCAAGGTTATCGGCTACCCGGTCAGCACCATCAACAGTCAGGTCGGCCTGGTCGATGTCAGCTAATTCACTAACCTTAAAGCCTAAGCCCTCTAGCTGCTTCTTGCTGCGGTTACTGGTTGTCACGACGGCCTTTAACTTTAAGCCATCTTCATTTTTGCGCTTGCCTAAGGCATCAATAAAGAAGGCTACAGTCGAACCGGTCCCGACGCCTAAGATCATGCCAGACTTGACTGCAGCTGCGGCTTTTTCAGCAGCTTCTTTTTTCAAACGATCTTGTTCTTGCTTATCCATTATTCATCTTCCTCCATTGCATCTCTAACTTCCTTAGCAGTTGGAATTGATGGCTGGGCACCTAAGCGCTGAACAGCAATTGATGAGGCGCGACTGGCAGTCTTAGCTGCCTCTGTGAAGTTGGTCAGATCACTATTTAAGTTGCTGGCCAGGTAGCCAATGAAAGTGTCACCAGCACCCGTTGTATCTGCTGCCTCTACCTTGTAAGCTGGCACTAATTCTTCCACATCAGGAGTTGAAACATAAGCACCCTTGTCGCCATAGGTAATGACCACATTTTTAATACCCAATAAATGCAATTTTTCTGCATTCGTGGCCAAGGTTGACTTGTTTTTAATTGGAATACCTGTAATCTTGGCGCTCTCGGTCTCGTTTGGCGTGATGATATCAGTATATCCGAGCAATTTAGCAGGAATCTTGTCAATGGCTGGTGCTGGGTTCAAGATTGTGATCTTGCCTGCCTTTTTGGCCATCTTGAAGGCCGCTAAGGTTACCTCGATTGGCGTCTCGAATTGAGCAATGACGCAGTCCCAGTTTTGAATCAAGTCACTAGCTGCCTTCACGTCCTCGACCGTCAATTCATAATTAGCGCCGTGGTCGATCACAATACTATTTTGTCCGGCTTCACTCAAGGTGATATAAGCATGGCCAGTCTTGCTGCCCATCGTGGTCTGCACATAAGTTGCGTCCACGCCATAGCTCTTCAATTGATGGGTAATAAAACCACCCGCGCTATCTTCACCAACACGACTAATAAAGTAAGTCTCCGCGCCACTCTTAGCGGCGGCGATGGCCTGGTTGGCGCCCTTGCCGCCACCTGCAGTAGTAACATCTAAGGCGTTAATTGTTTCGCCCGGTTTTGGAAAGTCCTTTACGTGCAACGTCGTATCGACATTGCTAGAACCAATAACTACAATCTTCTTCATTGAGCATCCCTTCTTAGAAATGTATTTTTCACTATTGATTATAGCAAAAAAACGCATTCATTTATCCGAATGCGCCTTTTGAAATTCTACTGTAAAATACCACCATTAACGAAGCCCTTCAACCGCTCAGCTTCCCACTTCAAAGTATCGGCATCATCGACCTGCGAAATCTTGTAACCAACAAAATACGGCGAAGCATAAAACCGCGGAATGATTTTGCAACAAGTCCCTTGCCCATCGTTGATTGGATAGAAAAACAAGTTGTAAGAATCCACCCCGTGTGAGAGAACGGAACGGACATATTGCGTCCCCTTTTGAATCAAATCAGCCCAGGTATAAAGATTGCTATTATCTTTAGTCAGAATATTCACTTCTTGATAGCCTTGCACAGGATGAGCAGATAAATTCATTTCTACAGAACCAGCTTGGCCAACTTCAAAACCCGTAAAGTTATCAGCACCGATGTCTTGATAGCCATTCTTGTGGTATAGCCCGACAATCTGCATGTGCGGATGAGTTAAGGAACCATCAGATTTTGGCCCAAAGTTTTTGTACCAGAGCACGCTCTCATAACGCCCCGAATTATTCATCTTTTGAAAACACTTCAGTGCGAACTTCATCAACTGACGATTATGTGCATAAGTATATGTAGAAATATCACCCTGGTGATCGCTGGATTCAATTAGAATCGTCTGGTCAGTATCCTTCAAGGTTGGATACTTGTTTTTTAACCAGATCTTGTCGCCCTCTTTTTCAAAAATGTTGACCAAATGCGCCACATCACAGAAGGGACAGCCCGCGCTCTGGTTACCCTGCCGATTACCATAGTCGTAATCATATGGCTTACGCTTGCCGATTGAATATTCATATACTAAAGGATTTTTGTCCATCATTGTCACCTATTTTTAAACTTTTACTTAACTTAATAGTAAAATTGATCTTTCTAAGTGTCAATTAAGAACATTTTATTTATTTTGTCAATGAATAGTCCGGATAATTATGGTATAATACTCCTGAAAAGAGATTTTTGAAAGGCAGAAATAATGAAATTCTATCAAAAATTAGCACTCTGCGGTGCGGCTGTTTTAGCCACTGTCGGTCTGAGTGCCTGTTCAAACAATAAGTCCAACTCAAGTTCTTCAACGAAGATTCCGACTAAGATCTCCAAGAAGACTAACGTTACCTTCTGGTACTCATTAACCGGTACCTCTCAAAGTGCGCTGAAAAAGTTGACCACAGATTTTGAAAAGGAGAACCCTAACATTACGATTAAGCTGCAAAGCCAAGGCGGCAACTACTCTGATTTGCAATCCAAGTTAGTTTCCGGTTTACAATCACCTAAGGATTTGCCAACGATTACGCAAGCTTATCCAGGCTGGCTCTACAACGCCGCTAAGAATAAGATGCTCGTTAACCTGACTCCTTACGTTAACAACAAGTCAATTGGCTGGGGTTCATACAAGAATAGTGGAATTAAGAAAGCTCTCTGGGACGGTGCCAAGATCAACGGTACTCAAGTCGGCGTGCCATTTAACAAGTCAGTTGAAGTACTTTTCTATAACAAAACTTTGCTGGATAAGTACAATGTCAAAGTGCCAACCAATATGAGTGAACTGGCCAGTGCATCAGCTAAAATCTACCGTGAAAGCCACCACAAGGTGCGCGGCGTAGGCTTTGACGCTTTAAACAACTACTATATGATGCAAATGAAGGAAACTTACGGCAAGGACTTCAACAAGAACTTGAACTTTGCTGCTAAGGATTCTGTTAAGGCCATTAACTACTACGCAGAAGGCGTTAAGGCAGGCTACTTCATGCAAGCCGGAACAGAAAAGTACATGTCTACTCCATTCAATAATGGCCGCGTAGCCATGTTCATCGGTTCAACTGCTAATGAAGCATACCTCAAGCAAGGTTTAAAGAAAGGCTACACATACGGCGTGGCTGCTCGTCCAAGCACGATGAACGTTCAGCAAGGTACTGACATCTACATGTTCAAAAAGGCTAGTGCAATGCAAAAGGCCGCTGCCTTCAAGTACCTTAAGTTCTTGACCTCTAAGTCATCACAACTTTACTGGGCTAAGCAAACTGGTTACATGCCAGTTAACACTGCTGCTTTGACTGATACTGAGTATCAAAAGGCAAAGGACAGCAAAATCCCAGCTGTTTTGGCTAAGACTTCAAAGAATCTTTACTTCTTACCTGTAACTAAGAACTCAATTACTGCATATGACCAAGTTAATGCTAATATGCAAACTATCTTGGCTAAGGCAAGCAAGAAGCAAAATTGGAACAGCGATATCAGGGTGGGCAAGCAAAAGCTTGATGCTGCTTGGAAGCAATAAAATTATTAGAACAGTCAAAAAGAAGCTCCATTTTTCGGAGCTTCTTTTTTCTTACCTAAATTGTTGCCAATAATCAGCCAAATATCTAGTCGTCAAACTATCAGGCTGCTTGACTAATTCCTGCGGCATCCCCGCCGCTACAATCTGACCACCGTTCTTACCACCGCGCGGTCCCAAATCAATCATGTAATCGGCATTGACGATCAAGTTCAAATCGTGCGTGATCGTAATGATCGTAGCGCCCTGATCCAGCAATTTCTGCATCACAATAACCAAGACCTTCACGTCCAATGGATGCAATCCAATCGTCGGTTCATCAAAGACAAACAAAGTATCGTCTTCCTTGTGACTAAGGTGCGTTACCAGCTTCAAGCGCTGAGCTTCCCCACCAGACAGCGTTGGCGTGCTTTCACCTAAGTGCAGATAATCCAAGCCAACTTCTTTTAGCAGCTTAAGTTCCCGTTCAATCTTCGGTGCCTTTTTGAAAACTGGCAAAGCTTCATTGACGTCCATGTTCAACACATCAACGATCGACACACCGTGCCACTTCACTGCCTCGATCTTTTTCGCGTAACGGTTGCCGCCACATTCAGGACAGGTCTGCTGCATATCTGGCAAAAACTGGATATCCAGCGTGACGATCCCGGTACCGCCACAGCTTGGACAAGCACCTTCCTTATTGTTATAAGAAAAGTAGCTCGGCGTGTAGTGCTTTTCTTTAGCCAGTGGCTGACGAGCAAAAAGCTTACGCAAATTATCCATAATTGAGGTATAGGTAGCGACCGTTGAACGCGTGCTTTTGCCAATTGGCGAAGCGTCCACGCTAACTACGTTATGCACAGGTGAATTAAATTGTTTAATTTGCTTAGGCAATTTTTCGCCCTTATTTTGCTTTTCAATTGCTGGCACCAAAGAATCCAAGATCAAACTAGTTTTACCCGCACCAGAAAAGCCGGTAACCGCAGTGATCTGGTTAAGTGGGATAGCCGCTTTAACGTCACGCAAGTTAAAATAGTGATCAACTTCAAGGGTAATGCGTTTGGTATTCACCTGATCAGCTGTTTTTCTCGCCATCAGCTTAGCTTGGCCGTTAAGGTATGGCGCAATCAATGATTTTTTATCCTGCACAATCTCTTTTGGACTAGCTTGGGCTAGAATCTGTCCACCCTGTGCACCAGAACCTGGACCAATTTCGATGATTTCATCCGCTGCTTTAATGATATCCACATTGTGATCAACTACTACCAAGGAATTGCCTTGAGCAACCAACTTACGCATGACCTTGATCAAACCATCGACGTTAGCGGGATGCAGGCCAATTGAGGGTTCATCCAGTACGTACAAAACACCGGTCGTTTCGGTTCTCAGTGTCCGCGCTAACTGAATTCGCTGTAATTCACCGGTGGATAAAGTGTTGCCGGCTCTGGCCATCATCAGATAATCCAAGCCTAAATCAAGTAACGGCTGCAAGTTATTCACAAATTCACTGATCAAAGACTTTGCCATTTTGTGCATTTCAGCAGGCAAACTAGCTAATAGTTCCTTACTAAATTGAGGCAAATCGCCTAGCTGCATGTGCTCAACTTCGTCGATATTTTTACCATTGATTAATTGTTTGAGCAGTTCTGGACGCAGACGCGTACCGTGACAAACTGGACAAGTCGAATAGCTAAAGAATTCCGCGATCCGTTTTTGCGCGCGTTCACTCTTGCTGCTTTTGGCAGACCGCAAAACTGCCTGGTGGGCATTTTCATACAAAGCATTGAAATCGTGGAAAACGCGACCCGTGCCGGACAAGAAGTCCATCTTATATTTCTTTTCTGGACCATTTAAGACAAAATCTTTTTCCTTCTCAGTCAAATCTTTAAACGGAATATCGATCCGCACGCCGGCATGTTGAGCCACATTTGGCATGAAGTTTCTCCCTGGCAAAGACCAAGAAGCAACCGCGCCATCTTTAATGGATAGATTTTCATCAGCGATTAATTTGCTATCATCTAATTGACGCACCTTGCCTGTACCGCCACATTCTGTGCAGGCGCCATTGGAATTAAAGGCAAACTCTTCGGCACTAGGAACATAGAATTTCACGCCACAGGTAGGACAGGTAATACGGCCCATCTCTTCACCCGACTTTGACATTGCTTCGGCGATTGCCAAACTCGGTTGCACACGGTGACCATTGGGGCAAACCGGTGAACCTAATCTTGAAAAAATCAGACGCAAGACATTGAAGGTCTCAGTCGTCGTCCCTACCGTTGCGCGTTCGTTTGGCACACTCGGACGCTGACGAAGGGCCAAGGCTGATGGAATGTGTTTAACACTTGTGACATCAGCTTGCGCACCTTGCTTGATCCGCCGGCGCATGTAAGTTGATAGTGCATCCAAGTAACGTCTAGATCCTTCTTCATACAGAATACCCATGGCGAGGGATGATTTACCAGATCCGGATAAGCCTGAAATCGCCACAAATTTGTGCAGTGGAATATCGACATTGATGTTCTTCAGGTTGTGGACCCGCGCTCCTCTAACTTCAATTTTTGTTGGTAATGCCATATTTACTCCCTTTCGTTAATCTTCATTCCTAAGCATTTCTTCCTTAAACAAAGCGGCCAGTCTGGCCAAACTCTTGTGATCAGGATACTTTTTCACCAGCTTTTCAGCTTTTTGAACAGCCATCTTTTTGATCTCGTCACCCGAACTAATCTTTTCAATGAATTCCGTGACATCCCCCGAACGACTAAGCAATTTATGTTCACTGCGACTTTCTGCCAAAAACGCCTGATCAACCTTGCGCAGCTTCAAACTGCCATCAGGGTTAAAGGAATAGCCGCCCCACATATGCTGCTTGATGGGCTTCATTGGCTCACTATCGACGTAGCGTAGCTGCCCTACCATGTGGTGCGTTTCCGTGATCCCCAAAGTAACCGGATCATAAATATCCACATAGTTAAAAATCTTCTCGCGCATCTTGGCCACACAGCGACGCTCTTTTGGCGTAAACAGTAGCCAGATATTAGTCCCCTCATATAAATACGCCGCACCAATGGCTTCTGGATGATGACAATTAGCCAAAGCAAACTGTGCATTAATTGAGCCTAAAGAATGCCCATAAATATATATCTGCGTGCCATAAAATTGGTGGATCGTTTCATCTAATAATTTGCTCGCGGTCTTCAACTGACTAGGCACGCGCCTCTCATGCGACAGCATTGCCCTTAAAATCGGCAAATTGGTCTTCAGCCATTCATCCCGCCAAGTTTGCGGCGTCCCTTTTTTAAAGCCATATGAGCCTTTAAATAAAAGCGTCACTTCATGCGGATTACTGATGACATAGGCCCTCAAGCCGTCCACTGCATGAACGCTGCGGCAGACCGTGCCAATATGGTGCTTGCTCACATCGACGCTTTGCCCTAGCTGCAATTGATCATAAGCTTTTTTAGTCAATTCGACCCGCTCAAAATCGGTTAATTGTTCATTTACTTTCATATTTTTGCCCAAACTAAAAAACTAACTTTACCACCATAGTAGCATGAGTTAGTTTTCTTGAATAATTTTGAAATTTTAATTATATTTCTTTTGCAAATAGTTTGCCACTTGTGACAGACAGAAGCAGACGATGAAGTACATCACCGCAATGATGACATACATTGGAATCAAGTAAGTCGTGTTCTGACTGTAGATAATCTGAGCGTGGTATAAAAGCTCTGGCAACACGATAATCGTGGCTAAAGACGTATCCTTTACTAAAGATACGAACTGTGACAAAAGTGCTGGAATCATGTTGTGCAAAGCTTGCGGCATGACGACGTGATACATTGCTTGACTGTAGCTCATCCCATTAGAACGGGCACCTTCCATTTGTCCCGGATCAACCGAGCCAATTCCGGAACGCACAATTTCAGCTAGCATCGCACCTTCAAAAATTACCAAGGCCGCAATTGATGCCGTTGTCGGATTAGTCACAATCCCTAATTGGGGCAAACCAAAGTAGGTAAAAAAGATGATCAGCAAAAGCGGCAGGTTACGAATAATATCAATGATAAAACCGACGATGGCTGAAACATACTTAATCTTCATGTAGCGAAGCAAGCCTAAAATCAGACCAACCACAAAGCTAAGCGCAATTGAAATCAATGATACATAAATCGTTACCCAAAGTCCTTGCAATAAGAAGTGGATATCGACCCATGAATATGCATGAATAAAAGTTTCCATTTTCGATCCCCTTCCTATTTAGCTAACTTTTTCTCAAGGTGTCGCATATAGTAACTAAGCGGCAGGGTCAAGATCAAGTAGAACAGACCAACGATGATATAAGTATCAATTGTCTGGAAGGTTGAGAATGCGATCAGTTGTGCTTGATACATTAAATCAAACCCAGCTACAAAGGCTAAAACCGAAGAGTTCTTAACCAAGTTAACGAACTGGTTGCCAAGTGGTGGAATCACAATCTTCATCGCCTGAGGCAAAATAACGTAACGCATTGCTTGCGTGTAGGTCATTCCGTTAGAGCGAGCACCTTCCATCTGTCCAGTACCGATGGAGTTGATCCCGGCACGCACCGTTTCTGCAATAAAGGCGGAAGTATAGAGCGTTAAGCCAATCGTCCCAGCTTGAAAACCAGATAACTTAACAATATAACGAGGGACAATTAAATAGAAGATCATGACAATAACTAGCAATGGAATATTTCTAAAAATAGAGATATAGACTTTGGCAATAGCGCGACCAAACTTAGGTGGAGCTACTTCCAGCAAGGCGAAGAATACACCCAAGATCAGACTGAAAACTAAAGCAATAATACTGGACAAAATCGTATTCCAGAACCCTGTTAAGAAGGCTCCCCAATTATTAGTAATAATTTGCCACATTACTTCAACACTCCTTTCAGACTAAAACCAGGAATTCCTGCAAACCACTTCTTAATCAACCGGTCATAAGTACCGTTCTGCTGTAATTCATTTAAAGCTTGATTAATATGATCAATCATATCCGTTTGACCCTTGTTAACGGCAATTCCATAAGGGGCGTTGCTATAAACGCCGCCCACTAACTTGTAGCCAGGGTTTTCCTGAGCAATACCAGCCAGCAGACCGTTATCAGTTGTTAAGGCCACACCCTGGTTAGCCTTCAAGGCTGACATCGCTTGACCATAGTCATCGTATTGCAAGACTTTGGCCTTAGGTGCATATTTATGCACGTCATCGACTGCGGTTGTCCCTTTAACAGCTAAGACAACTTTACCATTCAAGTCTTTAACATTCTTGATCTTGCTCTTATCAGGCACCAATAGTGATGAACCAGCTGGGAAGTAAGGCTTAGAAAAAGTTACCTGCTTAGCACGTTCTGGGGTAATCGTCATCGTTGCTAGCATCGCATCAACATTGCCGTTTTTAAGTAATAGGATTCTCGTGTTAGCAGTCGTCGTGACAAATTCGGCCTTAGCGTCCTTACCGAGCATTTGCTTAGTTAAGGCATGGGCTAAATCAATTTCAAACCCCTCAATTTGACCGGTTTTAACGTTAGTTAAACCAAACAACCTAGTGTCAGCTCTGACGCCCCAGATAATTTGCTTGCTTTGCTTTACCTTCTGATAGACATTGCCACTACTCTTGCCGCAAGCAGTCAGAGTAAAGGCGAGCAATATTAATAAAGGTAAGAAAAGAAATTTTCTTAGTTTCTTCATAGCACATCACCTTAATCCTTAGAAATAACCTTGCTTAAGAATTGGCGTGCACGTTCTGTATCAGGATGAGCGAAGAATTCTTCTGGCTTGCGATCTTCAAGAATATGACCTTGGTCAAAGAAGATCAACCGATTGCTTACTTGTTTAGCAAAACCCATTTCGTGAGTAACCACGACCATGGTAATCCCTTGTTCGGCAACATAATGCATAACTTCCAAAACATCTTCGATCATTTCTGGGTCAAGGGCACTAGTTGGTTCGTCAAACAAGATAACTTTAGGATGCATAGCTAAGGATCGAGCAATAGCTACACGTTGCTTTTGCCCACCGGATAATTGACGTGGCAATGAATTAATCTTATCGGCCATGCCAACTTTTTCTAGATATTCCATCGCTACCTTGCGGTTTTCATCATCCGGACGCTTCAAGACGATCTTCGGAGCGAGCATTACGTTCTCCAATACTGTGTGGTTATTGTAAAGATTAAAGTGTTGGAACACCATTCCCACATTCTTACGAATCTTGTTAATATCGGTCTTCCTATCAGCTAAGTCATAACCGGTTACGATTAATTGACCACTATTAATTGGTTCTAAACCGTTCATAGTTCTGATTAAAGTACTCTTACCAGAACCTGATGATCCAATGATTGAAACCACTTGGCCTTCATCAATTTTTAAATTAATATCTTTTAATGCATGAAGTTTTCCATAATATTTATCAACGTGCTTGAATTCAATAATTGCTGTCATGGCTTCTACCTTTCTTTCGTTCGCATTACTACCATTTTACCTTTTTTAAGAATAAAATTAAATACTTCTTTCAGTCAAAATGAGACATTAAAGATAATTATTCAATATTTCATTCGGCTTTTTACCCAACTTTTTTGAGTAAAGAAAAAGCCCTTCACTCCCCCTGATTCTTATAGGGACGAAAGGCTTCTTTCCGCGGTACCACCCAGATTGTCTATTCTAATAGACCTGCTCATAGAGCACAATCATGCTCTACCGGCGTAGTAACGTACCGGCGACGTCTCGACCTACTCTAATCCTGATTATTTCGGTGAGGTGCTAAAAGTGTTATTCAATGATTCAGGGTCTATTAACTTCACACTATCGTTAATTCACTGCAAAGAATGAATCATCTACTCGTCTTTTTCATTGCTTTCTAATTTGTTTATATGTATTTAACATTATTTTGCTTAAAAATGCAAGTTATATTTCTCATATTTATAATGTATTCGTTTTTATTTTGATTTTCTACTGTTGATATTCGAAAAATAGCTTAGAATGTTTATGATATAGAAAAAATAAAGGAGTTAATTATGGGACAACTTGAAAAACCCGTTATTATCGGTATTGCCGGTGGCTCTGGCAGTGGAAAGACCACTATTGCCCATGAAATTGCCAACAACATTAAGGATCATGACCGGATTATGATCATGACCCAAGATTCTTATTATAAAGACAACACTGGCGTACCAATGAAAGAAAGAATGAAGATCAATTATGATCATCCTGATGCCTTCGACATGCCACTGCTTGAAGCACAGCTAAATCAATTGATCCACCGCAAGCCGATCGAGATGCCAACTTATGACTTTACCGCGCACACCATAAGCGATAAAACTATTCACGTTGAACCAGCAGACATTATCATTCTGGAAGGAATTCTCGTTCTCTTTAATGAAGATATTCGCAATCTAATGAATATCAAAGTTTACGTAGACACCGACGATGACATTCGCTTTATCCGCCGTCTTGAACGAGACATGAAGGAGCGAGGCCGATCATTAGATTCTGTAATCAATCAATATCTAGGCACTGTTAAGCCAATGTACAACCAATTCATTGAACCTACCAAGCGTTACGCTGACATCATCGTACCAGAAGGCGGAGAAAATGATGTAGCCATCGACATGTTAACAACTAAGCTACAATCAGTTTTGAAATAAACAAAAAATGGGCGTCAACCCATTTTTCTTTTTGCCTTATTTTTCTTCAGACGCATGGCTATTTTCTAGAATACGATTGTACTTTTTAGCAAAGAAGACCAAAAGCAATACACTGGCAATCACATAAATTACTGCGGCAATATAATATGCGTTAGCATAGCCATCTTGCGTATTAAATAAGTAGAACTCAGTGAAGAGTCCATCAATAATGCCAACTACCGCATAAGCAATCTGCACTACTCCAGTAAAGGCAGGACGCAAATCTTTATCCACAATAACCATCTGGACTTCCTGCTGAATCGGCATCGTGGCGTTAGCCAAACCCGTTCTCAAGAAGAGCAAGATGCCAACAATCACGAATAAGACCATCCCGCTGCCTAAATGGCGTCCATTAGCTAGCAGCAGCATAACTGGGACACAGGTTAATGTTCCAGCAGCAACCGAGACAATCGCACCCATCTTCTTTTCCAAAAACGGTGCGAAGAAATACCCAATCAGCATAGCTGCTTGCACGAAGGTATTGATCGTTGATGAAACATCCCGCGGGATATGCAAATAATTATTCAAATAAATTGGCACATAAACCGCGATTAATCGTGCACCCAATTGCACTCCAGCGATATAAACAATCCACATAATCGTCCGCTTATTAAGCAGTTTCTTATACATAGCTGCTTTTTTGGCAGGCGTATCACGTTGTTCACTGCTTTCTGAACGATAATCACGTGGTACGTCATGAATAAACAGAGCCAAGACGAAGGCTAGCATCGTAACTAATGCCGTAATAATTAATAGAATTCGATAAGCATTCGTGTAATTAGCTAACTCCTGCCCCCTGCATTAATTCAGGCCGACCCGATAAAATTGAAGCTGCGTGATAGGATGAGCCTTGCAATAAGCTAAAGAACCAAACCACTGCCTTGCCACCTAAGAACGTACAAATCGTCTGCGTAATCAAGTTAACAATCATGACCACTGAGAACATCTTCGTTCTAATCTTGCCGGGCACATAAGATGTCCACATTAACGGATACATCAAGTCATAGACGCCAATTGCCGTCCAAGAAATGGTATAGGCAATCATAATGATCAGTTGATTAGTCGTAATACAAGTCAATACCATAAAAATCGCGGTCATCGGCGGTAAAACCAACAAAATATTGCGGTAGCCATACTTGTGAACTGTCGCAATCATTAACGACATCAAAATAGCAATCGCTGCATTAAAAATATTTAATCCTGAAATTAGATGTGGCGCTACAATCTTATAGTAAGATAGAGCCGCATCGTTAGTGATCCCGGTAACAGCACCTAAGATGCCATAGATCCACAAGTAAATAATTACATTCTTGTGATAACGCGGATCCCAATTCTTAATCGCTTCCGCTTCTTCCTCTTTTTCCTTATTCGTTCGCGCACCCAAAAAATCCCCTTCTTTTCTGTAAACGTATACACTATTTTCTTATTATATTGTAGCACATGACTATTTTTAGAAAAGTATCTATAGATTGAAAAGGGATTGGTTATAATTTAATTGATCTTCGGTTTCAATGCTTTATCGAATAAGTTAGTAATTAATTTAACTAAAACACCATCAAAGACTAATGCGGAAATAATACTGGTAATGAACATCATAATTTGTAATTTAACACTATAATGACTCCAGCCATACAAGAAATATGATGGAATGAAGCCACCTAAATTGGCAAAGAAAGCTCCAGTTAAGACGCTCTTCCAAGAGAATTTTTCATAACGCTCTTTTTTAGGGAAAAAGCCGATCTCGTTAGTTGCTCCTTCGATTAAACCTTCCAAGATAGTAAGTGCACCCCATTGACCGCCAATTGCCATCTCAACCGTTGCGGCTAGTAATTCACCAATCGTGCCAGAACCAACTGTTGGAACAAAATACATGGCTAGCGGTGCTGCCATATACCACAATCCTGTGAAGATATTATCCACAACTGGAGCATAACCGGTAGGCAAAAAGCCTAGCTTAACCCAGTTATACACATTGTTGAAACCATAGGTATAAATTACCCCCATGATGATTCCAATTAAAGCAACTAAAATAATTGATTTAACATTCCATTTTGCTGAACGAGTAAACATAAAAAAGCTCCTAACTAGCTTGTCAGTAGGAGCACAAAAACATCATTATTAAAAAGCACTTTCCTTATCGCAAGCATTGACTTGTTCAAGTTCGAAGGGTATTTCTCAGCTATTAAGCACCCCTAGTGACAAAAATTATTTAATTATTTTTAGTATAACACATCAATTGAAGGCTGTCTGATCTGTATAAAGTTTATAATAAAATCCTTTATCAGCCAGCAATTTTTCATGACTGCCTTCTTCGATGACATTGCCATCTTTTAGCACGACAATCTTATTTGAATTGAGAATTGTCTTTAAGCGGTGGGCAATTACGAAACTGGTCCGTCCCGCGATTACGGCATCCATGGCCTGTTGAATTTTTTCTTCAGTCACCGTATCCACATTCGAAGTGGCCTCATCTAAAATTAAGAAATCCGGATTAGTTAAAATTGTCCTGGCAATTGAAACCAACTGCTTTTGCCCCGTTGAAAAGACAGAACTGGCATCATTAACTCGCGTGTTATAGCCATCTGGCAAGCTCTCAATAAAATCATGAATATTCGCTTGCTTAGCTGCACTAATTACTTCATCCATAGTGGCATTGGGCTTGCCATAGCGAATATTATCGGCAATCGTACCACTGAACAGGACAGAATCCTGCAAGACAATACCGACGTTATCACGCAGAGACTTTAATTGAATGTCGCGCACGTCAATATTATCAAAGGTGACCTTGCCGGAGTTCACATCATAGAAGCGATTAAGCAAATTCATAATGGTCGTCTTTCCTGATCCGGTTGGTCCAACTAGGGCAACTGATTGTCCTTTAGCTACAGCAATATTCACGCCATGCAAGATCTCTTTATTTTGATCATAGCCAAAGTGAACGTTCTCCAACTTTACTCCCTCTTGCACGCCATGCAAGATTTTACCATTTGGTACGGCATTTTCATCTTTCTGCTCTTCAACCGTAGCTAACCTTCTGGCGCCGGTCAAAGCTAACTGAATCATGGAATAAATCGAGGTAATCTGCGTCAACGGTTGGAAATAATTTTGTGAATATTCTACAAACGTAACGATCAAGCCCAAACCGATAGCTTGGCTAACTTGACCAGAAATAATCATCCAGGCTCCCATGGCAATGACGATAGCTAAGTTAAGCAGGTTTAAACCATTCATTAGCGGAAACAGCATCCCCGAATAGAATTGACCCTTAAACATTGCTTTTCTCACGCGATTATTATAAGTCTTAAAGCCAGCTACCGATTCCTGCCGCAGATTATTGGTAATAATGACTTTCTCACCGTTAATTTGTTCAGTAATATAGCCGTTAAGGTCCCCAATTTCATCTTGCTGCTTATCCAAATAGATCCGAGCCTTTTTCATAATTAAAACTGCGACAATTAAAATCAGCGGCGTTGAAGCAATCGTCGTCCAGGCCAGCTGTGCATTAACCGTGAACATCACAATAATCGTACCGATGAACATTATTCCCTGAGAAATAATTTCAAAGATAGCATTATTCATCGCGTTAAAAATGTTATCCAAATCTGATGTAAACAGAGACAGCAGCTTACCATCTTGATGCGTATCAAAATAGCGTATCATCATTCTTTGAAACTTAGAGAATAAATTCTCTCGCATGTCGTTAGTTGAATCAGCGTTAAATTTCGACATTACCATCCAGGCAATGAAGATTGCAACTTGACTTAGAACATAGAAGACCAACATTGATCCTAAGGCGCCATAGAAGGTATTTAAACTGACAGTTTCTTTTTTTAAATCAGACAAATAATTAGTCAAATCCGTGACGGCTTGTCCTAAAAAAGTCGGGGCCAAAACCTGCGCACCACTTGAAACCAGCGATAGGATAACTACGATGGTAATTCCTTTCCAGTACGACTTCAAATACTTAATAAAATAGCGAATTGTCTTTCTAGTATCGCCCATTACTTTTCACCTCTCTTGCCTTTTTGAGTCTTAAAAATCTCTTGATAAATTGGCGAGGTCTTCAGTAGTTCTTCATGCGTGCCTTGAGCAACCAGTTTTCCATCATCAAGCACTAAAATTATATCGGCATTAATTACTGAAACAATCTTTTCTGCAATGATAAAGGTCGTTGTGTCCGGTAATTCATGTTCAAGTGCTTGCTGCACCTTCTTTTCAGACTCGGCATCTAGCGCTGAAGTTGAATCATCCAAAATTAGAATTGGCGACTTAGCAATCAAGCTACGCGCGATTGAAAGACGCTGTTTTTGTCCACCTGAGAAATTGGCAGAACGTTCTTCTACTTCATGATCGAACGAATCGTTATAACGCTCGATAAATTCCGACGCTTGAGCCATGCCAGCCGCACGTTGGAGTTCATGCAACTTAGCGCTGCTCTTGCCTTGACGTAGATTCGAAGCAATCGTCCCAGAAAACAGCACTGCACGCTGCAAGACAAAAGAAATAGTCTTTCGCAAAGCCGTTTCAGTTACATCCTTAATGTTTTGTCCGCCGATTTTAATTTCACCCTTAGTTGGATCGTATAAACGAGCGATTAATTGCGCTAAGGTTGACTTGCCAGAGCCGGTTGCACCAACGATACCGACCATCTCGCCAGGCTTTATCTTGAACGAAATATCTTTGAGGGTTTCATCATCACCATCTGGATAGGTAAAGGAAACATGATCGAATTCCACTGATCCCGTTAATGGTGCAACCGAGCCACTGGTTACGAACTTTACATCCGGCTCCGTGTCCAAAACCTCTTTGATTCGACCCAAGGAAATATTCCCTCTGGCAAACTGCATCATTGTCATCCCTGCAATCATGATCGTCCACAATAATGTCAAAATATAGTTAACAAATGGACTAACTACCGCGACATCGGTTGGATGCTGGCTAATGCTTTGGCCAATTAAAAAGACAACCAAGGTAATTACTAAATAAGCAATCAATTGAAAGGCTGGCATAATAGCTGAGAACCAATAACCAATGACGATATTGTAGTCGTTTAAGCGATCCGAAGTCTGATTGAATTTTTTAATCTCTTGTCCTTCTTGGTTGAACGATTTCACTACCCGCACGCCTTGCAAAGTTTCTTGAGCTTGACTCGAAATCTTATCCATCGTCTTCTGAAACTTGTCAAACAAACTATTCATTCGTTTTAAGACGAAAATACCAAAACCCATAATTAAGGCAACCATCACAACCGTTGCCCACCAAAAGCGCGGAATAATCACGATACAAAAAATAAAGGAACCAACAATCAAAATTGGCATTCTGAGCAGCTGCATAAAAAGCTGCATAATCATATTCATAATTTGATTCATATCGTTAATTAGGCGCGTTGTCAATGACCCAGCGGAGAACTTTTCGATATTGCCAAATGAAAAGCTTTGAATTTTGGCATAAGTCTCTTCACGTAAGTCACTAGTCACGCCTTGAGCAATCCGCGCTGCATAATAAACGTTGAAGATTCCCGCGATAATCGCAACAATGCCAAGAACTACCAGAATAATTCCATCACGCATGACACCTTCTTTTTGGTCCGCCATAATCGCACGCTGAATATTTTCTAGCAGCCTGGGCTGATACAGACTGGCAAAAGCAGAGACGATGATTGCCACTAGGGCCGCAATAACGTCTTTTTTATATCGCTTGAAGTGCGGCATTAATATTTTGAATGTTTGCATTATTTACCCCTTTCTTCGTTTAAAAATTGCCAAAAAGTATTACTCCATTCTTCACTCAAACTAGTTAAGAGTTTCATTTTCTCAGCACCCATCTTCTGTGCCGTCTTTTCTTCTAATTTAAACAAGGGACCCATTTTTTCTCGCGCGTATTCTTTTCCTGCAGGAGTTAATTCACAAAAACGTACTCGCTTATCATGACTATCCACACTCATCGTAAGACATTCAGCCTCACACAGTTTCTTAATTCCTTTATTAATCGATTGCTTGGGCAAATCGCTTAAATCTACCAACTGTTTTTGCGTCAATTTTTTTCGTAAAAGCAATTCATATAGAATTACCATCAAATAGTTGGGAATATCATGATCTTGTTCCCATTGCTTATATGCCCTATTTCCGTGAATAATTGCAAGATTTAACTTTTCTGAATCATTTACCTTCATATATTGGCCCGCCCCGCTACTATTAGTCTACATATGTACTAAATAATAGTACGCATAGGGACTAATGTCAATGACTATGTTATACTAGTTTTATTACAACTATACGAGAGGTGGGATATATATGCGAAAGAAATTATTTTTTGCTACTTTTTTAACTATCCTGCTCGCTTTCACATTGACTGCGTGCAGTCAAAAGAAAAAGCAAAACGTTTATCAAACAGTAAAAGAAACTAAGACGATTAATTGGGGCGTAAAGGCAGATACGCCACTCTTTGGCGCGATCAACATCAAAACTGGCCAAATCAACGGCTTTGAAATCGACTTAGCCAAAGCACTAACTAAAAAGATGTTTGGCAAAAAGGTAAAAGCCAATTTTGTCACGACGACAGCCAACACCAAGATTCAATTATTAAAAAACAAAAATATCGACGCCGCCATTGCAGCAATGACAATTACGCCTGAACGTGAAAAACAAGTCGATTTTAGCAAGCCTTATTTTCCTGCCAGGCAATCAATCATGGTTAATGATCACAGTAAGATTAAAAACGTCAAAGATTTAAACAATAAAAAGGTATTAATCGTTAAGGGGACAACTTCGGCAGATGCCGTTAAAAAATTCGCACCTAAGGCAGAAATCTTGCAGTTTGACGACTACGGCCAAGCCTTTGCTGCGCTAAAAGCAGGACAAGGGGGATGCTTTTGTTACGGATAACGGGATCTTAGCCGGTATTCTGCGTGATAACCCAGGCTATAAATTAGTCGGGGGCAATTTCACCGATCAACCATATGGAATCGCCGTTAACGAAGGACAAACTGAGATGCATCAGCAGATCAATTCTGCTTTAACCCAGCTAGAAAAAGACGGGACCTACAATCGTTTAGTTAATAAATGGTTTGGTAAAATTCCTGGCTTGAAAGTTAAAGAAATAAAGTAATGACAAAAAAGGATTGACATTCTAAATACATGTCAATCCTTTTCTTTATCTCGTAATGTAATCTAGTAACTTAAACATTACGGTCTTATTTTCCTTAGGTACGCCGTGCTTCATAATCTCACTTGGCGTCTGCTGCAAATCATTATTCTCTAAAGCATAAGCGCCATCATTAATAGCAATTTCACGGACATTATCTTCTTTAGGTTCAAAGTGGAATTGCAGCCCAATTACATTATTTCCCAGGAGATAACCCTGATTTTTAACTAAATCACTGGAAAACAGTAACTTAGCCTTGGCCGGAATCTCACTCATCTGCTGATGCCAATGAAGCGCCGTTAACTGATGCGGCAAGCCGTTAATTATCTGATTTTGTAAATAAACAAGTGCCCAACCTACTTCCTTAGCTGGTGCATCTAGAACTTGGCAACCTAACGTCTTCGCAATCTGCTGACTGCCAAAACAAATGCCCAGAATTGGCTTAGAAGCAGCGAGCATCTGCTTAATTAAAACGCGCTCCTTCTTAATCCAGTCCAAATCATCATTAGGACTATTGGGGCTACCTAGAATAACTAATAAATCAGTCTCATCTACTGTAGGCAAAATACCAAAATCGGCTGGGTGATAAACAAACATCTTATTATTTCTTGCATGGCACCAATCTTGGATAGAACCTGGGCCCTCATTTGGTGCATGCTGCAACACATTAACACGCATAAAATTCTCCCTAAAATTGATTATCTGCTATATAACTTGCCCTCCACAATTCTTCCATCTTAGCTAAACGATGCCAATCACCATGTTGACACATCATGTAGAGCTAATAAACTGGATTATAAACTATCGGATTATTCTTAGTTTCCTTCAAGTAAGCTCTCACCGTCTTAATTAGCATAAAGCGAAAACGTTCTACTTCATTACGGTTAAAGTAGGTCTCGTAATATTGCGTCATTAATCGTTCAATATTAACATGTGATGTTTTCTTTAATGCTTCTGGATTCTTGCGATAATTATACAAAGTAAAAGCAGGAATTCCCGTTTTTCTGCTTAACTTGGTTATCTTCACGTTACGATCAGTCAGCAATTGTTCTGCTCTCTGCACATCAGTCAAAATATGTGGTCGAGCCATATGTGGCATAACAACACGTTTATTCAACTCTCCAATTACTTTTTTAGCGGCTTGGCGCAATAATCTAATTGCTGTCTTTTCTGCAATATCATTTCGTCTAGTCACTCCAACTACAAATGTATGATCAGTTGTCTCATATTTATGAGTAATTGAATTATAAAAATTGCCAACTACTCCTTTAATATCTACGTCTTCCGTACTCACTTGATTATAGTTAAAAAAGATGTGGTCCATTTTACCAGTCATTGGCGAAAAAGGTAAATTATCAGTTGTAAAAACCTGAACATGGACCAAATACACGTGTCTTTTAAGTTTAGGACAAAGTTCGTTGATCATCTTAACTTCACGATCTTGGATAAAGTCCTCATAAATTATATTATCCTCACGTTCTTCCATTATTAATCCCCCTAAATCGCTCATAACTCTTAGTTTTTATTATAACTAAGTTAACATAAAAAACTAGCCTTTTGCAGCTAGTTTTCAGCACAATTATTAATAAATCTTAGCAACTTGCTCCTGAATGTTCTTTTTATCCAGAAATTCATCATAGCTAGTATCTTGCCTGCTGACAATTCCCCTAGGACCAACTTCAATAATATGGTTGGCAATAGTTTGAATAAATTCGTGGTCATGGGATGTAAATAGAATTGAACCAGGGTAAGCAACCAATGCATCGTTTAATGCGGTAATAGATTCTAAATCAAGGTGGTTAGTCGGATCATCCATGATTAAGACATTGGCTGGCTCGAGCATCATGCGTGACAATTGACAACGAACCTTTTCTCCACCGGAAAGGACTTTGATCTTCTTTTCAATCTCATCCCCACTAAAGAGCATTCTACCTAAAAAGCCGCGCAGGAATGTGTTGTCGTCCTGCTCTTTTGTCGCATATTGCCGCAGCCAATCCAGAATAGTCAGATCATCGTTGTTAAAGTTAGCATTCAAGTCACGTGACATGTAATTGAAGGCAGTAGTTTGACCCCAGGTAACTCTGCCAGAATCTGGCTTAATTTTGCCTGCAATAATATCAAGCAAAGCAGTCGTAGCCAAGGCGTTACGTGATAAAAACGCCACTTTATCACCAGGACGCACAATGAAAGAAACATTATCTAAAATCTTTTCCCCATCAACTGAGTAGGAAACATTTTCTACCTTAACAAGGTCATTGCCCAAATCACGGTGCATTTCAAATTTAACAAATGGGTACTTGCGTGATGATGGCTTGATGTCGTCTAAAGTGATCTTATCAAGTTGTTTCTTACGAGATGTTGCTTGCCGTGACTTAGAAGCATTGGCAGAAAAGCGCGCAATAAATTCTTGCAGCTGCTTGATCTTCTCTTCTTTTTTAGCATTTTGGTTAGCAGCTAATTCGTTAGCCAATTTGCTTGATTCGTACCAGAAATCATAATTACCCACATATAATTGAATCTTGCCGCGGTCAACATCACACATTTCGGTACATACTTGGTTTAAAAAGTGCCGGTCGTGGGAAACAACGATCACGATGTTAGGATAATCAGCTAAAAAGTTTTCTAGCCATTCAACCGTGTGCACATCAAGACCATTGGTTGGTTCGTCAAGGAGAAGAATGTCGGGACTGCCAAAAAGCGCTTGAGCAAGCAATACCTTCACCTTCTCGGATTCTGGCAATTCCTTCATTAGCATTTGATGTTCGCTTTCGGGAATGCCTAATGATTGCAGCAACTTGGAGGCATCGGCTTCGGCGTTCCAGCCATCGAGTTCTGCAAATTTGCTTTCAAGCTCCGCTGCCTTAACACCATCTTCATCACCAAAATCAGGCTTAGCATACAAAGCATCTTTTTCTTTCATTACTTGATAGAGTTCTTTATGTCCTTGAATTACCGTGTCCATGACAGTGAATTTTTCAAAGGCAAAGTGATCTTGATTCAAACTAGACATTCTTTCATTAGGGTCAATGCTAATAGAACCCGTTGTAGGCTCAAGCTTGCCTTCAAGCAATTTAAGAAAAGTAGATTTGCCGGCGCCGTTGGCACCAATTACGCCGTAGCAATTGCCCGGCGTAAATTTTAAGTTGACATCTTCATAAAGCGTACGGCCGCCAAATTTAAGACTTAAGTCGGATACTGTAATCAATCGTTATACCTCACTAGTTTAAAATGTAAAATTATGTATTAGTATACTAAAAAAATCATCTTAAATAAATATAGAAATGAAGCTTTAACATATTTTTACTATTTTACTGATGAGCAGAGTAAAATGGAAACATATTGAAAGGATGAGATCATGACAGAAAAAACCATTTGGAAGAAAAATCTATTCGTCTTATCGATTGCTGTTTTTATCGCAGGAATCGCCTTTTCAGAAATTATGCCTTTCTTGTCGCTATACATTAACACATTAGGCAATTTCTCTCACCAGCAACTTAACTTCTGGTCTGGGATTGTTTATTCCGGTACATTCATTATTTCAGCAATTGTTTCCCCTTGGTGGGGGAAATTAGCTGATAAAAAAGGACGTAAGCCCATGATCTTACGCGCCGGAATCGGAATGTCAATTGTAATAGCTAGTATGGGGCTAGTCCAAAACGTTTGGCAGCTGCTTTTACTTAGAATGTTACAGGGGATATTTGCTGGGTTTATTTCTAACTCCAATGCCTTAGTTGCCACTGAAACGCCAAAAACGAATTCCGGTCAAGCTCTAGGGACTATTGCTTCTGCTACAACTGCTGGAACTTTGCTTGGGCCACTGGTTGGTGGAGCTTTAACTTCGATTTTTTCATACCGCGTTACCTTTATGATCACGGGTGGTTTACTGCTAATCTGTTCAGTTTTGGTCTTGTTCTTCGTTCATGAGGATGACTTCAAGCCAGTTACCGCCAAGAAATTGGATAAAGCCAGTGGTGTTATCAAGTCGCTTAATTCACCTCATTTAATTTTCGGTTTATTATTAACTACCTTAATTATTCAAGCAGCTAACAATTCAATCAATCCGATCGTTTCACTGTATGTGCGGCAATTGCTTGATGGACACGGCAACGTTGTTTTTATTTCTGGGGTTATCGCTGCTCTTCCTGGAATCGCTACATTCGCAGTAGCATCCCGTTTCGGAGCGCTCGGTGATAAAATCGGTACTCACAAAATCATCGTTGCAGGATTCATTGCGGCAACAATTTTCTTCTTCTTAACCGCTTTTGTACAAAACACAATCGAATTAGGAATTTTGCGCTTTTTGGTTGGTTTTTCTGACGCTTGCTTATTCCCACAAGTTCAAACGATGTTAACTAAAAATTCTCCCGCTGCCGTAACTGGACGTATTTTCTCATGGAACCAGTCAGCCATGTATATCGGCAATATCTTTGGTCCGCTTCTAGGTTCAACGATTTCAGGTCTAACCAACTACAGCACGGTATTCCTCGTCACTGCGGGTATCGTCGTTTTCAATTTAATTCTTTTCAAAATTAATGTCATTAACAATCTAAACTAAAAAAGCTTGAAAAATTCAAGCTTTTTCTTATTCCGCTGCTTTCTTAGCCTCGTGGTGGTTATAAATAAAGTTAGCGATATATGCCAAAATTAATAAAACGACTGAAGTCCACATGATTTGCGTGATCCCCGAATGAAAAATCGTCCGCATCGTAGGAATCAAAGCCTGCGGCAAACTCTTAGCAGATTCTGCGTCACTTAATTTATTCATCATCGTCATCGTGATCCCGTGATGACTGGCAATTCCACGCCCTAAAGCCAAATTCATGATTACGCCGTAAATTGCCGACATAATAGTTTGCGCTAAAATTCTGATTAAAAAACTAAGTGAAGTTGCCGGTGCCATATCTTTTTCACTGGCATCAACCTGCACCTTAATTTGCAAAATTACGAAAATTGCTCCCACGCCAAAACCAGAAAATGAAGCAATGATCATCAGAATTTGATAAGGCGTATTAATTGGTACCAAAATTAAGCCAACTGCAGAAATAGCTAATAAAGTTAAATTAAAAATCAATAAACGATAATTGTTGAAGTGCCGCATTAAAGCTGGAGTGCTCTGAGACCCGCCAATATCTAAAATGGAGTTAGGAATCAGCGTTACACCTCCAATTAAAGCTGACGTGCCTAGAATCGCCTGGGACCACATTGGCAAATAGGTATTAACCGCAATATATGCTCCCCAAGCCAGAGCGAATAAAACAAAGTCACCTACTAAAGCACGATTGGCAAAAACACTTAACGGTACGATCGGACTTTCAGCTTTCTTTTCCACTACAATACGGTACGATCGGACTTTCAGCTTTCTTTTCCACTACAATAAAGATAGCTAGTAAAATTATCCCTAGAACTACAAATGAGATGACCATGGTAGTACTGGCTATTCCTAACATCTGCATCCCAATTAAAAAGCAGCTTAGGCCAACAATCAAAGTTGTAGCTCCAGTTTTATCAAAATGAACATTCTTTTCGGGTTTACGAATACCGCGGTAAAAGATAATGCTCAAAATAATAGCAATTAAACCGAGCGGCACATTAATATAGAAAACCCAGTGCCAAGACAAAGCATCAACAATCCAGCCACCAACTAGTGGTCCAGCAATGCTGGCCGCACTAAAACTCGCTGCAATATAACTCAAGATAACGGTTCTTCTTTTAATATTAGGATAGATATAACCCACAATAATATAAGGTAAGGATCCCATTCCGCCGGCACCAACACCCATTAATACCCGGGAAATAAGAAAGAAATAAATATCCGGTGCTACGGCTTCTAAAATAGAGCCTACAATAAACAGCACTAATGATAATTCAAAGGCAAATTTATTCCCCATGCGTTCGCCTAACTTACTCCAGATAGGCACCGATACTGACATCCCTAATAAAAAGCAGGCTACAATCCAGCCCATATACTGAATTCCGTGCAAATCTGACACGATCGCCGGAATCGCGGTATTGATAATCGTGGCATCTAACCCTGACATAATATTAGCTAAGATTAGTGCCCAAGTGACCATTGTAATCTGTCTTTTATTCATCCAATCATTCCTTTATTCATACACATATCCCTATAATTAAGTCTTTCAACTGATAGTATGCTTGATGACTATAATGTTTGTCAAAGAAAAATTTTTACTTCTGAAACTTGACAATTATTCGCTTTCTTTGTTTAATATAAGAAAAATAGTGATGACCTTTAAAGTTAGTCCCGTGAGGCTAAGAAGGAAATCTGCGTTTAGCTAGTCTTATTTGTGCTAGCAATAACAGAAAGACCATCTTGGACTCAGTGTCCTTGCTGGTCTTTTTTCTTTTGGTCATCCGAGAAAGGAAAATATATGGCAAAAGAAATAGTAGATGCTTTAAGCATGAAGCGTGCCATTATGCGTATGACCTACGAAATTGTTGAACGCAACAAAGGCACAGAGAATTTAGTTTTAGTCGGCATTAAGACGCGTGGTCTTTACTTAGCACAAAGAATCGCTAAGAACTTGAAAAATTTAGAAGACGTTGAGGTGCCAGTGGGCGCAATCGATATCTCTCAATACCGTGATGATCTGCCTGAAGCAGAAAAAGAAAAAATGATTCACGGCCAACAACTCGATTTTGACATTACCGATAAGAATGTGATCCTAGTTGACGACGTTTTGTTTACTGGTAGAACAATTAGAGCAGCCCTTGACGCATTAATGGATCAGGGTCTCCCTGCCAAAATCAACTTAGCGGTTTTAATCGATCGTGGTCACCGCGAGTTGCCTGTTCGTCCAGACTTTATCGGTAAAAACATTCCAACTGCCATGGATGAAGAAGTCAAAGTATCAATGACTGAAGTCGACGATAAAGACGGCATTGATATCATCAACAAATAGGGAGTATTTGAATGAGTAAAAAAGAGAATTTTAGAAATCCGGATGCGATTTTAGACGTCTACGAAAAACCGGAGTTTGGTCAGGGCGTGCTCTTGTCCCTGCAGCACATGTTTGCCATGTTCGGTTCAACTGTATTAGTACCAATTTTGATTGGGATCAATCCAAGTATCGCCTTGCTTTCTTCAGGGATTGGTACTTTAGTCCACATGATCTTGACTCACTTCAAGATTCCAGCATACTTAGGTTCAAGTTTTGCCTTCGTTGCTACTATGCAAGCCTTGATGAAGGCTGACGGTTATCCTGCCGTTGCTCAAGGTGCGATTGCTTCTGGTTTAGTTTATGTAATCGTTGCTTTGATCATTGCTAAAGTTGGTTCTGGCTGGGTTAACAAGGTCTTGCCACCAATTGTCGTTGGTCCAATTATCATTGTTATCGGTTTGTCACTTGCAACTACTGCCGCAAACGATGCGATGATGAACAACCAAAAGTATGATTTAACTTACTTCGGTGTTGCCATTTTCACATTGGTGATGACCTTGGTCTTCCAAATGTGCTTCAAAGGCTTCACTAGTTTAGTTTCAATCATGCTCGGTATCATCTGTGGTTATGTTTTAGCCTGCTTCTTAGGCATTGTCGACTTCTCAGGAGTTGAAAATGCTGCTTGGTTCTCTATTCCTTCACTTGATGTGATGGGTATTAGCTACCACTTTAAATGGTATCCAGCTGCAATTTTAGCCATGGCACCGATCACCTTCGTTACGATGACGGAACACATGGGACACATTATGGTGCTTAATTCATTGACTAAGCGTAACTTCTTCAAGAATCCTGGTTTGCACAGAACCATGATGGGTGACGGTATTTCCACAATTATTGCCGGTTTCATCGGTGGTCCTCCTACCACTTCTTACGGTGAAAATATCGGTGTGTTAGCCATGACTAAGGTTCACTCAGTTTGGGTCCTTGCTGGTGCCGCAGTTTGTGCCATCATCTTCAGTTTTGTTGGTAAGCTTGCTGCCTTGATTGAATCAATTCCAATGCCAGTAATCGGGGGAATTTCGTTCTTGCTCTTTGGTACAATTGCTTCTAACGGTTTGAAGATCTTGGTAGACGACAAGGTTGACTTTGGTGAAAAGCGCAACATGTTGATTGCCTCAGTTATCTTGGTTATCGGTATTGGTGGTGCTTACCTCCAACTCGGCAACTTCCAATTAACTTCAGTTGCTCTTTCAACTATCATCGGTATGATCTTGAACTGGGTTCTTCCTAAGAAGGCTGCTAGTGAAAAGGCACTTGAAGAAAAGAATAAGCAAAAACAAGACGGTAAGATTTATCAGTAATTTGAAATAATACTAAACAAAAAGCAGTTAGCTATCATGATGATAATTAACTGCTTTTCTTTTTTATCTAAAGCTTTCTGCGATCTCTGGATCCATCTCATCCTCTAAAACGCTGTGCCCTTGATCCAGTGTCTTAATCTTGCCCATATCTTCAGCATCAAGCTTAAAGTCAAAGACATTGAAGTTTTCTGCTAGTTTCTTTTTATGAACAGATTTTGGAATCATGACATAATTTCTTTGCAAGAACCATCTAATCATCACTTGGGCTGTAGTCTTGCCATGCTTATTTGCAATTTCTGCTAAAACAGGATTGGTAAAAATATGGTCAGCCCCTTCCGCAAATGGCGCCCAAGCTTCAGGTTGTACAGCTTCTTTTTCCATATACGTCTGCGATCTCCACTATTGGTTCCAGACATTGGTTTCAATTTGATTTACCGCAGGTTTCACATCATTAAAGGTGATTAAATCAGCTAGACGTTCGTTCCAAAAGCTGCTGACGCCGATTGCGCGGATGCGGCCTTCTTTGTATAAACGCTCCATTGCACGCCAAGTGCCATAATAATCGTTATATGGCTTATGAATCAGATATAGATCAAGATAATCGAGCTGCAATTTTTTCATTGTCTCGTCAAAGGCCTTGAGCGTTGCATCGTAGCCGTAATCATCGACCCAGATTTTAGAAGTGACGAAAATATCCTCTCGAGGAATGTTGCTGTGTCTAATTGCATCCCCCACAGCTTGTTCATTGCCGTACACTTGCGCGGTATCGACTAGACGATAGCCTACTTCAAGTCCATCTTCTACGACTTGTTGTGTTTGAGCTAGGTCATTAATTTGATGAACTAAACCGACACTGAAGTGCCGGGTTTCTGGGAACACTGAGTAGTGTTTAGGATCTTACATTGAACTAGTCAAATACCTAACTCACAGAACTCAGCTTGTTACCATGGCCAGTCCCTGACCAGTTGGCGTTGCTTTATGCAGGATATTAACTGCCGCATTAATATCTCGATCATGCTTGGTTTGACACTTAGGGCAAATCCATTCACGAATCTCTAATGGCTTAGCGCCACTGTTATAGCCACATTTTGAACAAATTCTGGAAGTATTCTTGGGATCAACTGCAATTAGTTTCTTGCCATACCATTCGCATTTGTATTCTAGCATTTGTCTAAACATTCGCCATGAAGCATTGGCAATTGACTTAGCTAAGTGATGATTTTTCTGAAGATTCTTGGTTTTCAAATCTTCAATCGCAATTACATCATATTGCTTAACTAAATGCGTAGTTAATTTATGCAGGTAATCTCTGCGCTGATTAGCTACTTTAGCTTGGTATCTGGCTTTTGACTTTTGCGCTTTTTGCCAATTAGTAAAGCTTTCTAAGCTTCTAGGACAAAGCACCTTTTTATTCCTGTCTTGTAAAACTAGTAATTTAACTAAATGTCTGCGGCGAGAATATTTTCTTTGCCAGACTTTGGCTTTCTTTTCAAAATAAGAGCTATTAAAACTAGGATATTTTAGCCCATTAGACAGAATCGCTAAATCAGCCACGCCAACATCAATCCCAACTCGTTTGCCAGTTAAGCTGTACTTCTCTGGTTCAGATATTTCTACCTGTAGAGACAAATAATATTTTCCTGTTGGTTCAAGCAGAACAGTGTAGCGCTTAATCTTAGTGTTTTGCAAAACTCCAGTCTTGCTGGTTTTGACATAGCCTAATTTGGGAATCTTCAAGTACCTTTTACCTGTAATTCTTATGGTTGATTTGCCCGTATAAGACTTTTTCAGATACTTGCGTGAATGAAAACGAGGCTTGCCTACTTGGCCAGTTTTATCTTGAAAGAAGTTCTTCCAAGACTGAGTTAGAAATTCATTAACTACCTGCAAGCTTGAAGAATCGCTGTTTTTCAAAAAAGGATATTCTTTTTTAAGCGGCTTAAGCAGATAATTCAGCTTGAACTTGCCTAAAAAAGGCAAAGCTTTATTATTCTGATAGCGCTCATTCATCATGGCCAGCATTTGATTCCAAACAAAACGATCATTGCCAAACATCTG
>NZ_FMXC01000044.1 GCF_900103655.1 Lactobacillus kefiranofaciens
ATCACTAAAACAAGCAGACAAAGTTCGGTATTTGCTCATTTTCAGGCAGGAAATCAAGCAAAAAAAGTTTGAAATTTCTGTAGAAAAAGAAAAAACTTCGCCATCTTTCGACTGCAAAGTCCTTTAAATACTATATTTACGACGAATTTCGCGTTTTTGATCTCTTTCTTTAATCGTTTGACGCTTGTCATATTCTTTTTTACCTTGACCTACGCCAATGAGTACTTTTGCAAAACCATGCTTTAAATAAACTTTTAGCGGAATAATCGCAATCCCACGCTGAGATTGTGCCTTAACTAAACGGGCAATTTCTTTTTTATGTAAAAGAAGACGTCTGCTTCTAAGGGGATCATGATTATAACGATTACCCTGCTTGTATTCACTAATATGCACATTTTCCAAATAAGCCGAGCCGCCATATACTTGAACGTAACCATCACGCAAACTAACTCTTCTAGCACGAACAGACTTAATCTCCGTTCCTGTTAACGCAATTCCCGCCTCAAGCGTATCTTTAATAAAATAATCGTGTCTCGCTTTTTTATTTTGCGCGATCAAATTATCATTATTTTCTTTTTTCATAGAATCAATCCTTAATGCTTAAAGTCTCTGCGATTTCTTCTATTGCCGTTGCCACGACCGCGATTGCCACGTCTATTGAAATTACCATTACGACCGCCACGATGACCATGATCATTGTGGAAACCACGATTGCCACGACGGCGATTATTCATGCCGCGATCACTATGCTTTCTCTTAGGCGCATTAGGATCATAAACTTCAAAGTCTAGCTGATGCTGTTCAACATTAGCATTAATAAGGGTTACCTTAATCGGCATCCCCACCTTGTATTGTTTATGCGTTCCGCGTCCAGTTAAAGTCAGCGATTTTTCATTAAAGCTGTAAAAGTCATCGGTTAAGTTCGAAATGTGGACCAAGCCTTCAACGGTATTTGGCAATTGAATAAACATACCAAAACTAGTGACTGAAGAAACAACCGCGTCAAAATGTTGACCTACTTGGTCAGCCATATACTCAGTCATCTTCAAATCGTCGACTTCTCGTTCAGTATCGATAGAAACTCTTTCTTGCGTTGAAGTTTGTTCAGCTACTTCTGGTAAGTAACTTGCAAAGTGCTCTTGTACTTCTTCACCGGTTCCTTGCTCTTGATAAGCATGAATCATTCTGTGTACCATTAGATCAGAATAACGTCTAATTGGTGAAGTAAAGTGCGTGTAGAACTTAGCAGCCAAGCCAAAGTGCCCTAATGCTTCTTCTGAATAATGGGCTTGCTTTAAGCTACGAAGCATCATCATTTGCACTACTGCTTCTTCAGGCGTACCAGTAGTTTTAGAAACAACTTTTTGCAAATCAAGTGGCTTCACGTTCTCTGGATCAGCATGAATATTTAGCCCGAATGCACTGCAGAACACAAAGAAGCTCCTAATTCTTTCTGCATCAGGCGTTTCATGCACACGATACAAGAATGGAATATGCTTTTTAAAGAAGCCTTCTGCCACGGTTTCATTGGCCATTAACATAAAGGATTCGATCATTTTTTCGGCAGTGCCGCGTTCATACAATACAATATCAGTTGGTTTGCCTTGATCATCAACAATAATCTTTGCTTCTGGTTCTTCAAAGTCAATTGCACCACGCTGATGACGTTGCTTATACAAAATAGCATGCAAATCTGCCATTTCTTCTAGCATTGGACGCAACTTGACGTACTTATCTTCTAAGCCGTCTAAGTCGCCCTTAAGAGTCTGGTTTACCTTGTTATAAGTCATACGGCCATGTGAGCGCATGACAGAAGGATAAATCTTATAGCCTACGCGTTTACCTTCTGGCGTAATTTCCATGTCACAGGACAAAACAAGCCGATCTACGCCTTCATTCAAGGAGCAAATTCCATTAGAAAGTCTAAACGGCAACATTGGAATTACTCGGTCAACCAAGTAAGTACTATTACCACGTTGAAATGCTTCTTCATTTAATGGGGTATTCTCTGTAACATAATGCGATACATCTGCAATATGAACACCTAAATGATAATTGCCATTCGGCTTTTTCCATAAAACAACGGCATCGTCAAAGTCCTTAGAATCATCCCCATCAATAGTAACAGCTGGCTGATCCGTAATATCGACTCTGCCCTTCTTTTCTTCCTCGGTAACATGATCAGGTATATTATTGGCCTGCTTCATTGCATCTTCTGGCCAATCAGTCCGTACGTCATGAGCTGACACGATTGACATAATGTCAACGCCAGGATCGTTCTTATTGCCAATGATCTTAATTACCGCACCGGTCATTGATTCAGGATAATCTTCTTCAGGATAATCCTTGATGGTTACCTTAACCATATCACCCATCTGCGGCATTAAGCCATTTTCTGATAAGTATACCCGATATTTATGCAGCTTCTTATTATTGCTCAAAGCATAGCCGATAAATGGACTGATTTTCCTTTGCTCATCAGTTAACGGATGAAACTCACCAACCAAGCTATCAATTCCACGTTCAATGATTTCAATGATTTGACCCTCTGGTCCCTTGCCATTCCATGGATTGCCGCCTGCCGTAATTTTGACCTTAACGCGATCACCATCAACTGCATACTTGGTATAATCAGCTGCAATGAAGACATCATCAACTTCTTCATCATCTAGCTTAACAAAGCCGAAGCCTTTGTCATTTGCTCTAAATGAGCCTTCAACAATAGTATTTTCTTGGGCCAATTGGTATTGTCCCTTACCATCAGTGATAATTTTCTTTTCATGCTCTAAAAAAGAAAGAGCCTTAATCAATTCAGTAAAATTACCTAATCTCTCACGACGTGCTTCTCGTTCAATCTGATCAACACGATATTGTTTTTGTGGATTATGGCGAAAAATTTCTAAAACACCGGCCAAAATTTTTTCGTTTTGTGCCATGTAATTGTTCTCCAATCTTTAATATTTACTATAAAAAAAGCCCCCCTATCACTTTTTGATCGGGAGGTACAAAATTTATTTTGAAGACATGAAAGCTAAGATAATAGCAAAAGCGAAAAAGAAAACCAATAAAACTGAGGTTACTTTTTCCATAAATGCTTCAAAACCACGTTTTTTGGTTTGACCACTAAAAACGGCACCGCCAGATAAGGCGTTTAATGCATCTTGTTGTTTTTGTGGCTGCATCATTGTCGCAATTACAATTAAAATTGAGACAATGATTAGTAGCGTCATAACTAAATTATACAATGCGCTGCCTCCAATACACACATACGATTTACTTATCAAGTTTATCACAAACTATCAAGTTTTGCAGTTATTTTTTCAATTCTGGCGCATCAGTCTTAAAATCCTTCTGCGTCGTTTTCTTATGATTTTGATACCATAATGACGTCTTACTTGGATTGTCAAATAAACGTTTTAACGATGGCGTCTTATTATAGTCATAATCTTTAGGTTTAACCTTTTTAAACCATTTAGGACGATAGAAACGCAGCAAGTTGCCATTAATTACACGATCAGATAAAGATAATTGCGTCGTAACTTCATTAGAAATTGAAGTCAACTTCTGCTTTAATTTTTTGTCTGGCTTAATTTCTTGACCAGTCTTCGTATCATAATAATCGCTGCCAACCTTCGAATACTCTGGCGTAATAAAATCACCATTTCTTTGAGCGACAATTTGCGGAACGTCTTTGCCTAACAGATTATGGCCAAACTGGATTGTGTCTTTATCCTTAATACCTAATAAATTAAGCAAGGTTGGCAATACATCAATCTCACCACCGTAAGTGTGGTTAATGCCGCCCTTTAGCCCCTTCATATGGAACATCAACGGTACCCGCTGAAATTGCAAATTATCAAAGTCATTAAACGAATTTTTCTTTAGCAATTCAGCACTAGCCTTATGGTGATTGCCGGAAATGCCATAGTGATCGCCATAGAAGACCAACAGTGTCTTTTTATCTAGCCCTGTCTTCTTCATCCAGCGCATTAATTCACCGATTGCTTGATCCAAATAATGAGCAGTTTGAACATACCCGTCTACAGTTTCATCACCTGTATCCGTTTTAGCAATTGACTGATTCTTTTTGTCCAAATCATACGGGTAATGATTGGTAACCGTGATCATCTTTAAATAAAATGGCTGCGGCAAGCGTTCAATATATTTAATTGATTGATCAAAGAAAATCTTGTCCTTTAAACCATAACCAATATAATAGCCAGGTTTGTTTTTATAAAATGAAAGCGGCATAAAATATTGATAGCCAAATGACTTATAGGCATTATTTCTATTCCAAAACGATCCCGCACCACCATGCATTACAGCCGTGGTATAACCAGCTTGCTGGTGCAAAATTGCCGGAGCACTCTCAAAAGTATTGGAAGTGCCATACGTGGACATCGCGCTACCAGATTGCAAACCAAACAATGAATTTTCTAACATCATTTCAGCATCAGAGGTTTTACCCTGACCTACTTGGTTAAAGAAATTATCAAAGCTGATTGTGTCTTTTTGATGATAAAGCTTATTTAGATTTGGCGTGACTTCTTTGCCTTTCCACTTATAGCCAATCAAAAACTGTTGAAAGCTTTCTAAGTGAATAATCAAGACATTTTTGCCCTTCGCTACACCAGTATACTCTGGATTAGGCTTAACCCGATTTTCTTTCAAATATTTTTTAACAGTATCCAAGTCAGACACTTTGGCTTTAGCCATCTGAGCACTAGTTTGAGCAGTCTTAAAGCCATCATAAATGGCATATTCGTTCATCCCCAAATACTTAACAATATAATTATTGTCAAAAGTTCTTGTCAGCAAGCCTGAACGATCTTTTTCAGCCATAAACAAGTTAAGCCCCATTAAGCTGACTGCCAATGCTTCAATTAATAAATTGATTTTCAGTTTTAAGGGTCGAATATCAATTTTAATGACTTTAGTCAATAGCAAGACAATAATAGTCGCAATACCAATAAAAGCTAGAAAATCGCTAGCCAATGTGATTCCAGCGATACTCTTACCTAAATTATCTGAGGTTGAACCTGAAGTCTTAATAATCGAAAAGGATAAAAAATTCGAGAATTCACGATAATAAAGAATATTGGCGAATAGCCATAAAGTCAGCAAGAAATCAATGACTAGAATAATCCAATATGATTTTCGCCCTTTAAAAAATAAACCAATACCCAATAACAACATCCCTGAAGGAATAGGATTGATTAAGAGCAAAAATTGCTGCATCGGACCAACTGCACCTAAGTTAAACTTGGTTAAGTAAATAAAATACGTTTTTAGCCAAAACAATACTAAGACAATCGTAAAAAAGCCAAGTTTAGTTTGTGTTAGCCATTTAAAAAAAGACTTGGTACGCTCCATCACTTTCTCCTTTCATTTCGATATCTTATCTTACTACTGATTTAAGCAAGACACAGTTATTTTAAGAAAAATTAATTACTTTTCCAGATTCTTGATTTTTTTAGGTTTAAAAATCCAACCAAAAATCCCCAAAATCATACCAAAGAAGTAAGTTGAAAAGCGCCAAATAAACATTGCTAAGATAAGAGCACCATGTGATGAAATGAAAGTTGAAAACAACGTTTGAAAACTATATTCTGCACCACCAGATGCACCCGGAATCGGAATAATTGCCATAAACATGATAATCATAATATTCATCTGGGTTACATTGGCCCATGAGCACGGAACATTGAGAGCAGTTAAAACCATAAATGGAATTGAATAAAAGAAAAGCAATTGCAAAACCGTTAAACCAGAAGCAATCAACAATTTCTTTTTTTCTTTTTTCAATTTTTGACTTTCTGTATAAAAAGTATCAATTTTTGCCAAAGTAGCTGCGCGCCATTTCTCCACGCGCTCCTTATTAATGAATCTAGCTAATAAATTCATTAACCAATTAGTCGTATTTTTAGTAAAACGATAAGCAAACATAATTGCTAATAAAAATGCAATTGAACATACGTGAATTAAAAAACCTATGCCAATAAAAATTGCGAGACCAGCAAATTTGGTCATCACCATATGAAAGCCAAAAATAATGGTTGAAACATAGGCAAATAGAACTACAACCTGATAAATAATAAATTTCATCAATAAAATTGAAGTTGAACGTCCACCTTCCATGCCCATTTGTATCATTGCCGCTAATTGCGATGGCTGACCACCAGTCGACATTGGCGTAATGGCATTAAATAGTGCCTGAATAATCGGAATACGTAAAAATGACCAAGCTGATCTTTTAGGTTCACTTTTTCTCTTGGCTAGAGTTGATAGGATTCCAGCTTCGCATACATAGGACAATAACATCAAACCAAAGACCATTGCTAAAGCACAAACATTAAGCCCATGAGCTGCTTTTAAAATTTCTGTTAATGGTGTTTGTTTTAAGTCTGTATAAAGCACAAAGGCACTGATCGCTAAAACGATCAAAATGCCCCATAAATGTTTTTTGTTCATTAGTGAATTTGCCCTAACTCTCTACCCAATTTGTATTGTTCGTGATAAAAATCATCCCAAATTTGGGCTAAATGTTCTTCTGAATATTCCTGACTTGCTTTAAGCGACAATTCACGATATTTCTTCAATAATTGTGGCTCTTTAACAGCTTTTTGTAAAAGCTGATTCATTTCACCAAAATCTTTACCGCTCATGTAATAGCCAGCAATAATTGCTTTATAAAGATCTAAATCACGCAATAAAACTGGAGTCCCGCAGCTAAACGCTTCAAGTACTGACATTGGGAACAATTCATCATATGATGGCAAAACAAATAAGTCAGCAATATTTAGATACTTAACCAGTTGAGTTCGGTCAACTATTCCTGTAAAAGTTAAATTCTTAGGTGGATTATCTACCATTTTTTTGAAATGATCATAGCCATCCGTGATTTTGCCAAAAGAAAAGCCGCCTGCCCAGATAAACTGGACATCAGGATTAGCGATTGCCATTTTAACAAAATCATCAACGCCTTTACGCTCTTGTACTTGACCATCACCGAAAACGACAAACTTATCTAATGGAATTCCTAATTGATGTCGAAAAGCATTTTTACTAGCTAAGGATTCTTCATAAAATTCAGTCTTAGAAACAAAGTTAGGAATATACTTCACTTTATCCCGATCAATACCATAATCAACTAATTTATCAATAAAAACTGGATTAACTACTACAATTTGATCCATCCGTTGATAAAAATCGATCACGTATTGGTAAAAGATCTTTTTAGCAAAGCCAGGTAACTTAATCGAGCCTTCAAGCGTATCTGGCAAAAAGTGAACATAACCAATCTTACGTCCTCGCGCTGGTGAAAAACTATTAGCATAATAAGTTGGATTGATTGTATGGTAATGCGTCAAGTCACTATTACCATATTTATTGATCGTTACATAATATTTTTCAACTAACCGAGTTCTCAGTAGTTTAATTAGTTCATTATATGCAGAACCAACACCTTGCCCCTTAACCGAATCAGCTTCTGAGAACATATTAATTCTAATCATCTATACCTCTTTTTATTCTTATTCATGTTTAGGCTGGTAATGTTCAATTGCATATTGATAAAAATCGCAAACATTAGTTGCAAATTGATCTGCGGAAATTTTTTGCAATTTGTTTTGTAAAATCTCTTGCGGTATTCTTTTACGTCCCTGTTTAAGCAAAGCAATAATTTCATCCTGCATCTCACTTTGAGTAGTAAAGGTGCGACCAAAAATGCCTTGATCAAAAATATTTTCAGTATAGTCAGTATCATAAACTACACAAGGCGTACCAGCAGCCAGCGCTTCAATATAAGTCAAACCTTGGGTTTCTGTATCACTAGCTGAAACAAATAAATCGGCCATGCGATAATAGTTCCCTACATCGCCATGATCAACATTACCAGCAAAAATGACATAATTTTCTAAAGTCAAGCGTTCAACTTGATCTTTTAGTACCTTAACATCAGGTCCATCACCAGCAATTACAAATTTTATATTAGGAAAAACATCGACAATTGCCGGCATTACATTCAAGATATGATTAATTTTCTTTTCTGCGGCAATTCGACTTAGAGTCAAAATTACTGGTGCATTTTCAGCAATCCCTAACTCTTGACGGACATCACGCTTAGCATCGCCATTCATGCCCTGCAAATCTACTCCAGTAGGAATTACCCTAATCGGAATTTGCACGCCATAACGACGCAATAATTCTTCAACTCGGCCACTTGGAGCAATACAGCCATCCATATTTTTTAAATAGCTTTTAACAAATTGCTTAACATGATATGGGCGAAGCAAGTGCCCGTTCAAAATGTAATGCAAGTAATCTTCGTACATCGTATGATAAGTATGAATAGCAGGAATATCTAGCTGATGAGCAACGTACTTGCCAATTGTACCTAACGCAAATTCTGTTTGTGTATGTACAACATCCAAATTTACTTCTTTAGCAACTTTAGTAGCTTCAAACAAACCTCTAAAGGCAATTCTACGATCTGTAAATGAAATGAATGGTATACTACTGAAACGAAATACATTCGGCTCCACCGTTCCCTTTTTTACATTAGGATCTGTAGTTGTAAAAATAAATACATTATGCCCCTGTCGTTCCAACGCATCTTTTAGCGTTTTAATTGAAGTAGCTACTCCACTTATCTGGGGAAAATATGTATCGGTATAAAGACCAATATTCATTTAAATACCTCCATATATAGCATTATAAAGATTAGTCAAGATATGTGCAATTTATAATGGAAAATCAAAGCTAGAAAACAAAAAAGCGATTCAAATTAATGAATCGCTTTATAAACAATAGCGGTGATCGGGGTCGAACCGATACGTCCGTAATGGACACCAGATTTTGAGTCTGACGCGTCTGCCAATTCCGCCACACCGCCAAAATATTAAACTAAATAATCAACTTACTCAGTTGATAAGGCGGAGGTCGGATTCGGACCGACGATTAAGGTTTTGCAGACCTCTGCCTTACCACTTGGCTACACCGCCATAAGTATAAAATTATTTAGATTGGGATAGCTGGATTCGAACCAGCGCATGTTAGAGTCAAAGTCTAATGCCTTACCACTTGGCTATATCCCAATACTAGGGCGGAATGTGGGATTCGAACCCACGCATGCCGGATCCACAAACCGGTGTGTTAACCCCTTCACCAATTCCGCCATGAAGGTTAAACAGGGATAGTAGGAATTGAACCCACATCAGCGGTTTTGGAGACCGATGTACTACCATTATACGATATCCCTATTATGGAGGAGGGTGGATTCGAACCGCCGAACTCAGAGAGAGCGGTTTTACAGACCGCCGCGTTTAGCCACTTCGCTACTCCTCCAGCTTGATGGCGCGGGACGGAATCGAACCGCCGACACAAGGAGCTTCAATCCTTTGCTCTACCAACTGAGCTACCGAGCCATCTTACGGTCCATGTCAGATTTGAACTGACGATCTTCTCCGTGACAGGGAGACGAGATAAACCACTGCTCCAATGGACCAAATTGCGGGAGCTGGATTTGAACCAACGACCTTCGGATTATGAGCCCGACGAGCTACCAGACTGCTCCATCCCGCGATAATATTAAGGAGGATGTGGGATTTGAACCCACGCGCGGCAGAACCGCCTAACGGTTTTCAAAACCGTCCCCTTAAGCCACTTGGGTAATCCTCCATTAGCTGTAAGTGCCAAAAAATATTTAATTAATGGTAAATGACCCGTACGGGATTTGAACCCATGTTACGGCCGTGAAAGGGCCGTGTCTTAACCACTTGACCAACGGGTCATATCTCTTAATCAAGAGCACTTAATTATAATAACTAATCATCTCTCAAAAGTCAAGAACTTTTTTCAACTTCTTTAATTCAAAAGCTGATTAGTTAGCTCTCAATCACAACGTATTTAATAGTACTAGATATCTAATTAAAATGCAAGAACTTTTTACATTTTTTGTTAATTATTTAGTTTATGCCGTAAAATATGGATTCTAAGCTTACACTATTCTGGAGTACCCCTTCAAATTAGTCTAATATTTTATTTACTTTTGTGCTAAATATTCTGCTAACCTTAATTAATACTCTGAATAAAATCCAATACTCATCGTAATTTTGCCTTAAAGCAGTTTTGCAAGTTATTTATGTCCTCTGCTACCAGAACCTCTTTAACTCTATCAAAAAGCCTCTAAATACTCTTAGAAAATATAAATATTCTATCAATCAATTAAAAATCTAATAAGCCAATATTATCATCTTATTATCACTGAAATCTTCTTGTTTTTTATCAAATTTCGATCAAAAAAGCAGAGTAAAACAAAAAGAACCGCACAGCCATACGATTCTTTCATAATAAAAAATAATATCTACGGAGACAGAGAGATTCGAACCCTCGCACCGGAATAACCCGATCTACACCCTTAGCAGGGGCGCCTCTTCAGCCACTTGAGTATGTCTCCAATGGGCCTAAATGGACTTGAACCATCGACCTCACGCTTATCAGGCGTGCGCTCTAAACCAGCTGAGCTATAGGCCCATGAAAGCGGGTAACGAGAATCGGACTCGCGACTAAAGCTTGGAAGGCTTTCGTTTTACCACTAAACTATACCCGCACCTAATATAAAAAATGAATGGCGCGGGACGGAATCGAACCGCCGACACAAGGAGCTTCAATCCTTTGCTCTACCAACTGAGCTACCGAGCCATCTTACGGTCCATGTCAGATTTGAACTGACGATCTTCTCCGTGACAGGGAGACGAGATAAACCACTGCTCCAATGGACCAAATTGCGGGAGCTGGATTTGAACCAACGACCTTCGGATTATGAGCCCGACGAGCTACCAGACTGCTCCATCCCGCGATAATTAATTATAGTAATCATAAATGGACCTTATAGGACTCGAACCTACGACAGGACGGTTATGAGCCGTCTGCTCTAACCAACTGAGCTAAAGGTCCAAGTTTACAATATAGCGGCGGGGGGGATCGAACCCTCGACCTCCCGGGTATGAACCGGACGCTCTAGCCAGCTGAGCTACACCGCCAAAAATGTAACTAATACCATTAGATTACAATATTAGATTACAATCGGGAAAACAGGATTCGAACCTGCGACCCCCTGGTCCCAAACCAGGTGCTCTACCAAACTGAGCCATTTCCCGTTCTATGCGCCCTGAAGGATTTGAACCTTCAACCTTCTGATTCGTAGTCAGACACTCTATCCAGTTGCGCTAAGGGCGCATCATCAATGCCGGGGATCGGAGTCGAACCGATACGGTTGAAACCAACCGCGGGATTTTAAGTCCCGTGCGTCTACCAATTCCGCCACTCCGGCGTGTTGATGAAAGCGGAAGACGGGATTCGAACCCGCGACCCCCACCATGGCAAGGTGATGTTCTACCACTGAACTACTTCCGCAAATTATAAATGCCGATTATACGACTTGAACGTACGACCCCCTGTTTACAAGACAGATGCTCTACCAACTGAGCTAAATCGGCAAATTTGTCAATATGACTGGCAAATACGGGTGGTGGGACTTGAACCCACACGTCCGAAAACACTAGAACCTAAATCTAGCGCGTCTACCAATTTCGCCACACCCGCAAATTAGGGTCATGAGCCGTGAGGGACTTGAACCCTCGACCCACGGATTAAAAGTCCGTTGCTCTACCAACTGAGCTAACGACTCGATATGGAGGATACAGGGCTCGAACCTGTGACCTCCTGCTTGTAAGGCAGATGCTCTCCCAGCTGAGCTAATCCTCCATATGAGCACGGCAGCTTCCTTTCCTCGCAGGCAGTTGCCCACCAACTACTTTCGGCGTTAAGAAGCTTAACTTCTGTGTTCGGCATGGGAACAGGTGTATCCTTCTTGCTTTCGCCACCGTACTCTTTTGAGCTACTACGCTCAAAACTAAACATAATCCTTCTCGCAAAAAACCTTCACAGCTTGCCTTTGCTTTGGTCAAGTCTTCGACTGATTAGTACTGGTCCGCTCCATCCTTCACAGGACTTCCACTCCCAGCCTATCTACCTCATCGTCTCTGAGGTGTCTTATTGCTTGCGCATCGGAAATCTCATCTTGAGGGGGGCTT
>NZ_FMXC01000064.1 GCF_900103655.1 Lactobacillus kefiranofaciens
CAGGGCGTTAACTCTCCTCTGAACTCCTTCTGGCTCAATTGAGTTTGGGTTACTTTGCTTGTTTTTTCAAGTTTATTTTTTATTTGGTGGTGCGAGTTTGGTTTAATTGTTTGTTTTTAAATTGTTTTAGAAATAGAGGATGAACAACAAAAGAAACGGATTTAAAAGAATAAAAAAGAAAACAATGCTGGTATTTCTGTTACTGTTTTAGAAATATTTTAAGAAACAACTTGAAAAAAAGATCAGCAAATTGAGGATCAAGCTAAGACTATTGATTTTTTGAAAGGTGAAATTTTGAGGGCTAGGTTAGATAATCAGAAAAAGGAGAAGTTATTTGAAGATGCACATGATAAAGATGCACATGATAAAATAGAAGCAGTTTCAGCTTAGGGAAAAATAGTAAAAAATTACATTGGTGGAATAGGCTTTTTTGAGGGTGAGGGAATTTATAAAATGTTTAAAAGATTAATTGGTTACACTTTAGTATTTACTATTATCTTTGTATTAATTTCATATATTTTAGATTTTATTTTTAAACGTAATTTTGAGTTATATCATGTATTTATTACAGCATTAATATTCAGTTTTATTTATAATTTGTTTTTTGAATTTGAAGACAAAAGAAAAAATTCTAAAAAGTAAAAAAATAATTTTATTTGTAGTGCCCCCCGAAATTCATATTCGAATTTCGGGGGGTTATTATGTCTAAATTAAAAAAGATTCATATTTTTGAAAAATAGATTGTAGAAAATAAGCCTGGCTCTTAAATTTAAGATTAATTACGGACAACTTTATTGCTTATTAAATATTTCATTAAAAAAAGCAGTAGTTTCTGCAATATATCTGCAATATATCATAGATATATAATCATAGATATATATTGGTTGCTTATCTGTTATGGTGGTTTACAGGCTTTATGGGTGGTCATAGATATTATTTTGGTAAAACTGGTAGTGCTGTAGCTATGACATTGATATTTTGGTTAACAGTATGGTTTTTCGGTCTTGGATTTATAATTACGGGGATTTGGATGTTAGTAGATGTTTTTCAGATTTCATCTTGGTTAAAAGCTGATCAGAAAGAAAAGGAGCAAGCTGCAATTCAAGACATTTTGATGCGTCGAGATTTGCAAAATACAAGCGATGGGTATTCAAGTTTGCATGATGATGAAGACGTCAATGTAGAAAATGTTCCAGATTCAGAAGTATCGTCAGAGGAATCTAAATAGAATATTGGTTGCTTATCTGTTATGGTGGTACTATTGTTAAACCTCATGATCTCGCTTCCGATTGGTTTAAAGGCTCATTTAAACCATCATGTATACATAAAATTACAAGATATTAATCAGGTGGTATGATGAAAAAAAATTTAAATATAACTCTTTTAATAGCAGGTATTATTTGTTCTTGTTTCTTGCTATTACAAGCACTACCTTCTTTTCCTAATCTCGTAACTAAAGCGGATGTAATATTAAAAATTTTGGTAGTGTTAGAAGCTATTTTACTGATTGTGTTACCTATTCTTTCATGGTTTCCACAATTAAGAATGACTACTATCGTTTTAGCAGTTGTTCTAATTATTATGTTGATATTTAAATGGTTTCCTGTGTTATCAATAATTTATATTATTGATTCATTATTGGTTATTGGATTTAATGTTTATTTCAAGTAAAACAGCAATGACTATTTTTGGTACTTTTTTGGAAGTAAAAAAGCTACCGACTATACAACTGCCAGTAGCTAGGTTCAACTACTTATCAAACTGATTTAGTTCATGTAGAACTAAATGCAATTCATCTAGAAGAACACAAATGAGAAAAAGAGTAATGCTAACGTGACTTTGGTCATGCAGGCGTGGGCGGTCATTTGACCGTCTTTTATTTTGCTTAAATTAAATATAATTTTATCTAATCAAAAAAGAGATTGAATTAATTTTCAATCTCTTTTTTGATTCTCACGAGCTTTTGAAATCTGGAATTTCATTAGCCGTAACACTTTGTGAATTTTCCAAGTACGCAAAAATAAAAAGCTTGATTTAATAGGTTTTGTCAATTGTGTACGACTTGTTGTTCTTAGCGCTGTAAAGCCTTGCGGCTCTAACAACTTCGTTTAATGTGCATTATGTGAAGTTAAAGAAGCCCTTCCGGAAATTCTCCGAAAAGGCTTCTTTTTTCTTTCAAGTTATGTTGATGCCTTAATTATAGCACGAAAAAATTTTTTATGCTGTAACTCTTTTACTGGCTTGCTTTTAGAAAAAACAAGTAAAAATTTATGAAATCGCCAAAAAATAGGCTTGTGAAAAATCAGCCGTACACAAAAAGAGAATCTTGTTAGATAGGGATTCTCTTTTTTGTTTTTTCAAAACTTTCACAATTATACCACTTGGTTATTTAGTCATTTTTTCGTAGCATTCTCGCAGGGCTTTGGCGTAGTCAACAGCTTTGTCGCTGTCTGGTTTAACATCATAGTATTCAAAGCATTTATCCAACTTTTCCACAGCCAATTTCTCACCAGCTGAAATTGAAGCCCAAAATCGGGATTTAGTAAAACATGCTAATGACTTCTTAACTGATGAAGACAGTGGCTTACCGGTTTTCTTAGAACCAGAAGCCGTGCAACTACTTAGTTTTTGGTGCCGTACCCCACAACAAATGCGGCGCTTCATTGGCATTATCTTAAATGCTAAGTACCGAGTTGAGAAAGATCACAAAGATATTGGTGTCATAATCCCACTTGATGATGAGGAACTGAAACCTTTAATGACTAAAGCCTTAAGACGCTACTTTAACGCCCTAAGAAGCGATGAGAAGCATATCAAGAACGTGGAGAACTACTTATACGGTACTATGCAGAACCTGCTTGGCATTTGGTGGAATAAACAAGCGGCTAGAGAATATGCGGCCAAACACCCCGAAGAAGAAAAGTCGGCCGACAACGATAACAGTGGGTTGTACTACTAGTCCTAAAAGGCTACAAAATCCTTTCTAAGCAGTTCTAAGATTTACTAACATATTTATACTTAAGTTAGATTTAAATGGCTTAAACATAAGAATAGGGGCTTTTAAATGAACGCCAGAGCTAACCAGGCTAACTAGCTCAAAAGTTCAGCCTTTAGATCAACGCCAAGCTCAAGTGATTTGAGGCCAGGGCTTTATCTATTGATAAGGTACTCAAAAGGTAGTATAATGGTAGTAGTAAAAGAAAGGAGATGAGACAATCATGGCAGTTAAGGAAAAGAAACGGGTCCAAGTCAAGATTGATAAAGATTTGGCCGATGATACCGAAGCAGTTTTAAGCGAATTGGGCTTAAATCCAACCACGGCCATTAACATGTTTTACAAGCGGATTGTTGCTAATGGTGCTTTACCTTTTAATGCGTCTTTAAGCGAAGAAGAAAGAGCTAATTTACGCTTTTTAAAGGCGACCGAAGGGACACCAGTCACCGAGTTCAAAGACGCTAAAGAGGTCGCTGATTGGCTCAACGATCCAGATGAGGACTAATGACTTAGTCAGCCTATACGTTAGTTTTGTAGAAACTAACGGTGGCAAGTCTCGGCCAGTTTTAATTCGTCGGGTATCAGAACAGACGGTCGAGGCTTTTAAAATTACTAGTCAGTATGAAAAGAAGTCGGCTTATATCAAGCAACAATATTATCCGATTCAAGATTGGCAATCCGCTGGGTTGAAGAAACCTTCCTGGGTCGATCTTGGTAATATTTATCGCTTTCCCAAAGCCGGTTTAAACTTTAAAGAAATCGGTCATTTAAGTAAGCTAGATCAAAATAAAATTTCAGATTTTACGCTTGACCTAAAATCAAAAAGAAGAGGTAAGGGTCAAAAGATAATTCAACAGCGATCAAGTAAAAGGAAGCACAAAGAAAGTAAAGCAGAGCTTACACAAAGAATTCAAAAACAGTTAAAAGACTTTGCTAAACACAATCCTGAAAATAAAAACGATCGGCCTAGTTATTAGGTTGATCGTTTTTTAATTTATCCGGTTTATGAGCATTAACATAATTAGCAAATATTTTTAAAAGATCTTCGGTTTGTTCGACCGAAAGGTTATCAGCTTGAAAGTATTTTTCGAGCAAAGCCCCTTTTTGAATTAATCGGCGAGAACGGGCTTTGCGGGCTTGCCGATTTTCATAGTATTTAGATTGCCGTAATTTAAAATCTTCTCGCTCAATTTTTTGTTTTAAACGCGCTTGTTGTTTAACTAATTTTTCATATTGATTAGGCATAGTCATTACCACCTAACTATTATTGGTTATTTTGAGATTGATTTAAAAAGGCGGCAACTTTTTTAGCAATCATTTTAATTTGCGGAGTGGTAAGTGTCCCATAATCCAAATTGGCTGATCTAATGATTTGCTTACCGAGGTTTTGTTCAATTTTATATTTTTCTTCTTTAATTTTTTTGTTAAGCTGTTTTAATTTAGCTTCTTGTTTTTCTAAGTTGCTTTGAGACATAACGATCTCTCCAATCATATTAGAAATAATCACCGAAACTATATCATATATGAAACGTTAAGTCAAAGGATAAAAGTTGAAATAGCAAAGCGGAAGGCATACACTAGAAGTAAATTTATGGGAATCAGCAGGCCGAGTGAAACGAGGTCAATGCGCACTTACACGTCATCAAAGATGACGTTGTGCTAAACCCATTAAAACCTGTATTAGAAGTCGCCGATGGCGACAACAAAATCAAACCCATAGAATCAAAGTGAGAAGGTGACTGATATGGCAATATTTCATATGAGTTTTAGTAATATTAGTGCCGGTAAAGGACGAAGTGCCATTGCCAGTGCTGCTTATCGAAGCGGTGAAAAATTATTTGATAATCAAGAAGGCCGCCACTATTTTTATGCCCGCTCGGTTATGCCAGAAAGCTTTATTTTAACCCCAAAAAACGCACC
>NZ_FMXC01000006.1 GCF_900103655.1 Lactobacillus kefiranofaciens
CCAAATTGCGTATCAACCTTGCGAAAGTAAACACCATTGCGTGAATTGCCTGTATTCCAGCCAGCTCTGGCATAAGGATCATAGCCTAAAAACGCAGTCAGTTCAGCTTCCAATAGGTCATTAACTGCTTGCTGGAGTTCTTTGCGCAATAAATCGTTTATTTTGTCTTGATTGAATAGAGCTTGTGCCATATTTTTGGTAAAATCATTCATGAAGGAGTTCTTCTTTCTGTATGTGTTTTTTGTTCAAACCAATCATACGAGAAAGGAACTCCTTTTTCTAATATTTTAAGAAATTAATTTAAGGAATCATTCATCCTTACACAAACTATTTTACGGTCTCTAATATTAAAATAGTTTATTCATTTTTAGTAAAATTTTTATAGTCTATAACTATAGGAATATACATAACTTGAAAGGATCGAATGCTTTGTGAATATTAATTTAGGAGAAGAAATTTCTCGTAGAAGACGTGACCAGAAACTTACACAAGAAGATCTGGCTGAATTGAGTGACCTTTCAGTAAACTTTATTTCACGTTTGGAAAGAACCAAAGATCAAAACATTAGTATTCAAAAGCTTGATTCAATTGCTAGAGCTTTGAATACTACCACACCAGATATTATTAACAATGCCTATCGAATTAAAAAGATTAAACCAGAAAATCCTGTCGCTGCTACTCCCATCTTTATTCAAAAGGTTACTAATGAATTAAGAAAATTACCTCCAGATAAAGCTGAACGAGTATGTAAGTCTCTGATCGTTCTCTTAAAAGAAATTAATTAAAAAAGAAGCCGTTAACTGCTACACGCTGGTTAATGGCTTCTTTTTACTTAATTGATAAAATTTTTTATTCTTCTACATTTATTGAATTTATAATTACGTCGGTGATTGGCCTATCCATCTTGTTTTTCTTGACTTTAGCAATTTCATCAACAACATCCATGCCTGCGATAACTTGACCAAAAACTGTATGTCGCCCATCTAACCATGTTGTTCCACCTTGTTTGTATGCATGAATAATTTCTTTAGGATATCCAGCTGGTGCCATTTGTTTGATATAACGCTTGGGCATATTCTTATTTTGAACTATAAAAAACTGACTTCCATTAGTATTTGGACCAGAGTTAGCCATTGACAAAGCACCACGTATATTGAACAATTTACGGGAAAATTCGTCTTCAAATGGATGCCCCCAGATACTTGTTCCACCTGTACCGTTACCCTGAGGATCACCACCTTGAATCATGAAATCACTAATTACACGATGAAAAATAGTATCATTATAATACCCCTTTTGTGCTAAGCGAACAAAATTTTCAACAGTCATTGGTGTTTCTTCTGGAAACAATTGAATTTTTATATCACCATGATTAGTTTTAAGGGTAGCTTTAGGACCGGCTACCTTATCTAGACTTAATTACGGATAGCTCATTAAATTTCCTCTTTTTATGATAATCTATAAAAATAAAAGGCTGCTCAAAAAGCAACCTTTTATTTTAGCTTAATGATTAAGCATTAAATGCATCAGTAAGTGGTGGTACTACTTGCTTTTTACGTGATACAACACCTGGTAATTTAGCTTCTGAATCACTTAATTCTTTGTTAAATGCTTTTTCAAAGAATGACTTGGTTTCATCGGATCCAACAACTAAAGCTTCTGAATCTGAATCCAGGATATTAGTAATTAAAAGCATAAACATATCGTAGTTATTATCTTGAGCTGATGTTTTCATGGCTTTTAAGAAAGCATCTTTACGTTCCAAAGCTTCTGGTAAGTCAACAACATTGATTTGAGCTACACGGACGTTATGACCATTTAATTCAAAGCTCTTAGCATCTAAATCGATCAATTCTTCTTCTGACTTATTACTGATATTAGTACCAGCTTTAAGCATGGCTAAACCATATTCATTGTAATTCACACCAGCAAGTTTAGCTAAAGCTTTAACCGCCTTCTTATCATCATCAGTAGTAGTTGGTGATTTAAGAAGTAAAGTATCTGAAATAATTGCTGAGAGCATTAAACCAGCAAGTTTTTCAGGAATTTCTACACCGAACTCATTAAACATCTTCCAAACGATAGTTGAAGTACACCCTACAGGCTCAGCACGATAATACAAAGGATCTGCAGTATTGAAGTTCATAATTCTGTGGTGATCTACCACGTGAGTAACCTTAACTTTGTCAATATCAGAAACACTTTGTTGAGGTTCGTTGTGGTCTACTAACATTACAGCTTTAACTTCAGGAGCAGCTTCCTTAATTACACGAGGAGCTTTAAAGCCAAACTGTTTAAGTGCATATGCAGTTTCATCATTAGGCTCACCTAAAGCTACAGCTTCAGTATTGTAACCCAATTTGTTTTGCAAGTATGAAAATGCAATTGCAGTACCAATAGCATCTGTATCAGGATTTTGATGTCCGAAAACAAATTCTTTTTCCATAGAATAAATTGCCTCTTTTTCTATTTTTATTTTACTTCTTCTAATAGTTTACTAAAGTCCTCGTGCTTAGCCAAGAAATTTTCCCATTCTTTTAGCAGATTTTGCATTCTAGGAATTTCCAATTTACCTTTACGATATACGTAAGAAATATGGAATTCCCGTTCCCCTTGTAAATAAACAGGGGTTAAATTGGAATCTTCGATTTCTTTACTATGAGAATCATAGTATGATTGTGTAATAAAAGTATCATAATCTGTACCCTCTGCCAATTGAATCATTTCCTTGGTAGAAGCGATCTTGACAGGGATATTCAATTCATTCTTTTTACCGAAATATTCCTTCATTAACGGTGTTAAGTAACAATCATCAGGATAAGCAACCCATTTTCTGTTTAAAAAGCGGGAAACTGGATAGGTTTTTCCTGCTTCAACAGTGTTCTTGTGAGTCAAAATAATTAGACGATCAGACCGAATGTTTTGATGGTTATATTGATGACGCAAATTTGTTTCTTCTTTTTTGGTATTGTCTGGCAAATACATAATTGCCAAATCAATCAGATTAGTATCTAATCTGCGCCATAATTCTTTACGGTCAAAATAATCGATCGTAAATGTTACATCTGGGTATTTCTTATTGAAGGAGTGTAAAAATTGATAAAAAATACTTGTATTAAGAGTATTTAGAATACCGATTGAAATGTGACCTTTATCAGCTTGTGTATATTCTTGAATATCACTTACAACTCCGTTGATAGTGTTAAGCAATTCAACAGCTGCAGATTCCATTTCTTTACCTGCTTCAGTCAAATATAGCTTCTTACCCATTTGGCCAAACAAAGGAGCACCAATAGCATGTTCCAATTTTTTAACTTGCTGTGTTAAAGCGGGCTGTGTAATACCTAAGATTTGCGCAGCTTGAGTGTAGTTCATCGTATCAATCAATTGTAAAAAATAACGCAAGGATTTGGCCGACAATATCGTATCTGTTTTAGGCATAATAATTATCTTCTTTCCCAAAATATTATTTCATGATAAGCCGTGTCCCATAACACATTTTATTATCTATCCAAAAATAGATAGTGTCAAAACATACGGCTTATAAGTAATAATGCGCTATCATAAATTGATTGAAACATTGTCAATCATTAATTAGGGTTACTAATCGGCCGCCCCAATTGTACATTGATTGGTGTTCCGTCAACTGTTGTATCAATTACAAATGAACCGTTTGAATAACGATCGCCCAGTGGAAATTCATTAGTTTTGATTTCAATATGACGATCGCTTGAAGTGGTGACTTGTAAAATATGATTTTGAGCATAAAAAGCGAAACCCGCAATTCTATGCGGCTTGGTTTTAAGCTCACGTAAGACTAATACTCCACGTTTAGCCCTAGATACTTTGTTAACTAATTCCAATTTAAATTGTTTGAAAGCACCTCGTTGCGTAATTAATCCAACATGGATTAGATCAACATATTTTTTATCAACGAGTACATAACCAACAATATAATCGTCATCTTTTAAGTTAACGGATTTAACACCGATAGCTTTAGCACCAGAAGACGGCACTTCGCTGATATTGTATCTAACTGCATATGCACGGTGGGTAAATAGGGTAATTTCTTTCTCAGCAGCTTCTTTAATTAAGTCGACGCCTACTACTCTGCTATCTTTGTTCTTTAATCGAATTGCAGTCATCGCACGAGATTTATAAGTTCTAGTTGGTTGCAAATTAGCTAATTCTACTTGTTTAATGTAACCATCATTAGTAGCAAGCAAAAAACTTACATTTAAGTCTAATGTACTAAATGTAAAGGCACGAATAATTTGTTCGTCAGTATCTAGGCCAATCTCTTGAGAAAGATGCTGTCCAGTTTCTTTCCATTTAGCTTCTACCAACTCATGTACTGGTCGATAAATTACATTGCCGCGATTAGTAAACAGATAAAGATTAGTTAGTGTAGAAAGCGTATTTTCGTAAACCACCGTATCACCATCCGGCAATCCATTATCAGTATCGTCAGTTGATTGATAAGAACGTAAAGATGATCGCTTTAAGTAACCATCACGACTAATTAAAACACGTACTTGTTCATCAGCAACTAATGCTGTTTCGTCAATTTCGACCTTAGCACTTTCTTCTGAGATTTGAGTACGACGAGGATTGCTAAATTCTTTTTTGACAGCGGAAAGTTCCTTAATGATTTCTTTTTCCAAAGTCTTGCGATCTGATAAAAGCTTTCGGAACTTTTTAGCTAACTTATTTAATTTATTTTGTTCAGCAATTAGTTCGTTAACATCGGTGTTAGTTAAACGATATAGTTGTAAAGAAACAATAGCCTCAGCTTGTTTAGCTGTAAATTTATATTTTGTAGTTAAATTCTTTTTAGCGTCGGTCTTATTCTTAGATGCGCGAATTGTCTTAATTACTTGATCCAGGATATCCATGGCATGAATTAATCCTTGAATTATTTCAAGACGTGCTTCAGCTTTGTCTAAGTCAAACTTAGTTCGTTTAGTAACAACCTCTTTTTCATGTTCTAAATAAGAAGACAAAATCCGCTTTAATCCAACTTGAACAGGAGTCATATGGTCAATTGCAACCATATTGAAGTTATAGGAGACTTGTAAATCTGTATTTTTAAACAGATAATTTAGGATATTTTGTGCGTCGGCATCTTTTTTTAGTTCAACGACTATTGATAAACCATGACGATCAGTTTCGTCACGAACTTCAGCGATTCCATCGATTTCTTTGTTCAAGCGTATTTCATCGATTTTTTTAACTAAAAGGGCTTTGTTAACGTCAAATGGGATTTCTGTAGCTACAATTTCTTGTCGATGGCCCCGAATTTCCTGAATGCTGGTTTTAGCACGTACTTGAATGCGGCCGCGACCAGTTTGGTATGCTTCCTTAATACCCTTTGTGCCCATTACAATGGCACCTGTTGGAAAGTCTGGCCCCTTAACATATTTCATTAGATCTTCTAATGTGGCATTAGGATGCTTTAATAAATAAATTGTTGCATCAATAACTTCACCTAAGTTATGAGGTGGAATTTCTGTAGCGTAACCTGATGAAATACCCGTTGAGCCATTTACTAATAAATTAGGAAAACGAGCTGGCAAAACAGTTGGTTCATATTCAGTATCATCGAAGTTAAGCACCATGTTGACAGTTTGCTTATCAATATCTTGTAAAAGCATATTAGAAATTTTGCTTAAACGAGATTCTGTATAACGCATAGCGGCTGGGCCGTCTCCGTCCATTGAGCCATTATTACCATGCATTTCTACAAGCGGTTCACGCATTTTCCAATCTTGTGACAAGTGCACTAAAGCACCATAAATTGAGCTATCCCCATGTGGGTGAAAATTACCCATGATATTACCGACAGCTTTGGCAGCCTTTTTAAATGGCTTATCATACGTATTACCATCTTGATACATTGCATAAAGAATACGCCGCTGAACAGGCTTCAAGCCATCACGAATATCAGGTAAGGCACGCTCTTGAATGATATATTTTGAATATCGCCCAAAACGTTCGCCCATTACTTGTTCAAGTGGCATTTCACGAATTCGTTCTTTTGTGGCCATTAATTTTAAAACCTTCTTTATTAATCTTCAGATTCTAGAATTGAGCCATCTTCGCCCATTCTAAATTTGACATTTTCTTCAATCCACTTTCTTCTTGCAGCTACTTTATCGCCCATTAAGGTGGTAACTCTTCTTTCTGCAAGAGCAGCGTCATCAATTTTTACTCTAATTAACATTCTGGAATCAGGATTCATAGTTGTTTGCCAAAGTTGTTCAGCATTCATCTCGCCCAATCCCTTAAAACGTTGTAGAGAATAGCCGCGACCCATTTTCTTTTCATCCTCAGCTAATTCTTCATCTGTCCAAGCATATTGAATCTTAGCTTTTTTACCGCGCCCTTTTTGTAAGCGATATAACGGTGGCAAAGCAATATAGACCTTGCCTTTTTCGACCATTGGACGCATATAGCGATAGAAGAAAGTCAACAGCAAAATTTGAATGTGGGCACCATCATCATCCGCATCAGTCATGATAATAACTTTATCATAATTAGAGTCTTCAACATTGAACTCAGCCCCAACACCTGCACCAATCGTATAAATCATGGTATTGATTTCTTCGTTTTTAAAAATATCTTGCAATTTTGCTTTTTGAGTATTTAAAACTTTACCACGAAGAGGAAGAATTGCTTGAAAGCGTCTGTCACGACCTTGCTTAGCAGAACCACCAGCTGAATCCCCTTCGACTAGGAATAATTCATTCTTCTTAGGATTACGAGATTGGGCTGGTGTCAATTTTCCTGAAAGGACTTCTTTTTTCCGTCTCTTCTTACCGTTTCTGCTTTCATCTCTTGCCTTTTTAGCAGCTTCGCGTGCATCCCTGGCTCGTTGAGCCTTTTTCACTAAATCTTGGGCTAACTCACCGTTTTCCATCAAGTAATATGACATTTTCTCATAAACAAGAGAATCAACTGCAGAACGTGCTTGTGGTGTACCTAGCTTTCCTTTGGTTTGACCTTCGAATTCAAGTAATTCTTCTGGAATCTTAACAGATAAAACAGCACTTAAACCCTCACGATAGTCTGAACCATCAATATTTTTGTCTTTTTTACCAAGCAATCCCTGCTTTTTGGCATAATCATTAAACGCACGAGTAAAGCCACTACGAGCTCCTGATTCATGAGTACCGCCATCACCAGTACGAACATTATTAACAAATGAAACTAAATTTTCGGAATAACCATCACTGTATTGTCCAGCAAATTCAATTTCCATCCCATCTTGCTTCCCTTCAAAATAGAAAACATCGCTAATGGTTCCTTTGCCTTCATTAAGATATGATACAAATGATTTGATACCATTATCATATTGAAAAACGTCATGATGATTAGGTTCACGCTCGTCAGTTAAATCAAATTTCACGCCCTTAAGCAAGAAAGCAGATTCACGAATACGTTCTTGAATTGTCTCATATTTATACTTAGTCGTTGAAAAAATAGTTTCATCCGGCTTAAAAGTAATTGTTGTACCTGTAGGATCCTTGGTTTTACCTAAGCATTTAAGCGTGCCTACGGGATGCCCACCATCTTTAAATTCTTCTTCGTAAGCCTTACCATCACGAACTACACGAACTTTCATATAACTTGAAAGAGCATTAACTACAGAAGAACCTACACCGTGCAGACCACCTGAAGTTTTATAATTTTGCTCAGTAAACTTACCGCCAGCATGTAATACAGTTAAAATAACCTCAATAGTAGGCTTACCGGACTTATGCATTCCAGTAGGCATACCACGACCAAAGTCTCTTACAGTCACGCTATTATCTTTATGGATGGTCACATCAATTTCTTTACCGAAGCCAGTCATTGCTTCGTCAACTGAGTTATCAACAATTTCGTAAACTAGTTGATTAAGTCCATGTATATCAGTTGAACCGATATACATCCCCGGACGTTTACGCACGGCTTCTAGGCCATGCAATATTTGAATTGAAGAATCATCATAAGTATTAGCTTTTGCCACTAAAAATCCCCCATTTATTCATTTATTCAGCAACTCCCATATATTTAAAAGATAATCTTTGCTAAAATAGCGATAGATTAATAGGAGTTGTTAAATATGTTTGCATTAAAAATTGCATCGTTGTTTATTTTAGCATACTTGATTGGATCGTTTCCGACCGGTGTGCTGGTAGGAAAGATTTTCTTTCACAAGGATATTAGAAAATACGGATCAGGTAACATTGGTACTACTAATGCCTTTAGAGTATTAGGACCGGTTGCTGGCATAATAGTCTTCTTGATTGATTTCTTCAAAGGAACATTAGCTACCTTGCTGCCTGTACTCTTTAATCTAGGGTCACATTATCTTTGCTTAGTCTTCGGCTTAGCCGCAATCTTAGGTCATGCCTTCTCTATCTTCTTAAAATTTAAAGGAGGCAAGGCAGTTGCTACTTCTGCTGGATTCTTACTCGGATATAATGTCCATTTTTTCTTAATCTGTGCGATTATCTTCTTCCCTATCTTATTTATTACAAGTATGGTCTCACTAACTAGTTTGATCTCAGTAGTTTTAATCTTTATTGCTTCATTTTTCTTCCACGACATTGCCTTAAGCATTATCAGTGGATTGCTCGTAGTCTTAATCTACTGGAGTCACCGAAGCAATATCGTCCGAATTGAACACCATCAGGAAAATATGGTGCCTTTTGGATTAGTCTACTGGTATAAAAAGAAACATACTAAGTCAAACTAAAATATAAAACCAGCAAGTTTGTAACTTGTTGGTTTTTTAGTTACTTAATCATTATACTTTTGCAAACAATAGTTCGCAAGTCTAAAGGCGAAAATTATTGCAGAATCTTTAATAAATCATCCCTGTTCATTACTGCACTAGCAATACTGTCATTGCTTAAGATAGCGTTCGCTAATTCCGCCTTTTTTTGTTGCAACGCAATTATTTTCTCTTCAATAGTATCTTGCGCAACCATCTTATAAATTTTCACAGAATGTTTCTGTCCAATCCGGTGAGCTCGATCCGTTGCTTGATTCTCTGCAGCTAAGTTCCACCAGGGATCATAATGAATGACTACATCTGCACTGGTTAAATTGATTCCCGTACCTCCTGCCTTAAGAGAAATTAAAAAGACAGCAGTTTTATCGGATGAGTTGAAGCTGTGAATTTGTTCTTGGCGTTTTTCTTTAGGCGTTGCACCAGTAATTGTATAAAGAGTGATGTGTAGCTTGCTCAGTTTTTCATGTAAAATATCTAACATTGAGGTAAATTGTGAAAATAACAGGATCTTATTTCCATTCTCTAAATTATCTTGAATTAGATTGATAGTTGCAATTAATTTAGCTGATTGCCCATGATAATTTTCATAAAGCAGATGAGGATCACAACAAATCTCTCGGATTTTGGTAATCTGTGCTAGAACTTGAAAACGTGATTTCTTAAAATCAGCATTCCCTTGCCCATTTAATTGGGCAATAATTTTTTGCGTCTGTAAATTATACAATTCAGCTTGTTTTCCGCTCATTTTAACTTTTACGATTTCTTCATCTTTTTCTGGTAAATCCGCTAACACATCTTTTTTAAGACGTCGCAAGATAAATGGCGCTACTTGATCACTCAACTGCTTTTGAATATCCTGCTTATTCTCTTTAACAATTGGGATTTCATACTTTTTTCTAAAATCTAGATAGCTTCCTAAAAATCCAGGCATTAAATAGTCAAAAATGCTCCACAGCTCACTTAATTTATTTTCTATTGGGGTTCCAGTTAAAGCTAATTTGTGATGAGCTTGAATGACTTTTACAGATTGGGCAGTAACAGATTGATAATTTTTTATGTTTTGAGCTTCATCAATAATTTCTAAATCGAAAGTTAGCCCTTGATATGCTTCTAGATCATGGTTAAGGGATTGATAAGAAGTAATCAATAAATCATAATTTTGCGCGTCACGTAATAAACTAGTACGTGCCTGTTTATTACCGCCTAAAACAGCAACACGTAAATTAGGTGTAAACTTATTAGCTTCATTCTGCCAATTATAAACAACCGAGGCTGGTGCAACTATCAAACTAAATGAATGCTCTTTCTTTTGCTCCTTTCTGGCTAATATTAAAGCAAGAATTTGTAGCGTTTTACCTAGTCCCATTTCATCAGCTAGTAAGCCACCAAAATTATAATTGACGATTGTACTTAGCCAATTAAAACCAGCTTTTTGATAGGGCCGCAAAATCCGTGCTAAACTGGCCGGCACCATATTTTGCTTTAGTTGATTTTTGGATAAATCATCAATTAGGGCTTTAAAATCGGCATTGCTTGAAAAATGCAACGCATTAGCGCTCTTCATTTTTTTAGCGAGATAAAAAGCACGATAAGCTGGCAAATTTAGCTTGCCATGGATAAAATCTTTAAATTTAATGCCCAAATCATGCAATGTTTGTGCTAATTGTTCGATAGTTGGTTGAGCTGTTTTTTGTAAAAGCCCACTTTGTAAAACAAAATAATGACGTTTTTCTTGATAAGCTTTTAAAGCAGCTTGAATATCTTCCCACTTATACTTAGGTCCATTTAAATCGACATCAAGTAAATCATCAGTTAAATTAACACTGACACCAACCTCCATCTTAGTTTTAATTCCTTTTAAAAGCGTTCTAAAATTAGCAGTAATTTGAACATTGCCTAACTGCTTCAGGTTAGTAATTCCATTATCTAGGAAAGCATCTAAAGTATCGATCTCATCATTAGATAGGATATACTGCCCATCTTTAAAATTATTAAAATAACGTTTAACTTGAGCTTGAACTTTTTCTTCTTGATCAGCTTCTCGTTGTTCAGTTTCTGTATAATAGCGATTGAGTTCATATTCCTTATGCCCATATTGAACTGTGGCCTTTAAAAGAACCTTGCCATTACGATAGTCTAACTTAAATATAAAATTAGCTTCTGGTGGCAAAGCAGCTTTTAATTCTTTTGCACCAGTGACTTTTAAGTGCTCCGCTTTTCCTAATCTAGGCAAAACCTTGTAAGCGAATTTATTAATTGTTTTCTTGCTAAAGTGTAAATCATCACCGGGATACAAGCCCAGTTGATAAAGGTAGTCAGGTGTTATGCCGTCATACTCAATCCAAACGCCCTTATAAAAACCATAGTAATGGCGATTTCCTCTAATCAGCCGTTTCCTGGCGTATAAATTGCCTACTTGAACATCTGCAGCATCATGGTCCATCGTAATCTTCAGATCAAGATTTAACTTATCTTTGGTGTAGCCGACAGGATGTTTATCGATGTAGAGCTTAGTACCGTGATAAAGCAAATCGTTTACATCATCAGCAATTGAATGCTCAAGTTCAATCTTTTCAATTGGGCTACTAGTATAGTAAGAACCTAAATTTCGTGCATCAACTACTCTAGTAATGAAATTTAACCATTTATGAGAAGAATGATCCATTTTTTGTGGATTAATTGGTTCATTAAAGAATTTACCTAGTCTTACAGGTTGCCTGCTTTCAACGTTATCTAAGAGCTCATATAAGTCTCGTACCTTATATAAGTGAGTGCCTTTCCCTAATTTAAATGAGATGGCTGGCAAGTCCGTATAAGTATTAATAAAAGCACGCAAAGTAATTGGTTCATCATTAGACGCAGGTTCATCATTGTATAAAGACAGTAGATTATGTGCAGCTTGGTTAGTAAGATCAAAAGGATTATCTATAATGTATTCTTGTATAAACTTAAGCAAACCCAAAATTGTCACAGCTTGCTGATCCTTAATTCTTGATAGTGATTGTACTGCAATGGAGATCAATTGCCAGCGAGCAAATTTAATGATCAGAGTTAAATCTTGCCCATCATTATCTACAAATTCCCAGATATATTGATAATTTTGCATTTTATTATCAAAACTGCGAAATTGAGTTAGTGTCAATTGCTGGTCAAGTTGTAAAGCATGTTCATATTCTTTTTCAGTAAATACACGTTGCCCAATAATATTGAAAGGATCTACAGCAGGAGCAGCTTGTAAGATTTTCTGCTTAATATCTGTAGGAAGCCAATCTTTGAATGAAATTTTGGGGTCGTTAGATTCTATAGCAGGATCTAGTTGCTGTTGATATTGTTCTATTGCCAGTAATGAGGCCACTTCATGCTTACAACGATGTCCTTTTTGTGCCCAGGAACAATTGCAGGCTAGTTTAGATGCGCGACCATCAGGACGAAGCCGACCGGAAACATCATAGTATTTTCCTACCCCTCCCTGAACAACAGCTGTAAAATGTTCATGATCAGCCTCCAGGTTTTTATTTAGTACCATTTCATTTTCATAATATACTTCTCCGCGATTAAGAATACGCTGAGAAAATAGCCTTCGCCAATTAGCCATAGAAAAGTCTCCTTATTGTTGATTAATTAACTTTATGATAAAGAATTGAGCTAAAAAATGATAGTCAAATAGCCTATAATTAAGATGTAAGATATTAGTAAATGAGGTAAAAACTATGTTAGTGAGAAGAGTCGTCAAAACCACCTTATTATGTGGTTTGAGTTTAATTGTTGGCAAAGCAATTAGCGAGCAAAAACACCAAAATGACGTTAAGAAAATCTTGAGTGCCAATTATATGGATGATCACACCAAGGTAGAATTAATGCAGGATCTGAATGGCATTAAAGTTGATCATCGCGTTGAAGCAAAGAAAATCAACAAAGAAAAGCTACAGAGTAAGATTACTACTGCAAAAGAAAAATCACTAATATTGGCTAAAAATGTAGCTGACCATTTTGTTCATAAAATCATTAAATAACCTAATTGCATTCCTAAATAGTATTGCTATTGTGGGATGCTTTTTTACATTAAAATGAGCATTTTAGTATTAACAAACGCATTGATCCTTTTATAATATGAAGTGTAAGGAGTTCGCTATTAACATATTTACTTATAGAATCATGCAATAATGTAAATGCGATACAGCTAGATAGGAGTAATAAAATGACTCAGCAATTTGAAAAATTAACTGCTGAAGATTTAGATTGCTACAGAGAATTGTTTTCTGGCATAACTAGGAAGATTCAGCGGTTAGGTTATAGTAATTTCTATATTTTTAATGTTCAAAAAACGATTCATATTTTGCAGATCTATCGTGAATGGCTGCTGGCTCAGAAAGAGAGAAATTTTGATAAACTATATCAAGATTTTTGGGGACGCCGTGAGATGGATATAACTGCAGTTTCTCTCCTGCTTTTGCCACGAGTTCATGATAAACAACAAGAATTACAAGAGATAAAAGAAGTTCTTACCCAGATCGATGAATTAGGTACATCTTATATTTTCAATGACGTACAGAGCAATGCAATTGGTTTACCCATTGAAAATCAGATTTACCCGGCTAGTCGTCAAGGGCTACAAGATGTAATATCAGCTTAGTAAGCAAAAGAACAATCAAGAATACTGTCAAAACATTCAAAGCTTTTTAAATACGTATTCAGAGCCATATCCTGATTGTGATATTATGATCGACTTTTTTGATAATAGTTCTACAGAGATGAATATTAATACGAACTCAAACTAAAAAGATATTTTATTACAAAATTTTCTGGTAAAATAGGTTGTTAGAAAGTGATTGGCTTTTCTGAGATATTTTTTGGGGAGAATGCATTATCAAAAGTTGAGTTGAAAATGAGATACGAAAGCTTATAGATATTAGATAGCAAAAAGAGATGATCTAACAATTGGTCATCTCTTTTTGTATTAGATGGAGAAAAGAATGAAGAAAATAACTTTAAATCAGCTCTATGATATTATGTATGACAATATGGCAGATCCTACTGGCTGGTGGCCTGGACGCAGTGATTGGGAAGTTATTTGGGCTACCATTTTAATTCAGAATACTAACTGGAAAAATGTAGCTAAAGCACTAAAATCTTTATATGATGCAACTGAGTTTCTACCAGAAAAGGTTTTAAATCTTACTGATGAACAACTAAGCCAAGTAATTGCTTCAGCTGGTTTTTATACGAGAAAAACGCAGACAATTAAAAACGTAGCTCATTATTTTAAAGAAAGATTTAATTGTGATTTAGAAACAGCCCAGGAACAAGACAAGCGCCAACTACGTCAGGAAATTTTGGCAATCCATGGTATTGGTCCAGAGACAGCAGATGTGATCTTGATGTATGGTTTACGAAAAGGAGAATTCGTGGTTGACACTTATTCTAGGCGTTTGTTTAATTGCTTAGGCTGGCAGGCTATTCCTCCTTATGAAAAAGCTAAAGCGATAGTTGAAAAGGAGTTGAAATATTTTACACCACGCAGTTTTCAAAATTTCCATGCATTAATTGACACTTTCAATCAGCAATATAAATTACCTAATGAATTTAATAAATCATTTTTAGCTGATTATCAATTAATTATTTCAGAATAGAGCTAGTAGAATTTGCTAGCTTTTTTTACCGATTAAAGCTGCTTCTTGACCGATAACTTTCAAAATTAAGTAATTTCTTTAGTTTTACTTTATAGTTAAAAATGAAAGGAGCAGAATAATGAAATTTAAGTTACTGATTAATCCCGACCAAGAAGAATCGATTGAAGCACGGGTTCGTCATGAAACTAGCTTTACTAATGACCTAAGGCAATTTGTGTTAACTAATGGCAAGTCTGATCAAATTGTTGCTTATGATGATAAAGATTTAATTACCTTGCGGCTGAGCAAAATCAGCATGATTACAATCCTTGATCATAAAACGATGGTAATTACTACAGATAATAAAAAGTACCAAATTAAGAAAAGAATCTATCAATTAGTTGATGAACTACCGAATAATTTTTGGCGGATTAATAAATCAAGTATCGTCAATCGCTGTCAAGTTGCTCGATTTGCAGAAACGCAAACTGCAGGCGTTAACATCATCATGAAAAATGGCATTACCGATTATGTTTCAAGACGCTGTTTTGTCAAAATCAGAAAGAAGCTGGAACAATCATGAAAGCATTTATTAAAACATTTATTCTCCATGGCTTAGTAGCTGCAGGTTTTGGACCGCTTATTTTAGTAAGCATTTACTACGGCTACCAACTAGCAGGAAAAATTACCAGTCCTTCAATTTCAGAGCTTAATGGCAATATTATTTCTGCTCTTTTACTGGCTTTCATTGCCGGCGGAATTAGTGCTATTTTTAAGGTTGAAAAGCTCCCACTTGGCATTGCAACTTTAATTGATGCAATTGTTTTATACGTTGACTACTTATTTTTCTACTTGATCAATGATTGGATTGAAAAGCAACCGATTCCACTTCTCATCTTTACTGTCATTTTTATCATCGGCTATTTAATTATCTGGGCTATTATCTACAAACAAGTTAAACGTCAAGTTCAGAAGATCAATCAAAAATTGTAAGGTTACGAAAAAATGCTTAGTATATCACCTACTAAGCATTTTTGTTTATTCTATTTTAGTTAATTATCAATTTCGGGTGCTTTATCAAGCTCTGCTTGCATCATCCAAATTCTCTTTTCAATATCATTGTGGCAAGTAGTTAAAATGTCGCTTGAACTGTAGTCGTCTTCTGAATCTGCAGCCTTAATCCCGTCTTCATAATCTTTTTCGATAACGCGGTAACCAGCCACAATTGTCGCAAATCTTTCAGGAGTTGGCACGCCCCACTTACCTGCTTCAGCCTTGATCTTAGTGTGGTCAAGTACTTCTTGTAAGCTAGAGTACGGTGAACCATCAATCGTAATCAATCTTTCAGCGATTAAGTCACGTTGTTCATCAAGTTCATCCATTACGTCATCCAAGTAGGGATGCAGTTTTAAAAATTCAGCTCCGCGCATGTACCAATGTTGTTGACGTACAATGGTCTTGAGTTGAGTAAGATCAGCAACTGCTTGATTTAACATTTCTTTAGTCTTTGTATACTTCATAAAAAGCCTCCTTAATTAAAGGTTATATCTTTATCCTAACAGAAGCAAGCGCTTTAGGGAAATTATTGGCTTATTATATACAAAAAGTATCTTGATTTAACTATCCTTTTCTGAATTAATCGTCGATTGAGCTGACTCCGCGGTCTTTTTCCTCATCGCTGCGATTGTTGCTTACCTTATCATCTAGCTTTTTACCAACAAATAAAGCAAAAAGACTAACTAAAACAGCACTTGCACTTAATTTAGTAAATTTTTTCATTTTTATTCTCCATATCTAAGTAGCGCTGTGACTCTGCGCGATTTTTAAAAACAAAAATTTTTACATTAGGAAATTTAGCCAAAATTTGCATTTCTTGAGGCAATTTTTGTTCTCTAAAAGTTCTGATATATTTCATAAACTCTGGATTAACTTCCTCCTCAATCCAAGGCATATCAGGACGTTTATTGCCAATTCTATGACGTACGCCATTTAAGCAAACTTCAGTCGGATAATCTAATAAAAACGCTGTATCACAATGTCTTAATCGTTCTTCAAGTGTAAAACTGTAATTGCCATCAATGATCCAACTGTCTTTATTCAGTACGTCACTGAGCCTTTGCTTAAACATTTCACGTGAAACAGTTGTCTTATCTTTATTCCAGAAAAGTTGATCTAAATAACAAATGGACAGTCCGGTTTTTGCATGAAGTTTTCTGCTAAAAGTACTTTTTCCGCTACCGGGACTTCCCAAAACTAGTACACGTTTCATTGCATCACCACCACTTCCATATATAAGTAAATCATTTCAATTAGCTGGTCACAATTATAATGCTTATAGTTTTTTCACCATATTGTAGCTGCTTTCGTTATCCGGATCAGGGATGTCGTCGGTAGTTTTACCTTCATTTTGGTAGCCTCGTTTTTCATAAAAAGAGAATAATTTTGGCAGGCACGTTAATGAAATAGCTCTTCTATTTTCCAATTTAGCTACCTGTGCCATTCTATCGAGTAATTCAGTAGCGATTCCCCTTTTTCGACATTCTGGTGCTACTGCTAAGCTCAAAATAGTTTGGTATGCATCCCCTTCTTGATTGGGGTGGTTTTCAAAATAAAGCTTATCTTCAATGTAACGTTTCTCAAAAGCTGGTCCAAAAACATGAGCAACGACTTTCCCTTCTTCTTCAGAACTAAAAAAGTATCAGGATAATTTTTAATTCGGCCGATCATATCTTTTTCGGTCATTTCTTTACTCATGTGAAAAGCATCAGATTCTATTTTGACGATATCATTTAAATCTTTCATTGTTGCTTTACGAATTTTAACCATTTATTTGCTCCTTTAAAATTTAAGAAATGCTAAAACTATTGTCATCATAGGCATTTAAATATGTTCTTTCTTACCAGATCTGTATAATTTAGATCATGGAAGGCGGTATTTTGATATGTTAACTAAAAAGTCAAAAATTAAGCGGTTAATTCAATTAGTTAAATACGGTATAAGTATTGCAGTAATTATTTATCAATCTATTCAAAAAATCAACCGTATTCGTAATAAAGCCAAGGGACGCAAGCCATCGATTTATCCAGAAAAATAATAAAAATGAGCAGATTTGAAGTCTGCTCATTTTTAGTTATTCTACTTCACTTGAAACATTGAATGTCTTTTTGCTTTTTACCCAATGCACAAGTAAACCAATTACTAGACCAACTAATGCTGGAACTAACCATGAAAGTCCCATGCTTGCCATTGGCAATGTATTTCTCACCGCAGCTACAGCTAAACCAAAACTGCTTTGACTAACTACGCCTGGAAAGGCTACTACCATATCTCCTAATGCAGGGACAACAGTGAACAAGATTACCCAGAAATATACCACGCCATCTTTTTTGAATAATGGTGAGAAGCAGGATAACAAGATTAGAACCATTGATAATGGATATAAGAACATCAACATTGGAGTTGACCAAGCAATGATTTGATCCAAGCCGAAATTGGCAGCCAAGAATGAAGCTAAACAACTAAGTGCAAGCCAAGTATGGTAGCTTACCTTAGGAAAATGTTTATGAAAGTCTTGTGCAAATGCGGCTACTAAACCCACTGCAGTAGTCAAACAAGTAACAGTTAATAAAAATGCCAGTAAAGCTTGACCAAAAGCGCCACCGTATTCGTTAACGATTTGGTTAAATGCTACCCCACCGTTGTCTGAAACTTTAAAACGACCTAATGACATAGCACCCATTAAGATTAATAACAGGTAAATAAAACCTACAGCACTCATAGCTACTACACCAGATTTAGCAACGACTTTTGAAGCATTCTTAGGGTTCTTTTGTCCCATTGAGCGGACTGCAGTAACTACTGTTACACCGAAGGCTAAACCAGCTAAGGCATCCATTGTGTTGTAGCCTTCTAAGAATCCATTAACTAAAGCTGAATGCTTATAAGTAGCAGTTACGGCTGCGGTTTGTGGATTACCTAAAGGATTAACAAAGGCAACGACAAAGATTAAGAATAGCAATGCTAAGAATAATGGATTCAAAACCTTGCCGACATTAGATAGGATATTATTTTGATGATATGAAAAAGCAAAAGCTAAAACAAAGAATAAAGCGGAAAATACTAGTAATGCCGGACCTTGTATATTCTTGGGTACGAATGGAGCTACCCCAACAGTAAATGAAACTGTTGCCGTTCTTGGTGTCCCAAATAATGGACCAATAGTTGCATGAATTAGTATCATAAAGACTACTGCAAAAGTAGCACCAAGAGGCTTACCAACATCATACACGCCTTCTGAGCGTGTGATGGCAATTGCTAAAACCGATAGTAATGGTAATAATACACCGGTGATCAAGAAGCCAACAGCAGCGCTACCCCAATTAGCGCCAGCTAGTTGACCCAGATGCAATGGGAAAATCAAGTTCCCAGCTCCAAAGAATAATCCAAATAATAACGAAGCAACGACTAAATATTGCTTCCAGGTTAATTTTTGAGATGTATGGTCTTCCATAACACGTTCCCCCTATAGGAAATTGTTATCTGATCACAAAAAAAGTCCCTCAACCAAATTATCTCTGGTTGAGGGACGCTCTAGCGTGGTACCACCCTTTATTTATATTGTTATTACTAACAATACCTTTGACGTGCGGCCAATCAATATTGGCGATACGCCGGCACTATAACGGGTGCTCCCACTACTTCTTACTAAAAGTTAAGAAATAGAACTCGAAAGTGATTTTCATTCAATTTTGCCTTTCTCCCCTCACACCTAACGGGATTCGCTGTAAATTCAAATTGAATTACTCTTCTTTCTCTTTGTTTTCAGATGATTAAATTGTTAATAACTATTCTAATGAAATAGTCATATTTGTCAATAACTTTGTTCAAAAATTTTAATTATTAACTATGTAGTTCGGGAGTTTGACAGTTTGAGAGCTTTATTTTGGCCTTTATCCTTGATATAAAGCCTTTTTCTTTGTCAAATTTTTGCTTTAATAATTGCGTACTTTATCGTACTCTAATACAATTAGATTATCAATAATTCATCTAAAACCTAGAGGTATCAAGGCATGCGCGTTAAAGTAACCAAAAATAAAAATTCTCAATCTTTTTATGTAATTAAAGACGTCAATGTCGCTGGCAAACGGACAACTAAAATTGTGGCAGCGCTTGGTAATGAGAATCAGTTGAGAGAAAAGCATCCAGATTATGAACCCCTGGTGTGGGCAAAGAAACAAGCCAAATTACTGACACAGAAAGAAAAGGCTAACCAAAATTCCTTAATCAAGAGCTTTTCGGCTGCTAAACTGATTGAAAAAGACAAGCAACGCAGCTTTAATGTTGGTTATTTGTTTCTACAAGATATCTTGTCACAGCTTGGGTTAAAGCAAGCCTGCAAAAAGATTCAGGCACAAACTAGAATAAAATATGATTTGTATAATATTTTAGCTTTACTTATTTATGCGAGAATTCTTTCTCCTTCTTCTAAAAAATCTAGTCTAGCTTATATGCAAGAAATGCTTGGCGTCGATTTGCCTAACCTGCACGATATTTATCGTGCACTTAGTCTCTTATCTGAGCGCAAAGAGGAATTAGTTAGTGCTAGTTATCACCATAGTATTAATGTTAAGCCGCGTGATACGCGCATTCTGTATTATGACTGCACTAACTTCTACTTTGAAATTGAAGCAGCTGAAGATATGAAGCAATATGGCGTTTCTAAGGAACACCGTCCTAATCTAATCATTCAGATGGGGCTATTCATGGATGCCAATGGCTTGCCTTTAAGTTTTACCTTATTTGATGGCAATAAGAATGAACAACCATCCATGAAGCCGCTAGAAAAAGAAATAATGCGAGACTTTCACCTGTCCGATTTTGTTGTCTGCACTGATGCCGGTTTATCTTCTAACCAAAACCGGAAATATAACAGCTTCAGTAATCGACACTTTATTACTACTCAGTCAATTAAGAAATTAAAAAAGAATCTTAAAGATTGGGCATTAGATCCTAGTGGCTGGCAAAAGCCTAATGATAAAACTCAATACAATTTAAATGAGCTTAATCTAGAAACAGATGACAGTATCTATTACAAGATACGCCCGATTAATGAAAATGACTTAGAGCAGAATCTATTCGTGACCTTCTCTCCTAAATATTTGCGCTATCAACGCCAAATTTGCCAAGGTCAAATTGATCGAGCAATCAAACAAGCTAATTCCAAACAAAAGAAATAATCCCAATGATCCTGGACGCTTTATTAAGGAAAAACACTTTACTAAAGAAGGTGAGAAAGCCAATCAAGTTCAATACTTGATTGACAAAGAACGGATCAAGAAAGAGGAAATGTTTGATGGCTTCTACGGCATTTGTACTGATCTAGAGGCTTCACCGCTAGAGCTAATTAAAATCAATAAAAATCGTTGGGAAATCGAACGCTGCTTCCGCGAGATGAAGACCGAGTTTCAAGTCCGGCCGGTTTACGTAAGACGAGAGGATCGAATAAAAAGTCACTTTTTGGTTTGCTTCTTAGCCCTGCTGGTCTTTCGCTTATTTAAACAAGAAATACCAGGCTATAGCAGCTATGAATTAATTAAAACTTTACGCCAATTTAATCTCGCTGAAATCAGCGCAGGAGATTATATACCAATCTTCCAAAGAACAGATTTAACTGATAAAATTCATGATAGCTTTGGCTTTAGACTAGACCGTGAGCTAATCACACAAAAATATTTCAAAAAAATTTATAAACAGACCAAAAAAGAGAAAAAGTACGCAAAAAATTGAGCATGGTAAAAGCCCCAGAAAGCCTAATAAATAGGCAATCTAGGGCTTTTTTATCTTCTAAAACTGTCAAACTCAGGATTATATACTTTTGTTTGAAGATCAAAAAATAATGCAAAATAAAAAGCAAGACATGGATAAAGTAAAGTTCCAGCCCTGCTTTTTTAACTTAATGAAGTAATTTGATGCTAGTCCTGCTTTTTTAACTTAATGAAGTAATTTGATGCTAGTTTTCGCTAGTCCAGCCATCCTGCTCAAGCATCTTTTTAACACTGCTAATTGATAAATCTTTAACTGCAAAATGTAATTTACTTTCGCTGATAACTGTTTCTAACATCCTTATTACCCCACATTTAAATTGTTTTTTATTCCTTACACTTACTATAATAACACTTGTTATTTAAAAATCAAGCTACAAAGTAAATTCTTTCTTACTTTATTTGTAATTGTACAGTTCCTGATATTTAAACTTTTTCTTTATTTGTTCGCTCTTTAACTACTAAATAAATTAAGATAGCTGCGTTAAATAATCACTAGGCACATGATCACATAGCCACACTTCATCATTGCCTATGTAAAAATCAATTCCGTCTTGATAGGCTTTTTCTGCATTAATACGTAAAATTGCTGGATGAGAATCTCGTCTTTTTCCTACGGACATAGCCATTTCAATATCAGTAGATAAATGCACGTACTGTCGCCCCATCGGCAACAGTCTTTCTTTTTTAATACTCTTTAAAAAGCGATGAGCTGTTCCATGATATAGTACTTTAGGTGGAACAGCCTTTTTGCGTTTAATAATACCAGGTACTGAATGACCATATAATGCACAAATTGTGCCTTTTTTAATTTCAAAACGTTCTTTATCACTATCATGCATAATCTCACGAATTTTCATTTCAGTAAGTTTAGGACTAAAATGATGCATGCTATTCATTGCATTTAAAAAGTCTTGTAAATCTACAAAACCATATTCGTCTAACTTAAGTCCATATTTAGCTGGATTGTGACGCAAACAATAAGACATCTTTTTACTAATAAAAACATTATTGCGATGATCTGATCTTTCTTGCATGTTAATCTCTTTTCTTTAATTAATCGCGCAATTGCATTTGTTTATTAAAATAATTCTTGTAAGCTAAATAACCGCTAATTACTGCACCTAGGCCAGTAGCTGAAAGCAACATGAAGGTGATCATGATTTGGTACTTAATTGCATAGACCGGATTGACTCCTGCAAAAATTAATCCAGACATCATGCCGGGCAGATTAACCAATCCAACTGTCTTAGCAGAATCAATTGTTGGCTGCATTGCCGTTTTAATGCTTCTACGCAAAATTGGCATTGAAGCCATTTTAATGTCGCTTCCTAATGCCAATCTTTCTAAAACTGGTTCACGTAGATCATGAAAACTATTATTCAATGCTTTGTAACAAAGACCTACAGCTACCATTTCATTTCCCGCGATCATCCCTGTAATTGGAATGACTTGCATCGGAATAGGTTTAATCACTTCCGAAATGATTAATAAACCTAATGTAACATAAGTTCCTATTGCTTCTGCAACAATCGAATCGATTAATTTACGATGTGGATTTGGATTACGTTCATAGGCATTCCATGAGGCGTTGAAAATAATGATTAGGGTTGAAGCAAGAGTCAGCCATAATGCATTAACATGAAATATAAATTTTAGAATAAAGCCGATAATAATTAACTGTACAATAGCTCTAGCTACACTAACTAGAATATCTTTCGTTAAACCTAGTTTTTCTTTAGCTGAAATAGCAACGGATACAAGAACTAGTGCAAATGCTAAAACTAGAGACCAATTACTAACTACAACATTTTTCACTTTTTTATTCCATCCTTCTGAATCTGAATAATGTTAGTGGCTGAATTAATTTCACTCTGATCATGGGTAACTTGTATAATTGTTACTCCTTGTTCATAGATTGCTTTAATCAGTTGGTGAACAATGCATTTGCTTTGTTCATCAAGTCCCGTAGTAACCTCATCTAATAGTAAAACTTTAGGTAAAAAGATCAAATTACGAATTAATGCAACTCGTTGCTTTTCTCCACCTGATAAGGCCGTGATTTCTTTATTCAAAAAGTTAGCTGGTAAATCAACTTGTTCCAGTAAATCAGTTAAGTGGGACTGATTTACTGGCTTCTTTCTAATCTGATACGGGAAAATCAAATTATCTTTTACAGTTTTGCCAAATAGAGCTGGTTGCTGGAAGCAATAAGAAACAGCTCTTCGATACTTAATAGGATCAAGTTGTGTAATATTTTGTTTTAGGTATAAAATTTTACCTTCTGTTGGACTAATTAAATTAGCTGCTAATTTCAGAATAGTACTTTTGCCTATACCTGAAGGACCAACCAAAGTTAAAAAATCGTTTTTCTCAACTGAAAAAGAAATTTTTTGTAGAATTTGTTTATCTTTAACTCGATAACCTACTTGTTGTAATTCAATGATTGCCATAATTTGTCTTTCTAAATAATTAACTTGATATTACAAAAATTATGTAAAGCTAAAACACTATAAATACTTTGAACCTTCGGTAACAGATAATTTCGCCATTTTATCTATATTTTGCTTAATGAATTGTTTTACCCATTTAGGATTGGTTTTAGAATAATCGCGCAAGGCCCAACCAATTGCTTTATTGATGAAAAATTCTTGGCTTCCTAAATTATTTTGCAAGATCTTATTAAGTAGTTCCGTATTCATCTGCTCTTTTCGTAATAATTGGTGTTCAATTGCGATTCTGCGTAACCAAAAGTCATTATCTGTAGACCACCGCAGCATCAAAGAATTAATTCGCTTATCTCGCAAACCTAGGTTACCGATTGGCTTGATTAAACTGTCAATTGTGTCCCACCATTGTTTAGTTCGAGCAAAATGCTCGATTTTGGTCATTTAAGCGAAAGACAAATGCTTTTGCATCGCAATTAAATAATCACAAACAAAATATTGCATCTCACGATGAGGATCGGCCCATGCTTGATTCAGCAATGTCCAATCAATACGTTGTTTTTTCTTTTCTTCTAAAAGAAAATTATGATAGATTGCTCGTCTTTGTGGCGTATGGTAGCCATAGAATTCAAACTGATTTCGCATATAACTTGCTAATTGTTTAACTTTTTTAGGATTAAAATCTTGTTCAAATTGTTGCTTTAATTCTTGATAATTCATTTTTAGTCCTCAATATATAATTGCTAACTTCATGATATTTGTTTCTCTAATTAATTGCAAAAATAAGCCTTAATTCAGTGCTAAAATTTAAATTAGAATTGTGAAAGAAAGTGATCAGATGACAACCAAATTTATTACCAAGGACAGGGATGCCAGATTATATTTAATCTCTGATACGCATCTAATTGCAAACGAATTACATGATGATGGCATAGCTTTTCAGCATATGCGTGATACTAGTGCTGGTAAAGATCTTGATTATCAAGAAATTGCTTTAACTGCCTTCACTCGCATGCTTTTGAAGAAAAAACCTACAGCTTTAATTATTACGGGCGATTTAACTTTTAATGGTGAAAAAGCATCAGCTGAGCGATTGCATAAGATATTTGCACCTTTATTAAAAGCAGGCATTCATTTATTTACTATACCTGGTAATCATGACATTTTTGATGGTTGGGCTAGAAAATTTGAAAATGATAAAGAACTATATGCTGCACAAATTAGTCCTTTTGATTGGAAACGAATTTTTTCTGATGGCTATCAAAATTCCATTAACACTGATCCAACTTCACTTTCCTATAGTGTTAACTTAAATAAAAAATATCATCTCGTTTTTCTAGATACAAATATTTATGGGCAGCACGAATCAAACGCTTCACCTACTACAAATGGCGAATTATCAATGCAGCAATTAGAATGGCTAGCAGTTGATTTAGCTAAAGCTAGATCTAATAATCAGCATTCACTTCTTTTTATGCATCACAATCTATATGATCATAATAAAATTATTCACGGTGGTTATACATTAGATAATGCAGGTGATCTACGCAAATTATGCAATCAATATCATGTTGCGGCTGTTTTTTCGGGTCATATCCATGCTCAGAATATTATTCGTGGCGATTCTGAATGCTTAACTCCCGATATCGCTACTTCTTGCTTTTGTATGACTGATCAAGGATATGGGATAATTGATATTTCAATTGATCAGTTATCATATCAACGTTATTCTTTTACGATGTCTCCATATCTAACAGATAATGAAAAATCTCAACTACCTCAAAAAGCTTTTCAAAAATATTTAGCTGATATTTTTGATTTTACTAATCGCAGTCAGATGAGCTGGCTATACCGGGAAGTTACTAACCCTAAAGAACAAAAAGAGATTATTGATTTCATTGATCAACTTAATTGGAATTTCTTTGTCGGCAAAAGCAACTATTCCTCTGCACAAAGACAAAAGCTTAAAGCGAAAACAGCTTATCAGTTAATTACCCAAAAACTACCCGAGATGAAAGCATATTTAGATACTTTGTTGGCAGTAAATGAGAATAGTTGGAAATTAAAACTTGATTTTAAAGATGAATAATTATTCATCGATTAGCATACAAATAATGTAAGCGAATCACACCATCATATTTGGCAGGTATTTCGAAGGTCTGCACTTTAGTTGATTGCTTATCAAGGCCAGAAGTTTGTCTAGTGTACATTGTGATTGCATGGGGAACAACCGATTAACAAAAATACAAAATCGGCAGCGTGCATTGCTTTAAAAATCTGTTCGATTCCATCTTCGTATGCATCGAAAATTTGAACTTTACAATACTTCTTGATCTCATTAATAAAGCTAGCTGAATACTTATTGCCAACAACAACTAACTTCTTATCTTTAAGCCAAGTCAATTCCCGTTTATTACTTAGATAAATGGTGGGTTTTTGTTCTTGAATTCCTCTTTTACTTTTCTTTTTATGAGTAGTTAGATGTCGATGATTAGTAGAAAGAGCAAGCGTTTCATAAAAACGATCAACCCACCAACAACTTAATTCATCTAAATGACAACGGACAACCTTAGATAGTGAAAATTTAGGATTATCAACGATCGTAGCTGGAACAAATACTTGATAAGATTTGTTTTGATTGATGTCGTGTAAGATATATTCGCCTTGTTTCAATTCAAGATAACCGTAACTATATTGTCGTTTTTGATTTAACGATAAAAAGTCATTCATTACTTTTTGGTATTTTTGGTTTAACTTGTTTAATTGACGATAAGAATCTAGATTATCAATATTGCAATGTTCAATTAGTTGATTAATCATCAATTCTGGTGACATTATTTGTCTTTGTTGTTGATGCTGCAATTTCTTTAAAAGTTCGCTACGTTTTTTTCGAAGCAAACCAAGTTTTTTATTAAGGGCATTATTGGTTTGACCATGTTGTTTATTCTCTCTTTGCAATTTTCGAACTTGTTTTTCGAGTTCTCGCTCGCCTTTAGTTGCTGCTCGTTTTGTAAGTAGCAAATGCTCATTATTAGTTATTACTATTTGAATTAGAATAGCTAATAACTCATTTTGTTGCGTAAGATTTTTAATAAATTCTTGAATATCATCTCCAGGTCTTAACCCCTGCTCAACAAGCCAAGCTTGTTCTTTTTTTACTTTCTCAACCTGAGCTGTTTGAACATCAATTCTAGAAATAATTTGTTTTATTTTTTCTTCTTTTTTAGTCTTAATTGCTGCTAATTTCTTATTAAATTGGTGTTGCTGTTGTTCTAGTTTTTTTATCGTTCTCTCTTGTTTTTGATTCTTTAAAAGTAAAGCACTCTTTTCTGCCTGGACTTTTTCTACTTGCCTCTTTAATTTTTTGATCTTACTTCCATCTTCTGTAAGATGTTGACCTGTTTTAGTCTTTTTATTTTTCTGTTGTTTTTTTCTGATTTTAGCAAGTAATTCTTTCTTATGAGTGATTTGTTTATTATTATCAGTCTGTTTAAAGTCTAAATGAATACCATTAATCTTATATTCTTTTGCTAAACTCATATTATTCACCGCGCTACTTTCATATCTCGTACGTTAGTTCTAAATTAAATTATATCAAACATATGATCAGAGAAAAAGGCCAGAACTTAAAAAAGCTCTGGCCTTAATTAATATTCAGTTTTTTTGTAATTAACGGTAATCCTTAAGGAAATCCATCATCTTATCATAATCGGCATCATGTTCAGCGTCATATGCATCTTCGACCTTAACCACCTTATTGCCTTCAGTAACAATGCGATATTCACGCAAATCATTCTTTTCATTAGCAACAACAGTAATTTCGCCCTTACCAGGTGTTGAATACAAGGTTGGGTTAAGAACTTCATTTAACTTATCTGATAATTGTTGATTAAATGCAATTTGATTCATTTAAAATATCTCTTTTCTTAAAACATTTCCAACACGGATATTATAACACCAAGTTTATGAATTTACCAAGTGAAGTAAATAATTTACTTGGTAAAAAGTAATATATTACTTATTAAACTTCAGGTGCCATTGTTAACCAAATCCAATATCCTGTCATAAAAATAATTCCCAAGGTAGCTAAGAAAGTCATCATTTTTTCAAAAGCTCCGCCTACCTTATATCTATACCAGCTTCGTTTAAATTTATTTTTAGAAAATGGGGCTAACCAATGAACACCCTGCTTGCTAAAACTGTCCTCAACTAAATGCAAGAAATATCCAATTATTAATCCTAGCCAAATACTACCCCACCAATTAGGCAATTGACCTATTCTCAATTGAATTTTAATGAAATAATTCATTATGTAGAATAAACCCACAGAAAAAATTAACCAACCCAATAATGAATGGGTAATCCCACGATGACGAAGAAACAGACTGAAGTTTATCAGTGACTTTCGACTAGTTGTACTATTATATTCATCAATATCAGGCAAGGAAGCGCCAACTCCTGTAGCTAGTAAGATAATGACATTAGAAGATAAATTAGTTAAAAAGGCATTACTAGCAATTAAGCCTAGTTCTACAACTGCAATGCTACATAATCGATGTGATCGCGTTAGTATTTGACTTCACCTCACTTCCTAGTAATTAACTATATTGTAGCATGCAAAAGCTCAATATTAACAGTTATAGTCACTTTTCACTTTCGTGTGTATCAAAATAAATAAGCCATAAAAGCAACTAACTTATATGACTTATTTACTTCATCTTATATTGAGTACAAATCTTATTTAATCATGCATTGGAAAGACCTTATCTGGATTAATTACATCATTTGGATCAAAGGCTAATTTGATCTTTCTGAGCATTTCGACATAATCCTTACCATAATAATCTTCAAAGTATGGCTCTTTGGCGTAACCAATACCGTGTTCACCTGACATGTTGCCGTCTACTTCTTTGGCTTTCTTATACAATTCAGTAATAACTTCTTTGCTCTTTTTAGCGTAAACTTCCTTAGAATCGTCATCTGAGCAGAGATAGATGTGCAAGTTACCATCACCAGCATGACCAAAGTTAGGGATGCGCATCCCTACTTTCTTTTCCAATTCATCAATTCTCTTCAAAACATCAGGAATATGATCAATCGGCACTGAAATATCAACTTCATCCATCATTGGCGTTGACTTCTGAATTGCTAGCAATAGTTCTTCACGGGCTTTCCAAATTAATTTAGCTTCATCTGAATCAGCTGCTAAAACAACAGCTTTGCCGGCGTCAAATTGTCTAACGGTCTCTAATACTTGTTTAAGCTCAGCTTCAACTTCGCCCTTAGTAAAGGCATCAATCCCTACAATAATGAAACCATTGCCTTTAGATACTGGGGATTTTTAATTTGCATAACTTTCCCACAAGTCAATCACTTTGAGACCCATAAATTCAACCGTAGTCGGCACAACTCCTGAAGCTAAAATTGCAGGGACTGATTTAATTGCTTGCGTTAAAGTTGGATATGGGATCAAAGCATTAATAATTTCCTTAGGACGTGGATACAAACGAACAGTTACCTCAGTAACAACGCCTAATGTACCTTCAGAACCAATGATCAAATCTTTTAATGAATAACCGGAAGAGGATTTAACTGCCTTTGCACCGAATTTATAAAGCTTGCCATCCGCCAAAACAACTTTCAATTCACGAATGTGTTCTCTAGTTACACCATATTTAATTGCCTTCAAGCCACCAGCATTAGTATCGACATTACCGCCAACAGTCGCCCAGTGCATTGCTGGTGCTGGCATGTAAGTAAAAGGCTTATCGGCTAAAAATTCTTCCATGTCCTTTAGTCTAATCCCGGCTTGAACAGTCATCGTTAGGTTATTTGGTTCATAAGACAAAATCTTGTTCATCTTAATCATGTCTAAGGGAATACCGCCATCAACAGTTAAGTTTGCTCCCATTAAGCCGGTTGAATTACCGCGTGGCACGATTGGAATATGGTGATCGCTAGCATATTTTACAACCTTTTCTACTTCCTCGTTAGTTATGGGTTGAATAAAACGAGATCAGGCATTGCACGTACAGTCTTGAACTGATCATGATCCCAGTGAACAGTAGGTTTAGTAATAAAACGATCTTCATCCCCAATAAAAGAACGCAATTGCTCGAGATCTTCACTCGTAATCTTGTTATAACTCATCGAAGTAACTCCTTTCAAAATAATAATGTAAGCGGATTAATAACCACAGTTATATTTTAACGCCTTATTTGACTTAATTTAAATTTTTGAGATGAAATATTTTTCTATTTTAATAATTCTCTGATAAGTATTAATAAATCCACTATTGTAATAATTCACTATTACAGTTACAATTCTAAACAGATATTTTTAAGGAAAGGGATTTTTATGAAAGCACATAATTTTAGCTTAGACGGAAACCAACTAAAATTAATTGCGGTTTTCTTTATGATCTTTGATCATATTTATACGTATACTTTAATAGATGTTTTACCACAATGGTGCAGTTTGATTGCCGTTTTGTAGCACCGCTGTTTGTTTATTTCTTAGTAGAAGGATTCTTCCATACTTCTAATCGGAAACGATACTTATTTAGAATCTTAGGTGCCGCAGCGGTTACTTGGATTGGTGAGATTATTATTAACCTCGCCTTCCATAACACAAGCCACCTCACCCATACGATGACCGTCTACTCTGTTCTTGAGGGAAATAACATCCTAGTTACTTTGGCAATCTTTTTAGGTATCATGTGGGCTATTGAATTGTTTAGAGAAAACAAGCGTAAATGGTGGTACTTGATTTTAGCTATTTTCCTAACATTTCTCAGCGCGATATTTGAAGGTGGACTTTATCTTTTAGCTGTGTTGTTTATCTTCTACTTTGGTTACCATAAGCCAAAAATTGAATCATGGGGCATCTTTATTTGGTGCTTGCTTTTATTCATTAAAGCACTAATCACTGCTCACACAACCAGAACTGATTTATACTCCAGCTTAACTTTTACAGTGAGTGGATGATGGTATCGGTTTTGCCATTTATCTGGCTGTATAATGGTCAGCGCGGTAAAAAGAGCTGGATTACTAAATATTTCTTCTATATTATTTATCCATTGCATTTATGGATTTTGATGATTTTACATTATTTATTCTTTAGGTAAAAAAGCAATCAAAAAAACAGAACTCATTTTAAGATGAATTCTGCTTTTTTTAATTATTTAAATTATTTAGCAGGTGTTAAAACACAGAAGCACTTCAAATCAGGCGTTTGTGGTGAAGTATCAATTGGTAATAACTTACTTGTTGTATAGCCACTGTTCTTAAAGCGTTTCAAATCGCGAACCATCGTGTCTGGATTAGCAGAACCATAAACAATTCTTCTAGGTTTCATTTCTACTGCTGCATCAATAAAGCCTTGTGATAATCCTTTAACTGGTGGTGCAGTAATAATTACGTCAGCATTTTCGCCATTTTTAGCAAAACGAGCCAAAATTTGTTCTACACTGCCATTATAGAAGGTAATATTGTCAATCTTATTTTTCTTGGCATTGGCTCTAGCATCTTCAATAGTAACTTGAGCATTCTCAATTCCGCGAACAGAAGCCACATCTTTAGCTGCAAGCAGACCGAGTGTGCCTACACCACAATATGCATCGATTAATTTATCATCCGGGTGTAAATCAGCTAAGTTCAAAGCTAAATCCATAATCGTTTGTAATTGACTACCATTAGCTTGGAAGAAGCTCTTAGGTGAAACTTTAAATGTCATATCGTTAATTGTATCTTCAACATAGTCATCACCCCAAATTGGGATATTGCTCTTGCCAAAGATTTGTTCACTATCAGTCACATCTGTTGGTTTATGCGGGTTGTAGTTTAAAACAATTCCGTTGATATTATGCATAGTTTGGGTAACTAAACCCACAATTTCTGGTAAATCATAATGATCATTCTCATGAGTAACTAATGTAACAATCATTCCATTATTACTGTGCGAACGGCGAACATCAATATCACGAATAAAGCCTGTATTAGTTTCAGGATTATAAGCTGAAACCTTTAATTTACGCAAAATATCTCTCACGCCCAGAATATCTTGAGCTACATTCTCATTGGCAATTAAATATGAATTAAGTGGAATAAACTTAGCTGTTCTCGGTTCATAGAACCCCACTTCTAGTTGACCATTAATTTCTCGAACTGGTAAAACAAGCTCATTACGATACGTTAGCTTCTTAGGACTAGGGATAACGTCATTAACTGTAACATCATCCATTTCGTTCTTTTTAAGCAATTGTTCGATTCTGCTCTTTTTAAATTCCAATTGCTTATCATATTTATAATTTGCTAAACGTACATAACCATTATTAGCCCATTTTTCATTATCGCCCTGTACTCTATCAGGACTTGCTTTAACAATTTCAACACTCTTAGCAGCCATTGTGTTTTCGTGAACTGCTAAGACTTCAGCTTTAACTTTTTCGCCAGCCAGGAAGAGCATCACGTACAAAAACTAATTTGTCATTGTACTTGGCCAAGCCTCTTCCCTCCGGGGAAAGGCTTTCGATAGTTAATTCTACGATGTCGTTCTTCTTCATTTTAAATACGCCTCACATATTCAATCCGGTATCAAATATCCATAACTAAAGCCCATCAATAATCTTCTTAACTATATGATATTAAAATTTACTGACATGGTCAACTTAAAAGGAGCTGGCTTAAGCTAAAGTCACTATCACTTTCTATTCTATACGAGGTTGAGACCCATTTAAGTAAGTAGTGCATTACTATATGCTTAAACTAATTTATATATTAATAAACTGATTTTATTGAAAACTATCCAATTTAATGAATCCTTATCAAAATCAGCTAATCTTGTCCCTGTATAGATTATATATACCAATAAAGCCATCATAGCACTTTTACCAGTACTTGTAATTATTTTTACACTAGACCAAAGAAAAAAACATTGCTATTTATTGCAATGCTAATATAGTTATTCCGGATGATTTAAGCATATACTCTTTGCTTAAGCACCCCGACGAATGGCAAATTACGGTAAAGACCGTTGTAGTCTAAGCCGTAACCAACTAGAAATTCATTAGGTGCTTTAAAGCCATAATCATCTGCATGAAAATCTACTACACGTGTTTCGGGCTTGTCAAGCATCGCAATTACTTCAACGCTCTTAGCACTCCGACCGGCCATTACCTTAGTCAAGGCTTGCAAAGTTCTGCCAGTATCAATAATATCTTCCATAAAGATAACGGGACGACCTTGAACATCTGACTTGATATCTTGCGTAATCTTTACATTGCCAGTTGAACTCGTGCCAGCATAGCTTGAAGCCTTAATAGGATCAATAGTTAATTTGAAAGTCAATCGCTTAATCATGTCACTGGCAAATATCATTGCCCCATTCAGTACAGGAATGACGATTGGCTCCTCACCCGCGTATTTTTCATTAAGGCGAGCTGCCATCTCATCCATGCGGCTATTAAGTTGTTCTTGACTGAATAATACTTTTTCAATATCGTTGTTCATTCTGATCATTGTTCCCTTTCAAATTAGTTAACGATCAGATTTTAACATATTATTTTATTAATTAACAGCTTTTTTGACCGAAAATAAGTTATTTTGCTAATTAAAGCAAATTATGCAATTATATTGTTCGTGTTTTACCAAATGTGATAAATGAAATCCTTTTCAAAAATTTGTTATAATTGTAATTAAAGAGGGTGACCTAATGTCTTTGCCTACAAATAATTATGTAATCAAAAAAATATGGTATTCCTACTCAAGTAGCAATTTGGGTTGGTAATCCATATATTCCTTAGCATGATTCCGAAATTCCTGGTGGGAAGCTTGGTGAACTATTAACTATTAATCAAAATGGTAAATGTATTGTTCAATCAATGGTTTTTAATAGTGAACAACGAAAATCAATTATCGGAAAACCACCAGAAAAATTTAAAATTTCGAGTGAACTAGCTCAAAAATTTCTAAAACGAATTTTAATTATCTTAAATTATATAGGTGAACTTAAACATGACACTATAATTTCCCCTAAAGAAACCGAAATCACCTTAGAGAATAATTCTTCTCTTACCCTTTATAAATTATGAAGATAGCAATGAGCTTGCTCTATATAAGCTTTCTATGGATATTCGAAATGCATTAGATAGAGCTGACTTAATGGTTTTTGACGGTAATAATCATGAAGATTTTATTGATAAAATGGAAATTCAATATAAAGAAAATAGTGGCTATGAAGAAAGATTAACATTGAATCGTCAGAGAGAAACAATCACTTATCACCGTAAACAACCTGACAATTTAAAGGTAACATCAACCTACTTTTTCACGGATCAGATCAGTAAAATTTTAGATAACTTAAATCCAATTGATTTTACTACTACAATCCCTGGATTGCCTAAAAACGTTGTCGTGTCCTCTACTGATTTAGGTCAATTTAAATGTAAAATTGTTCGACGCAAATTAAAGACTATTCAAATTAGTGGCGATTACGAAAAATATAGCTTACCTGCTCCGTGGAACGAGTTAATGAAATTATTGCATGAAATACTAGATATTCCTGCGACGGGGCCACTATTAGATGAACATTTTTATAAACGTAGACGGCGCTGTAAAGACGATTATATTTATTTGACTGTAACATTTGAAGAGTATGGTAAAAAATATAATTATCTTACTGATGATGATTCCATTATGGTGGGTGATTGGGTACTTGTTCCAGTAGGATCAAATAAACAAACACATCAAGTACTAGTGATTGCTAAAAATTACTATAAAAAAGATCAGGTTCCTTATCCTTTACACAAAATAAAAAAAGTAGTAAGAAAAATAGAACCTGACGAATAAATTAAGGAAGCGATTAATATGCTTAATAAAAAAACTATCATTAAACTGATTTCTGCTTTGCCAATTGCATTAATAGCGATTAGCCCTAACATAGCGTATGCGGATAATAGCGGCGGCGAGCAGTCTTCAAGTGAAACTTCGCAAAGTAAAGAATCTGTCTCTTATCAATCTGCTTACTGGCGTTGCATTAATAAGGAAAATGGCCAAGTCTTGCAAACTATGTACGCTGATACGGTTAAAGTAGTAGATGGTGTCCCTGAACGCAAAATGTTTAACCTGGGACAAGTGCCTAAGCAAATTGGTGATTACCAGTTGGCTGGTCAAGTTACTACTAAACTCGAAGTTGATCCCAGTAATCCTAGTGGCATGACTTATATCGATTGCGACTATTTACCTGCTCACCATAGTGAAGCTGATGAACATCATATTCAACCTGATAAACAACAAAATATTGTCAATGATGCGAAAAAAGCTTATCGTAACTACCATCATACGGATAAAGGCTTTGTCGCACCAGGCTACTACGATCAGCACAATCAATACCATCCTACGATGTCTCTAGATGAATGGCGACAGAAAAACAAGATGCCAGGTACTGTTACTCCGGGACCAAATAGCAAAACGCAGATTGCTGCTGCTAAAAATAAAGCTAAAAAGCAGGAGAAAAACAAAGTACCAGGTAGCAAAGAAAAAGCTAAAAAAGCTGCAATGGCCAAAAATAAAGCTGAGGTTAAGGCACAAAACAGAAACGCAAATATCTTAAAATTTGTTGTTATTCCGTTAATCGCTTTAGCAATCATTAGTATTTTCATCCCTTGGCAAAAAATTAAAGGCAAGCATTCACACAAATAAAAATAAGAGCTGAGGATCAATTTCCCCAACTCTTTATTATGCTCTATTACTTTTGCAAAACAAAACGTTCGATTGCTTCAGCTACACCGTCATGATTATTATCGGCTGTAGTAATGAAATCACATTGATCTTTCATCTCCGGATTCGTGTTAGCCATTCCCACGCCTAAGCCAGCAGCCTTAATCATTGATAAATCATTAAAATTATCACCTAACGCCATTGTTTCTTCTGGCTTAATGCCTAGTTTACGCGCTAACCACAACAATCCTGCACCTTTATTAACTCCTTGATGGTTGAATTCCAAGTAACGGTTAGAAGAATATGATACGTCAAGTTCATTAGTTAAATCGCCTAAATCTGCAGCAATTTCTTTTAAATATGGCATATTAGGATTGCCATATAATTCTTTAGCAATCTCTTGACCTTTTAAGAAATCAAGGTTGTCATTATCAATTATCCGATATACATGACGGCCGTTAATATATTTATTTTCTTCTTTATTAGTATTGTAGACGTACAGCATATCCTTGGTATACACGTGAATGCAAACATCATATTTTTGCCCCAGTTGATAAAGTTGATTAGCCATCTGCCAAGATAGTCCTTGAAACTTCATTACCTGATTATCTTTATTCTCAGTAATGCATCCCCCATTAAAAGAGATGACATACTCATTAGGCTGATCGATTAGATTAATCTCTTGCAAAGTTTGCGTAATAGCTTTAAATCCGCGTCCTGTTGCAGGAACAAATTTTACGCCCATCTTGGTAACAGCTGCAATTGCTTTGCGATTACGTTTACCTACGTGAGTATCATCATTTAATAAAGTTTCATCCAGATCACAAGCGATTAGTTTATACATACAACTCCAACTTTCTATTTTGAATACGTTTTCAGTATAAACTAAAAATATAAAAAATGCATTGAGTGAATAAAAAAGACGACACACAATAGTATCGTCTTTCTTGCTTGTATTTAAAACTAAATGATTAATCTTCCTTACGTTTCTTCACACCAGCTAAACCAATCATACTCATCGCTACTGCAGCACCACCTAAGATAAATGCAGCTGCGTCAGTCCTCTGATCATCACCAGTCTGTGGCAACGTGTAGTGAGCTTGACCATTCTTATCGATATAACCAATCACTTGTCCATTTGGCCCAATGATATTTCCATTAGAATCAATGTGTTCACCATGAGGAAGAACATTATTATTCCAATCGCCATTTTGACCATGAGGAGCATTATTGCTACTCCAGTTAGCTGGCTTATTGCTAGTTGGTTTTGGAGTATTATTGTTCTGCTTTTGTTGTTGCTTATGATGTTTTATTGTTGTTGTCTTAGGAACATCAGGCTCTTTAGATTTTGTTGGCTTATCCGGAACTGCCGGCTTATCTGGCTTATCAGGTTCTGTCGGCTTTTCTGGTGTTGGTGTCTTCGGAGTTTTAGGACTTTCCGGAGTTGTTGTTTTAGAAGCATCGGGAATAACAGTCGGAACTGTTGGAGTATTTGGTACTACTGGATTTTTATCCTTCGTGTAGATCACAGGTGTATCCTTAGTTGGATCTTGTGGCGTTACCTTATCTTTCTCTGGGGTCATGTCCTTAATTTCAGGAACTGGCTCATTAGCTACAACTTCAGTTGGATCATCTGAATCAGTTGGATACATTGGAGTTGGAGCATCAGGGATTTGTTTGCCATCTGGATCAATTGGAATAATCTTACCATTTGGCGTGTAAGTTACAGTAACTTCTTTCTTAAGATCGTCTGGAGAAACGGTTGTTCCACCAGCAGTACGCTTATCTGCATGATAGCCATTAACTACCAGGGTATTTTCATTACCAAAAGTATGACTAGTTACATTCCAGTCAGTATCAGCGATGATCTTCCCAGTAACATTGTCAAATGTAATCTTCTTCGTAAAATCAAAGGTTTGGGTCTTATCAGCTGGAGTTTTATCGCCTGCACCTAGATAATGAACGATCTGCGTAGCAGTTTCTTTCAAGTTCTTCAAATCAGTACCCATCGGATACTTAGGACCATCTGGATACTTAGGATCAATTGGTTCACCCGGCTTGCCTGGTTTTTCAGGAGTTACCGTTGTGGTTGTGTGCTTAACCAAGATAGTTACAGTATGATTACCCTTCGTAATTTCAGTCGGAATAGTCACATCTGGGTTCAATACTTCATAACCTTTTTCAGTAAGAGTCTTGATATTGCCATCCTTATCATAGCTGAACTTAGTACCAACGTCTTGAGTACCAGAATTCTTACCATATTTATCTAAGTCCTTGTTATCAGTTATGTCATGAACTGTGACAATCAATGAACCTTGATTCTTGGTTGGTTCTGCATCTTTATCGTAAGTTACAATCGCGGTAAAGTCTTGACTGGTTTGATCGATATTCTTAATGGCCTTAACGTTGCCATTACCATCATTATAGTTATCACTTACGTTAGTTACATGATAGCCAGAAACTATTGGAGAAATCACTGTATCGAATTGATTACCATCTTGAGCAGTCCAAATGATATTCTTAGTTTGATCTTTAAGCTCATTGCCGCTAGCATCAGTCCACTTTTTAGTTACTGAATCATAATAAGCAGTGCCATTAAAGTGAAGTGATGCCATCTTGTCACTAGGAGCTTTAGATTGATCACCATTAACAACATACTTAACAGTTTCAGTAACCGTCTTTTGCAAGTCATCGTGTTTAAGACCATTTCCTGGCTTGTCTGGTGTTACTGAAATTACATTGTGGTCAACGTAGATTACAAGATGTTGGTTACCTTTAGAAATTGTAGTAGGAATTTTAATTTCCGGATTAAGAACTTTGTAACCTGCACTAGTTAATTTATCGATATTGCCTTTAGTATCATAGCTAAACTTAGTACCAACATTTTCATTACCACTATCTTTGGTATAGCCTGAAACATCTTGGTTATTCTTAATGTCATGAACAGTTACAACAATAGATCGTTGATCGACAACCGGCTTAGGAGTGTCTGGGTTCTTAGCGTAGTTAATGGTAATTAGAATATCACCATTACTATGGTTAATGGTCTTACCTGCAACTGTACCAGTAGTTGAGTCAACATCAGTAGCCACTTCATTGGAAGTAGAAATACCAGTAATATGATATCCATTGGTCTTAGGTCCAATAACTTTGGCGAATGAGCCTTCATCATTATTGCCACCTTTAACTGTCCAAACCATACCGCTAGCAATACCAGTAATCTTGCCACTCTTATCAACGGTTACCCATTGACCAGTTACTTTATCAAGAACACCACTTGCTACGAATTGAATTTCTTTTTTAACTGATGGAATATTCAGACCATTGCCAACATAATTAATTGTCCGAGTAATGGCCTTAGTCAACTGTTGTGGCTCAGTTTCGTTTGAACTGAGACCTAAAAATTAGACAGTTTAAAATACAGGATTAATAATCCCAGTTAAAGGAGCTTTTTCTATGTTAGTTGTAGTTTGTTTAGTTTGAAAAGGATCTGGAGAAACAACTTTTGTTTCTACTTTTTCCAAGAAATCCCCAATTTTACCAGCATCATAGTTTGTTGAAGGATCAATAATTTCTATATTATTAAAATCTTTAATTTTATTTTTATTGATATCGTTATAGGATTCAACATAATTATAAGTTCTTCCATCAACAGTCAACTTATTAGGAACAGCGTTAGAATCAATAGTATAACTTTCACCACCAAAAATTCCGTCTTTCCCATAATTAACAATTTTGCTACCCAATACTTTTCCAGTGTCTGCATTTACATAATAAATATGTTGATTAACTTTTTCAGGAGTATTAGTTGATGAAGCTACCCAAGTACCGGCATCATTTTTGCCATTTAGTCCAAGAGTCCAACGTCGATGAAGACTAGGTGCTGCATAACTTCCAGAACTATGTTTATCAACATTTTTACCATCAATATAAGCAGCATTATAAGTAACACCATTAGTAGTAGCTGAATTTGAATAGATAGTATATTGCCCGTTAATACCTGGGTGTTCACTATTATTGATATTTACGATACTAGGCTTTCCAGCTTTGGTATCTAAAGTTTTAGCAAGCACGGTATTATATGTAGTCCCAACATTATTTGAAACGTAGAAATAAATTTTTTCACCAGGATTACTTTTATCGGTTGCTAATACTATATGCTGTGTGTCACCTAAATATTGTTTTTGAGTTTCATTCCAAACACCATTTGATAATTCTACAAATGGAATTTTACTTGTATCATTTACAATGTCCTTCACATTTTGAGGAATTGTATCCGTATTAATAGTTCCTTTAGCCTCAATATCATTAATATTTACCGAATCCTTATTCTCAGTTGAAGTCGAAGATGCAGTAGCAAATGAAGCTCTCAACAAACGCTTTATTTGTTCTTCTGACATCTTTGTATTGTCAGAAGAAAGACCAGCTGCGTTGCTGCTTGCAGGTATATCTAGTGTAGTAGTTTTAGGAATATTGGTTTTACTTTTCTTATTAATAGTTTTTGCAGCAATATCTGTTTTTTCAAGTTTGTCAACAGTATTAGCTTTTTCAAGTTTAGCTTTACCTAGCTTACCTGCATCTGCAATTTTTTCAGTAGCATTAATTGTGACTTTATTGTTAGTCTCAGTCTGTTCATTATTTACAGGATTTTGGGCATGCAAAGAAGTTTCATTTGACTGAGCACTCTTTTGGCTACTATTAGCAACTTGATTATTAGCTTGAGTCCGTGAAGTAGTAGTTTTACTTGATTGAGTAGGTGTCTCTACTGCCCCCCCCATTTTGCTTTGAGGTGCTTGAACTTCAGCATCTTTAACTGAAGTTTCATCCTTAGTGATTGATTCTTGTGCTGTCTTATTTTGTTCAGCAGAATCGCCATTGACTTGTACAACTACTTGTGTGTTGTCCCTAACTTTTGGTGTCTCTGTCTCGCTCTTATTTGCAGTTTGATCACCATTAGCATTATTTCCGTTCTCGTTATCACTAGCTTGAACAACATTACCATTACTCATCCAGAGTGTTGTTCCAAGCAATACAGAAGCAGCACCGATTGTCAATTTTCTAATTCCGAAGTGTGATTGACGTTCAGCAACTTGCTCCATCCGTTTAATATGATATTCTTTGAAATCATATATTCAGCCCCCCTATTTCTATTTGCCTGACAGTTTCATTTTCTATGAACTCTATACTAGCTGTGTTTAATCATAACATATTTTATTTAATGCAAATAAAATTTTTTAATAAGAATATAGCTGTAAATAGAAAAAAGATGGAAAATCCATCTCCTAGTAAACTATTTAAATAAATCATTAAAGCTCTCGTAGTAAACTATTTAAATAAATCATTAAAGCTCTCGCTCATCGTTGGATGAGTGTAGATCTGATCACGTAATATTGCTGCAGGGATGCGCATCTTCATCGCCAAACTGATCATGTTAATCAATTCAAATGATTCAGCACCATATAATACAACACCTAAGATCTGTCCTGTTTTGGGTTCAAGCAGTGCTTTAAATAACCCACGCGGATCTTTTAACACTTGCGCTTTGGGAATTGCTGCCACTGGCAATTTTTTTAATTCATATTCGATGCCCTTTGCTTGCGCTTCTTTTTCACTCAAACCAACTCTAGATAACGGTGGAATAATGAACACGCTATAAGGTACATTATTACGATCAGCTAGACTACGCTTGCCAGTACCATATAGTTGATCCTTGATAATACGAAAATCATCTAGTGAGATATAAGTAAATTGTAGACCACCTTTGACATCCCCAATGGCCCAAACGTTATCGACGGTTGTCTTTAAATGATCATCCACTTTAATTGCACCGCGATCGGTTAATTCAATCCCTGTATTTTCCAGGCCTAACTTCGCGGTATTTGGCTCTCTGCCAGTGGCAACCAAGATTCGGTCAGCAGCAATGCTTTGCTCAGTATCATTCTTTTCATAATAAACGGTTTCTTGATCAATCCGCTTAATCTTGACGCCTAATTCAAACTTCACGCCACGATCTTCAAAATCATGCTTAATTGCTGTCGCGATATCATCATCTTCACGCGGTAAAAATTGTTCGTGCAAATCTAATACGGTTACTTGTGAACCATATTGCGCAAACATTGAGGCAAATTCTAAACCAATATAGCCCGCACCAATAATTACTAATTTCTTAGGCATTGTTGCCTGTTCCATTGCTGCAGTTGAATCAAGCACGGCTTTACTCTCGGCTAAACCTGGAATTGGTAACATCACCGGTACAGCTCCAGTATTGATAAAGATACGCTCACCACAATATTGTTTAACTTCTCCAGTAGTTGTCTTAACTTCGATCTCATGATCAGCGATAAACTTTGCTTCTCCATCAAGCAAGGTTACGGTCTTTTCATCAGCAAGCATATGATAGTTCTTGCCTCGCAGCATTGTGGTCATCTCATTTTTGCCATTCACAGCATCAGTAAATTCTACGCCATTAGCTGCTTCGATGATTAAGCGTTTGGATGGCAAACAAGCGATATTAATACAAGTACCGCCGTACATCTTGTCTGATTTTTCAATCATCAAGACTTCTTCACCCTTCTGAGCTAAAAACTTGGCTAATGTCTTACCACCTTTGCCGAAGCCGATAATAATATTCTTAATTGTTTCCATAATCATCCCTCATATTCGTACTTACTAAAAGTAATTAATTCTTTGATTAAAGTATACAAAATTCTTCAATATTTGTCATTATTTTTGCTTAAATAAACATGTTATAATCAGACTATAAATTTGATTCGAGGTAATCTTATGAAAATCAACAAAAAATTAATTCTTATTTCTGCGGCTCTACTAGCTACCACACCAGCTGTTGGTACAGTTACCGAAGTAAATATGCCAACAGTTCAAGCTGCAGCTAAACAAAAAAGAACAATTACAGTTAATCGTTACACCGGTTTATATAATTCGCGTGGTCAGGAATTAACTCATTACAAAGGCAAGCCTTTTATTACTTTTGGTAAAACTACAACTCTAAAATATTACGGCAATCCTGTGAAGATTAAACGTAATTACTACTATTATATTGGTCATGGCGCCTATGTAGACGCGAGTTATTTGACAAAAATTAATGGACACAAGGTATTATCTCTTAATCATAATTCTTATGTCTACACTCGTTCGGGCAAACGAACTAAGAAATTGTTACGTAAAGGATTAAGTTACGCTTTTACTGGCAAGTATGCTAAAAATGAAACAGCTACCAATTATGTTTTCAGTCGTGGCAAGAATAATTACCAATTAAAGACGGTACGCATCAAAGGCAACGATTTCTTCCAAATCAAGAAGAATCAATATATTAAAGTTGCCAATATTCAAAGTATTGAATCTAATCAATTAGGCCTTTCCCAAATGAAAGTTACCATCAAAAAGAACACCCCTATTTTAATTGTTGGCGCAGATGGGTATGCACTTTCCAGTGGCAAGACAGCAAAGAAAGGCAAAAAATTTACAGTTGATGCGGAAGTTGGCATGAATGTTGGCGCCAATTCTTCACCTCATGCATACCGCATTAAGGGCACAGATACTTATCTCTGGGTAACGGACGCTTACAGCAGACAAAATGTTGCTACTTTTGCAGCTAGTGTCTCAGATTTAAAGAATTACACCGTTCGCCCACCTAAAGACAATTTGCAGTTTTTCAATAGCAATGGCGAGAATATTACGCCAACTGGTTTCATTTATCCAAGACATCAATTACTAGGTGTCGATGGTCAAATGTATATTTGGGTGCCAAAGGAAAATAAGGCTGAACTTTTCTACCATATTGTCGCTACTTCCAAGTCATTCGATACTGTTCATAAAGCTAACAGTTCGTATCGAGATGAAAGTATTGAAATCGGCAATGCTTTTGTAAAAGAAGCTGATGTAGAAACTTATGGTGGCTTAAAGAAGCCGGAGTTGATCAATACTGCTGCTGAAGCTCAAGCTGATGCTCAAAAACAAGCCAGTGCTAGTGAACGCAATAAATTACAGGCTTTGGTTGATAATGAGGATACTGTTAAGTCTTCCACTGCTTATAAGCTGTCGCAGCATTCTACCCAGGAAAATTACGATACTTCAATTAAAGAAGCGCAAACTATGCTTAAATCTAAGCGTAATTTATCTGTCGCTGAAGTAAAATTAACAACTTGGATTTTGCAAACCAGAGTTAAGAATCTCTATGGCAAAAAGATCACAGTAACGAATATTGCTAAGTTAACCAAGACGGAAATTAGACAATTACAGTCTTTACTTAGTTCTGTATCCTTCAATAGCAATGACGGCAAGACTTTCACTAGATACAGTTATGATCGATCCTCTAAAAAGATTGAACGCATAGTTACTACTAATGGTAAAGTCGTATCCAAGACCGAAGTTCCATTAACTGATTTTGTTAGTGAAAAATAGCAAAAATTAAAAGATCTCTTAGAGTTTACGCTCTAGGAGATTTTTGTTTGTCATTTTTTCTCAATTAGTTCAAGATAATTTTGATACAAAGTCTGACGCAACAATGGGTCATGAGCATAGATATAGGTGCCATATACTCCACGCTTAAACAGCACATTAATCATGTTCATAAATAATCGCTTTTTAGCTTGATTAAGTTGCTTTAGAGTGAACAAATCTTTGCGCTTTTTAAATGCTTCAATATCGGTGAACTTCTCAGGATCGATCTGCAATCGATTCGTTCCTGGAATCTGTGAAATCGGTGGACTTAAAATAATGCCAGTGTAATTCAAGTCGAAACCCTGACAAGTATAAATCGACCCTACTTCATTAATTGTCTTTGGGATTTCTGCCCAAGGCTTAGAAGTGTAATTGTACTGATCCCATGGCATCTTAAATTTTCCCTCAGTAATGTAATGCTTGCCGCCATCCAGTGTTGATGGATATCCCGTCGTTGATAAAATGCGCGATAATCCTACTTCATTGTTACGCTTGACTATCTCCTGTCGCATTTTTTCTGCATCATCAAAAATACGGAAATCGTAGTTCTGACGCGCATTCTGAGGGAATGGTAAAATTTTACCATCATCGGTGAAATGATTAAACCACTCAAGTAGTTCATCACTGGCATTTACTCTAAATTGATGTGTTAAATGGTAGTCTTCATGCGGATATTGATGAGTAATCTGTTCCAGTTGCTGGGTAGTCCAAAAACTTTTAGTTCTTAAAACTTGATATGGATCAAAAACTAGAATTACGATTTTAGCTCGCTTAATTAACTCTACCAATTGATTTTGATAAGTAAAATTGTTGTACGGATCTGCCCGTGATAAAAGCAAGTGAGCTTCGTCAATGACTATTAAGTCTACGGTTGCACTTCTTTTGTCTAATTGATTAATCAGTGAGGTTGGACGAGTAAAATCTTTTTTATAAAGATGAGGCAAATTGCCAGCGATCTCTTTGTATACTTTTAAGATTTCGGGATGATTAACGACAAAATAATTAGTTGTTCCATATAATGCAGAAGTTTTATCTGTTCTGGCAGCTACTTGAATTTCATTGAACAAGTGCGCTAAAACGACGCTCTTACCAGTGCCAGCATCCCCATACACCGTAAAAATTGCCGGATAATCTTGTTTAATATGTTTTTTAGTGAATTGCAAAATGGTATTTACCAGTTTATTTTGCTCGGCTGTTAACTTTTTAAAAGGTGACAGCTTTTGAGTTGCATCATTAATGAGGTCGGTGGTCAATATGGTTACTCCCTTCGTAAAAATAAGTTTTAGGCTACTTAACTATTATATTACATTTTATATAGACTTAACTTTTTTAATAATATTATCATTTAGGCAATAATAGAACAACAAAGGAGAAATATATGAACTTAGCAAAAATTCGTGGCGGCGCTGGCGACATTACCCAGCCTAACCTTAATGCACGTATTCAAGACAATCTTTATTTAGCCGTGAATTCCGAATGGATTTCTAAGGCGAAGATCCCTGCAGATCGTCCAGCAATCAGTAGCTTTGGCGAAATTGATTTAAAAATTGAAAAGGAATTGATGGACGACTTAGCTGCCTTTGCTGCTGATAAGAAAGACATGCCTGCTGTCCCTAACTTTGACAAGGCAATTGCAACTTATAAGTTGGCCGCTGATTTTGACAAGAGGGATGCTGAAGGATTTAAGCCTGCTGAAGCTGATTTACAAACTTTAACAGATTTAAAGGATATTGCTAGCTTGAAGCAAAACTTGGCTAGCCTTTTCTTACGTTTTAGTTTTCCATTCTACTTTGAAGTAGAGCCGGATCGTAAGAATACCAAAGTTAACTCTCTGTCTTTTGACCGTAATTCTTTGATTTTACCTGATACGACTAGTTATCAATCCCCTGCTTCTAAGCAATTGCTCGCCGTTTGGCAAAAGCAAACCGAAAACTTGTTAAAATTAGCTGGTGTTGATGAAGCAGCTGCTAAAAAGTACACTGCTGATGCCCTTGCTCTTGATGCTAAGATTGTTAAGGTCGCTAAATCTGCCGAAGAGCGTGCAGACGATGTTGCACTATACAATCCAATTAAGACCAGCGACTTTGAAGAAAAGACTAGTTCTTTAGATTTAGGCCAATTATTAACGCAACTGTTTGATCATCAACCTGAGAAAGTTGTTGTTCGTGAGCCAAAATTCTTGGATCATTTTAACGAATTATTCAATGAAGCAAACTTTGCTGAACTCAAGGGTTGGCTCATTGCTATGTTTATTAATAAGGCTGCAGGATTCTTATCAGAAGAGTTCCGTCAAGCTGCATTTCCATTCCGTCAGGCTACTTATGGGCAAAAAGAATTGCCTAGCCAGGCAAAAGAAGCATATCACACTGCTAATCGTCTCTTTAGCGATGTAATTGGTGTTTATTACGGTCAAACTTACTTTGGTGCGGATGCTAAAGCCGACGTTGAAGATATGATCCATCGCATGATCGATGTTTATGAACAACGGATCAATGCCAATGAATGGCTGTCTCCTGCAACCAAACAAAAGGCAATTACTAAGCTGCGTGCTTTAGTGCTAAAGATTGGTTATCCAGATAAGATTGAACATGTTTACGATCTCTTCCAAGTTGAAGATGATTTGTACAGTACCCAAGCTAATATGCGAGAAGTTGATTGGAAATATAATTTTGCTAAATTGTACAAGCCAGTTGATCGCAGCGAATGGTATATGCCGGGCAACTTAATCAATGCCTGTTATGATCCGCAAAGAAATGATATCACCTTCCCTGCTGCTATCTTGCAAGCACCATTCTATGATCTTAAGGCTTCTCGTGCTACTAACTATGGTGGTATCGGCGTAGTAATTGCGCACGAAATTTCTCATGCTTTTGATAACAATGGCGCCAAGTATGATGAATTCGGTAATATGAAGAATTGGTGGACTAAGAAAGACTTCGCGGAATTTGAGAAACGTACCCAAGCCGAAATTGACTTATTCGATGGGATCAAGTATGGTCCAGTTACCTTGAACGGTAAATAAATTGTGAGTGAAAACATTGCCGATCAAGGTGGTTTAACCGCGGGAATCGAAGCTAACAAGAATGAACACGGCGATATGCAAGAACTGTTCAAGAATTATGCTCGAATTTGGGCAAGCAAAGAATCCCCTGAGATTATTAAGACAATTGCTGCTTTTGACGTTCATGCTCCTGGCCCTGAGCGAGTTAACGTCCAAGTTCAATGTCAGCCAGAATTCTACAAGGCCTTCAATGTTCAAGAGGGCGACGGCATGTGGCTTGATCCAGATAAGCGGGTAGTTATTTGGTAAAATTAGTTAATACTACAATGATAAGCATCTCTTAATGGGATGCTTATTTTTTCTTCTTTTAGAATAAAAATGGTGTAAAATATACCTTATTTCATTAATTCTATAAGGAGGAAAAAATAATGTTAACCGTCACACTTTTATACAACATAGTGCCTATCTTAATAATGATCGGCGTTGTTGTTTTCACCCGACATAAGGCTCTGCCAATTTGCTTATTGCTAATAGTATATCTAGCAGCCTTTGCTATCACCTATTTTAAATTGCCATCCAAAAATATGCTTAGCATTATCTGGGGAAATTTAGCCTACGGTATCATCTATGCTGTAGCAACATATTTCTTAATGACTATTACTAAAGAAGAACGCCTCAGAATCAAGCTGATTGTTAAAGTAGTCTCAATTACAATTGCTGTTTTAGCTGTAGTTTCTCTGGGTGGATTCTTACATTCATTCCTGTCTGTGAAGCCTACCTGGAATTCGATTGATAAAGTATATTCTAAGAGTAATAAAGCGCCAACCTTCAAGCGTGGTGAGACACCCATTGCCTTGGCACCCAAGACAGTCATTAATCGCGTGCGCAAAGCTTCTTCCGATATTCCACATAGCCAATACTACTCAATCTCAGATCAAGTTCAGGCACAATTTTTTAGGAATAAACCAGTCTACGTTGTCCCTGTTGAATACAGTGGCTTTTGGCAAATGATGAAAGCCAGTAGCATTCCTGGTTATTTCATTATTGATGCTACTAAGCAAAATGCTACGCCACAATTCATCAAAAAACCGTATAAATTTGCAACAAGTGCCTACTTCAATAAGGATGCGGCACGCCAGATCTATCGTCATTCTACTAGTTGGCTTGATTTAGGTTCACCTCAATTAGAAATTGACAACAATGGTAAGCCATATTGGGTACAAACTTTGTACAAATCCGAGTTCTTAAGTCACCGTGTCAATTATCGTAAGCTACACGTGGCAGTAATGAATGCTCAGTCTGGAACCGTTAAGATTTATTCTATAAAAAATATGCCTAAGTTCATTGATGAAGGAATTACTACTGCAATTGCCAATAAGCTTAATATTGACTTCGGTAAGTACAAGTATGGCTTCTGGAATTTTAGCCAAACCGGTGTAATGAAGCCTACAGGCAATGGTGTTGAAGACGGTGTCACCTCTGTCTTTAATCGTGATGGCTCAATTAGTTACTTTACTGATTTTACTACCGATAAAACTGGTTCAGATTCAGCCTTAGGTTACAGCATGATTAATGCTCGCACAGGCCGGTTGACCTTTTATCGCGCTAACAACATTATGGATAGTGATGGTGCTAAGAATAATGCCAATCAGGATTATAAGGCTCAGCAATGGAAGGCCAATATGCCTATCCTGTATAACGTCAATAGTCGTCCAACTTGGGTCATGACTATCCTTGATTCGACAAGTGCAATACGTGGCTACTATTACCTAGATGCGGCTGATCAAAGTGTCTATGGAACTGGCTCTACCCCAACTAGTGCGCTTGATGCCTTTAGGCAAGCATTAGTTAACAGCGGCGCGAAGATTGGTAACACTGATAAGGCAACTATGAAAAGTGTTAAAGGAGTTGTCGACCGTGTTGCAGTTGTTTCCAATCAAAATAAAGTAATGTTCACTTTGAAAAATAGTAAGACGATTTATACTGTGAATACATCAGACTTTGATTTTGCTAACTTGATGAGACCTAATGATAAGGTGAGCTTCAAGGCTAATATAGTTGCAAAGAAAAGCATTGGCAATGTAGCAGAATTTAAAGATGATAATTTAAGATAGACGTACGACGATATCTGTGCTTTTTAGCGTGGATGTCGTTTTTTATTTGCTTTTTGATTGAAATTGAATAGAGTTTGGTTTTTTGTTTTTTGATGTGGGTGGCATAGTAAGTTGATTTTTTATTTTTAGTTTAGTAACAACGGATTTATATAGCATTTAGTAAAAAATAAAGTCGATATTTTCTATCGACTTTACTTAATTTTAATTATTCAACTGGTTTAAATTTTTTAATATTCACGCTTTTTACATACTTATTATGACCGATTCTGTACGCTGTCTTGCGGTAATGCTTAATAGCTTTGTATTTGCCACCATATACAGTAACTTTAGTGCCCTTCTTTAAGAGTTTCCGTGATACACGTTTACCATTTGACTTATAAACAAATGAGTTTCTCTTCAAGGTAACTTTTGTACCAGTAACATTTCTTACACGTACATACTCATCGGTATCAACAACTTTATAGAAATGTTGTCCCTTGATTGTGTAAACTTTAAGTTTACCATTCTCATCAGTGACCAGGTTCAATTTTCCATAACCTGAAACAACTTTATCCGTCTTTTCAAGATCTTTGGTATAAAGAACTGACTTATACATTACTGTAGTCTTCTCACCTATTTCAGCCGGTGTATGAGACTTTTCTTTATCAGTATCTTCTTTTTTATCGGAGTCATTATTTGTAGACGGAGTTGCTGGGGTTGATTGAGGATTTGAAGTTGGTTCTTGATTTACTTCAGGTACTGTTGGAATAACTGGTTGAATTGGTTCAATTGGTTTATCTGGAATTTTAGGAGCTACAACCAAGTTCTTAGACAAAGTATCAAGTACCTGCTCCATTGTCTTAACTAAATCAACCTTGCTGTTTCTATCGTTTAAAACCTTCTCAGTTGCTGTAATAGCTGCAGTTACGGCTGCACTAGATTTAGAAGTATACTTAGTCAAGTCATGCTTCTTAGCTTGAACTAATTTAGCACTCAACTTTTGCTTTTCAGCTGCTAAAGTCTTATCTGCTGATTGAGCTGGTTTTTCTGTCTTTAATGCTAATGCTTTTTCTGCTGTATCAAGAAGAGCAGAAGTCTTCTTAACATCATCTACATTTGCATCCTTATTATCAAGTACCGCATAAGCTACTTTCAAAGCACTAGTAAACATTGCCTTAGAAGCATCTGTGTATTTATCAAGATCCTTCTTTTCTGCTGCGCTAACTTTGGCTTGCAAATCATTTTTAGTCTTAGTTAAAGCTTCATCTTTTTGTGGAGTTGTAGTAGTCAACTTTTGTTTAGCTTCAGTTAAAGCTTTAGCTGCTTGCTGAACTTCTGCTAATGTAGCATTTTCCTTGCTTAATACATCCTTAGCTTGCTTTAAGGCCTGTTCATATGCAGACTTAGAAGAAGTAGTGTACTTGGTCAAATTCACCTTCTTGTTAACTTGTTCGCTTAATTCTTCCTTTGCCTGTTTCAAGTCCTTATCTTTATCAACTTCAGGCTTAGTTGGCTTTTCATTTAGACCTGTTACTTCAACAGAAACAATCTTAGATTCATTACCATATTTATCAACAGCCTTAAACTTCATTGTTTCATTCTTGGTAACCTTAACTCCATCAGTAGGAACGGGCTTAAACGTCTTACCATTGTCAGTACTATACTCGACTTTAGCATCTTTTACTTGAGTCGTTGCTGTGATAGTACTTGATTTGCCATCTTTTGCCTTAACCTGCTTAATTACAGGATTATCCAAAGTCTTAGCTGGTTCATAGTAAACTGTTACAGCTTGCTTGCTAGAATTACCTTGAACATCAGTAACCTTAACTTCAAAGACATTCTTACCTGGCTTCAATTCAACTTCATGCTTAAAGCCTTTCTTAACACCATCAGTACTATGATAATCGACATCTGACCAATTAGATTCAACATCATTGTCATTAATTGCTAAGTCATAGAACTTATAATCATCGCTAACAGTCCCACTAATAGTAAATTTATCTTTGGTAGTATAAACGGTATCTTTTCCATTAAGATTCAAAGCTGGAGCATTAGCATCTACGTAGAAGCTCAATCTTTCTTGACTAGTTTCTCTAACTGTTGAATCCCCTACAAGAGCTGAAAAGACCTTAGCGCCATGTTTACCAATGTCTAAAGTTAACTTAAACGTTTGGTCAGGATTAATCTTTACATCCTTACCATCAATTTGCAAAGTAGTGGTTGGTCTCTTAACTTTACCAGTAATAGTTAACTTGCCAGTCTTTGGATCGTAATTCTTAGTCTTAGCATTAACATTAGTAGTGCCCCAGCTTATGTCATTATCAAAGGTGACATCCCCACTAGCAACAGTGATCTTGCCCCGGTCACTAGACTTAACTTTTTGGGTAACAGTAGATTTATTACCATCAGCATCAGCTGTAACTATAGTAACGTCATTTTCACCATATTCTACCGGCACTTCAGCACTAAAGGTATGATCAGCTGCTAGCTTAGCAGGTACTTTTTGATCACCATTCTTGATTTCAATGCTCTTAGTATCAGCACTTACTTTACCAGTTAATTTAACAGAACCTTCTGATGTTTGGGCCAATTTAGCAGTCTTACCATCATAACTCTTTGTTCCATCAACGGCTAAGCTTTCTACCTTAGCAGGAACCAAGCTAACTGCAATATTCTTCTGTTCAATCGGAGTCTTATGATCTTCATCAGCATAGAACTTAACTGCCATCTTGTAATCGGCTTTAGCTACTGGAATATTAGTTTCAAAACTATTAGTAGTCTTGTCATACTTAACGGTTAGGTCGTGCGTCTTATGATCCTTATCAGTGTAAGTTCCATAAAGTTGAGCAGGATACGTCCCTGTTACTGTATAATTACCACTTTTAGCGTCATAATTATCTGTCTTAGAACTAATCTTTTCAGGCAAACCACCATTGTCAAGAACTAATCCATAGGTGCTTTCGCCTGGCTTATTGCCCTTGCCTGAAGTAGTACCTGCGTTAGCTGCATTATCAAATAAGGCTACCGAATAATCATTTTTACCCGCAGCTAAAGACTTAGCTTGTGCATCAGTTAGATTAATCTTAACTTGTTTAAAGCCATCTTTACCTGCTTTAACTGTAGGATCATATTGAACTTGACTAGAAATACCATTGACTGAAACATTCGCATCCCCACTCAATCCACTAAGTTCATCCTTAGCTTCTGCGGTCAAAACATATTTAGTTTGTTCTTTTCCTTTGGCATCTTTAATCTTAGTAGAAACAAGCTTTAAGTTTCTTACTGCTGGTTTTGTATTATCTACCTTGACAGGAATATCATAATGTTGTTGTTTCTTTGTTCCATCTACTGTAGCTACAATTCTATACACATAACTACCTTCTGGAACACTAACTTTTTTACCCTTTTGCTGATCAAAGTAAGTTCCATTCCAAGACGGTGCACTATCAAAGTAAGTATATGTTTGGCCTTGAGCATAGTAATAAGTCTTCGGTACATTAGCCAAGGTAGCTAAAGTATTAATTACCTTACCCTTGTTGTTCAAGATCTGAATCTTTACATTATTAGCATTTCTATACAAGTAGTAAGTTGGCTTAATCCACTTAAATTGACTGTCTTTTGCAGTAGAAATCGCAAACTTAGACGAATCAAAACTGTACTGACCCTTCTCATCCTCATTCAAACCTGGATTAGTATTATCAGAATCGTTACCTACTGTTACAGTAGTACCCATAATACCTTGGTCAGGTTGAAAGACATTCTTGTCATTTAATTTAGCGAAAATTGGTATATCATTACTTGCCCAATCACCATAAAAGCCCATATAAGGCAATCTTAACTGCGACTTATTATCTGATGACTCAAATGTCAAAAAGCCCTCAACATATTGATTTTCTTTAAAACCATTCGGCACTGTTAAAGTCAATGAAACTTCTTTAGTCGAATTAGCGGGTACTTCAATCGATCCATTTACCTTAACCGATGCTCCATCAATCTTCTTATCGTATAAGACTGCATTTTTATCAGTAGCAGAAGTGTAAACGTCCGAATTTTTACCATTATTAGCTAGCTTATAAGTAAGTGGCTTATTAGTTCGGTTAGTGAATTTAACGGTAAACGTCTTAGTATTTTCTTTGAAATCTTTTAATTCAACGGCTGGATAATTATTACCAGCAGCAACTGTTGAAGGATTCTTAGCTATTGCGTTAATAGCTGCTTGAGCATTAATAAAACCAGCACCTTGCCGCCGAGGTGAAACAATTACATTTTCATGACTGACATCAGGCTCAATACTTGCTGTATTCATTTCAATATTCTTAACAAAAGCAGTCTTTTCACTAGCACTCATCTTTTGATAGAGATTATAGAAGGTACCCTTCTTATCACTCATTGCTTGTTTAACTAAAGCTTGAGTTCCGGCAATAAATGGAGAAGCCATTGAAGTTCCTGACATATTGGTATAGCCATTATTATTTTGAGTTGACCAAATATTACCACCAGGTGCAGAAATATCAGGCTTAAAGGCCAAATTAGATACGGGACCATATGAAGTAAAGCTTGACATCAGATCAGATTTAGTTGTCGTATTAGCCAAAGGTTGAACTTCAATATTGACCTTTAATGCTTCATTAGGATGTCCTTCAACATATTTAACTAAAGCAGCACCAGCAGTGTCAGACAATCCTGCAGTTGGAAAGCCCGCATTATATTGCGCATTAGTCAGTGGACCTGCTTCATTATTAATAACAATCAAACCTGCGGCTCCGGCTTTTTCTGCGAATTTTTGCTTATCTGTAAAGGACAGATCACCACGTTTTACAATTGCAATTTTACCCTTAACGTCAGACGTATATTGATCAGCAGACCCTACACCTAATTTACCATCCTTACCTTTAACGACATAGAACTGTTTATTGTTAAAGAAAGTCTTATCTGTACCATCAGAAAGTTGGGTAGTTTCTGGACCTAAAATAGTAGTCTTACCATCAGCAGATTTAATAGTAATTCCGCTTGTAGTAATTTTAGTATTTTTAGCAGAAGATACAGTAGTTGCACTTCTAGCTGTACCAGGGGTACCTACCGTTTCCATATCAGGGTTACCATAGTAGGCTTTATTGTTGCCTTCAGACTCTGAGTTAGTAGTACCAGCATTACCAGCCGAAATTACTGCAGCAGTTCCTTTCTTAGTAGCACGATCAACAGCAGCAATTTCAGGATCATTGTCAGTTTGCTCACCTGAAGTAGAACCTAATGACATATTCAGGACATCTGCATGCAATTTAGCAGAGTCATCAATTGCACCAATGATACTAGTAGAATCAGTAGTTGCTGAACTATCTGAATTAGAAAAGACTTTCATTGCCAATAATTGTGCTTCAGGTGCAACACCAACTACAGATTTAGTATTATTTGATGTTCCGTTAGCTGCAACAATACCAGAAACGTGCATCCCATGTTGTTCACTAGGATCATCATCAGTAATCTTTTCATTATTATCAGCATAGTTGTGACCATAAGGAACTTTATCAGTAAAGTAACGACCATAGCCTGCCTTCTTGGTGAAGTCGGCAACGTCTTTTTGAGATAGTTTTGCTTGCTTATCATCACTTAGACGCAAGTCCTTATGATTAGGATCAATTCCTGTATCAATAATTGAAACGACTGTACCTTGACCCTTATATTTATAGTTGTTCCAAACAGTTGAAACATTGGCCATATTATCAGCAGACGAATCATTAGTATAATATACTTTAGCTAAAGTAACTGATTTAACTCCAGGCAATTTTCTCAACTTCTGAATATCTTTAACCTTAGCTTTAGTTGCAAATCCATTCACAACGTAACCATAACTCTTACCAATTGCTTGTTTGGTAATAGCTTTTACTTGGCTTTTAACTGTAGATTGAGAGGCAATTACTTGCTTAGAAGCTTGTTCAATCTCGGCACTGCTTGCATTTGCTTTAATACTGCCATTAGTCGCAGCAGGTGCGGATTTTAATTGAATAATTACATCAACATAAACATCTTGCTTTTGCTTAGGTGTTAAATGCTTAAAAGCTACACCTTTAGCAGCAAGTTGTGCTTCAATCGCCTTTTGAGTTACTCCAGTTGTAGTGGTTTTAACTGTAGCGGCTGCTTTTTTACTAGATTTAGTTTGACTTTCTACACTAGCTTTTACATTATTCTCTGCAGTGGTGAATGCAGGGATACAGGATAAAGCCGCTGCACATAAAAGAGTGCCTACATATTTACTTCTCTCCATAAGATGATCCTCCCATCTTGATTAAGGATAAATTACATAAAAATTAATCATATTTAAGTTTTTATTAAATTTATTAATTTTAATTAGACATTAGACATTATATTAGCACAATTCTAAAAAATTGCAAGCTTTTATTTTGTTAATTTCTAAATAAAGTTGATCCCATCATGTCTTATATTGTGAGATTTATGATTAGTATTAATATTAAGTTGATATTAAATTTATAATATGCTTTAATATGATCCATTAATACCATGTTGATTTGGAGGTAAATTTATGAACCAACCAGTAAAAGTTTTTTTGACTTCTTCAGCTTTCTTACTTGCCTTAAGCCTTACCGGCTGCTCAAAATCAAATAATACTGAAGTTGCCCAATATGGAAAGAATAAAAAAGTTACCCAAGAAGAATTTTACAAAGCAATTAAAACTTCTCCTAGTAGTAAGACGATTCTAGCTAATTTATTAATCTATGATGCTTTGAATGAACAATATGGAAAGAAACTCAGTTCTAAAGCAGTTAATCAAGAATATAATAATTACAAAGAACGTTATGGTGATCAATTCGCATCTTTTTTGTCGCAGAATGGTTACACCACTACTTCATTTAGAAGAATGATCAAAATCAATCTTCTTAGTAAGATTGCCTTAAAAGCACAAATCAAACCAACTGATAAACAATTAAAAAAAGAATGGAAGACCTATTCACCTTCTGTTACTGTTCAACATATTCTAACTACTGATAAAAATACAGCCAACACGGTAATTCAAAAGTTAAACAATGGCACAAGCTTTGCAAGTTTAGCCCAAAAGTATTCAGTCGACAGCTCTTCTAGTAGCAATGGCGGAAAAATTGCAGCATTCAATAAGGACAATAAACAACTAGATTCTAGTTTCAAAGACACTGCTTATAAATTAAAAAATGGTGAATATACAACTACTCCAGTTAAAACTACTAACGGGTATGAAATCATTAAGATGATTAAACATCCAGCTAAAGGGAACTTCGAAGAAAACAAACAAGATTTAATCAATAACCTTTATGACAAATGGGCTGCCAACTCAACTGTTATGAAAAACGTCATTAGCCAGACGCTTAAAGATCAGAAGGTTCAAATCAAAGATAAAGATCTAGAATCCGCACTTGATCAATACAAAGGATCAACTAAATCCGCAATAAATTAACATAAAAGACCTAGTACCAATTACGGTATTAGGCCTTTTTGATTGCTAATTTTTACTTAGTGTCTACTTATTTTTCTTGTTCCCTGCAGTGACTTTGACAAGCACATTGCTTATCATTAACCATTGGGCAATGGCAGATGCCATCTTTCCCAGCACAAGGACATCCTTTTTGACACTTCATGCCATTGTGACAATATTCGTTGGTCATTTTTATCACCTCCTGCTGTCAGGGCGCCTTTTCAGCTTTACATAATTATCATTATTTCATCAAAAATTATTTAACTTTTACAACTTATAAACTTTCAAATAGTCTTCTAATATTCCGTGCCATTAAATTACGCCGCTCAATTAGAAATTGATTGTATTGATGAAAATCAAACTTATTCAAATCCGCAGGAATCGCATTTGCTTGATCATTTTCAACGGAATAGTATTTAGTAGCTTCAACATCTTCCATATAATCTTTAGGAGCACGATCACCTATTTGTAAATTTCTCGGTTGCGTTATCCAAACATAATTAGCTACTTGGTTATATTCACTTTGTTTAAACCCATTTTTACGTAAATAAGCTTTTGGAAAAATATGATGTATATTCCCCTGTTCCTTAATTGTATCTACAGTAAACTTATCTTTTTCAAGCCAAGCATGGGCTTTAGCATGAATTTGTGACATTTGAAAAATTCGCCAATTAGTTAATTGTGTTGTCTGGGCAACTAAATTCTCAGGCAAGGTCAAGGTCCAAAATTCTTCTGTTAAATTTTGAGCAATTGTTTCTTTAAAGAATTCTACCAAATGATTCTTTTCGTTATTTTCCGATATTAATCGTAGATCCTTATCAAACCCAGTCTCTGGACTTGATCCATATCGTTTAGTTAAAGCTGTCATCAAGATCCATTGTTTTATAAATTTTTCAATCTCATCATTACTAAAATTGGTATTCTTCTTCAAAAACAAATACAGAATATAACCAAAATTAGTATACGAATCTGGTAACTTAGCGAAACTCCTATCAATAATACCCAAACTTTCAAGTAAGAGAATATAGCGACTAAAGTTACTTTCATTCAATGCATATTGAACCGCTTTATCAAACTTTTCATATGATTCTGCCATTGCTTCTTCAGTATAAGTTTGTTTTTCAAAATCACGCCCTGATACTAAACTGACTAACTGTGAAAGTCGGCCACGTAAAAAACCAATTCCTAAGAAAATATGAAGCAAGTCACCAAAATCAGGTTGAAAAATCCTTACGTTTTTCTTCTCAGCCCATGCAATATGCTGATAGTAATCAGAATTTGCAAATGTTGGATCCATTTTTTTAATGTTGTCTGCTAATGCACTATTACCAAAGATTTGAATGAAGTATTCAATTTCTTTTCTAAGTTCATTGCCATGATGAGCTGTATCAGATGATAATCGGGACATAGCAAAATCAGCTGATGACAATCTTGTACCATTTTGATTAATTCGATTGAAAATATCTGTTACTTGATTAATTGGTAATGTGCTATCTAATTTGATAACTCCAATTTCACATTGCGAGATCGATTTTAATTTTTGAATTATTTCATCTAGCTGATCTTCAGCGACTCCTAATCTTTCACTATTTTCTCCAACGTAATGATATGAACTAAAATCTTTTTGATTAAAAATTGAAATATCAGAAATCCATTTAGGATCTTTCGCAATTGCTGCACTTTTGGTTGCAAATTCTTCAGTTGTTGGATTAAAGGCAATGTAAATACGTTTTTTTGAATACTTATCATCAACAACTTGATTGCCTTCAAGAGCTGCACTTAAAGCAGTAATTCTCTGCTGACCATCAATAATAATCTCTTTATTTTGCCCTTTTCCTCCAAATTTTAAATCTGCATCTGGATTCTGCCAAGTTACAATAAATCCAATTGGATATCCTCGATAAAGCGAATCAATTAAATCTCTGACTTGCTTCAGCTTCCAGACAAAAGGACGTTGCATTTCAGGTAAGCCAATTTCTCCACTTCGAATCCAACCTAATATGTTCCCAATATTTGCATGATCAACACTATAACGTTTATCTGTCATAATTTTTCTTCCTATTCTTGCTCATCTAAAGGAGAAATCTCATCTTCATAAAACTTTTTGAGCCCTTCACGAACGTTCTTTTTCCATTGCAACATATTCAGCTCAGTATCTGGATGCAACTGCCGGAAGTTCTTAAACACACTAAATGATAGCAAAGTATTAATCCCTGTTTGCTGTCTATCTTCATTCGGATCATAATGACGAATTACAAACTTTAAGTCATCAATATTTAATCCATTATCATTAGCAAAGTTCTTAATTAAGTCCTCCCTTGCATCATCAATCATCCCTTGTAGAAGCTCATTGACCTGTTTGTTTCTAAATTTTTCAGGATCAAACTTAATTTCAAACCAAAGATTTTGCATGATATCAGCCAATGCTTTATTATTTTCACTTAGATTCTTGATATAGTCATCAATTTCTTTAACTTCAGCTTCAGTTCTCTGAGTTCCTATCTCAGTATCTGAAGGAATATAAGCCTGAATCAATTGAACAATATAAGCGTAATTAATTTCCTGTCTTCCAGTATTTTCTAATTCATATTCTGGATCAAATTGATCATCTGCATCCTGTCCATCTCCATCATTACCACCAGTTGCTTCCCTAACTTGCTCTTTCACTACTTCATAGGTAGCACGCGTGTCTTCGATAAACGAAGTGTTCAAGCCATAATCTTTTTCAAGATCAATATCACTAAACTCGTTATAAGTCTTAATTGCACCTAAGCTTTTATCAAATTCTTGATATTCTTTCAAAAAGCGCTTTTGTTGCTCTAATGGTGCCTCCGCAATTGGTATACCTTGATGATTATCATATTTAATAATTTGTTTTTCAGCCTTTTTAAATTTAATAATTGATTCATCCCAAGTTGGAGCTAGAATCTCACTACTTCCGCCTTCTGTGTAAAGCGCTATGGCAGCATTGATATCAGCTTCAAATTTCTTAGGATACTGATACGTCACTACTTGACCATATTTTTTATCCTTATCGAAAATTCGATTAGTTCTAGAGAATGCTTGAATCAAGTCCTTGTATGACATCGGTGGTCGATCAATAAATAAAGTGGACAAACATGGTGCATCAAAGCCGGTTAGTAAACGATCAACTACGATCACAATATCTAATTGTTGTACTCTCGGCTTAAATTCAGCTTTTTTGCGAGCAAGACGATCATTGACATTAGTATTGTAAGCAGCTAATTCCTCCATTGAATAATGTGTATCAAACATATTATTATAATCTTCAATGGATCGTTTCATTTCTTTTTGATTAGCTTCATCTCCATCGCCATTTTCACCAACTGAATAAGTAATCGCTACTTTAGGAAAATCAGGTAACACCTTTTTAATATATGAAGGAATCTGAATATCTGGATCAGTTCCATTAATCACATCCCTAAAAATACGGTAATACTTCTGAGCTTGCTTAATAGAACTAGTTGTAAAAATTGCATCATAGGAGTAACCACGACTGTTCTTGTTGTAGATACCTAGCTTACGATAAGAGTTTTCGATAACTCGCTTGACCACAGCTTTCATATGAGAAAGAGATAAATATTCCTTCTTTCTTGCATCTATATCAGATTCATCCGTATTGACAGAATTACTTCCTTCTTCTTCAACTTGGAAGCCCAAGACAGCCTTATCTCTAATGGCATCTTTAATTGTATATTTATGTAAGCATTTACCGTACTGCTGTTCCGTAGTACGAGCATTCCTCCCCTTAGCTTCTCTAGCATTTTCATCAAATATTGGGGTACCAGTAAAACCATACCACAAAGGATGTTTAGCAAAGAAAGCATCAATTTCATTCTTCTGATCTGGGGAAACTGCTCGGTGACATTCATCAACGATGAAAGCTAGTTTTACATTCTTTAATTTCTTATATAAACGCTTTTGCTCTTGATCTTGCTTGATTCGTTTGAATAAAGCTTGCATCTTTTGACGAGTAGTAACAACTACTTTCTTGTCTGATGATGTTAGTTTTCTAGCTAAGACATAACTGTTTTCCGTACTTTCAACTTCAATTGAATCATTCTGAGCATAAGTTTCAAAGGCTTGCGAAGTCTGAGTATCAAGATCATTACGATCAATTAAGAAAACCGTTTTTTCAATTGATGGAATCTTAAGTAAATTATGAGCAACTTTATACGAAGTTAACGTCTTACCTGAACCTGTAGTATGCCAAACAAAACCAGAATATGGTTCCTCTCTTTTTTCTTTACCATCTATTATTTTTATTCCTAACGAAGCACGTTCAATTGCCTGAATAGCGTGAATCTGATAGGGACGAAGCACAATGATACTATGTTGAATGCTATCTAAGACAATGTAATCAGCCACCATATGATGAGCTGCTGGAATAGACAATACTTCTCTAGCAAAATCTAAGTAATTCTGAACTGGCTTATTATTCTTATCTACCCAAGTAGTTAAGAACTTTTCTCTTAATTGCTGACCTGCCGCAATATATTGAGTGTAGCTTCCATTAGAAACAACAAACATTTGAATCGTTGAAAAAATCCCATTGAACATCTGCTCATCAATATATTTTTGGATTTGATTAAATGCTTCCTTAGGTGAATGTGCCCTATTCTTCAATTCGATATGAATCATTGGCAAGCCATTGATTAAAAGAGTAACATCCCCACGACGATTACGGTCAATTTCTCTACGCTTATGGAATTGAATTTGATGAACAACTTCATACGTTGAGTTACCACCAGCAATATCATTATTATTAATTACTAAAAAGTCTGCAGTACCTAACTTAGTATTATCTCGTTGAATTGCTAGTCTAATCTGTCCATTAACGCCAGCTAACCATTCTGCTGCTTTGTAAAAAGTTGGCTGAATAATTTTTGACTTGATTACTGCTTTTTCATTATCAGTCAGTGGGACATCCTTCAGAACATCCTTATTACTTCGTGACAAAATTTTAAAGAGGTTATCCCAAAGATCATCTTCGTTTTTTAAATCTTCACGAAGTGTCCACTTTGAATCTTTACGTGTAAGTTGATTAATTAATTTTTCTTCAATTACTGCTTCTTGTTCCACGAATTCGATACTCCTTATATTTGTGTACTTATATTGATAATTATCTCATTTTACGATTAGTTTGTGGGAAATTTTTCGTGTTTTTTCGTTTGGGAGCAACATAAATTGGGAGACTGCTTAACTGTAAATTCTGGTAAAGACTATAAATCTCTTAACCGGGGAAACATACCAGTTTATGGTACCGGGGGGTACATGTTATCAGTTGATAAAACATTAAGTAAAAAAGATGCTATTGGAATTGGAAGAAAAGGAACCATTGATCACCCTCAGTTACTTAAAAGCACCATTTTGGACTGTAGATACACTGTTTTGGAATGTCCCTAAAAATAGTTATGACATATATTTTCTTTATTCTGTATTTCAAAAAATAGAATGGAAAAAATATGATGAATCAACTGGTTTACCTAGTTTATCTAAAACAACAATAAATAATATCAAAGTAAATACTACTTCATACAATGAACAAAATAAAATAGGACAAATTATTAAACTAATTGATCACGCTAAATTCCTTCAGCAACGAAAATTAAAAAAATCAAACTATTGAAAAGGGCTATGCTTCAGAATTTATTTACTTGTAAAAGCTTTCCTAAAGTGAGATTTAAAGGATTCTTAAATGCTTGGGAGCAGCGTAAGTTGGGAGATGTAGCAATTTTTTTTAACGGAAGAGCTTTTAGACAAAATGAATTACTAGAAAATGGAAAGTATAAAGTCCTTCGTGTAGGAAATTTTTATACCAATAATTCATGGTATTATTCTAATTTGGAGCTAGACAATAAATATTATATTAACAAAGGAGACCTAATATATACTTGGTCAGCAAGTTTTGGTCCACACATCTGGAATGGAGAAAAAGTTATTTATCATTACCATATTTGGAAAATTCAACCTTCACAATTTATTGATAAAAATTTTTTAATGCAAGTACTAGAAAATGATAAAAATAAACTTATAGCAAATGTAAATGGCTCGACTATGGTTCATATTACTAAAAATGATATGGAAAATAAAAAGATTTTTTTACCAAATAAACGGGAACAGTACAATATTGGAAAGATATTAGCTATAATAGATCAAAGTATTTCTCTTCAGCAGCAGAAAGTAAAAGAATTACAACAAACTAAAGAATTTCTACTCCAAAACATGTTCATATAAAAAAGGCATCAAAGGTGATGCCTTTTACTCTATCTTAACTGAGATAAATGATGCAGAATTTTGTCATTATCTTTGTTTTCAAGTTCCTTGATAATATGAATATACGTCTCCTGAGTAGTTGTGGTATTACTATGTCCCAATCTTTTTGCCACACTTGCAATTGATACACCTTCATAAAGTAACAAGGATGCATGAGTGTGTCTTAAGCCATGAATTGATATCTGAGGTATATCAAGTTCTTTACAATATTTGCCTAACTTCTGATTAAGAGTAGAATTATAAACTCGTTGATCTTCCTCGAAGAAAATAGGCTTTTTAGCTTTCTTTTGATTAATCAAGTTCTGGAATTGCTGCATCAATTGCCAATCAACCATAACCAATCTATTAGATGATGGATTCTTGGTAGGTTGAAAGTTACCAATTTTTTCTTTGTAATTCCAAGATTTATTGATATTTAAACTTTGCTTTTCAAAGTCAAAATCTTCTGGAGTCAATGCTAAGGCTTCTGCAAATCTGAGACCTGTTTTTGCTATTAATAAAAAGAACCAATCCCAGTTTAGATCCTGACCTAGATTTAATGATCTTAGCAAAGTCTGTAATTCATACAAATTTAAAAATTTCAACTTCTTGTCACTAGGATCGCATCCTTTGATAATTGCCCTTCTAGTCGGATCTGTCTTTAACAGGCCATCGTCAACTGCGTCGAATAAACTTGCTTTCAAATGATGATGAAAGTCTAGTGTCGTAGTTTTCTCATGATCTTGAGCATATTTGTTCAAGATCCCTTGATAATTTCGACGATTTAACTCGTTCATGTGCAAGTCTGGTGCTAATTCTTTCAGCTTACGTTGTACTAGATAATATTTATTCAGCGTTACTGGACGCACTGCATTATCTTTGTACAAGTGAATCCATTCCAGGTAATACTTGTAAAACAACTTCTTACTATACTTCTGTGACATATAAAAACCTCCTTAAATTTAGTCACTAAAATTATTGTTTAAGAAGGTTTATCATTTATGCAAGATTAGATAAAAATATTTTGAAGTAAAAATTTTTTTAGTTTAACTAAGAAAACTACCTTTTTTTTATAATTTTTTATTTCTGAATCATATCTATCAAGCAATGATGCAATATTTTTTTGTTGTTGAATGTTAGGAACAGGTATTTTCATTGTTAATAAATCCTTAGGTACAATTCTTTTTTGACTATTTGAAGAGCCTGTTGATAATGAAATTGCTTTATAAAGTACATAATCTGTGTTAAGCGCGTAATATAGATAATCTTGATAGATTGTTTGAGCTTTCAGGGGTATAAATTCAGCTGAGCTAACTGAATTTTGCGGAACTTTTTTAATATTCCAAATACGCTTTTTTCTAACATTCAATTTATTAAAAAGAATTACAGGCTCATTAATTTTCAGTCGAGTGCTATGCATAGCTACACCATATACTTTATTCGGTTTTTTATTAGAATCATAAGCTGGCATACTGTACTCCATATATAATGTTTTAGGAGTGTTTTGAGGGTCTATTGAGCATTTTGAAATACTTATTAATTCAGATAATTTTATTTTATCTTTAGTTTGAAAGTTGATAAGACTATTAAGCAAAGTTTTCTCTATCTTTGATAGAATTTTGATTTTTCGTTGCTGAAGAAATTGTAATTTTGTGATTTGATTCAAAAGATCTACGATCTTCCTTCCTTTGTTCTATGTTTGACGGAAAGCAAATTTTTGTATTAGAGACAATAGAACGATTTAAGTTTACTTGACTTCCTGGTTGACCATATTTTTTCCAAATCGGTCTAAAATTTTGTAACCAAAAGAACCCAAAATCAATATTAAGCTTTAAATTCTCAAAAATAATAAAGCCGTCATGAACACCGGTTGGTACATAGTTAATTACTGGATAGCCTACAGATGCTGCTATGCTTAAAAGTAAATGCGGTGTTGTTACTACTCTAGTTTTTTGTTGTCCTAACTTCGAAATATGTTGTTCTAAATGATAAATTTTTCCCTTTTGAGAAGTGACATCAGATATTCTTAACCACCCAATATTTGATTCGGAATCAAACCATTTAGGATTATTTATAGGTCGCGGTGAAGCTCCACGTACTATTTGTGCTACTTCACCCAGCTTTCTTTGCTCCCAAACGTCAGTGAAGCCTTTAAAACGTAGTACTGGTGCTTTTCTTTGCTTCCAATCAGTCATGTAACTCTCCTTCTAGTTCCTTGATAATTGCATCTAATCCACTCATTACATCCTGATCATCTGAAGTTAATTCCTTCAGCATTCCTACTAATTCTTTCTGATTCTTTTCAATTTCTACATTTGTTTCATGCAAATCAGAAGCAACTTTTTTCAAATCAACTGGAGGCTCAGGAACAAATGTATCAACGTAACGAGGAATATTTAAATTGAAATCATTTTCTTCGATTTCATCATATTTAGCTAAATGAGCATAACGTTTAACTTCCTCACGCTTTTCATAAGTTTCAAGAATCTTCTGAATGTCTTCCTCTCTTAATTCATTCTGATTCTTTTTCTTTTCAAAACCCTTGGATGCATCAATAAACATCACACTTCTGTCTTCCTTGTCCTTCTTTAATACAAGAATTACTGTAGGAATACTAGTGTTGTAAAACAAATTAGCTGGAAGCCCGATTACAGCATCAATTGAACCATCTTCAAGTAACTTTTTACGAATCTTTCCTTCCGCGGCACCACGGAATAGAACGCCATGAGGAAGAACAATTGCCATAGTACCGGTATTCTTCAAATGATAAAATCCATGAAGTAAGAATGCATAATCGGCCTTAGATTTAGGTGGTAATACACCGTAAGGACTAAATCTTGGATCTTGCAAAAATCCTTTATTTGCAGGCCATTTAAGTGAATATGGTGGGTTCATAACTACCGCATCAAACATAGTTCGAGAAATAGGTGGCCAATCGGCACTTAAAGTATTACCTCGACGTAAATGCTGATTTCCAAAATCTACGCCATGAAGAATCATATTCATCTTGGCTAATCTATGAGTTGAGAAATTAATTTCTTGTCCAAAATAAATAACCTGTTCCGGTTTACCACCAAAATTTTTGATAAACTTGCCAAAGTTCAATAATAGAGAGCCTGATCCCATTGCTGGATCATATACAACTAAGCCATCTGGATATTCTTTGCCTAATAAAGAAAGTTTCGTTAATAATTCGGAAACTTTTTGTGGGGTATAAAATTCACCTGATTTTTTTCCAGTTTCAGATGCAAACTGTCTAATCAGATATTCATATGCATCGCCTAAAGTATCACTACTAGTTTTCACAATTTCTAAATTTCCTATTGCTTTCATTACATTTGCAATAGTATCTGCTTGTTGTTGAGCATTATCACCCAATACACGTGAATAAAGATCAACATCATCAAATAGTCCTCGAAAATTATCACTAGTACTCTCAATATCATTAAAAGCATCAGCCAAATCAGAAATCTGAAAAGTATTAATTTTATTATCTTTTCTAGCAGTTCAATTTATTTCATTCAATATATACGTAAACGTATGATACCTACCAATTGAATACGTAAAAGTTCGCTTTAATTCCTTTTGAAGTTCTTTATCATCATAATTATCTTCATATAATTTTTGATTTTCTTCTAAATTTGCATTAGGATCACCAATTAATTCTCCTACATAGTACAACATCTTATCCGAAAGATATTTGTAAAAGACAATTCCTAATAAATAGTTCTTATATTCATTAGCGTCCATCTTTCCGCGCAGAGCATCTGCCGCACTATATAGTGCTGTTTCAAGTTCTTTTTTCGTCTTAATTTCTGTCATTTCAAATCCTTCTAATTTTCGTTGTTAACCAACGTTTATTCATTCAATATTTTAACAAACAATTCGCAAAAAAATAAATACACTCGTCATTGAGTGTATTTATCCTATTAAATCCCTAAAATCTGCTTTATCTTCATTTCAATAACTTTACTATAATTTTCTGCCGTCTAATAAACAAACCCAATTACTGATTTATCAATGCTAGAAATGTCGACATAATATACACCGTTGTTCCTAGCATTAAAAATCATCAGCCGATCAATCTGCTCATCATTAACATGATTATAAAAGCCTAACGCATAATACAATAGAAGCTGTCTTACCCAGTACATCTGCATCTTTTGTGAAGTTGACACCTTCAAATCAACTAAAGTGCTACTTAGGAGATAATCACCATCTCCTACTAAGCAACCATTCTTCGTATATGCAGTAAACGCGTCTTTGGTTGGCCAGCCATATTCTTCAAAGAATTGTTCGACTCTATTGATCATCGTCCTAATATGATTAATCGTCAGCTTATCAGGATATTCTTTCGGTGCAATATATTTACCACTGCGATAAGCAACTTCCCAAGCACAAATATCAGTTGCTAATATAATTGCATCATCTGGTAAATCTTCAATATCGGATAAATTAACAACCATTTTTGCCAGTTTGTTTTCTTCAGCAAACAGTTTCTTCACCTGATTAATCGAAGCTACATGGCTTTGAAAATCTTCCCTTGCTTTAATATTTGCAACATCAAAGGCATGTTCATCTGCAAGCACAACATATCGAGTAAGATAATCAACTATTGTCCCTACTTCACTAGGACTAATCGTTTCTTCATCTTTTGTGATAAATGCATCCCTACTAAGTGATTTAACTACAAAGTCCTTACTCCCAATAATCTTGACTTTTGGTAAAAACTTGGCTTGTTGAGCAAATTTGGAAATCTGTGTTGTTAGCTTCATTTGTGTTTAGTCTATTTACAAGAAAACTTATATTTTCTAATCCTTCTCAAAATAATAATCATCAAGAGCATAAGTAGTAACAGGCTTAATGTGCAACTGGTACTTTTCAACTAGATCCGTTAGTTCCTGTCCATCAATTAACGTAACTGTTCTATTGCCCTGAGCCGCAATCTCTTTAGCAGTATCTGTGTAATAACTGGTAGTCACAAAAATACCATATTCAGCATTAAAGCTGTCCATTGTGCCTTTAAAATCACGAATCTCAGACTCTCCAACTGTACCAGAAGTGTACCTCTTACATTGAATTGCAACTCGACTAGTTCTAAATTCATCTGATCTAAAATAGCCAAATCCGTCGATACCATGGTCCCCAGATAATTGAACACCCTTTATCTTATCGATCGACACACCCATTTTAGAAATTAACAAACGAGAAAAGCTTTCAAATTTAGCTGGTGAGAACTTTTTAATTTGATCTAAAAGTTGAGTCTTCCAATCATTATCCGCAGAGTCTTGCTCATCATCTGAATCAACTGCCTCTTCTTTACCTTCATCAGCTACTTTTTTCGCCTTATTTCTTTCTGCACGTAATGCATTCTTTTTATTCCAATAAGCTGCTATTGCCTTTTGTTGTTCTTCCGTTGGGTAATTAGTTAAATCTACAGATCTACCAAGATCCGTTAAAGTAACATCTTGATTACGCTTTAATTCTTCTACGTAACCAACGGATTGAAGATTTTTTAAGCCAAAATTAAAATCGAACAAAAATGGAGAATATTTTCCATTTCTGGTGTGTTTAGTGTAATATACTCCCTCATAAGTTAACCCATCATATTCATTCTCAGCTATAGTACGACGGATTTTTTTCTTGAAGCTGAACCACCTAAATCTCTTAATGCCATTATAATTGCTTTTTCAACGCTCCGTCTTTTATATTTAGCCATACTAAAATTCTCCCGAAAATTTTTATAATTACATTCAAAACAAAAGACGGTCATTTGGCCGTCCTTATCAGACATAATCCAACATTATGGACAACATAACATTTCATCCTAATTATATTGTATCACTATCAGATTAAGATATGTCTCCTTTTAATCTAGTTCTCTATCCTCAACTTTTTCAATAAACTTCGTAATTGCATTAAAGTAATCTTTTTGATCATCAAAAATTGAGAAGTGACTGCCATTAGGACAAATATGCGATTCACCATTAGGCAATCGTTTAGCAACAGCTTTAATTTCTTCAGGATTCATACTGTCATACTTTGCGCCTAAAACTAAAGTAGGTACAGTAATTTTCTTTAGCCGATCTCGAATAGTCCAGTTCCTACATAAACCAGTTATATTAAATTCGGTTGGTCCTTGTAAAGTAACATAAACTTGTTCATTCAAATGATCAAAAGTACGTTGTACTGCATCTGGCCAAGGATGAATTCGACAAATACAACGATTATATAGTTTCTGCAACAATTCATTATAGTGTGAATCTTCATAATCACCTGTAGCTTCTATCTTCTTCATGTATGCTACATCATCAGAGTCCATCGTCTCACGATATTTGTTAATATATTTTGCATAATCCTGGTAACTATCAACCATATTAGAATCAATAACAGCTTTAGCATGCTTACCATATTGAGAGGCCGCATACTCTAGAGCAAACAGCCCACCAAACGATTGACCATATAAGTAGAATTGTTCAAGATGCCATGCTTTACGTACTTCTTCTATCTCATCTATGAATCTTGGAATATTCCATAAAGTAGGATCATTAGGCTGATCTGAAAAATATGATCCTAACTGATCATAATAAATGATTTCAATTTCAGGATGATTTTTAATATAATCAGAAAATGGCTCTAAATATTCATGAGTCATTCCTGGGCCACCATGGAGTAACAGGATTTTAATTGGTCCCTCGCCTTCCCGTCTGGTCCATACATGATAATTATCTTGCAATGTAACAATTTTAGTTTCTCCGGACATTATTAAGCCTCCTGTGTTTAGCCTTACATGCTTATATTAACACATATTTAAACAACTTTTGATCTACGAGGTTCTTCAAAATCAAAAATAGCATTAAACAAAAAAGCATCCCTAAGCGGAATGCTTCATCTAACTCAAAATTACTTATTCATCATCTTGGTAAACCAAATCTTTAAACTTCTTATGCTTATATTGCTGAGCAAGTTGCGGAGTTTTCCAAGCAACACAGTTAGTCCAAAGACCGGCACCATAAGCGACTACCAATACAGGTTGCTCGTTTTCAGTATGAATACCATAGAAAACGCCATCGCCAGCACCTTGCATCCAGCCCATGACATTCATATATTTAATACCACGGCGATTCCAAAAGCTAACTCTTCCCCAATTTTTCGTAGCCTTTAGATAAGACTTAGATTTCGCATATTTTTCAATATAATCATCATCGGTATTGTCATTAATTTTATGCAGTTCTGTTACGTCATTTCCATACATAATTTGATGCTGAGTGATCTTAGTAACATCTAATTTATTATCGTCGGCTGGATAAGTATACCAGGTACCTTGATATTGAGCTGGTATATTAAATAAGCCACCGTCAGCTGGAATATTAGTTTTATGGCTAGTTTTATCATTAGTACTATCGCTTGATTCTGTACGTTGATTAACTATTTTGGCATTTTTAGCAAGATCATTAACAAGCTCATCAGAATCTGACTTATTCAAGTAATTGATCATCTGTCCCATAGTAACAGAAGTCAATTCTTCCTCTTTATCATAAAGATAGTATATGTTTTCACCATTAACTTGCTTTAATGTATAACCATTACCATCACTAACTAGATAGGCTACGCCACTACCATTTTTCATGTAAGAAAAATCTGATTGATTCTCTAAATTTACCCGTAACCCATTAGTTTGAGCTTTCTTTAGGGAGGTACCCCAATCATCTGAATACTTCTTTCCAGCATAAGCAGTGATTACAGCAACTGTCTTTTGTGGACTTAGGTCATTAGCTTTTAAATGTCCGAGCTTAGTCGGCTTGTTCTTGTGTTCAACTAAGCCAGCTGAGATTTTAGATGCTTTATGAGTTACTGTTTTACTATTTTGATTATTAGAACATCCTGCTAGAGCTAAACCTGCTAGTAAAATTAATGCAAATTTACTACCCTTTTTTAAATTCATTTTCTAATCTACTTCTTCATTCAAACTATCCTAATCAGTCGTCAAAGCATTATTGCCGCCGCGGTAAGCAAATTCTCTATTAATGTGGCTGGCTTTTACCCAAGAAATAGGGCCCAAGTCATAAGCGTTTCTACCGCCGCCACCTCTGTAGAATTTGTTGGCTTGGTAAAGCGGATCGTGAACTAAGAATTTATTGCTCTTCTTGCTATAACCGAAGATAGCCTTGCAGTGATTGCGATATTTGGTTACCCAAACTAGGTGATAGATCAAAACTGAAACACTTGAAGAAGTATGATATTCTTTAACCATTAATATTAACTTAGCTCCTTGATACATATCAAATTTTAGCAAATTTAATTATACCATTAAAGAGATAAATTTAAGCAAAAAAGCAGGAGAAAGACCAAATTCATCACCTCATCAATAGATGGGGAGGTATTCTTTGTTCTTTCTCCTAACTGTTTGTTCTCATTGCATAAAATCAATTTTCGCTTGATCAAGCACGGCACTCATTTGTGCAAAAATATTATCAACTACTTCCGGATTAGCGAAATCTAGAACATACTGATTGCGTCCAATAGAAGCTCGCTGATAAGGATGCCGAACCACCCACTCAGGATGTTGGTGCATCTGGTGAAACCATCTCAGGTTCAAACCATAGGCCAAATTGCATCCCCAGCTGATGGATTTTATCGCTGAAATGTCCTAACCCATTGGAAAATTTTTTTTGATTAATACTCCAATTACCCAAGGAGCTATGATCATTATCACGTTGACCAAACCAGCCATCATCCAAGACGAAGCACTCGATACCAACATCTTTAGCCTCATGAGCTAACTTAAGCAATTTTTCCTCATCAAAGTCAAAATACGTTGCTTCCCAATTATTAATGACAATTGGACGTTTTTGATGCAACCACTTAGGAGCTATTATATGCTTTTTAACAAAAGTATGCGTTTCAGTCATTAAGCCATTATAGCCAGCATTGGTATAAAACAGTACTGCTTCTGGTGCTGAAAAAGTAGCCCCACTATCTAACTGCCAACTGAAAAATTGCGGGTTAATTCCTGTCATTAAGCGACTAGTATGCCACTCATCTACTTGAACCTGACTGACAAAATTGCCAGAATATATTAAATTACTTGCGAAGATCTCGCCTTGTTGATTGGTAATATTCTTATCAATCAAAGCAACAAAAGGATTAGCTTGGTGACTTGTTGCACCACGCAATGATTCCACCTTGGTAATCCCCTGCTCTAGAGGACGTCTGCGAAGATGACGCTCCTTAATCCAAGCACCCGATAGCTGCAAAAAATCATAATCAGCATCAGGCAAATCAAGTACAGCACTCTGCATGTTTTCAATTCGATCAATTGCGTTTCAACCGCACCAAACATATTATGCAAACCGGTAATTACGATCAATTGCTGTACGCCTGAGAATGCTGCATAACCAAATACGCCAAGAGTGTTAGCTACCCAAAGAAGTGCAGTCGTAATCCAGTTTGAAAGAGTTACGCCAATTGGTCCCACAACCAAGAACAATGCCAATGATGAAATCAAAATTGTGAGCATTGGAGCCAAAACAAATTGAATGACACCTGGCAAATGCTTTTGGAAGTAATTATCCAACTTAGCAACTAGCCAACCCATGATCAAAGCGACAATAATTTGACCGCCAAAGCTAGTCATGGAAACGTGCCAACCAAAAACATTGGCGATCATTGGCTTAGCCGCATGGGTAGCAACATCTGCCATTACTGGCAATGATTGTGACATCATCACCGTACCAATTGCTAAACCTAAAACTGGCCGACCACCATAACGCTTAGTAGCAGAATATGCAATGATTAATGGAAGCATTGCGAAAATTCCACCGGCACCAATGCCAATAATTTGACTAATACCAGAGATACCTGGGAACATCTTAGTTAAAGCTTCTGGTCCAAAGATTCTTTGAGTTAAGAGATTGTTTAAACCGATTAAAATACCACCGGCTAAAATTGCTGGCAATACTTCGGTGAACACACCGGTTAAGTCATCTAAGAACTCTTGGAACCAATTACGTTTTTTAGTATCTTGATTAGCTTTTTCTGGAGTATCACCTGTATCGTCTTGATTAGACTGCGCAGGGATACCAGTATATTTAACAAAGTAAGCAGTAACGCGGTCAATTAATCCAGGCCCAATAATTAATTGAAGTTGATTACTAGTTGTATTCAAATTTACGCCTTTTACCAGTGGCAAATCAGCTAAGCCATCTGTATTAACTTTAGTTGGATCTTTTAAATTGATGCGTAATCGAGTTGCACAATGAAAAGCTTCAACTGCATTATCCTTACCGCCAATAGCGGGAACGACTGCATCAGCTATTTGCTTAAAGTCTTTCTCTTCGTTTTTACTCATAGTAATTTCCCCTATCTATCAACCATTTGAACTATTCATTCAAATAGTCTTTATTTCTTTAACTGTTTATATCTTATCTTGATGCAATCGCTTTCACAATATTAGATTGTTGATAATGTATGTTAAAATGTTGCATAGGTGATTAAATGAAATATTATCGTTGGGGATTTAATAATCAAGACTATAACGCGCAGTTTTACGTTTCATCGGGTGGATTTGAAAAGCCACATCCTTGCCACAGTTATGGTCCAATGGGACGATCCGGCTATATGATTCACTGCGTTACAGGTGGACACGGAATTTTTAAGAGTAATGGTAAAGTATATCATTTAAAAAAAGGCGATATCTTTTACATTCAGCCACATAAAACGACCTATATGGAAGCAGATGCCGTCGATCCCTGGACCTTTTATTGGGTAAGATTTATCGGCAATTTAGTTCCGCAATATATGAAGCGAATTAACCTTTCTTACCAGAATCCGATTATTAGACAAGAGGATTTGCCTACTGTTTTTCAAGATGTGGTTGATATCGTTGAATATTCTCAGCAAACTGGGCCACGAGATTTTTATTATCAATCAAAGATGTTTAGTATCTTGCATGCTTTGCAGCTCCACTTTCCAAAAGAAAGCACGAAAAATAAAGTGCTTCAGACAACGGATATCTATGATCGTGCTCTACGTTATATTGCAAACAACTATGAAGAGCAAATCAGCGTACATGACTTAGTTGGCTATTTAAATATCGATCGTTCCTACTTATTTCGTATTTTTAAAAAGCACAGTCAAACTAACCCGCAAGAATTCATAACGAATTATCGTTTAGCCAAGGCTAGTGAACTATTAAAGTCAAAAAACAATACAGTCGAATATGTTGCATTATCGTGTGGATTCTTAAGTTATCAAAGTTTCTTTAGGTTTTTTAAAAAGAAATATGGTATCTCTCCTACTCAATATAAGAAAAAGTATTTAAAATAATATAAAAACGATCTGATATCATTTTGACCAGATCGTTTACTTCATCACTAATATTTTACCGGCCAATAACCATGATTTATTGCGTCGGCCTTAAGATCAGAAATTTCCGAAGATTGTTCTTTTACTGGAATTTCATCTTCGTAAATTCGTACTGAGCTTGAAACTTCTCTCCTTTTTGGATGCACTATTTTATCTTTTCTATTTTTAATTTGTTTGCCAATGGCACTCACAATCATTGTAATGATCATTGAAATAACAGTACTGATGACAGTATCTTTAATATATTGCTTCATGAATCCTACACCTCATCTAGAAACTTTTCTTTATTTGATTATAAATCAAATGTACTCTTTCTTTAGTGCATCAGCCCTTCATTTTGCATACCTTATTAGAAATTTAAATTATATGTTGCCAGCATTAAAATTAAGTGATAAATTATCATCAATAATTAAAAATCTTGATAAACAGAGTAGTTGATTTGCTTTTTTTGACAGAGACTTGTTGTTAGGTGAAAAACAAGAAAAAGTCTTCAATGAAGATGGGTTTAGATCGATTGCACTAGTGGTACTTAGCTAGTGACGGGGTTGCGCTCGTTAACAACGCAAACTATTGATTGATAGTTAGTAAGGCTATTTGCATAAGTAAATAGCAAATAAAGGTGGTAACACGAGCATTCGTCCTTTTTTAAGGATGGGTGCTTTTTTATTTTTTAAAAGGAGTTGCTTAAGATGAGAAAAAGACGGTACAAAAACACATTAATCCTTTCATTATTTGCTATATTTATTTTAATCGCGGGTTATTTCAGCTTCTTTTATACTCCAAAAAGCCAAGGACCTCGTGTTATCAAGGTAGGAATTGTGGGAGCAAATAAAGCCGATATTGCTATCTGGAAAAACGTAGCTAAAAAAGTAAAACAAAAGTATCATGTCACTGTTAAAACCGTGAGCTTTGATGGTTATGATCAACCAGACAAGGCACTCAAATCAGGCGATGTTGATCTGAATGCTTTTCAACATTATGCCTTTCTAAACGCATGGAATAAATCCAATCATGGTGGCATTTCTCCGATTGGGCAAACTTATATCGCTGCTATATAAAATGTGGAAAAGCATGGAAGAACATAAAAGAACGGTATTTTCCATGCCTCAAAGGTTTACATTTTTCCCTTTCCATTCTATATTCACCACCGTCAAACACCGGTATTCCGATATTCCAACTAGGGAGTAATCGCATTGACCAGCTATGATGGCATCGTTATCGGCCATAGCCTGACCGTGGATTTTTTTATAATGCTTTGTTTAATTCGGGATGACTGATCAACAGCGTAAGGTTTTTCATGGCATTTACGTCACGATCAACCGTTTTGCCGTAATTAGGGCAAGCTGGATTGTAGCAGATATACTCATTGTGCTTTGTTCCATGCTTCTGATTGCCTTTTAAAGTGATCTTGTCAGCGCCTTTTTTGACCGTGCCACAGACCGCACATCTTTGCGTTGATGGATAGTGCTGATCAGCTAAAATTAGTTCTTTGCCGTACCAAGCGCATTTATAAGCCAGCAGTTGCCTAAATAGTCCGAACATTGATCTTTGCATGCCCTTCGAAGCTACATGACTCATAAGCATTGCCTTAACGTCTAAGCTTTCAATTACAATCTGGTCATATTCATCAGCCATTTTCGTAGTAAACTTATGCATCAAGTCACGCTGAATATTAGTGGCACGCTGGTAGCAGGCTTGAAGCTTGGCTTTCGTCTTCAAGTATTTGTTGCTTTGCGTTCCTTTAATTCTGCCGTTGACTGTCCGCTTTTTAGCTAAACGCTTTTGGTAAAACTTAATTTTAAGATAAAGATGCTTTAGCGAATCAGGCAAAATCAAGCACTGACCATCCTGATAATTGAAGTGGCCGACATTGACATCAATTCCTGCTTCTTTGCCCGTTTTTGCCTTTGATACAGGTGTTTCTAGCTTATACGGCACGCAGGCATAATATTTATCATTAATTCTAACGATGGATACTACGCCAATTTTGCCTGGCAGCGGCTTTTCTGAAAGCTTGATGCCAGTCCAGTCATCCTTATAAGGCGTTTCTCTAGGCATTTCAAGCCAAAGTCGCCCGTCTTTGATTTTGGCTCGATCGGTTTTAAAGCCTTGCCGTGGATTTCTCTTGGAACGGAACTTTGGCTTGCCCCAATCAGGCTGAGCCTGATTAAAGAAGCTTTCCCATGCTTTGCCTAAATCTTGAACCGCCAATTGTAAAGTACGGGCAGAGTAGGCATATTGCCAGTCGTTTTTTTGCTCGATCATTCTGTCGCGCACTAAGCGCCAGTTAGGACTAGGATTCAGGTGCTGATCCCGATGAATTGCTTTCCATTTTTTAGTCTTTTTATCCTGCTTGGGAATAAAAACCGTGGCAACCACTTTATCCAAGATAGTATGAGCCATATATAGGTCTTGCCATAGAGCCAGTGCTTGATTCCAACAATATCTGCGATAGTCGCACCAATCGTCTAAGACCTGCTTCATGGTCTGATTAGGGTATAGCTGGTAGATTCGTGTCTTCACAATCATTTTTGGCTCAGCTCCTTATCCTCGCTAATCTTATGCTTATATTTACGCAAACCATAAAGTCGGCACGAGAATACATGCAAAATGCTTAGAACATCCTGCACTAATTCATCATTAGGCGAGGTTTCTTGGTTGTTCAGCACTACTATTTCAGTGCCATTTTGATTGCACAGCTTCTCAAACCAGTCATAGCCGAAGCGAATAAAACGGTCTTGATAGGTAATGTAGATTGTCTTAATCTTGCCTTGCATTACCTCATCAAGAAGTCTATTCCATTTCTTGCGCTTGTAGTTAAGCCCACTGCCAATATCGGTAATCATTTCATCAAGAATAATGCCTTTTGCATTCGCATATTGGCGGATAAAGTCTTCTTGATCCTTAAGATCACCCTTCTGATTAGCAGTAGAAACTCTTGCATATCCGACTATCTTGCGCTTGTCTTCTTCTGAGCTAGACTGGCCATTAACGTATCTTAAATAATCCTGCTCGGTATAATAGCGCTTGTTTGTAGGCGTGCGGTGCGCTGGAAATATTCCCTTGCGATCCCATTCCTGCAAAGTACGTACTGTAATTCCTAAACGGTCAGCCATCTCTCTAGGTTTAAGCATAGCCATAATCTTCACCTCCACATATTGCCTTTGAGAAAGATTATAGCATATGCTTCTATCTTATTCTACTTATTTCTGCTTTTCATTATATAATAGTTAATCATTCCTTTCTCCT
>NZ_FMXC01000037.1 GCF_900103655.1 Lactobacillus kefiranofaciens
TTTTAATATGCTGAGAGAGTAATTCTAAGGCACGATTCATTTATAAAGGCTAATAACTAATCATTTAAAGCCATAGAATGCTAATTCTTGTTTTTAACCAAAATTAGCATTCTTTTTTGTGCTTTCTAACTATGTAGAATAATGAGATTATTCTACATAGGTCATCTGATCAAGCATTATTCCGCTATGTCAATTTGGGGGTGTGTTGATTATGTAGTATAATTAGCTATAGACTAATTATACTACATAGAGTAGCAAAACACTTGTATATCAAGGACTAATACGCAATTAATATGAGGAGACGTAAATTGAAGCATAAAGATACTCGTCCAATTACTGATCCAATAATTTTAAAGAAGTTTCTGAAGCATTTACGTGAAGATACTAGTATGGGAGAAAGAAACTATGCTATATTTCAAACTGGTAAAGCGACCTTATTACGGGTAAGTGATGTTCTAGCTTTGAAAAAGAATGATGTCTTTCAATCAAATGGCAGAGTTAAGAAAAATGCTTATATCGTTGACAAAAAGACTAAAAAGCCTAACCGATTATATTTAACTCCAGTTAGAGATGTTTTAGAGGATTACTATGATTGGCTGCAAGAATATGAAAAGAAGCATCCCTACAAGAAGCTGTTTTCTTCTGAATGGCTATTTCCAAGTTCTAGGAGATTAGGTGAGGATATTCCAATAAGAGAAAATAGTTTTTATAGAATTTGTCATCAGACTGGACTTAAAATTGGAGTTAATTGGATTGGCTCACACTCGATGAGAAAAACAGGAGCTTTTATGGTTTATCAGCAGACTAATCATAATACTGCTTTAGTTATGAAAATGCTAAATCACTCCAGTGAAGCAATGACTTTAAGATATTTAGGTCTTGAGCAAGAAAGACGAGAAGCATTGCTTGATCAAGTTAATTTCAATTTATTGTGATGCTGAGAGAGCAATTCTAAGGCTTAGTTCATACTTTGAAGTTAAACTAATAATTAAATGCAAATAAATTTACTTCTCTAATTTGCTTTAGAAAGGATACAAAATGTCAGCATTTCAGGATTTACCAGAAAATGATACTCGTAAATCTACATATGCAAAAGGGAAACAAACTCAACAAATACTAACTAATACTTTTAAGGAAGTAAAAATTACAGATACTAAATTTTTTAAATCTTTTGAAAAATTATCAAAACAATATCCTAATATATTTGCTGAATGGGATAAAAAGAAAAATAAATTTGATCCTTCGCATGTCATCACATTAGGCTCAAAATATTATTGGTGGTTGACTCCTTATGATGACCCAAAAACTGGAAAGCATTTTGACTTTTCGTGGAAGGCAACGTTAAGGCAAAGAATTAATAATAGAAAATGCCCCTATATTGATGACTTAAAAGTATATTCAGGGTTTAACGATCTAAAAACTAGATGTCCACGTCTTATGAAGGAATGGGACTATAATAAAAACACTTTAAATCCATCAAATATTTTATGGAAGACTACTAAAAAGGCATGGTGGATATGTCCTCGAGGGCATTCTTATGAAACACGAATATCTCATCGAACTAATTTAGAAAAGCCGTCATCCTGCCCATATTGCTGTAATCCACCTCGTAAGATTCTAGCTGGTTTTAATGATCTATGTACTACTAATCCTGAATTGTTAAAAGAATGGGATTACAATAGAAATCCAATTAAACCTAATCAGGTATCTAAAGGATATAGCAAAAAAGTATGGTGGAAATGTAAACTTGGACATTCATATAAGCAAATGATTAGTTATAGAGTTAATGCTATTAATAGCGGGAAATTTGGAACTTGTCCATATTGCTCTAATCAAAAACTACTGCCAGGCTTCAATGATTTAGCTACAAGATATCCAGAACTACTTAAGGAATGGGATTTTAATAAAAATAAAATAAAGCCTAATCAAATTATGCCTGGTACACGTAAGAAAGTGTGGTGGAAATGTCCTTTTGGCCATTCTTATTCTAGTTATCCCTACAATAAAATCGGTATTAATCATAGTGACTGTCCAATTTGTGATAAAGAAAATCATACTTCTTTCCCTGAGCAAGCAATATATTTTTATGTAAAACAGGAGTTGCCAGATGCTATAAATTCTGACCAAGATACCATAGGAATGGAACTAGATATTTATATTCCGTCAAAACGTACAGCTATTGAATATGACGGCTTTGAATGGCATCGTAAACATTTGAAACGAGATGCCAAAAAAGATGCTCTTTGTAAGCAGAACGGTATTAGATTAATTAGAATTCGTGAGGGAGGTTTACCTGCAATTGATGATTCTGTAAATATCACAGTAACTACTTCAAAGGAGCTTGCTTCTTTAGCTTCAAGTATTCAAGAAATATTTAAGCTCTTAAATAAATCCAATCATGTAAAAATTAATCTAGAAAAAGATGCAACTAATATTTACGAAAGTTATATTAAATCAAGAAAATCCAAATCTCTTTTAAAGTTATTCCCTGATATTGCAAAAGAATGGCATCCTACAAAAAATGGCCGACTTCTTCCAAGTATGGTTTCATATGGTACACAAAAAAAGTGTGGTGGAAATGCCCTCACGGTCATGAATACCGAATGGAAGTTTATACTAGAACAGTACTAAAGTGCAATTGCCCAATTTGCAATAAAAAGAAAGTATTAAAAGGCTACAATGATTTGGAGAATTGGTGCGTTAAACATAATAGACGTGATTTGCCACTAGAATGGGATGCTAAAAATGATAAAAGCCCCTCAGAATACTTTCCTCATTCTGATCATAAGGTATGGTGGAAATGTCAGAAATGTGGTTATCAGTGGAAAGCAAAGATAGATAATCGCACAAGAATGCATGCAGGATGCCCCAAGTGTGGTATAAAATCAATATCCGAATCTAAATTAAAACCAGTTATTAATCTTGATACTAAAGAAAAATATGCTAGCTTAACAGTAGCTCAGAAAAAAACGGGAATAAATAAACAATGTATTAGTGCGGTTTGTCGAGGGAAGCAAAAAACAGCTGGACATTATCATTGGGCATTTATTCAAGTTAAATAATACTTATTTTTCTTTGAAATCTGATATTTATTCAACTTTCGTTTTGAAGGCTAAAAATTTTGTATTATAAAAATGCAAAAGTAAATAGAAAGGATTATTAGGCTAGTTAAGAACTAATCTAATTAATAAGAAAATGAATCAAGATTTAAAAGAAATAATTTTAGGTGTCAAAAAGATTTGGGCTAATTCGGTCATACTGTATGTCTTGCCAGAACAAGGTTCCAAAGAGGGAATGATTTACAAGTCGATTGATCATAATCACGAAAAGAGTCTGACACATGACTTACTTAATTTGCTGTTGCAAGAACAATTTCTACGTGAATTTAATTTTTCTGCCACTTTGGAACTACTTAAATCTTCCATTGGAAAAATGAGACCTGAACTGTTCGATTTTGAATATGATTTAGATCATTGTCGCTCTTTGTTTGAAGACTTTAATCATTTAGAACAGCCTACTGACGAAATCAAGGTTCAATTTGCTAACAAGCAACTAAAAGAAATGAATGAAAAGCTTGAAAAGTTAAGAGCAGACAAAAAGCCCTTTAATTACATTTTTTACTCTAATATAGATAATCAAACTATTTATTGCCAAGACACCGATAAAAAAGCGGTTCTTTTAATGGAGCTAGTAGCAAATGTATGTCAGGAGCTGCATTTAAATCCAAATAGTCTAATTGATGCGATGATTGAAAAAGCCAAGATGCTACGTATCCAATTGATCATGGGTACTTACAATAAAGAAACCCAGCAAAAGTCAATTTTATTGAAGTTATCGCAATTTGGCTATTTAGGCTTTTATCGTGGCTATGATGAAACTAAGATCCAAGATAAAATGATTAGAGTCAGCAAATTTGTACAAAATAATGGTTCTGACTGGCATTGCGTATTTGTTGAATCACCGAGAACTAATTACTTATCCATTTCTTATACAGACTTTGCTGAGGTTAAAAAGAATATTTTAACTCTCTGTAGAGGAGACGATAAGCCAGAACACATTGAAAAAAATGCAAATTGGCTAAAATTAGCTTTTTCTACCATTGATTTGAACAAGTGGTTTTATCCAAGCAAAAAATGGAATTCTACTAGAGATTCAATTTCTAAATTTTCTCATGTAGAAGGGAAATCACCATTACCAGTAGACGAATTTGTACAAGATAATCAATCTCAGGTCAACGGGATCTTATCAGAAGTGGTAAAAAATAATATGACCAACGTAAAAAGTGCCTTCAATAAAAAATTAAAAAAGGAATATCAAGAGCCATTAGGATCTGTGATTTTCCAATTATTAGGAACTTTAACTAGTGTTTACCCAGAACATCAAGATGAAATTAAAGATTTTGGCCGTACAATGGAAAAGAAATTGCTATAATTAACATATTCACAATTATGTTAAATAAGAACTAGAAGAATAATATTTAAAAAGCTCAGTACAAAACTGAGCTTTTTAGCATAGTTGACATATAATTCTTACAAAACAAGAGACTACCAGCCTACAGGCTCACCAGTAGGGCCTATTGGCAATCCATTTTCAATTGCAAATTCAGCTAATTCACTTTCACTCATTTCGCTTAATTTCTTTTGCATAAAGATCACTACTCCTAGCTCAGTATAAAATTTTCTTACCTTTATTTTAACAGGCTCGCTAAAAAAGCTCTTTTTTTAGCTTTTGTTCTAACTCAAAACTATCTTTTGTATAATATAGTCGTAAGTAAATCTTTGATTTATTTATTTTGATTCAACTCATCTGTATATGAGTTTTGGTCGTAAGCCTATTGTTAGGCTATTTATTGTTGTTTATTTTAAAAATTATTGTTTATTAATTAATAGAATTTAAGGCTTAAGCATGTCGCTTAGGTCTTTTTTCTTTAGGAGGAAAATGATTATGGCAAAAATGTCAAAAGAATCAGAATTGATTATGAAAAAGCAAAGAGGTTACAGATGTGAAGACATGTCACAAGGACATCCGCTTCTATCTGAAATGGTTTCTAATGAGGTCATTGATCTAGGTAATTTGGATATTCCTGCTACTTTAGGTCTTAAAGTTGATTGGGATAAAGATTACTCAGAGAAAGAACTTAAAGGTTTAGCTGATAAAGTATTAGCTGAATTAGCTAATCGTATGCATATTAAACCTAATTATCTACATTATTTGTGGCTTTGTGCTACAGAAGATGATGATAAAGCATTGTACCAAGACAATATGTCTTCTGGCGAAATTGATTGCTATAGCTTTGATGATTCTTCAAGCATTGTTGCATCAGATTTAGGCAATGAGGGGACACTCATTGGCAGCAAGAAGCCATTTAATTACATTGAATAATTAACAATTAACTTAAGTTTGAAAGCAGTTAACTCAAATGAGAATGACTGCTTTTTTGTTTTTTAAATTACCAAAGGAGTTTTTTACAGATGCAAAATTATTACTTACCTGCAGATGCTAATGAGGATTTCTTCCCCAAGAGAAATGCAGACAAGATCAAGAACAACATTGAGATTATCAAGTTAGTTAAAGAACTAAACCAAGAAGGTAAGCAAGCTACAACTGATCAGCAAGCAAAATTAGCTACTTATGTTGGTTGGGGTGGCTTAGCTAATGAATTCTTTGATGAATTTAATCCTAAATATCAAACTTATAGAGAAGAGCTTAAATCACTGGTTTCACACGATGAATATCAAAACATGAAAGCTTCATCCCTAACGGCATACTACACTAACCCAGCTATTGCTAGGGCTATGTGGCAAAAGGTAACTGACTCAGAAAATGATGATTCTGAATTTACCCACGGTAATGTGCTTGACCCTTCAATGGGTACTGGTATTTTCTTTATGACTATGCCTGAACAACTACGGGGGAAGGTTAACTTATATGGAATTGAATTAGACACCATTACAGGGATGATTGCTAAGCAGTTATTCCCAGAAGCCCATATTTTTGTAAAAGGCTTTGAAGATGTTAAGTTTAAAGGTGCTCACTTTGATTTAGTAATTACGAATGTTCCCTTCGGAGACACTCGTCTACTTGATGATAGTGGCAATAATTCATACTACATTCATGATTATTTCTTGAAAAAAGCCGTTGATGTTACTCGTGACTATGGATTGATCGCTATTATTACGAGTACAGGGTTAATGGATAAGAGAACCAACAATATCCTTGAGAAGATCGAGAACAAAGTTGCTTTTTTAGGCGGCGTTAGAATGCCAACTGATGCTTTTAAGCAAATTGCTGGTACCCAAGTTACAACTGATATGCTATTTTTCCAGAAAAACATGCGTGGTGATTTAGATACTTTTGGTGATGCTTTTATGCCTGCATCCCAATATCCATTAGACAGAAGAGTATGGTTAAATACCTACTTTATCAGTCAGCCACAACAAGTTTTAGGCTCAATCCAAATTCAAAATTATCATGGTGCTACTCTTACAGTAGTAGATAAAGGTGATTTTTTAGATGAATTGCCAGCTGCACTTGGCCGAATTCTACCTGCTCAATATCTTTACCCCGTTGACAGCGGTAAGGTTGAAATTGAATCAGACAAGTTAGCTGATACTACCTTGCCTGATAAGATCAGAAAACTACCATTGTTTGAATATGGTTATGCTAACGGTATTATCTATTTCAATGGAATTGATGGTATTGTCAAAGACGGCAAGCCCGAACAATTTACTTACTACACCGATGAATCTACTAATGAATATGTAGGTACTTCAGAATCAGCAAGTAGAGAAGAGGACTATCGTAAGCAAACTGATAATGGCCAAAAGAGAATTTATGATAACTACGTATCTGCTAAGCCTAATAAGCGTGGCAAATATGCTGGTTGTATCAAGCATGTGGTATTTTACTACACTAATTATTCTGCTAAGGAAACTAGTATTCTAAAAAGCTACATTGATTTAAGAGATACTTATCAAAAGTTGATTAACTTACAACTTAGTCCTAAATATGGTAAGAACCGTGCTGAGTATGATATTCAGTTCAGATCTTTATTGCAGAGAATGAATGATGTTTATGATCATTTTGTGGCCAACTTTGGCTCAATTAATCTCTCTAAGAATACTAAGCTATTCCGTGAAGATAAAAAAGCTGCATTGGTTGAAAGTTTAGAGAATCATATTCTTGATCCCAAAACTGGTAAACAAGTCTACATTAAAAGCCAAGCTTTCAAGCAAGCTACTGTTAGACCAAATAGAGTAATCAAAAAAGTTGATTCAGCTATTGATGCTTTACTATCTTCTGTTTCAGAAGCTCGTGGCGTAGACTTTACTTACATGAAAACCATTTATCCAGGCCATTCTAAACAAGAAATCACAGATCAATTGGCTGATCATATCATTATCGATCCGCAGAAATACAATGAGACAGGTAAAACTGAATATATTACTAAAGAGGACTTCCTTTCTGGGGATGTTGTCACCAAGAGGGATGTACTGAAAGAATTAATTGAGAACAATGATTTTGCTGCTAACTGGCAGCATTATCTTGAACTAATTGAAAAGGTATTGCCTAAGCGTCTTACTATTGCTGACATCTCTTTCCATATTGGTTCACCATGGATTCCCGATAAGATCATTTCTAATTTCTTATTAGATAATTTCTTTGATCCTAATAAGACCTTTAATGATTCAATTACTGGATCAAAAGACCAGGATTTAATTGTTCACACACCTAAAGGAAGAGCAATTGCGGAACAGCCTTTTGCCGAGTTAGTTTACTCTGTTGAATGTTCAACCAAGGCTAACAAGTTTAGGTTTAGGATTGAAAGAAATGGCCAAGCACTAGCCGGCTATGATAATCCAATCACCATTTTTAATTACTTATTGCAATCAAAGCAGCCAACAATCACTATGATTACTGGCTATGACAAGAACGATAAGCCAATTAGAGAAGTTGATGAGACTAGCACCGCAATGCTTCGTGACTTAGAAAGAAAACTTGAAGCTAAATTTGCTGACTACATTACCAATAATGCTGCTTGGTCTAAAGAGCTAGAAGACACTTACAACAATAAAAACAATCGCATTGTTAATAAGAAGTATGACGGCTCACGCTTACATATTAATGGGCTGGCCAAGGGTTATCATTTACGTCCTTATCAAAAAAATGCGGTTCAGCGGATTATTGAAGATAAGCGTGCCTTATTAGCTCATGAAGTAGGTACTGGTAAAACATTAACTATGATTTCTGCTGGCTTTAAGCTTAAGGACTTAGGCTTAATCAATAAGCCAATGTTTGTTGTTCCTACTAACTTAGTCTCACAATTCAGTCAAGATATTCTTAAATTTTATCCAACTAAAAATGTCTTAGTAACTACTGCAGAAGACTTTAGCACTAAGAATCGTAAAAGATTCCTAGCTAGAATTATTTCAGGTGAATATGATGCTGTAGTTATTGGCCATAGCCAATTTGAGAAAATCCCAGTTAGTGTTGAAGCACAACATAACTTCATTCAAGATAGGCTTAATAGCTTAGAAAATTCCATTGCTTCCTTAAAGGACAAGGGAGAATCTATTAGCGTTAAGCAACTTGAAAGAAACAAAAAGGCTTTATCAAATAAGATCAAACGTTTATCCATTAAAAACCAAGATAACTTCTTAACCTTTGAAGAACTTGGCGTAGATTTTCTTTTTGTTGATGAGGCACATAATTATAAGAATATTGCTCCTGCTACTAGCTTAGGAAGAATCAAAGGTATCAATAGTCAGACTTCTAAGAGAGCTATGGATATGCTAATGAAGATCAGACTTTTGCAAAATAAATATGACTTTGGTCATGTTGTCTTTGCTACTGGTACTCCTGTATCTAATACTATTAGTGAGTTATGGACAATGATGAACTACATTTAGCCTGATATTTTAGAGAAATTCGATATTGCTAATTTCGATGATTGGGCTGGCTCATTTGGTAAGATTCTTAGTGAACTTGAATTAAATACAACAGGTAACAAATATAGACCAGTTAAACGTTTTGAACGATTTGTTAACTTACCTGAATTAATGAATATATATCACATCACTGCTGATGTGCAAATGGCTGATGGCGCTCATTTATCAGTTCCTAAAGCTACTAAATATGTTATTAAGTCAGAGTTAACTAATGCTCAACAATCTAAATTGCAAGAGTTAATTAATCGTACTGACGCTATTCAAGATCATGAAGTTACTCCAGATCAAGATAATATGCTTAAAATTACTAATGAAGCTCGCAAGCTTACACTTGATATGCGCTTATTTAGTAATAATTATTCAGCGGATGATTCTACTAAATTGAATCAGGTTGCTGATAATGTTTACCGTATTTGGAAGAGAACTACTAAAGTAAAAGGTACTCAAATCATCTTCTCTGATCTTGGTACTCCTAAAGCTGGCCAATTTGATGTTTACAATGAATTAAAAAAGTTGTTAGTTGTAAAGGGCATCCCTGTAAGAGAAATTGCATTCATGCACCAAGCATCTAACGATGAAGCAAGAGTTCAGCTTGAAAGAAAAGTTAATGCTGGTGATATTAGAGTTCTAATTGGTTCAACACAAAAAGGTGGTACTGGTCTTAATGTTCAAACTAGAATGAAGGCCGCTCATCACTTAGATGTGCCTTGGAGACCATCAGACATTATTCAACGTAATGGACGCTTAATTCGTCAAGGTAATATGTTCCGTTATGTTGAAATTTATCACTACATTACTACTGGTTCTTTCGATAATTATCTGTGGCAAATTCAAGAGAACAAGTTAAAGTATATTACTCAAATTATGACTAGCCACTCTCCAATCAGAGCTATGCATGATGTTGATTCACAAACTATGACTGCATCAGACTTTAAAGCCATTGCAACACAAAATCCTTATTTAAAGCTAAAAATGAAGGTCGATAATGACTTGACTTTACTAGTTAATCAAAAACATGCTTTTGACCGTAACTATAGAGAAGATGTCCGTACTTACGAAAGAAGCAAAGTCGAAGCTCCAGTACTTGCTAAGGATATTAAGCGTCTTAAAGAAGATATAGCTACTACTAAGCCGTTTAAGCACAGCCTTTTAGCAACTGATATTGTCTTTAATAATGGTCAAGTATTTAAGTCATCTCGTGAAGCAAATAAGAAATTATTCTTTGCGATTAGAGCTGCTGCATTTGCTGGCGCTGGTCATACGGGTAATAAGCCTATTGCTAAAATTGCAAACTTGTCAATTGAAGCTGGCTACAACATGACTTCTAAGATAACTACTGGTACTTATGGATTACATACTTGTGCCACTATATTTTTAGTAGGCAAGGGGAGTTATCCATTACGTGTTGATTTGACTGACTTTCTTCACCTAAATTACGCCTTAAGAATTCGTAACTATGTTGTTAATTTGCCTGGACTGCTAAAGAGTTGGGAATATAATTACAACAAGAAGCAGAATATTATTAAGCAGGGTGTAGGCACAAGTACATTTGCCAAATTAACTAATATCCAATACTTGTCTGAAAAGAAAAAAATCTTAGATCCACTTATTGCTGGGGATGCAAAGGTAGAAAAAATCACTGCTCAAATTACTAAATTTGAAAATGAATGGGCTACTTCACATCCTGATTTTGCTGAAAAAGCAAATAAAGCAAAAGAAAAAGTTGAAGCTGTTAAATATAATAATGATCCAAATGACTATGATGATAGTCTGTTCGAAGACTTAGAAAGTAAAGCAGAAGAAAAAGCAGATACTAAGAGTATTGCTAAAGTTGAAATTCCAACCTCTACTAAATCTGCTCTTAAAAAGCCTGTCGCTAAAACTAATAAGAGTGATAGCAATAAGGTAACTGTAACTCTTACTAAGTCTACAGAACACTATGAAGAGATCAATTTATTTAGTTTTGATTATTCTAAAGATAAAAAGATTAGTACCGAAGATAAAAAGCCAAGCTCTGTATCAGCAAAGCCTAAGCAATTATCTTTGTTCTAATTTTTAATAAGGCTCAGAATCGTTTCTCTGGTTCTGAGCCTTTTTGGTAAAAAGAGAAGGAGATTTATTAATGTTTAAAAATATTTTTGAAGTGTATGCGAAGGCAATTGCAACTTTATTTGCACCTGTTGGTTCATTAAACTCCATATTGGAAGCTGCATTACATTCAAACTTGGTAGCTGATGGTGACACAGAAGTTAAAGTTACTTCACTTTCGACTAGTGAATTATCATCTGAAACAATAAATGCTATTCAAAATAGTATGTTCCAAGATGGATCAAAAAGTTGGCTAAAACATATTTTTAGAGTTCAGTATCATATAGCTGACTCTTCAGATAATGAAAGCTTAGATCATCATATTGTGATTGCTGACGACCATGTTAAGCTTGACCAAGATAAATTTTCTGTTTCAAGATATTTCTTCTACAACAGAAGAATGCCACATGAAGATGATAGTCAGTGTTTTGAATTTGTAAATGCACAAAAGTTAATTGAGATTTTTCGCTTTAGAAGCTTAGTTTTTAAAACTGTTTCTAAATTGAGTACAGATCAAATACTTAACAGCCGAGAAATAAAAAGTATGTTTAATCATCTTGATTCAAACATTAATAACTTCTCTGATGTTAAAAAAGCCATTCTTAAAAAGAATGATCTAGCTTACGCAGGTATCACTAGGGGCATTTACTTATGCAATAACCGATTCTTAAAGCAATGGTTCAATACTCATAACTTTCAAAGAAAACCGAATAAATTTCGATATAAGTTATTCGATGCAAAGCAAGCATTGTTATTTGGCGATTATTCCAAGTTAACACCTACTTTTGATAAATTTGATTCTCTGTATAATAATTATATTGATTATGGTAATGATGTGATTAATACACCGTTAATCCATGTCATTGAAACTTGGCTAAATGATTATTATTTGACTTGTCTAACTAAAGTCATTGCTTTTCATGCATTTGACATAAAACTTTCAAATGATGATATTAGTCATTTATTTATTATGGAGGGCAAAAAATATAAGAGAAGAGTAAGAAAGGTAAATCATACTGTAGTTAAATCTACCGATAAGTATGACTTAATTGATCATCTTGAACTAGACACTTCAGCACCTACACAAAAGGGGAGCCTAAGTAAAAAAATTAGTCAGTCTAAAGATGTTTGTTCTAAGCAACTTTCACTCTTTTAGTTTATAAAAATATATAAGCATCTAAGAAGGCAACTTCTTAGATGCTTATTTGTTTACGAAAAGAATTTAACTATAGCTTTTTTAGTTCTTTAGCTTTACATATTTTTAATTATGTTTATCTTTGATTAAAGTTCTCACTTTATGTAAAGTTAAACTGTTACATACATGAATGAGCAGAGTATTTCTTGGATTTTCAATCTTGAATCAAAGCAATCTTAAAAAAATAAAATTATAGTTAAAATAACAAAATTTGCTCTTAGGATTAAACCTTTAGAATCTTAGTTTTTTAGTAATTAGATTAATTAAAGCTATAAATTTCAATTAGAATAATTTGTCCTTCAAACTAGCATAAAAATTAATGTTGAGAGCGTCATTCTAAGACATTCAAAAAGTTATAAGACCAATAATTAATAATTTAAATTAGACATTTATCTTATTAAACTTAGCTGATTGTGACCACTTTCGACACCACTTCAATGTTTTTGCTATCCTTTGCATAAAACAAAGATTTTAATCAAAGATGAATATTGAAAACTAACTCTTCTCTTCCAACTTTTTAAACAATTTTTGGCAATTCCATGCTTAATCCAATTTGAGTTAAATCAGCAATCGGAGGTTCTGGAGTAATTTCAATCGAATAACCATATTTTTTCAATGCTATGACTTCAAAGGGACTTAAATTTCTAATTGTCGTGTTAAGCGAATAAGTATATTGCACAATTGGAGATTTACTTCTTAAAGCACTATTGCAAACTCTAAGATTGGCACATAGCAAATCTTTATTTAAGCTATGGGAAGAAATGAATTCTTTGCTTTTTAGCCATTTTTGAGCTAATTCTCTTGAATCTAATGAGATCATGTTCAAACTATTTTTTATTCCTGAATTGCTACACCCATAACTCGAAAGATACGCAATTCCAGCCATAGGATCAAATCTAATTGCCTGCTTGTGTGGGGAGCTGGGCCACGTAAATGTTTGCATACCAATATTATAGTTATCTGCAACGGAAGTAAATCTTACATTATCGTCAATTTCATTGATATTGCTCTCATCAGAAATTAGCATTTTATCCTTTTCATCATATAAAAATCTATTTAAGGTGGCTATGCGATTCAAATTTGAAATCTTGGACTTGTTTGACTCTCTAACTATGATGTTAAAGGTTATTTGTCTTCGGAACGAGAAAAATCCTACGTGCCAAATTTCACTTATAATGGCCACGTAATCTTTTCCAAGTAATCTTGGAAACTTAAAGCTAATCCCTCTATATTCCCTATTCTTAAACTTACTAAAAGGAATTAATCTACCAGTACTATATCTACTGGATTTAACTTTAATACCCATATAAGTATCTTCATAAATCAAGCGATTATCTCCTGCTTCAAGGATGTCAAAAGTGACATCTAGAGTAATTACACCATAATTAACTATCTCGGATAGCTTGGGAGACTGCATGTTTTCAAGCCCAGAATTAACCCAATTTTCACCATTAGCAACTGCCAACAAGCTAGGACAATACCAGAATATATTAGGGATACTATCCTTTAAATCTACTGGTCGAATTACATATTTTTCTAATGCTTTAGAGCTACCAATTAAATAGCTAGCCAATGTTTCTTTACGCATAATTTCACCTTTCAGCTCCCTATTTTAATGACTGTAAAGTTTAGATCTAATTTTGCAAATAATAATTTTAATTTGCATAAAAAAAAGAAGCTTTTCCGAAGAAAAGTGAAGTGAGACCTAAAAGTGAGACACTTTTAGGTCTTTTACTATGTCTAAATTTAATAAAGAACAAAAGATAGAAATTTATCGTAAATGGAAA
>NZ_FMXC01000062.1 GCF_900103655.1 Lactobacillus kefiranofaciens
CCTTTCTTTTTAAGATTATATCAAACATATGTTTAAGAAAGAAGGGGGGAACAAGCAAAAAACAAAAGAAAAAAGGCCGGATTCATCACGGGATTGAAATTCCGTGTTTTCTTCGGCAATTAATCAATAAACGCCAAAGCCAAGCCGCGGCATTTTTACGCCATTGTTTAAAGTTACATATTTTTCCATAATGTTATTCCTTTAGTTAAAAACCATTTTGTAATCATTCTAACATGGGTAATTAATATCATTGATGAAATAGTACTTTACAGATCAGTAAAAAAGACGATCATTTCGATCGCCTTTTTCTCTATTCAATTTTGCGTGAGCCTATTCGAAGTTCACTACTTTGACGTAGCGTTTGTTGGTTGACGTTGCGCCTTCAATCCGGTAGTAGCGCTTGCCGTTTTTGAACTTGTAAGAGCCACCATATGTGGTAATGGTATCGCCCTTTCTCAGCAAAGTTCTATCTGCACGACGTTTACTGGTTGCATAAATATAAGCGTTACGAGTTAAAGTCCTCTTAGTACCATCAATACGACTTTAATGTAATCGCCTGTACCTTGAACGTTGTAGTACATCGAACCTTTAATATTCTTCTTAACAGCACTCAAAGTCAATTGACGGTATGCATAATATTTCTTGCCTGTCGAATGACCATCTGAATTATATGCAATAGCTGTATGCATTAAAGTCTTGGTCACTGTCTTGGCTTGACCATCCTCATTTGTTGCAGATTCTGGATAAGTTCCATCAACAGACTTAGTTTCAATAAACAAATCTGAATCTGGGCCATTCAATCTAGTATATGAAATGCCATTAATTTCTACAGTGCCAAAAGTTGCAACGGTTGTACCACCATCTAAAACATATGAACCATATGAATTATGAATCACCTTACCATCACGAATAGTATAAAGGGTTACATTGCCTCTCACTTGTGGTTGAGCTACTGCATAAGTTGCATTAGCCCCTTGATTACCTACGATAACTTGAAAAGTTAAAGCAGTAGATTTTCCCGCTTTATTTGTAGCTAAAACTCTAACAGGATATTTTCCAGCAATATTAGTATACAAATCACCCGTGTAAACTACGATATTTACTTTTGAATTATCTGTACTTGATTCGGTAGCAGAAAATGCATTTTTAACATCTTGGATAAAAGTACTACTTCCCTTTAAAGGAACTCGGCTAAATGAAGAGTTTGCGATTGCCGCAGTAATATCTTGATTACTGTCATACTTTTTGCCGTTATAAGTAATTACTGGATTCTCAGCATTACTATTGAGAGTTGTAGTAGTTGACGTAGTATCAGCTGCATGGACTACCGCTGGGCTTACAACTGGAGCCACTGCAAGGAGGGCTGCTGCAGCTAAGCTAATCAATTTTATTTTCCTGGTCATTTTATTTACTCACTTTCTAAGAAATCATTTCCAACTTTCTCATAATTATAACTTGATGCTCAAACTCAATCTGGCTAAATTCCCAATTCAAGGAAATTAATAAATTTAATTTACATAAGGTATTCCCTTAAAGCACTTAAATTATACATACTCATCAACCCCTAAATACTATTATGTTTCATATATGGGACAAAAGTTTCAATTCATTCATCAATTATCTTTTTAAATTGAGAAAATCCTAGACGAAATGCATCTGCTTGATCTTTTAAACCAATAGCATCCAAATCATGTAAAAATTTTTCCATCATTTTTACATCTTTAGTATTCAAATAATGAAATACAGTCTTTAAGTAATTAATCTTAATCTTTTCATTTAAAAAATCATCTAAAAAATTTAACCGCCGTACTTTTTCAAAAAGGTCATATGCTTTATCGATTTCCTGCTTTTTTAGCAGAACAAAAATCCCATTTATTAAAGTGGTAATTGCCATAGTATATGTTCTACTTTGTTGAGTTTCATCATAAACTAAGTAACTAATAAGCGATCTTGAGATTTTATACACATCTATTCCTGAGAGCAATAATTGTGTATTAACAAAGAAGAATACATTTTCACGATCCCACTCCTCTATAAGAAGAAAATATGCTTTTAATCTCAAAATATCATTTTCGTTCATTAAATTAACATTAGTGAAATCCATATAATAATTACATGCTATTGCCGCTTGAAATAACATATTTCTATTATTGTTGTCATGATAATGAAGTCCTAGAAAAAATTCAGCTATATTTTTTAAATCTGCGACATCATTATTTTTATAAGCATTTTCCAAAGGTTCAACATATGAATTTAATGTTGACGGCTGAACGAGATCTATAAATTCCTTAGGTTGAATATGAATTCTTTCTAAAAGCTTAAAAAGATTTCCACAAGACATTTCCCCTTGACCATTTTCCCAGCGTTGAAGACTAGATTTTGATGTGATACCCTTACAAGCTTTATCAAGACTAATCTTTTTAAGTTGTCTAAGTTGTCTAAATTCTTTTCCCATCATAGAAAAAGCCCCTCCAACGAATACTTAACGATAGCATCATATTTAGTACTTATACAAAAAAGCGGCCTAAATCCGCTTTTTCTTTCTTTTTACTTTTTCATAAACCAATTATCTAAAGTTCACTGCCTTGATATAACGCTTATTAGTTGCAGTACAGCCTGAAATCTTATAATATTTCTTACCATTCTTAAACTTCACTGCTGCACCATAAGTAATAACTTTTTCATTCTTATAGAATTTTGGATATCCCTTAGAACGACGATATGAACTTCTATAAACATATGCATTGTGTGTTAACACACGTGGCGTACCAGTAATATTAGTTACACGAACATATTCATCTTTTCCTAATACCTTGTAGTAAGTCTTACCATTAATTTGGTGAACAGTTGGCAAATATGAAATTTGTGAGTAGACTGGATAAGTCTTACCTGTAAATTTACCATTCTTATCATATGCTCTGGAAGCTACCATGACAGTTGCTTCTTGCCCTGTAGTATTGTAGTCCTCTGAACCAGATAAAGAATCAACGTTAATCCAAGTATCAAGGTTCGGTCCCTCAACAGCTGCTTGAGATGAAGGAGAAGCTAGAATATAAACATCATTGCCAGATTTTCTAATTTGATAAGAACTAATATAAATTGAAGTACCAGCCTTGAAAGACTCGCTTCTTTCCTTTAATCCGCCATCAAATGAATAAGTTGGTGCATCTGAAGCTAGAACTTGCTTAGTTGAAGCTAAAACAAATACTTGGTAAGAAAGATCAGTTGTCTGACCAGCTGAGTTAGTAGCTCTCAAAGTAATAGTGTATAGTTGATTTCCTTTTGAGGTATCTACTGGATTAGAAACAACGGTAATATTTGCTGTTTTGGTATCAGTTTCTGATTGTTGTGCAGTAAATTTAAGATTAGATCCTGATAAAGGCTTAACATCGGTCGGATCAAAATTGGAATCCTTTCCAACTACATATATATATTTTCTTTGCTACTAAGTACTGTATGATTATTAATTCTAAATTGAGGTGCACTTGCGTTAACACTAGTAGATCTGAAGTAGCGCACTGTTAAGTCAAAGTTACGCTCATCAGTAACTGCTCTTAATTGAATTCTAAAGTTATCTGGTAAATCCACTGTAGTTGATGCAGTTGGATTTGCAGAGATGTTAACGCCTTGCTTTTGCAATTGATCAGCAATATTCTGAATACTAATTTCAACATTTTGAGTAGAATTACCGTCAAAGAAATTGATATTGCTTTCAATATTCTTTTGAATATCACCTAATGTCTTAAATTGAGTGGCATTAATCAAATCTGTTTCTGCACCATTACCATAAGTATTGCCGTTATAAGTATAGTAAAAACGCTTGTTTGTAGCGCTACTTGGTGTTGGCGGAATTGGCTTGGAATTATCCACATTAATGGCAGCTTCTGCAACAGGAGTTACTGAAGTTACAACTGGAGCTACGGCAAGTAAAGCTGCAGCAGCTATTCCAATCATTTTAGTTTTCTTCATAAAATATATCCCTTCTAGAATAAAAATATGTCTTTTTATATTAAAATGATAATAACACATTCTTATATCTGATATATACAAAAAAGCCCCGGTACATTACAACAATGCCTGGGCTTATTTCATATTCTATTTTTCAACTTTTGCCTGATAAAAACCAAAGCTCATCTGCCGCAAAGTATCAATAAAACTTTCCTTATCCAGCTTCTTCCCTGTCGTCAGCGCCTCAAATTCTCCATCAGGATCTTTCAACTTTTGATCCGTTCTATGGAAGCCATTGCGCTCATAGAACTTAAGTCGGCTAACTCGTTGCTTATAATTCTTCGCCTTCAAAGTTACCGGCTCAATATCAATCACAATTTGCTTATCTGGAAAACGATCTTCAAGCATGGTCAAAATCTTGGAGCCATAACCTTGTCCGCGCAATTCTTTATTGATGGCTAAATAGGTCAAATAGACCGTATTCTTGTTCTCGGCATAATAAGTAATACCACAGAACTGATTGCCATTATAAATTGCATGGAACTTGACATTACGGTGAAGTGACATTGCCAAAAGAGAAAACATGGAGAAACGTTCCCAAGCTGGAAAAGCCTTCATGTATAAATTCTTGGCGTCACGGTATGCTTGTGTGCCCCATCGGGCGGGTTTCGAGTCTAAAATAATATCCTTCTTTTCTAATCAAAATCACTATCAAAACTCAATACCATAATAATAACGGCTCTATAATTTTTCCTGTTGATGACTTATCAATATGATAAGCTGTTAACAGGTTTTTTATTGCATAAAAAAGGAGGACATAGTCCCCTGTAATAAAAAATCTATCCTACTAAACATTTTATAAATAAAGGTGTGTTTCTATGTCCTCTTTTAATAATTGTATTAAATTTGATCTTGATATTAAAGAAAAAAATATTGTTTTCAAAGACTATTTCTACAAAATGGTCCAGATGAAAAAGCACAAAATCTATGAAGCAGAATTGATTCAGCCTGCTTGTCCTTACTGTGGCTCCTTGGCTCTCCTGCATAATGGACATCTGATTACCAACATTCGCTATTTAACAGCTAATGCCAG
>NZ_FMXC01000047.1 GCF_900103655.1 Lactobacillus kefiranofaciens
TTATAAATCATGCCCCGACTAGACAATCCTAATTCTAAAGATACTTGATCGGCTACTTCGTGATTAAAAAGAACTCTTCTGATAGCTTTCTCCTTAAATTCAACTGAGTAGTTTGTATAACCAGTATCAAGAATCTCTATCCCATGGCGTTCTACTAACGTAATTAGATAAAACAAGTTTGCCCGATTTACTCCATATTCCTTAGTTGCCTGGTTAGCTGATATATTATAATTTTTCCAATTATTGTAAATATCAATTTTATCTTGTTTGGATAATTTAGACATAAATAAAAACCTCGAAATTCTTGTCCGAATTTCGGGGTTCATATCATTTTATCCATGCTTTTCATTTTGAGATTATGGCTATTAGTTATTTACTCTAATGTCTCCATCATCACTATTTGCAGTTAAAACATTTTTACTATGTAAATTGTGTTGATAGGAGCCACCATCATCATCGTTATAATTGTGACGGCGATAGGTAACATCTCCATTATCGGAATTCAAATCCACGCCTGAAGCGTTACATTTTTTGATTGAAATATCTCCATCGCTAGACGTAGCTTTGAATCCGGTGACCGAGCTTAATTGATCGATTTGTACATCCCCATCGTCAGAGCTAATAGAACCATTTACTACATTAAAGCTGTTAGCATTAATATCTCCATCGTCACTGTGAAGGGCTAGTTTCTTGGCGTTCACTTTTCCGTAACTAGTAATATCTCCATCATCGGTGTTGACTTTGATTTTAGTTAATTGCTTTTTAGGCAGGTAGATGGTCAGATAATTATCTTCGCTACTGTTAATATTGATTGAAAAATGATGATGATTACGAATGATTAGTTTGCCGTCTCTAACTTTGACTAGGGGCTTTATTTTTTTACCGCCGTGGTAGACAACCTTAGGGTGATTGCTTGCCTGTAAGTTGAAATCTAATAAATTTACATTGGCATCAATTTTATTGAAGTTTTGCCAAGTCATGGTTTCCTTAATCGTTGGCCCTAAATTAGTGTAGTGGTGCGGGATGAATCGACAACCGGATAGGGTAATTAATATTGTGAACAATAAGGTGATTAAAAAGCTTCGTTTTTTCATTTTTAACTCCTAGTAAAAAGATTCGATAATGTTAGAAATAGCATCACCGATTAATGGTAAAAGGATAAGGATGATCCACCAATATTTTGCTAAAAAGTCCCAGAAGTTCAGATGAGTAGAAGGTGATTTCTCTAGAACAACTTTCTGAACATTCTTTTCTTTACCTAAGATCAACTTATCTAGAGAGATATCGAATAACTCACTCATGGTTACTAAGCGATCGATATCTGGTAAAGAACCGCCTTTTTCCCATTTAGAAACTGATTGACGAGAAACATTTAATTTTTGTGCAAGACTATCCTGCGTTAAGTTTGCATTTTCACGATAACTTTTGATGCGTTGACCAATTGCTTGAATGTCTATCATTCATTTTCACTCCTCGTTTGAAAATTCATAATTTAATCTTGGCTTTTTTAGTTAAAAATGTCGAGCAAATGTTGGCTGAATCTTGTCAAATGGTGTTTGCTTTTTGTCAACTTGGGCTATTTTGATGAAAAAGAATTGAATTTAATGGACAAACAAACTAATCAGCAGCAATACCATCATGATCCAAATAGCATCGAGCAGATAAACTAGGATTTTAATCCAGATCTTTTTGTACAATTGACCAGTTTGAAAAAGAAAGTATAAAGTTAATCCAGCTAAGATAATTCCGATAGTGGTGCTAGATGTACTGTGTCCATTTAGATAGAAAAATATGCCCGTAATAGCAGATAGTATTAAAGTTCCAATGATCCAAAGGGATTGTTTATTTAATTTCATGATTGTACCTCTTAAAGTGTGTTTCATGTGAAACTACCTATATTTCATTATAAAGAAAAAAACTCATTCTTAACTAAAAGAATGAGTCATAGTTCTATGCTATAAATTCGTCACCAAGAAGAAAACGATAAACACCACAAACAGGATGTACATCATCGGCGTTACTTCCTTGTAACGCTTAGAAGCGATCATCGTAATTGGGTAAGCAATCAAGCCTAATGCCAAACCATCAGAAATTGAGTAGGTCAATGGCATCCCTACCACAGTCAAAAATGCAGGGAAGGCAATCTCAAACTTCTCCCAATCAATCTTCTTCAAGTTGCTGGCCATGAGCACGCCTACGATAATCAAGGCTGGAGCCGTAACAGTAGTTGGAATAACCTGCAATAATGGACTGAAAATCATACTAATAATGAAGAAAATACCAACAAAGATAGCAGTCAAACCAGTACGACCACCCATAGCGATGCCGGCACTTGATTCAACTGAAGTACCAAGAGGAGCAGTACCAAACATGGCACCTTCAACCATGGCAGTGGAGTCGGCTAAGAAGGCACGACCAATCCGTGGGATCTTACCGTTTTTATCAACCATGCCAGCTTGTTCAGTCATCCCGATCAAGGTACCAGCAGTATCAAAGAAGGTAACCAGCAGGAAGGTTAAAACGATCATCCAAAGTTGAGCGGTATTGATATCTTTAATATGAAAAACAGCTTGACCGAAGGTTGGTGCAATACTTGGCGCACCTGAGATGATGCCGTGTGGCAATGGAATTTGACCGATGACCATGCCAAAGATAGCAGTGATAATCATGCCGATAAAGATGGAGCCAGGTACTCGCAAAGCCATTAAGATGACGGTAAGAATTAAACCGAAAAGAGTAATCCAAACAGCTGAATTGCTGAACTTGCCCAAAGTAACTAAAGTGGAATCACTGTTGACGATTAACTGACCATTTTTTAAACCGATAAAGGCAATGAACAAACCGATCCCGGCAGAGATGGCATATTTCATGTCCTGGGGAATAGCGTCAACCACGATTTCACGCAGTTTAAAAATTGTGATTAAAATAAATAAAATTGATGCCACAAGAACGGCAGCTAAGGCTGTTTCCCAGGAAATTCTCATGCCGACACAAACGTTATAGGCAAAGAAGGCACCAGAGCCTAAAGTTGGTGCTAAAGCGATTGGGTAATTAGCGATGAAACCCATCAAAAAACAACCAATTGCAGTAGCGATTGCGGTAACGGTGAAGGCTGCGCCTTTAGGGATGCCGGCTGCGTGTAAGATGTTTGGGTTAACAAAAAGAATGTATGATAGTGAAACGAATGTGGTCAGTGCGGCGATTAATTCGCGTTTCACATTCGTGTGCGCTTCTTCTAAGTGAAAAAATTTGTTTAAGACTTGCAATTTTTCCTCCAACCTAATAAATGAAAAAAGGACACAGTTTACCCAAAACTATGGGTAAAAGATGTCCTTTAAAATTATGACCTTCTAACACCTATAGTCCTGAATTTATGGTTCAGGGTAGATACTGTCGACCTTATTTCGACGATATATAGATAAGTTAATTGTTAAATATTCTAGCAGAAATTTATCATATACGCAAATGGACATAAAAAAGCAAGTAGCTTTAAGACTACTTGCTTATCGATAAATTATTTAATTGATTCTATTTAAAATTCAAGACAAAGAAGTAGATTACAAAGACGATAAACAGAATCCACATCATTGGCGTGATCTGCTTGAACTTCTTAGCAGCAATCATTGAGATTGGGTAAACTACAATTCCCCAGCCTAGACCGTCGGAGATGGAGTATGTAAGAGGCATTCCCAATGCAATTAAGAAACATGGAATAGCAATTTCAAGGTTAGTCCAGTGAACATGAGCCAAGTTTTCAGCCATCAATACGCCGACGATGATTAAGGCAGGAGCGGTAACTTGAGTAGTAAAGATGCTCAAAATTGGTGAAAAGATAGTGGAGATAATAAAGAAGATACCGACCCAAACTGCGGTTAAACCGGTACGTCCACCAACGGCGATGCCGGCGCTTGATTCAACGAAGGCACCAACTGGTGAGGTACCAAGAACAGAACCAACCAGCATACCAGATGAGTCGGCAGCTAAGGCTTGACCCGCACGAGGCATTTTATTGTTTTTCATCAGACCAGCTTGCTGAACTAAACCGATCAAGGTACCGGTAGTATCAAAGAAGGTAACTAGTAAGAAGGTAAAGACAACCACCCACATCTGAACGGTATTGATGTCACTGATGTGGAAGACAGCTTGACCAAAGGTTGGGGCAATGTTTGGCACAGATGAAACGATACCTTTAGGCATTGGAATTTGACCAATAACCACACCAAAGATCGCAGCAATAATCATACCAATAAAAATGGCACCTGGAACGCGGGCAATCATCAAGAAGATGGTGACAATCAAACCAAAAATGGTGATCCAAACAGTTGGGTTATTAAGACTGCCAATAGTAACCAAGGTTGAGTCACTGTTTTGAATTAAATGTCCACCTTGTAAACCGATGAAGGCGATGAATAATCCAATCCCGGCTGAGATCGCATATTTGATATCGGCAGGAATGGTATCGATGATCATTTCACGTACCTTAAATACAGTAAGCAAAATGAACAAAACTGAGGCAACCAAAACGGCAGCTAAAGCAGTTTGCCATTTTACCTTCATCCCCAGACAAACTGTGTAGGTGAAGAAGGCGTTCAATCCTAAAGTTGGTGCAGAAGCAATAGGGTAGTTGGCCACTAGCCCCATGACGATACAGGTAAAGGCTGCTGATAATGCCGTGACCGTAAATAACGCGCCCTTGTCCATGCCACTTGCGCCCAATACGTTGGGGTTAACAAACAGGATGTATGACATACTTACAAAAGTAGTCAGGCCTGCTAGAAATTCCGTCTTAAATGAAGTCTTATTCTCATTTAAATGGAAAAAATTGCTGATAGAATTCATGTATTCCTCCAGATTGAGATAAATGTTCGCTAAATATCCGCTTATATTCTATAAACTAAGGAAATTTGGGAAATAAAGTTACTAAATACCGAATAATCAATTTAAATTATAAAGAAATAATTAACTATTTCAAGTGAAAATAGTGAATTTGTTCGATTTTTATTAATGAATGCGCATTCATTTTTGATAAAATGAGTTAAACTAGTTAAAAATTTGGAATAATGATATGATTGGTCTTGATCTTGAAAAAGAATATGGAGGTTTTGTGATGAATGATAACCGAATGAATTATACAATTGACAAACAAATGCAATTTCCGTTGATCGATATTGAGCTTGAGCCAAGTGAAAAGGTATATATTCAACGTGGCAGCATGGTTTATCATTCCCCAAGCATTAAGCTGAATACTAAGGTAAATGCTTCAGGTTCAGGAATCGGCAAATTGGTTCGCGCTATGGGACGTTCGATTTCATCAGGAGAAAGCTTTTGGATTACTGAAGCGCAAGCACATAAGGAACTAGGACATTTAGCGATTGCTCCTGGATTGCCAGGTGAAGTGCTGCCTTTAAATTTAGGTGAAAAACAATACCGGATCAATGATGGGAAGTTTTTAGCTATGGACGGTTCAGCCAGCTATTCAATGAAGAAGCAGACTCTAGGGCGCGCACTTTTATCTGGTACGGGTGGCTTTTTTGTTATGACGACTAGTGGCGATGGCGTTGTTCTATGTAACGCCTATGGTTCAATTAAGAAAATCGATTTGAATGATGATGAAATTACAATCGACAATAATCACGTTGTAGCTTGGTCAACTGACTTGAAGTATGATATCCATTTTGAGAGCGGCTTTGTTCAATCGATCGGCACTGGCGAAGGAGTGGTTAACACTTTCAAAGGTACCGGCGAGGTATATATTCAAAGTCTGAACTTGGAAACTTTCGCTAAGAAAATAGATGATATTTTACCAGGTGAAAAATAATTCCCCAGGAAATAAATGATGTAGCGTAAAATTCACTGCATCATTTTATTTTTGCAAAAATCACTTGACCTTAACCTTGCGTAAAACCGTATATTGACAGTAGGAGGTGAAAGTAATGCCAGAAAAATATTCTATTGGTGAGGTAGCTAAAAAGCTGAATATGACGCCGCGTGCAATTCGTTTTTATGAGCAAAAGAATCTAGTAAATCCGGATTCAATTGGCGAAAATGGTTATTGCTATTATGGAGAAAAGCAGCTGCAGAAGTTAGAATTGATCAACTATTTGCGTTACTTGAATTTCTCTATTAAGCAGATTAAACAACTGCTTAGCGATCAAAATAGCGCTGAATCAATTCATTTATTAATTCAAGACCAGATTCGAGCAGATGAAAATGAAATTGCTACATTGCGCCAACATCAAAAGCAATTAAAACGTTTAGCCAATACGGTGGTTGCGCGAAAAATAGGTTCAGATAATATGATCGGCATTGCACAAATTATGAGAAAAGAAGCAAGGTTAACTAGTCTGAGAAGAAAAATGTGGTTATTTGGCTTAGGAATTCTTTTAATTGAAGTGGTAGGTATTATTAGCGCCCTTCAATTTAAGGAACTGGATAACTTAAGCGCGATGACCGCCAGTATTATAGTGATGCTAATTTTAGTATTTGGTCTAACTGCTTTTGTGACCAAGTTTTACTACAATCAGGTGGAGTATATTTGTCCTAACTGTGAGACCAAGTTTATTCCTAGCTTAGGGAAATTCATTTTTTCACCACATACGCCTAAGTTTAGAAAATTAGAATGTCCTAATTGTCATCATAAATCATATTGTTTAGAAATTGCTCGTTAATATTTCCTGGGTAATATAAAAAGAACTAGTCGACAAAACTAGTTCTTTTTAGTTATAAGATTTATTTTTTAGAAATTCAAAACCCATAAGAAGATCAAGAATACTACGAACAGTACCCACGTCATTGGGGTGATTTCCTTGCCACGCTTAGCAGCAAGCATACAAATTGGGTAAGTGATCATTCCCCATGATAAACCATCAGAAATTGAGTAAGTAAGTGGCATCCCTAAAATGATCAAGAATGCAGGTACCGCAATTTCTAACTTGTTCCAGTGAATGTGTGCAGTATTTTGAGCCATCAAGACACCAACAATGATTAAAGCTGGAGCAGTAACTTGGCTAGTGAAAACGCCAAGCAGTGGACTGAAGATCATTGAGATCAAGAAGAAGATTGCTACAAAGACAGCAGTCAAACCGGTACGACCACCAACAGCGATACCAGCACTAGATTCAACGAATGCACCAACTGGTGAGGTACCAAGAATAGAACCAACGGCCATTGCACTTGAGTCAGCGGCCAAAGCCTTACCAACACGAGGCATCTTGTTGTTCTTCATGAAACCGGCTTGTTGAGCTAAACCGATTAAGGTACCGGCAGTATCGAAGAAGGTAACCAATAAGAAGGTTAAAACAACAACCCACATTTGGACAGTATTGATATCTTTAATGTGGAAGACTGCTTGACCAAAAGTTGGAGCCAAACTTGGTGCGGTAGAAATAAACTTGTGTGGCAAAGCAATTTGACCGGTGCAAATGCCGAAGATGGCTGCTAACACCATGCCGATGAAGATAGCACCAGGTACGTTTAAGATCATCAAAATAACAGTGACTAATAACCCAAAGATTGTTACCCAAATCAAAGGATTATGCAATGACCCTAAACCGACCAAGGTTGATTTGTTAGCCACGATCATTTTACCGTTTTGTAAGCCCAAGAAGGCAATGAACAAACCAATACCTGAAGAAATAGCATACTTCAAGTCAGCGGGGATTGAATCAATGATCTTTTCTCTTAATTTGAATAAAGTAATCAAAATGAAAATAATTGAAGCAACGAAAACGCTGGCTAAAGCGGTTTGCCATTTAACGTGCATCCCGACGCAGACAGTGTAAGCGAAGAATGCGTTAATCCCTAAAGCTGGTGCTTCACCGATTGGGTAGTTAGCGACAATCCCCATGATTGCCGTACCCAACGCACTAGCTAAAGCAGTGGTGGTGAAGACGGCACCGGTATCCATACCACTGGCACCTAAAACGCTGGGGTTAACAAATAAAATATAAGACATACTGATAAAAGTAGTTAAACCAGCAATAAATTCGACTTTAACACTGGTCTTATACTTATCTAGTTGAAAATAGTTTTTAATAAAATTTATTATTCTCTCCAATAGAAATGTTCGTGTTTTTACTCCCTTAGAACAACTCTTATACTTTATCATTCATAAACAGATTTGTAAACGCGAATTATAAATAAAATTAGGAGGTAAATCAGTCTAAATTACAGATAAAAGTAAATAATTACTAAAATTGAATTGGCTTTCATTATTAATTTACTAGCATTATCCTAAAATGTAAGAAATATTAATTATCAAAAGAATAAAGGTGAAAAAATGTCCGCAAAACTTATTTTTTCAGATATCGATGGTACGTTGATTAACGATGATTTGCAGGTAATGCCCAAGACGCGAGATGCAATTCGCCAGCAGATTATCAAAGGTAATATTTTTATTCCGGCTTCGGCACGTTTACCTAAAGGTATAATGACGGCAGTGGGACAGATTCTGGGAGTTTGTCCGATGATTGCCTATAATGGCGCACTAGCACTGGATGAGACAGGAAGAGCATTAATTACGCGCTTCTTTGATGCAAAAAAAGCGGCTGAAATTTGTCGTTATGTTGATAAACAACAGAATGGTTCAGCCTGGAACATTTATAGCGGCTATGTGTGGTATTGTGCACAAGAGAAGAGTTCCTTAATTAAACATGAAGAAGAAATCGTTAATGTTAAGGCAACGCCAGCGAAGATTGATCAAATCGAAAAATTACAGGGCGTACATAAAGCATTAATTATGGGTAAACCGCAAGAGCTTGATCGTATGCAAAAAGAATTGACTGAAAAGTTCCCTGATCTTAGTTTTGTTAGATCATCTAAGACGCTGCTTGAAGTGGTTTTAAAAGGCGTAAGCAAAGCGAGTGCGGTTAAAATTTTAGCCCAGGAATACAAGGTGCCGTTAGAAAACTGCATTGCCTTTGGTGATAACTACAATGATGAAGAGATGCTAGAAGAAGTGGGGCAGCCATTTTTGATGGGCAATGCACCAGATGAATTAAAAGAGAAATTTGGCGCAGGGCATGTCACGCTCGATAACAATCATGACGGGATTGCTCAAGTTTTAGCAAAAATAGAATAAAGAAAAAAGCATAGAAATTTCTATGCTTTTAATATTTTCCGGGAAATTATGCTTCGACTTGGATATTGGTAGAACCGTTCCAGTCTTCTGGCAATTTGCCCATTTCTTTTAATTTAGCAGTAATTTGATCAAGCACAACTTGCTTGTCATCTGGATTGGCCATGAAATCAAGCTTATCGCCATCAATTTCCATCTTAGGGGAATAATCGTAATTATCATACCAAGGCTTGTAGTAGCGCAACAAACGCTTGTAGTAGTCTTCTAGAGTTGAATCATAGCTCAGCTGCTCATAAGGACGACCACGTTTTTGAATTCGTTTAATCATTGTGTCATATGAAACATTGATATGCACCAACAAATCAGGATTCTTCTTTGGCATCCGTTTTAGTTCGCCCATCATATTATGCAAAAGCTCATAATAAGTGTCGACTTCTTCGGAGGTTGCACGGCCAATATCGGCGTTCATTTGGAAGAAAAGTGCATCTTCATAAATAGAACGATCTAGCACGTTATTATCTTCGGTTAAAGCCGCCTTAATGCTGTGAAAGCGCGTGTTTAAGAAATATACCTGCAATAAGAATGCGTATTTTTTAGGATCGGCATAGAAAAGTGGCAAGACAGGATTGTCATCGACACTTTCGTAAAATGGCTTGGTTCCTAAATAGTTAGCTAAAATACCTGTTAAACTGGATTTACCGGCTCCAATTGGCCCGCTTAAAACAATAACTGTCATCACGTTCCTTCTTTTTATTTTCTCTTATAAGTTGCCAACTTCGTGCAGCTTCTCGTCGATTTCTTTTAATACTTCTTTTTGAGCATCCATGTTAGTGACGAAATCCAGCTTGTCACCGTTGATTTCCATCTTCGGTGAAGCATCGTAATCGTCGTACCATGGCTCGTAGTACTTGAGCAATCTGGCATAGTAATCTTTCAAACCCGGATCAGTGCTAATCTGTTCAAATGAGCGGCCACGCTTCTTAATGCGGTGAAGCATGGTATCAAGTGAAACATGAATATAGATAAGCAGGTCTGGCTTTTTGCTAGGGTTGCCCGGAGTATCTTCCATCATATTTTCAAGCAAGTCATCGTAGATCTTGAATTCGGTTGGATCAGCGACTTTGCTGTCGGCGTTCATCTTGAAAAAGAGCGCATCTTCATAAATTGAACGGTCAGAAACACTGTTTTTATCTTGAATAGCTTGGTTAATCTGCGCTAAACGGTGGTTAAGCAAATAGGTATTAAGCAGAAAGGTATAACGCTTCATGTCTTTATAATAAAGCGGCAAAACAGGGTTGTTATCGACGCCTTCATAAAACGCTTGCGTACCTAGATGTTCGGCTAAAATACTGGTTAAACTGGATTTACCGGCTCCAATTGGCCCACTTAAAACAATAACTTGAATCACATTCCTTCTTAAATACCAGATATAGACAATTAATAAGTTTAATACAATATATTGTGGCACACAAGCAATTTTTAAAATCTGTTTCACGCCTAAAAGTCAAGCGGATAAATCAAAAAAGGCTAAGCAATTTGCTTAACCTCTTTCGTTAAAATAAATTTTGTTTTTAGTTCTTGTACTTGTCATCTAATTCTTGGGCTGCAGCCTTGTCGACGATCACCGTTACGTCTGGGTGCTTTTGCAAAATTGATGCAGGAACATCTTCGGTAATTGGGCCTTCAATCATTTCTTTGACAGCATGAGCTTTCTTTTCACCAAAGGCCATTAAAACGATCTTCTTAGATTGCATGATGTTGGCAGTACCCATACAGATAGCACTCTTTGGTACTTCGTCTTCATTGTCGAAGAAACGAGAGTTGGCCTTAATCGTGTTTTTGGTTAATTTAACTTCATGAGTACCAATGTCAAATGGCGTGCCTGGTTCATTGAAGGCAATGTGACCGTTGCGGCCGATGCCGAGTAATTGAATGTCGATCGGATTTTCCTTGATAATTTGGTCGTATTGCTTGCAATATGCAGCAACGTCCTTAGCCATGCCATCAGGAACATAAGTCTTCTTGAATGGCTTCTTATCAAATAAGTGTTTTTGCATGAAGTAGTGGTAGCTTTGAGGATTGTCTGGTGTTAAGCCAACATATTCATCGAGGTTGATGCTAGTAAGATTCTCGCAGTTAAGATCGCTTTTTACCCAATTTTGGTAAAGAGTCTCAGGGGTGGAACCGGTAGCCAAGCCTAAGGTCTTTGCGCCGTCCTTAATCCCTTTTTCAAAAATCTCAAATGCCTTTGCTCCACCTTGAATTTTGTTTTCAGTAACAATAACTTTCATAATTTAAGTCCTCCTCATTCAATGGTCTAGTCCATTATAAAATGGAATAGACCATTTTGTCAACTAAGTGTATAATTTTTTGCGGTAAGTTGAATAAATAATTAAAAAAGCTCAAATCCTTTGAAATTAGACTTGAGCTAAAACAAAAAGACCAGTAGTCTGATGTTAACAAAAAAAAACACATTAGAAGCTGGTCTTTTATGGAATCTATTATAACTGATATCGTGAAAATTATTAAGTCTGAAAATAATGTTATTGCTCGTGAAAAGGCATTAATGTGCTACTTCTTTG
>NZ_FMXC01000041.1 GCF_900103655.1 Lactobacillus kefiranofaciens
GTTCAGGATACCTTAGAATCCTACTTTGACTAAATAAAAGATTAAAAAATCGATCTACGAGAAAAATCTATTTACACAAACTATTTGACAGTGTCGAAGCTAATACCATTAAATATGGTGGTGACAATGGTTACACAATTTTCATTACGGCTCCAACGAAGCCAGCAGGTGCAACGGAAACTAACGAAAAGACACCAATTTACATTAACTTTCAGTTAAGTGCTGGTGATCTTGACTTGGTTACGACGCCAGGGAATGTTGGCACTTACCAAGTAGAATTATCTGCTCAAGGGTTAGCTCATATTAAGACCAAGTTAGGTACTAATTACGCTTATCCACAAGATGCAGTTGATGTAACTACTCACGGTACGTTAACGGTTAAGCAAGGCCAGGTTATGGTAACTTTAACTGGTAATGATGGCAAGACTTACGATGCTAAGCAGACAGTAGCTGGTGATCTTAAACCAACTAAATATAATGTCGGGTATTTAGTAGCTATTTACTCACCAGATGGTCACAAGCAAACTTTGACTTTAACAACTGACGATTTACAAATTGTCGGGGATCCAACGAATGTTGGTACTTATCAAGTTAAGTTATCAGCAAATGGACAAAATAAGTTAAAGAACTTGACTGGCAATAACGGTGACAACTATAAGTGGACCTTTACACCACAAGCTCATTACCAGATTACTGCAGCGACTGCTCATGCTAACTTAGCTGGCTCAAACGAAAAGATCTTTAATGGTATTGCCGTAACCACGCCAGAACTTAACAGTAATGGTCAGATCTTGGTTCACTTGACTTACCCAGGTAGTACTGAGCAAAGTACTTACACGTTGCGAGAAGGCGACTACACTTGGGCTAATAGTAGTGCGCCAATTCAAGCTGGTGGTCCGTACACCATTAACTTGAACAAGGATAAGATTTTGCAGCACTTACAAACTCATCTAAATGAATTAGCAGGCACTGGTCAAAATGACCAAAGTAACGTCACGATTTCAGCTGATCAGCTTAGTGGTAAAGCAACCTTTACGATTACGCCAAAGCCAATTAGTAATGTGACGATTGCTGGTGATAATCAAAACAAGGTTTACAACGGTCAAGGTGCAAATCTTAATGTAAGTGGTTTGCATATTTCCGCTAATGGCATGATTGCAGGAACGCCATTAGTTGATACTGGTTTAACGGCCGGTGACTTTGACTGGTACGACGCAGCTGGCAAGAAACTAGAAAGTGCTCCAGTGAAGGTCGGTTCCTACCAAGCACGGCTAAAGGATAGCTTCCTTGATACATTGAAGCAGAAGAATCCAAACTACAGCTTTGACGTTGCGAAGGGTGTAATTAATTACAAGATAACTCCAGCTCCGGCAACAGTTACGATTAGCAATTCCGCAAGTCGTGATTACACTGGGCAAACTACCTCAGTTGCTGATGTCATGGATCAGGTAAGTTGGAGTTCAACTGGTTTTGTTACTGGTGAGAACTTGAATCACACTGATGTAACCGCTAATGATTACACGTGGTACACCAAGAATGCTGATGGTACTTACACCGCTATGACTGGTGAACCAACGCATGCTGGTACTTACTACTTGAAGCTCAATGATGGAGCAATTGCGCAGATTAAGCGCGATAATCCAAACTACAGCTTTGCGGATAATGCATTTACTGGTGAGTTTACTTACACGATTAACGCCGTCACTGGTACAGCAACATTAAGTGGTCAAAACGCTAAGACTTATGATGGTCAAGAGATTTCATTAGATGACCTGAATAGCACTGATGGAAATATTGAAGTCAAGTTTGTCTTCCCAGGTAGCACTGATGCTGATGTTTACAAGTTACATGTAGGTGACTACATAGTTGTAAATAATTCAGCTGATGCTAATAAGACTTACACCGTTAAGTTAAGCGACCAAGGATTAGCTAATTTACAGGCAGCTCTTGATAAGTATGCTGGTAACGTAACGTTGAATGCTGGTTCATTGAAGGGTTACGCAAGCTTTAAGATTAATCCAAAGGATGCTAATGTCACATTAGATGGTAATGACGGTAGCACTTATGGTGAACCAGTTGTGATTAATCTTACTCAAGGTAGTTTCAGGACTAATGGCCTTGTCACTGGTCAAAGCTTGAATACTTCAGGTTTAACTACTGGTGATTACGAATGGGTTGATGCTCAAGGCAAGAAGATTGCTGCACCAACTAATGTCGGAACTTACTACATTGCTTTAACTAAGGATGGCTTAGACAAGCTTCAACAAGCAAATCCAAACTACAAGCTTACTGAAAGTGGCCGGATCACCTATGTAATTAGTCCCGCTGACGCTAAGATTAAGATTGTTGGCTTTGAACAAGAAACGACTGCTAAGATCAATGCTGGTAACTATCACCTTAATGTACCAGTAGGTATAATTGTTCCAGATGACTTAGAGTATGGATTTGCAAGTACGCCAAATCAATCTGGTACTTACTTGATTTCGTTAACACCAACTTCAATGCAAAAGTTAATCAACGCAAATCCAAACTATAACCTGAAACTTTCTTCAACCGCCGAGTTTGAATTAGATGCTACCTTAACGATTGAGTTCCAAGATACTGATGAAAACAACAAGCAAGTTGGTAATTCAATTACCAAGACTGGCGTTGCCGATTCAACGATTAATGACCTTGGCTTAACGATTCCAACAAACTATGAATTGGCTCCAGGTCAAACTTTACCTGAAGATTACACATTTGGTACTCCATTGGAGCAACATTTGTACATTAAGCTGGTCCACAAGACTAAGTAAGATACTCAAATGAAGGATGTCACTCGAACAATTAACTACGAAGGCTTAACTGCTAAACAATTGGGACAAATCCCAGAGGATCAAAAGAAGCAAACTGTTGAATTTACTCGGACAGTTAAGTATGATTTGGTTACTGGAAAGATAGTTCCTGGTAGTGAAAGTCCTTGGACGCCAAGTAGTGGTCAATTTACTGGATTTACACCAAAACAATTTGAAGGATTGATAGCAGACAAAGATGTGCCTAACGAGGATATAACTGCAGATAGCAAGGATAGTTCAATTACTATTACTTACAAGGCAATACCACAGCAGGGTCAACAAGTAATCCATTATGTAGATACCGATGATAATAACCGCTTAATTGGTACACAAACGCTTAAAGGAACAGAAGGAAGTAAAGTTGACTTTATTCCAGACATTCCAGCTAACTATGAGCCAAGTGATAAATTGCCAGATAAGATAACGATCGCAGATGGTACCCCCATAATTAGTTTGAAACATAAGACAACAAGCAATGAGAAAACTAAGGATGTTACTCGTACGATTACGATTGTTAAGCCTGATGGCAGCAAGGAAGTAATTAAGCAAATTGTGACATTTACTCGGACTGCTACCTTCGATGAGGTAACAGGTAAGATTACTTACAGTGATTGGAAATTTGATAAATCAAATGCTGCTGATCCTGCCAAATCACAATGGGATGCTTATGATGTACCTACGATTGCTGGTTATACTCCATCTCAAGCTGCAGTTGCTGCTAAAGCTGTTGAGGTAACCACTGCTGATGAGGCAATCACCATCACTTACACGCAAGACGAGGTAGTTCCGCCAATTCCTAAACCTGATGAGTCTGATAAGCCACAACCTAAGCCAACGCCAGAGCCTGACAATAATCCTGAGTTGCCATCTAAGCCAAGTACTGATGAGACTGAGGTTCATGTCCACTCCAAGGATAAGATCAAGTCTGGTCCGGCCGTGATCAAGGGCTATCAGAACGAGAATGCGCCTTTGTATGAAGATATGGTTACTCCTTCTCAAGCAGCTGACAGAACTAATAGAGTTTCACCACAAGGGACTGAGGCAGAGCATAATTCTGCAACACCAACTCCAAAGGCAGCTAATAATCAGCTTGCTAAGAGGGAAGCCAAGAAGAATAATTTGCCACAGACAGGTGAACAACATACCTCAGTTGGTATTATCGGATTACTTGCAATGGTATTGGGATTCTTCGGGTTAACCGATCATAAGAAAAAGAAAGATGAATAAAATTATCTTTTGGTAAATAAGAAAGTCATGGACAACTTCCATGGCTTTTTTCTTGCAAAAATATTGCAATTTGCTGGTGAAGAACTAAAATAGGGTCAAATTAAAAATTGAAAAGAGATGCTGAATATGTATCAAGAAGAAAAAGATGATTTGAAAATTTGGCTTTTGAACAACATTACTGATTTGTTAATGGATATGGATACTAAGCCGGAAGAACGAAAAGTTTTACTGCAGGCTAAACATCAACTTGAGAATGGGGAGTCTGCTAACTATGTTTGCAATTTAATTTGCGTGGGACTTGATCCCTTGAGTTGGCAAAGCAAGCTGTCCAAAAGCGTGACGAAATTTCATTACGCAATTACTAGAAGTGCACGTCCGGTATCGCATCAAGCTGGTGCTGCCGGTGGTGCTGCACTCGGTTTAGCCTTTAGCAGTTTGATTTCAAGATAATTATGTATACTGATATGCTGTTGAAAGATGGCGTATCAGTATTTTTTTGTGCATAATTAAGTCATGAGGTGAAAATGATGAAGAAGAAAAAGACACCGAATAGTTTTTCTACTAAGGATTTGCTAATTTCAATGCTGTTGGGCTGGCTAATCGTCTTCGTTGGTGCTTGGGCTGGTACCGGTTTTCGTGCAAGCTTTTTGGCCATGCCCCGTTTTGTAGTAGTGATCATCGTTTCAATTGCAGGCGCGATTGTTATTGGACCAGCGATCTATGGCTTTTTGTACTTAGGTAGAAATCACGAAAAAGAAAAATAATCAAAGAATGATTGACAAATGCCCTAATAAATATTAGTGTAATAGGTAAGTAATACAGACAATACTTATTAGCGGAGGTGCAGTCATGTTATATCTTGTGTATATTTTAGTCGGATTATTAATTGTGTTAGGTGTTAACCTGATGATCACAGGCATCTTGGCGGTGCATGACATGTACACTCGTCGCGATGAAGAAGAGCCAGATTTTGATACTTTTAAGAAATACTTCGCTCAGAACAATAATATCCCTACTAAGCTGTCGGACTTGTTTAACTAAATTTTGCCGCCCTTAGGCGGTTTTTTTGTTGGGAAAAATTCCAGATTATCGTTTTGAGCTTATATGGAAAACTAGTTGTGATAAAATTGGAAGCGAATACAAAAAGATAAATAGAGGAATTCAAATGACTAACAAACTTACTAATTTTACTGAAGATGGACAAAAGATTACTTTAAATTATGAAAATAGTTCACTTGTTTTAACTGTTATTACGCCTGAAATCATTCGCGTCTTCCAAGACCGCGGTAATGCCAGCAATTCTTACGCGATTGAAGGCGACAAGCAGGTCAAGACCGACTTCACGGTAGAAGACAAGGGCGATCACGCTGAACTTGCTACTGAAAAGCTGATCGTCAAAGCCTACGATGACGAGAAGATTGATGTTTATGATGAAAACGGCAATCCGCTGATCATTGATTATCGCGGTCAGCGCACGCCAATCGACCGTCAAATAGATAAAGAGCACCTGAAGCTGGCTGAATCAGAAGGTCACGATGTTAACAAGCTTTTAGGCAGGCACGGTAAAGATTACTATGAGGTAATTAAGACCTTGGCCGACAATGAACAATTCTACGGCTTGGGCGACAAGACCGGCTTTTTAAACAAGCGCCACTATGCTTACGACAACTGGAATACCGACAATCCTGATCCGCATGTTGAAAGCTTCACGCGTTTATATAAATCGATTCCAATTTTGCTTGGATTAAAAAACGGTCATCCCTACGGCATCTTTTTTGATAACACCTACCGCAATCATATCGATTTAGGCAAGGAAAGCAGCAACTATTACTACTACTCCGCAGTTGACGGCAACCTTGATTACTACGTGATCGGCGGAGATTCGCTCAAGGAAGTTATCACCAACTATACTTATCTGACTGGTCGCGTGCCAATGCCACAAAAGTGGGCTTTAGGTTATCAACAATCACGCTGGGGCTACAGCGTTAGTCAAAAGCAGGTTGAAAAGATTGCCGAGAACTTGCGCAAGTATGATTTGCCTTGCGACGTGCTGCATTTAGACATCGACTACATGGACGGCTATCGCGTCTTCACCTGGAGAAAAGACACCTATGAGAAGCCAGCCGATTTTATCAAAAAGATGCGCAAATTAGGCTTCCGGATCATTACGATCATCGATCCGGGCGTGAAGAAGGATGACGATTACAAGATCTACCAAGAAGGTATCAAGAAGGGCTACTTCGTTAAGGCGCCAGATGGTACGGTTTACGTTAACCAGGTTTGGCCAGGAGATGCCGTCTTCCCAGACTTTGGCCGTCAAAAAGTGCGTAAGTGGTGGGCTAAGAACTGCAGGTATTTAGTTGACTTAGGCGTTTCAGGTATTTGGGATGATATGAATGAGCCTGCCTCATTTAAGGGCGAGATTCCACAAGATATTGTTTTCCATAATGAAAAAGAGGCATCAACTCATAAGAAGATGCATAATGTCTATGGTCACAATATGGCTAAGGCAACCTATGAAGGAATCAAGAAATATTCTGGCAAGCGACCATTTGTAATTACACGTGCTGCCTATGCGGGAACGCAAAAGTTTTCCACAGTGTGGACTGGCGACAATCAGAGTTTATGGACACATGTACAAATGATGATCCCGCAGTTGTGCAACTTAGGGATGAGCGGTTTTAGCTTTGCTGGCACCGATATTGGTGGTTTTGGTGCAGACTGTACGCCAGAACTTTTGACGCGCTGGATCGAAGGTGCCTTGTTCAGTCCGCTGTATCGTAACCACGCCGCACTTGGTACGCGTTCACAGGAACCATGGGTCTTTGGTGAACCAACCTTGTCGATTTACCGCAAGTATTTGAAGTTGCGCTATCGCTTTGTACCATACCTGTATGATGAATTTTATCGTGAAAGCAAAACTGGTTTGCCAGTCATGCGGCCACTGGTCTTGAATTACGAAAATGATCCACAGGTGCATAACTTGAACGACGAATACATGGTGGGCACGGACATTTTGACAGCCCCGGTTGTGCAGCAAGGTCAAACTAAGCGTGCGGTATATTTGCCTGAAGGTGAATGGATCGACTTCTGGAATGGCAGTGAATATGCTGGTAAAAACACAATCTTGGTTGATGCACCGATTGATAAGTTGCCACTCTTTATCAAGAAGAATACGATTTTGCCATGGGGCAAAGAAGTTAGCCACATCTCGGATGAGCCGGATAAGACAATGACCTTCAAAGTCTTTGGCAACTCCGGCAAGTATACCCATTACCAAGATGATGACGTTGACTTTAAATACCAAGATGGCGAGTACAACTTGTATGATATCGAAGTTGTGGATAACCAGGTAACGGTGAAGTTAACGCATCACGGCTATGCGCATGAATATCAGCAAATTGTGGTGGAATTACCTGATCAACAAATTATTTTTGAAAATCATGATGGCAAATATGTCGCAGAATAATAAATAAGATTTTACGGGCTACCGATTAATTTCGGTAGCTTTTTTTGATGAGATGGAATAATTGTAAAATTCAAGGTGGAAAAGTATTAAAGTTCAGAGTGGAATAATTATAAAATTCAAGGTGGAAAAATGTTAAAATTAAAAGCGGAATAATTGTAAAATTCAGAATGGAAAAATATAAAAATGAACTACGAACCAAGAATAATTGACCAACCTTTAGCAGAAGATTTCAAAGAATTACCCGCTATTTTGATTGAAGGAGCTAAGGCTGTGGGTAAGACGGCCACTGCCTCTCGCTTAGCTAAAACTATAATGAGTTTAGATAATCCACAAGTAAAAATGCTTCTCCGTAACAACCCGGAAGCAATTTTAGGTGTTAAACGGCCAGTTTTAATTGATGAATGGCAACTAGAGCCTAATTTGTGGTCTTTTGTCCGTCATCAAGTTGATGATGTCTTACCAGCAGAGAGTGTTTTATTCACAGGTAGTAGTATTCGCGTCGATGCTCGTATTCACAGTAATTGTGCGGATGAAAATGCGACCTTATTCTGTCCAAGAACGACAGATGTCACAGCAATATGTTTCTGTAACAAAATTATTAGATGATCCCAATTATCAGGCAACTGGTTTTACTGATCAAAAATTGGACAACTATTTAGATGAGATTTTTCGCTCCGGTTTTCCTGGAATTAGAAATAAGAGTCCTAAAGCTCGTGAGTTATTAATTCGCGACTATGTAAATAATATTATCCAACATGATTTTGAGGAGAATGGCTTTACTGTTAAAGAACCGGAAACGCGCGTGCATGGCTGAAGGCTTTTGCGGCTTCAATTGGCACCACAACTAGCTATAAAAAAATTATCGATACGGCATTGGCTAATAATGAACAAACGCCGAGTCGACCGACGGCTGATTTCTTCAGAGAAGCACTAAAGATTCTTTATATTATTGATGATGTTCCACCATTTATTGGCATGGGCAAACTGTTCCCAGCTTTAACTAAGGCACCGAAGCATTTCATGCTTGATCCAGCAATTGCAATGAGTTTGCTAGATGTGACCAAGGATCAGCTAACGGATTTTGACGTCAGCAAGCATGTTGGCAGGATTAATAGCGACATGATTGGTCAGTTGATGGAGAGTTTGGTTTACCAGAGTTTAATTGTTTACGCGGATGCACTTGGCGTCCACCTGACGCACTTCAGAGATAGCAAGGGCCGCCACGAAATTGACTTTATTTTGCAAAAAGGTCGCAAGGTCGTTTTATTTGAAGTGAAAACTAATCCTAATGTTAAAAATAGCTATGTTAAACATTTGAATTGGTTTGAATAACAAGCCAAAGATGAATATCAAATTAGCAAAGTTTTGCTCAATACTGGGCAAGTTGCTTACCAGCGGAAAGATGACCATGTTCAAGTTGTGCCAATTGCGATGTTGGGATTTAGATAATATCTTTTTCTTCATTATTGTGATAAACATGATTATAATAAGATATATTGCAAAGTAGTATAATATAATGTAGTACATCGTATTATACTATATTGTAATGTAGCAGTTCTAAAAGGAGCACAAAATGTTTATCGGCAGGCATCAAGAATTAAAGCAACTGAATCAAGCTTATCAAGAAAATAATTTTCAATTCACTGTGATCTATGGCAGAAGAAGAATTGGCAAAACATCCCTAATTAACGAATTCTTGAAAGATAAAAAAGCAATATACTATGTAGCTCTTGAAGAAAATGCAATGGATAATCTTAAGCGTTTTTCAGAAGCAATTAGTATTTTCAAAAATACCATGCAAGGTGGCAGAGAAGATTATACCGACTTTGAAGAATGCTTTAAGGAAATTGCTTACTTGGCCAAAAAAGAACGGGTAATTTGGGTAATTGATGAATATCCTTATCTGGCTAAGGTATATCCAGCAATTAGTTCAATGCTCCAGTCCTATATTGATCATCAATTTAAAGATACTAATCTTTTTTTGATCTTATGTGGTTCATCAATGTCATTCATGGAGCGACAAGTTTTAGGTTATCAAAGCCCCCTGTATGGTCGACGTACATTATCTTTAAAACTGGAACCATTTAAGTTAGCTGAAGCACAAGAAATGCTCCCTAATTATGATAAAGAGGATGCTTTTGTGATCAATACAGTTTGTGGTGGGGTTCCTCAATATTTGAGTTATATGTCCGATCAGATATCTGTGGCAGATAATATTAAGAAAATTTTTTTGAATAAATCGGGTCGATTGTTTGACGAACCAAGCAATCTGTTGCAGCAGGAATTGCGCGATCCTACTAACTACAATTCGATTATCAATGCTATTAGTAGCGGTGCCTCTAGGCATAACAAGATTGCTCAAAATGCGCGTCTGCAAACAGGTCCGCTAACAACCTATTTGAATAATTTGATTGATTTAGGAATTGTTGAAAAAACGATGCCAGTGACTGATAAAAAGAAAAATAAGAGCAAGAATATTGTTTATCGCATCTGCGATGGAATGTTTCGCTTTTGGTATACATTTGTTGGCAGTCAGTCTGCCATCATCGAACGTGGCTTAACTGATTTGGCTTGGAAAAAAGTCGAGCAGAATCTGTCTGATTTTATGGGACCAGAATTTGAAAAATACAGTCAAAACTTCATGTGGTCGAAAGATCTCGATGAGAAATGGGTGCCTAATCCCTTTGTGCAGTTAGGTAATTGGTGGGGTACAGATAAACGTACGCATCAACAAGTTGAATTAGATGTGGTGGGCTTTTCTGATGATGAACGTGATGGTTATTTTGGCGAATGCAAATGGAAGAATGAGCCAATTCCCCGTAGCGTGTTAGAAAAATTGATTAGAAATAGTGAAATACTCCCATATCCGCTTAAGCATTATTATCTTTTCTCTAAAGTTGGCTTCACTGACTCTTGTCGAGAATTGGCCAAGAAAGTTAACTGCCAGTTAATCACTTTTGATGAAATGTAAAATTGAATATTTAAATTAGCCGTCGAATTTTCGGCGGCTTTTTTATTGCAAAAGAATATTTAATTTCTGTCTTGCAAGTATAAATTATCGTAATACAATAATTAATGAAAAGAGTATTAAACGGAATAGAGGGAGAAAAATGAGAAAGTTCGTATTAAATTTGCTTACGGCACTAACGTGGATTTACCAAGTGCTTTGTGTATTTAGTGTTGTTACGTTTGTTTTAGCGGGTGGCTTTACAATTTTTGCATTATCACAGCCCGGAGCTGGTGCAGAAGCAGGTAAGGGCATGAGTGATGAACTCGGTATCCAGCTCGGTGGCAACGCGTGGCTTTGGTTAATGTTAGGGCTATTTTGCTTTTTCATTGCGGCTTCTATGGCTCAATTCTTTGTTTGTCGCTACGCGCGTTTAATTATTAAAAACATCAAGCAAGAAATTTACTTTGCGATGAAGAATTTGCAGCTGCTGAAGAAACTGTTGATTTCAGTGGTGGTTTACACATTTGCAACAGCGATCTTTTACATTGGAATTTACAGCAACTACGCAACCTTAACTAAGATTGCTAAGACTTCATCTGCTGATATGATTTATCCAACTAGCATCGTCAATAGCTTGTTTTTCCTAGCAATTTTGTATGTAGTTTACCTGGTCTTCAAATATGGCATGAAGGTGCAAGAAGATGCAGATTCAATTATTTAGTAAAGTGAGTGATATGGATGATTGAAGTAACGTTAGATTTCATGCTGCTCAAGCGCAAGATGTCTTCTAAAGAATTGGCTGAGAAGGTGGGCATTACACCGGCTAATCTTTCGATTCTAAAGACGGGCAAGGCGCACGGCGTGAGGTTCGATACTTTAAGTAAAATTTGTGAAGTGCTAGATTGCCAGCCTGGTGATCTGTTGGTCTATAAGAAGGATTAGATTTGGAGGCCTATTATGAAAAGTCAGAAATTTGAACAAGAAAACAAGAAAATCTTTTTAGAGATGCTGGTTGGTGTCGTTGTCTGCACCGCGTTAATGCTGCTTTACATGGGCGGCGAAAATGGTTGGCATTTAGCAACTTTTCAAATTATCGTGGCCTTAGCATTAGGCATAGTAATGGGCTTACTATTTGGCGGCTTAGTTGTGGCTAGTTGGTTTGCAAATAAAGACTCAATTATTCCTTTGAAAGCTTGTTTCCAAATCCTGGGGACTGGGGTTGTTATTGCTTTAGCTGATTTTGCTTTTAACTGGTTTACCAAATCCGGTAGTGGCAGTTTTAGAGACATGCTTTTTTCAACTAGTACCTTGTGGTCATTTATCTGTGGTTTATTTTTAGGCATTATCTGTTTTAAAGGAAAGAAAAAATAATTTAAAGAAGGGTGTGTTGAAGGTGTCGAGTAGAAAAAATCAGAGTTTATCAAAACAAAATTTTATATTGATAAGTATTATTGGTGTTTTGCTCGCCGATGGGCTCTATGAAGGTACTAATTGGTTAATCTTGCATAGCGACAGCTTTGTTTTACACACTATTATTACCTTAGGTCTGGCTTATGTTTTTATATTTTTGGTTTTACGTGTGATGAATAAAAAAGTTCCTAAATAAGTATATAAATCGACATTTTTTACTATTTCAAAAAGTAGGAGTTTACTATGAAAAAAGATTTAGTAATCATCATGATTAGTACATTAATTGCACTTGTATTCGCAATTGTTATTAGTTTTACTAAGTATTACCATTGGATGTTCTTAGTTGTACTGATTCCTGTAATTGTAAATATTTACCTATCGATGAAAAGAAATAAAAATAATTAGAATTGATAACGATTAGAAGAATTTGATTTGTTGCTAGACTTAAATACAAATGAAATATTTTCTATATATGTAGGAAAAGGGATGACTGAAATGACGGATAAGATCTGGAATAAACTTCTAAATCTAGAGTTAATTATCGGCATGATAGTGTCAATTGCTGTGGGAATAGTTGGTGAAGGTCTACCTCGACTTTACTGGTCTAGAATGTGCTGGATTGCATTAATTATTTTGGCACTTAATTTTATCTTGAAAATTTGTGGTAAAAATAAGCATTCTGTAAAGTTAATAAGCCAGTGGCTAGGCAGCTTAACACTGATTTTAGTATTTGACTTTTTGATTTATACGACTGTTTCCACACTTAATTTGATGTTTAAGCCGCTAATACTAATCAGCTCGATTATTGGGTTACTGCTACTGATGTTAGTCAGTATCCCTGTAGTCGTGGTCAATTTTCCAGTAGTGAAAAATTGGTTTATGCGATTATTCATGATTTTTATTTTGTATCTGAACTATAGCCACAATGTTAATAGGTTTCTAGATTCATCTGGCATGATTAAAAAAATAGTGGGTTCGGGTGTAATAATTGCAATTGTTACTTTCATTTTGGCTTTCTTTATTACCAAGGAATGGCAGCTTAAGTTTCAGTGGAATCTAAAATTTGAAAAAAGTAAAAACTTTCAGTGGGTAATATTGAAGTGAGACCTAAAAGTGAAACACTTTTAGGTCTTTTACTATGTCTAAATTTAATAAAGAACAAAAGATAGAAATTTATCGTAAATGGAAAAAAGATGAGAAAATCTCAATCAGTCAGTTGTCAAAAGCATATAAAATGAACTTAGCTAATCTGGATTACATGCTTAGATTGATTGATATGCATGGAACAAATATTTTGAATACTAGAAAGCGGGTTTATTCTAAGAAGTTTAAAGAACAAACAATTGAACAAGCTATCTTTGGTACTAAGTCAGATGTTCAATTATCTCTAGAATTAGGTTTCAAAAGCATTGGCAGGCTTAACAATTGGCTTAGAGAATACAAAGAA
>NZ_FMXC01000065.1 GCF_900103655.1 Lactobacillus kefiranofaciens
AAACCAATCATACGAGAAAGGAACTCCTTTTTCTAATATTTTAAGAAATTAATTTAAGGAATCATTCATCCTTACACAAACTATTTTACAGTCTCTAGTCCTGGTTTTGTAAAAACTGCAATGAGTGAAAAATATTACACTACTTTTAAAAATAAAGTTCCTTTTAAGAGATTTGCTTCGCCTACAGAAGTAGCTGATCTAGTTTTATTTTTAACCTCTTCAATGGCAGATTATATTACAGGGGAGAATTTTATTATTGACGGTGGTTTTTCTAATTTATAAATGGAGTAAAATTAATGAGAGTTTTTATAAACGGAATTGGAGTAAGTTCTCCTTTAGGTATGTCAATTAAACAGTTTTCTTCAAACATTTTTTCAGGAGAGTTATTTTGGAAATTAATTAACAAATATAAAACCACTTACAATATTCCTAGTTTTACTGCTTGTGGATTTACAGAAACCACTTCGTTAGAAAGTATAGTTAAACAGGCTTTCTTCAATGCTTGTATTGATGCCAAAATTATAAAAAGAAATGAAGATAAGACCTTAATTTGTTTTGCTACAAGCAACGGATTAGAGGACAATATATTTAAAAGTGAAGACAGTAAATTAATCGATGCTATGTCATGTCACACATTTTTAATCCCTACAGTATCTTCTAAATTTAAAAAGTTTAAAATAACATGTTTTAATACTGCCTGTGCATCAGGTGGTGACGCTATATCATACGCATATAGAGAATTAAAGTACAATCATTATAAGCAAGCTATTGTTATAGGAGCTGATACTTTATCACCTATTACTGCCAGTGGTTTCATGTCTTTAGGAGCTATGAGCTTAAAAGGATGTAAACCATTTACAACTAACCGAGATGGTATGTCTCTAGGTGAAGGTGCTGCTTGTATTGTACTAAGTAGTCAATATACTTCTAATAGTTATTCTGAAATTATCGGAGTAGGGCAGGCAAACGATCATTATCATATTACAGCACCAAATCCTGATGGAACAGCATTGTTTACTGCTATGAATAATGCGATAAGAGAAGCTAACATAAAACCTTCACAAATCAATTATGTTAATGCACATGGAACCGGAACTAAATTAAATGACGTCATGGAATTAAATGCACTTCATAAAGTTTTTAAAGATATTCCCAGCGTAAGTTCCTCTAAAGGACAAATAGGACATACTTTAGGTGGTGCAGGTGTCTTTGAGGCAATTATAGTAGCATTAGCAATTCAAAGACATAGACTCCCTCCTAATATAGTAGGACAAAATAAGCTTCTAGAAAATGCTCCATTTATTGTCACTACTAGCAAAACTTCTAATATTAAATTTGCCATAAGTAATTCTATTGGCTTTGGCGGTAATGCTGTTTCAATAGTTATCAAAGATTTGGAGAAATAATAAATGGAAGAAGAAAATATTAGTATTACGAACTTTTTAAAACAAAGATATCCTATGCTTTTAGTTGATAAAGTTGTAGATTACAACGATAAATCCACTAAAACTATAAAATATTTTACTAATTCCGATCCTTTTATGCTAGGACACTTCAAGGATTTTCCTATGTATCCTGCTGTCTTATTAGTTGAATTACTAGCTCAATCCATTAGCTTTTCAATTTATAAAAAATTAGGAACATTGGATAACATATGGTTTTTAAGCATAAACAGATGTCATTATTACGGATACTTTGTTCCTGGTGATGTTGCAAAAGTTACAGTAAATATTCAAAGCATTGACGAAACAGGTATCATTCAATGTAGTGGTTTTATAAAAAATCAACATGATACTAAAATTGTAGAGTGTAAGTTTAATTTAATTAGAAAAAAGATACACTAAAAATGATTAAAAGTATTAAAAAACAAAGCACACAGCTACTAATAGGCTATACAATTTCTGGACTTGGTGATCAATTTTATACTTTTGCAATTCCATTATTGATGTTGACACGCTCACATTCTTCAATAACTATGGGATTATTAACAGCAATGGAGTATTTGCCAACAGCTCTTTTTGGCATAATTATTGGTTCAATCTTTGATATTTTTTCAAGAAAAAATATCATGTTGTATTCATTACTCATGCAATCAATATTAATATTGATTATTCCGCTTATTACTGTATACAAATTTCCAATTTGGCTTATTTTAATAACTATTTTTTTATTGGTACATTTGATTTAATATCCTGGACAGGCTATCAAATTTTAATATCTGAATCAGTAACTACAGCAGAATTATCCGATGTTTCTGGAAAAATAGGACTAATCTCATCTATTCAAAAAACTGTTGGTCCTGGTATATCTGCTGTAGTAGTAAATTTATTAAATTACTTAGGTGGCTTTATTTTAGACTTCTTAAGTTTTCTATATTTAGCAATAACTGTTAAAAAATTACATATAGAACAACCGACACCTAATTCAAAAAAGAAAAACATAAAAAGAATTTTAAGTGATGGAATAAAATTCTTAATTAATCAACATGAAATAAAGTGGATGGTATTGAGTTTTTTGGCAGCCAACATAGGTTTTCAGTTGATAATTCCCATGTTAACATTCATATTAAAACAGAGAATGCATGTTTCGATAGATAAAATTAGTTTGCTTTTTACTATTTCATCAATAGCTAGTATAATTGGTAATTTTATTTATTTACGTTATGGCAAAAAAATAAAGTTAGGATTACAACTCATAGCTATCGGATTATTAATAACCTTAGGTTTTATTTTGATGTTGGATTTAAAATCTTTCTGGTTATTTCTAATAGGATATGCTATTGTTTCTTTTGGAAGCGTTTGGGCACAAGCTAACTTTTTCACAATAATTCAGTCTAGAACTCCTAATAAATACAAAGGTATGGTTACTTCAACTTCAACTTCTCTTACTAGAATAACTGGACCATTTATTGCAATTCTAAGTGGAATTATAATTAAAGTAAGTTATGAATTGCTTTTTTCATTAGCTATTTTATGTATGCTTTTGTCTATAGGAATAACATTATTAAGTAAGCTATATAAGTTGGATTACTTAAAGTAGCTTATAGTGGCCAAAACGTTAAACATCGCCTTAAATTAAAAGTTTTAAATAAAGATAGTTAATGATTCAAGTTTATTCATGAATCTTAACTTATATTTTTAAAGAGCTTATTTTAAATGATAAGCTCTTTTTGTGTAATATCAATTGGTGCTTCATACACCTATATGATCATAATTTTTTCTATTTACCAATTGGCACAAAATGTTCAATGATTTACTAATTAATCTTAAAAAATATATTTTTAATATCAAAAGCAATCACTGTCAGAAATAGCTTTAAACTTGTTTTTACTAACATTTTGAAGTACTATTACATATGAAAGGTTCCTTACGTATTACACCTTGAGAAAGGATGACTATACAATGAAATACACTGCAAAAATTACCAAAAAAGGACAAATTACAATTCCGGCTGCAATTCGGAAACAACAGAATTGGACAGACGGTAGTCGTTTAATATTTAAAATTGGTCCTGATAATAATGTAGAGATTCATAAAGAAGTTAACCTATATGAAACAGAATGGGGAGATTACGATTTTAAAAAAGCAGTTGCTAATGATCCAGAATTAAGGATGCCAGATTATAATATCGGACGTGAAGGATGGAATAATGAAGGTTAATAAAAATTTCCCATGTCAAGGTGATATTGTTAAAATTGAAGCCGAACCTCATGCAGGACATGAATGGGGTGGACATAATCCTCAATCTGGCAACAATGAACGTCGAATGCTGGTAGTAAGTGCTACCCCATATAATCAGCAAACCGGTTTCATCGTAGCTATGCCAATTACCACTAGTTCTAAGTATGAACATGATAAGCATTACAAACCAATTCTAATATCAGGTGATAGAAATACTGGGGTAAAAGGTTATGTTTGTTTATATCAAGTTCTTAATTATGACTATGAAGCACGTAACGGACAAATAATGAATCATGTATCCATGCAATATCTTGATCAAATTATTCCATATGTAAAAGCAATTTTTGATTTTAAATGATTTATTAAATGCTTTAAATTATCCATTATGAACTAATATTTCAAGTCTTAAAACAAAAAGAGGAAATATTATTAACTCAACAGAAGAAGAAATCATAAAATATAGAACTAAAATCTGTATTAAGTATAGTAATACTGCTTGGTTAAGAGCAACAAATTATGAACTTCCCTTAGATAACAAATACTGTGGTGAAAAATTATGGGCTCTATGGTATAATCCAAATGCTTTATCTGTTTATTCATTAGTAAGAGAAGACACAATCTCTTCTGAAATTCTTCAGAAATATGTTAAATTAGATGAGCAACTAGACATTGCTTTTACTGAATCTGTTAAAAAAGAACGTCAGATTCTTGAGAAGCAAAAAGAGCCACTTCAAAGCTAAGAGTTAAGAAACTTTATCAATACTCTTTTATCTAAAATCAAACTTTAACTATTATGTGTTAAAGTTAGGCAAGCATGTATAAAAATATACAAAAACGGCTCTTTGTCAAATCCTGTTGATAGAGAGTAAATGAATAGAATCAGGCAGTCATTAAAAGGATGTTTGGCTCTTTTTCTTTATATTGATTTTCCTCTAAACGAATTCTGGTTAATAGATTGATAAAATTGGAATAGCCGAAAGCTGTTCGTTCGATTTGCTTGATTTTGCGGTTGAAGCCTTCAAGACAGCCATTAGAATAAGGCAGCGCCGCACCGTTAAGCACCGCTTTTAGATTGTATTTAAAAGTTAGCAGCGTCTTATGCATTAGGGTTCCAATTGAATCTTTGCTGGTAATCAATGATTTAAGCTCTTGAGTGTTGTTTGTTTCAATTGCTTGAATAAAACTCT
>NZ_FMXC01000042.1 GCF_900103655.1 Lactobacillus kefiranofaciens
CAATCATACGAGAAAGGAACTCCTTTTTCTAATGTTTTAGGAAATTAAATTAAGGAATAATTCATCCTTACACAAACTATTTTACGGTCTCCATTTTTATTTAGAATTACAGTATATATTGTAACCACTATAAATACAATAATGACACTTAATTTCATCCAGTAATTTATCTCCGTGCTCAGTAGTATCAGCACTAAGTAGTGTTTAGACTATAGTAATTCAGTACTACCAAAAGAAAAAAGACCGAAAGCAACTTTGATTGCTTTCAGTCTTTCTGCTTACTTACATACTAGTTCTTAGTAATTAAGCTGGCACCACTTCTAAATTGATTTTTAATCCTAAACCTGCAGCATATCTTCTCAATGTTTTTAAAGTAGGCATAGAATCCAGATTTTCAATTTTAGCAATTTGTGGTTGTGATAACCCGCTTTTTTCTGCTAATTGTTTTTGAGTAATTCCTCTTTTTATTCTAGTAGCTTGAAGCATAGAAAGAGTATCAATAATATCAATCTCATCCTGACTTAAGCTAGATGGCTGTTTTTTAAAATCATCCCAAGTCATCATAATTACATACCAAACCTTTCATACCAATCTTGAGCTAAACACAAAGCTTTATTTATCTCTCTTGGATCTGTTCTATTAGATTTCTTTGTGTAATGAGACAAAAGCACAAACTTATCCTTTTGCCACGTGACATAAAATATCCTTTCTGGTTGCGGACGTAACTCAAATAACGGATACTTATATCCTTTAAGATATTTAGCATTAGGCTCATGCAATTGTCTACCTAATAGTTCTAGCATATTTAGCTGATGCATAACTTTTCTATAAATTTTCTTATCATCTTTTTGCGAACTACAACTGATTCTATCAAAATACTCTTTGATTTCAGAATTGTGTTTTTTATCTTCGTAGAAAATAATCTTATTCATTTTTATACCTAGCACAAATTATATACTGCTTTTAATATATTGCAAAGTAGACATAATCGAATATTTCATAAAAAGGACAAAATAAAAAGCAGTTTTGGGAACTGCTTTTTATTAACTGACCAACTCTTTTAACAGCGTAGTAGTAAGTTTGATGCTTAATTGTAGCTTTTCTTAAAATATAAGTAGTGTTACCAATGGTAAGCCAGCCAAACTTCTTAGTGGCGTTTTTCTTAAGTTGACTATGACTAATTGATTTTGGACGATTAGTAAAGTCAGATGGAATCCACAACTTTGAAGTAGTTCTGTACCAAACCATACCATTGTCTGCAACAATTCTCATAGTAATCTTAAAGTGTCTAGCTTTAACAACTTTACTTGGACGGTTTTGATTAAGACGGATAAATGGATTTTTGAATAATCCTGCTCCACCATTAATGTTTTCATAAACAGTCTTATAATTGTCGGAACTAGCTGCTTCGACTTGTTGAGTATTATTGCTTTGAACTGCTAACACACATAATAAGGCTAAACCTAAAACAACAACTGACTTGATAACTGCATTTACAATATTTTTATTTAACATACTTAAACTCCTGTTTCTTTTGATCTTTAATAAACAACACAACAATTACTTAGCAATTAATAAGATTTTGCTGTCTCTTAATCGCCAAAATACGATTCTGATCTTCAGCGTTCATGAAAGTACAACCGATAGATCTTAGTAAAAGCTTATATCCTGCCTGGAAATCTTCATTACATGAACATTTATAAGCAGGTTGATTGCAGAAATCTTCAAATGATAAAAATTTAAAAGTATCTCTTCTCTCATTATTATCTGCCAATGGATTAGTTTCTACTCCAAAACCAAGTTTGACGTCAATTTCATGATTATTGCTATATGTAGCATCAATAATCATGTAGCCATCATTGTTATCACAAGTTAAGTAGAAAGCATCTAACCTTGCACATAGAGAATCATCAAGACGATATAGAAGATCTTCTCTATCATTAGAATCATCTGGATGCTTTTTTAACAAATCTTGAATCTGAGCTAAATCGTAGTACTCATTACTACTACCATGTTGCACGCCATTCAAGATATGTTTATACAAGTTGCGATAGACTTGTGGATTCCTAATTTCGAAATCTTGAGACTTCAAAATAGAATCTAAATACTTAAACTTATCTTCATCATCATCGTCATACTTCAGCATGTATGGTGATGGTAAAGAACGAATAACACTAATTGCATCAAGCAACATAGTGATACCAGCGCCCCATTGATAGTGAATCACTGTACCAAAAGGACATTTTTCATCACTTAAATGAACATTTACAAGAATCTGAGTTCTTTCGCCCATAAATACCTCCAAAAATAAAACAAAAAAGCCATTTGATATAAAATCAAATGACCCTCTTTTTTCTATTAAATTTAAACAATACAAAATATCTGTAAACAGATATTCAATAAACAAACACAAAGAAATTCTACAATCGAAATTTCGAACAACCAACTAATCTAACATACAGATTAGTAAATAGATCAAAAATCAAACAATAAATAATATGATCTACAGCATTTATTCTATCACCATTTCAAATAGTGTAAAAGTTATATTTAAATTTATTTTTAGTAATTTTTTATTTTTTATTATTATTTTCTGCTCTTTATTACCATAATGTTGGCTAAGCCTAGTTAGCCATTCTTTATTCATGATACTGATTAACGATGCATTTTTCTTTTAGCACCTGCTAATCCTAAAATACTTCCTACTGTTGCAATACCTAAACCAAGTGCTGTAGTAGAAGTATCTGAATTCCCTGTTTGTGGTAATTCAGATACCCCTGTGCTGTTCAAACTCGAATCAACCGTACTTGAGCCAAAATCATTAGGAGCATGGACAATAATTGATGATGCTTCAGTAGTATTTGGCGTAGCAACCATTTGACCATTACTTAGATAACTTGCAACTGGGGATGTAGCAGTTGTGGACTTAGAATCTAAGTTCACTATCATTGTTGCTATTATTACTGTTTGAAGCTTTCTTGGCTTGTGAAACTGCATTATTTTCATTTGCTGACTGATTTGAATTTGTTAAATCATCATCAGGAGCTTGAGGGACATTTGGAATTGACGGAATAGTAGAAGTTGGAGCTGATGGCTCAGTTGACGTATTAGAAAAACTACCAGCGTCAGAATATGGTAGCACATATACATTGTCATTATTTATGTTGGTGCGATAAGGAACCCATACGTTAATTGTAGCTACTGGACCTCCATTGGCTTCATTGCGTGCAATTTCAGCTAACCAATTCGTATTATGATTTAAATCGAAAGTCAAACTGGAAATGCCCTGATTACCTATTGGTAGATAATGTCCACCAAAGTAATTATTATAGGCAACATGAACCACACCATTCTTATCTAAATAGTAATTATCGGCAATATGGTCTTTGATCAAAGTATTATTAAACGGAATTGCTGGTAATGTTTCGTTATTTGCTGTCCAATTACCCCATGTGGTAGTTCCATCAACTAGATCCAAACTTCCTTGGCGATTAAATTGCAGTGTAACCATTACATCTGGATCATTAGTGTCATCAGCAGGATCTACTGGTGCATTTGGATTATTCATGCCAGAAAATGGAATCATTTTAAGGCCATTTTCGTAATAACCTTTAACAACTTCTCTTATCGTAGCTTGTTGCTGAACGGCCTTCTTTGCATGAGTAAAGTATACGTACAAAATTTGGTCTTTAGGATTTTCATCGTTATCAAAAGTCAGCTTTTTAGAATCTAACTTATTATGATAAGTCTTACCATTAGCTTTAATTGTTTGATTGAAATTATCATATCTCGTATCAAGATTCTTATGCTTACCATCCAGCATAATTACGTGATCAAGAATAATATCTTTGTTACCATTGGTAGTAGCGGTATCAAGCACATAATTTTTGCTAGTTAAATCAGCAATTTCTGAATTTACTGGATTGGCAATTGTACTTTCAGGTGCATGAACCTGGCCATCATGTCTAGTTGTAAATTTATTGCCAATTTCTTTTTTGCTGTCTTCGTCAATATAATGAATAGTAATGTTCTCCGATAAGTTATATGGTACGACTACTCTAATAACAGCACCATCTTTAGGAATAACATTTGAAACAGTTTTAGAATCAATTACCTTCCCATTAATTTTCTTGCTATCAAAAGTAACTGTTAAAGGATTGCTTCCAGTAATAGGTTGGCCATTGATGGTTTCCTGATAGTGACTTACATCTGGGTCTACATGATACTTATCAATATGATTATCATCTAAGCCACGAACTTTTTGAGGCAATTCAATAGTTGGTAATGCTTTATCAGTTGAAGTTAATTTCCAATCTGACCAATTTGAATAAGTATCTGCACCAGTTTCTGTATTGTGATAATGGGTACGACTGCGACTATAAGTTAAGTTAGCTGGATTGTTGAAAGGATAGGTATAAACCTCATTTCCTTTATGTGGGCCATTACCATAAACGTAATTTACTACTTCTTGAACGGTTCTATTTTCATCCTCAGTTGTTGAAGTAGTATGAGTATCGGTAGAAGAAGACTGACCCTTTTTTGACTCTGAAGTAGAGTCAACAGAAGGTGTATTAGACTTAACTAACGACTGCTTACTCTCAACTTGACCTGCTTTAAGCTTAGAATTTCTATTTGAAGACTTGGCCACATCTAAATTTTGTTCCTTAGTATTGTCTTTAATTTTACTACCAGTATTCTTTTTAGATTGATCGTCCTTTTTTGGGGGAATGCTTTCTCCCTTAGGGTTTGTAACATTTCGCTTTCTATCTTGGGTAGTTGATAACGTTACAGATTTTGAATCATTTGCTTTAACTACTTCCGTAGTTTGCGGTTCATCATCTTTAACTTTATCGGCATGAGCAGTGGTAGATTGATTGGTAAGCGCAAAAGTAGTTCCTAGCATTACTGTCGTTAAACCAACTGTTAATTTTCTCAATGCAAATTTTTGCTTTCCATTTAATTTAGCATTGAATTCTGAATCATTTTTATGTTTCATATATAATTAAACCTCCATTTAACTAGATTTATTTGATTCAGTTTTAGAGTAGCCTTACCCAAGATTCTTTTGAAAAATGCAAAACAAAGGACAAAAAAAGCATCCCTATTTTTAGGGATGCTATCACTCGTTGCTTAATTAATCATAACTAAGTCATAAGTAAACTGATCATCATCACTTAATGGCTTGAGGTACTCTAAGTAACCCCACGCTTTAATGCCACCGATATTCTGACGAGTACCAAAATTAACAATTTTTACTGGTCTTTGTCGGCTAGTTGGAAAAGTACCAGGATTAATTGGACGTTCAGTTGAGTAGTAACGATATGACATTGCATTAGTATTTTGTTTTTCCATAATTAACTCCTTTAATTAGAATAAATCCATACTAGAATTAGTAGCTTGAGGTACTTTTTCATTAAATAAAGAAGCGCCATTAGCTAATTTCTGATATATTTTCTGATAAAACTGATTATAATTAGTAATTTTTTCACTGCTACCATCAGCATGCTCTATGCTATAACCAAATTCACGTTTTTGAGGATCAGCATTAACATAAAAACAATCACCATCTTGAAAAAGACAAACTGAAAATTCCTTTGACGGCACGTCCATATGCTTCTGTTCTAAACTACTGTCATTAAACTGACAATAGCTATTTGCTTTTTTCAAAGCTTTATCTAGCATTTCCTTCATGCGACCTTCATAATAAAGTTCAACTATTCTTTTCTCCATTCTTTTTGCACCGAAAGGGCCTGCCCCTTCTTCAAGTTTGGGATCAAAATAGTCGTAAGATTTTTCAATGTACCTTCTTTCCTTAAGCATTTTGCCTTCCCAATTTTTAGCATTGCTTAAGCTATAATCATGATTTTTTAACATAACATTCAGATCAACCTTATACACTTTTTCTTGAGTATGATCTACATTAATTTGCAGATTATCTTTACATACACCCTTTAAAATTTTATTTGTAAGCATTTTATTCTCCTAAAATAATGAAATCTGCTGCAAGACTTTTTTCTTCGACTTGTCATTTTGCTGCTGAACTGATGACTTAACATTTTCTGATTCATCCTTTTCGTGGATAACAGACTTAGTATCAATATCATGAATACTAGGGACAATATCTGAAGCAGAGAAGCTATCATACTTTTTAGTAGCAGTATTAATTAAATCAATTCTGTAATCAAATGAAGAATGATAGCCACTCACCGTGCCTTCTGATGTTTTTTTATGGAAGTAAAAACAATCTTGCGTTTGATCAACCCAAAGATAAAATTTAATACTTGAGCCAAAAGTACAAATAGGAATCGTAATAGTTCCCATTACTTCCGCCTTGTCAAAAAAAGTTGTACCTTTTTGGATTGCGTTGTCTAGACATTCAGTGGCTTGTTTAATAGCAATCCACTGCTTAATTGTTTCTACCACATCATATCCATTCATATTAGTCAAACTTTGATGTTTACCTAATATGTCACCTTCTAAAGTGAATTTCAAGCTTTCATATATAAAAGGATCTTTTCCAGTTACATGGCACTTAGGATCAGAAATTGATTTGACTTGATCGTTAATCATCGCTTTCAAGTCAACGTAATGCTGAGTTGCTAAAGAATGAGTTACATACAATTGAAAGTTATATTTTTTCATTGCTTTTACGATAGATTCATTTAAAGAATCATTCAACACTTTCAAAGTCGTATTATCTATACTTGATAATTTTTCCATACTTAAATACTTCCTTTTAAAAAAAGATCAGCAAATTTATCAGTGCTGATCTTTTATTTACTAATTGTCATTTTCTATTTCCTTAATCAAATCAAATGGTACCCTATACCAATTATCATTATCACGCCATCCAGCAATTTCTAGATTAGCAAGTTGACCATCTTCCAGTTCAATTACTGAAAGATCAGTTGCTTTATTTCGTAAAAGTTCTGCATAAGCTTTAGAATTTCTGCTCTTAAGCTGGACTAAGACGGACTTGGCCACTGCATAAAGATGATTCAAATTCGTACTTACAGCAATTAAACCTGTGGGAAACTCTAAAGTAGTAGTACCGTTTTCGCACCAAATGCTTGAATAATAGTCACTTACTAACACAAAAAATTTTTTGTTCATTTTTAATACCTCAATTTCTTTTTATCTTTAAAATGCTCTTCTCTAAAAATCGTACTTTTTAGCATCAAAGCCTGAAAAGAAATGCCAATTCGATAAAATCTCTTCTGCACGATCTAGGTTCTCCATGTTATAGGCACGACAATTAAGCGTTTTGTCGACCAAAGCATCTTCCAAGATACTAATTAAGTCGTCTAAATCAGTAACAAAATCATCGTACCAATCTTGATAACTAATGGATCTGACGATACCTAAATTGCTTAGATACTCTTCACACTTACGCTTAGTTAATTGACCCCATTGCTCATGTAGTCCATTATCTTCTTCATAAGTTTTAAGTAACTTTTTGAATTGTCTTCTGCAATAACTTCTGCCTTTGCTAAATTGCTTAGCTAATTTGAAATTAACTTCCATTATCAAATGACCCCCTCTACTAACTAAAACCTTTTCTTAGTGCCAAACTGGTAAGACAGCAATAGCACTAAGAACAATAAAGCCAAAGATAATTGCCAGCATTACTAAATTAAAACTAATAACAATACTGAAAATATCTTTGACCCAAAATTTGATCAATTCTACTTTCTTTTGCACTCTTCCTCCTAAAGCATTAACAAAAAAAGGCATCAAAAAAATTTTCAATACCTTTTAGCTTTTTAATAAAATAAAACAATAAACTGTCACTTTACGTGACCATAAACAATAAACGCCTACTACAATTAGGCTACAACCAATACCAAACAACATTGTTTAGCAATTAAATCAAAATGAAATAATCAATTTGATTACACCTATATAATACATGGAATAGTTTAAAAGCAGCTATTTTCAAAATAATTACCGAATTTTGAGAGGACACCCTATCCACTTTTTAACCTCAACTTAAATCTATTGATTTATTCAGTATTATTGTTAGTTTGTTCCTGATTCTGATTATTAGAATTATTTGGTTGGTTATTTCCCGTATTATTGTTAGTATTATTACTGTTTTGATTACCTTGATTGTTCTGATTATTTTGTCGTGTTTGATTACCGTTTTGATTCTGGTTATTAGGTCTAAGCTCAATAATTACCACTCGGTTAGAATTGCTATTATCAAATGTAGTGTTAGGGTTCTTTTGATACCTTCTAATGATTCTTCTTGGTATCCGATTAATATTCTTTTTCTTTTTAGGTGCTGCGGGAGCATGCCCCTTTTGAAATAATTCTCGACCAGTATTAAAGTTTCTAGTTACTACACTATCAGGCATCGTCCAGTCCATATTTACTTTATCCTTCATCAAGTAACTCATCATGCTCTTATACAAAAGCATAGCTGAATTCTGACCACTGCCAGTAATTTTACCTTGCGCTAATGTATCATAACCAGTCCACACTGACATTACATAGCTTCTAGTGTAGCCAATAAACCACGAATCCTTAGGTGTGCCATTATATGAGGGATGCGCCTTTAACTCAGCATTTGAATATTTAACTGTTCCAGTTTTACCCGCTTCAATTAGGTCACCATCTTTGGCTTTTAAGCCAGAGCCATGAGTAATTACGCCCTTTAACATATCAGTAATCATATAAGCTGTTGACTTATCCATTACACGAGTACCTGGAGTGTCATAATTATGAATTTCACCAGTTGCAGTCTGGATACGAGAAACAAATTGTGGTTTATGATACATCCCTAATGTAGCAAAAGCACTGTAAGCACCTGCCATTTGTAGCGTTGATGCATTAGCACCAATCGCTACTGATAATCCTTGACTTGGCTCTACATTAACTCCAACTTGCTTAGCGAATTTGGCAGCACGTCTGATTCCAATATTTTCTAAAGTTCGTACCGCTGGAACGTTTCTTGATTGCTCCAAAGCATATCTCATTGTCATAGCTCCATAGTAACGATTATCCCAATCATTTAACTGAATATGCGTACCTGCATAAGTGTAAGGAGTATCATACAAAATCTGTGACGTTGGCCAATGCTTGTATTGAATTGCTGGTGCATAATCAAGAACTGGCTTAATAGAGGAACCAGTAGATCTGCCAGTTTGTACTGCACGATCTAGCCCTAATGCAACATTAGGCAAATGTCGGTCACCCAAAATTGCAATTACATGACCATTATTTGGATCAACTACAGTAGCAGCGGCCTGCATTTTTTTATTAGTGAAAGGTACCTTCCCACTGTTGGCTAATTGATACAGTTCATCTTGGGCTTTTTGATTAATATTTACTGTAATCTTCAAATTGTCATTATAAGGATCAAAGCCTTTTTCTCTTACTTCGTCTACAACTTCCTTAATATAAGGATCATCAATTTTGCGGAGTTTAGACTGCGTATCATGCTTATAAGTCAACCCATGCTGAATATTTTCAGTAATTGCTCTGGAATACTGTGCCTGAGTAATTTTGCCATTTTTCAGCATAGCCTGTAATACTAAATCTCTCCGATATTTAGCTCTAGCTGGGGTAATATATGGATTATAAAAGGTAGGTGCGTTAGGCATCCCTGCCAAAAGTGCTGTTTGTGATAAATCTAATTGATCTAATTTTTTACCATAGTAATAGCGTGCAGCAGTACCGATACCATAGATATTGTAATTCATGTACACCTTGTTAATGTAATACTCAAGTATTTGTTGCTTGGAATACTCTCGACTAACGTGTATTGCTATCCACGCTTCTTGAGCTTTACGTTTTAGCGTACGGTCAGAGACACTGGTTGAAAAAGCTGACAATTTAATTAACTGCTGAGTAATTGAAGAACCACCTGCAGAAATATCATGGCCACGAATATTACTGATAATTGATCCCCCAATTCGAATTGGGTCAATTCCAAAAGGCTCATTATAAAAACGTTTATCTTCAATTGATACTACAGCATCTTTCATTTGTTGCGGTATTTCATTATATTTAACATAATTTCTTTTTTCTTGTCCTAATGTCAGTAATAATTTTCCATCACTGGTATACAAGGTAGAAGAACCACCACTTTGTAATTGAGCCTGAGTAACTTGTGGTGCGCTTTTAGCATAGTAGGCAAATAACCCTATTCCAAGAGTGAAAATTAGCAGAAACAGTAAAAAGATCCCACGAAAGATATTTCGAACTATATGCCTTGCCTTATGATGCGGACGTAAGCGATGGGGCTGATGACTTTTAGCTTCTTCATTGCTCTCCTCTTCTTCTTGATAATCATCTTCGGTTTCAGGATCATCATTATCAAATTCAGAGCTATATTGATCATCACTTGATTTATTATCGTCAACTTCACGAGGAGATATTTTCTCATCATCTAGCAATAAATTATTTAGACCATCATAAAAAGAAGCATTTACTTCATTAAATTCATCATTTTTATTTGATTGATCACTTGATGAATAGGACTTATCATCGTCATTATTTCTCATGCTGACCGCCCTTTCGGTTTAATATGATTCTATTGTTTAATTCTACTGATTTATGAGATACAAATAGAAAAGCACATTTAAGCCTAATTACTGAGCTTATAAAAAGAACGGAACATACCTCATGTAATGCTTTTGTAATAATAGCCCTTAAATTGATTATTCCTCAACGACCTTGACTTTGGCTATATTATTTAGACGTAACGAAAACAAAAAGTCTTTATGACCGCTTAATTAAAGCAAGGAAAGGAACTTAATAGCAAATGAAATTATCAGTACGACAAGCTATTCTATTTTTAGTCGGTGGTGTTGCTGGAGCTGTCGGTGTTCAGCAAAATAGCAGTACAGCCCATGCGGAAGTAGTAACGGTTCATAAGAACGATACTACCTGGAAGATTTCTAAAGATCATCACACTACCGTTCATCAAATTGTTAAAGATAATCACCTTAAAGAAGGTGGTTCAAAGATTTATGTTGGTCAAAAATTAGATGTAAATAAACCTGGTACTAAGAGTAAGCATCACCAAAAGACACCTAAGAATGTTGCATATGCAGCTACAACTACTAGCCAAAATAATGACCCAAACAGTAATTATGGTTCATCTACACAAAATGGTTATTCTGCTTCTAATACCACTCAAGGTTCATCATACAACAGCCAATACCAAGCAGCCGTTTCACAAGCACCTAAGTCTTCTGCTTCAAATTATCAATCAACTGCTACTGGCGGTGAAGCCGCTGCCAAAGCTTGGATTGCTTCAAGAGAATCTGGTGGCAATTATTCAGCCGTGAATGCCTCATCTGGAGCATATGGTAAATATCAATTATTGCCTGGTTACTTACATGGTGATTACTCACCTGCCAACCAAGAAAAGACAGCAGATAATTATGTTCATGGGCGCTATGGATCATGGCAAAATGCTAAAGCTTTTTGGCAAGCTAATGGCTGGTATTAAAAAGTGTTTTGTTTGTGCAGATACTCGTGTAACGAGTATCTGCCTTTTTGATAGATGGAGAATTAGGTAACAATAGAACTCCTCTGCTTTTAGCCTTTTTGAATATGCAAAAGTCCGCTATAATAGTAATTAGTAGTTAAATGAAAAGGACTGAATTACTAATGGACGAAAAGGGCTATGCTAAACTGATTAATACTGAACTACAAGATTTACCGCAATACGTCTTTTACTATGCTCAGCAACCTTTAGCAATTACAACAATCTACCAATACTTAAGTGAATACAGACGATTTTTCACTTGGCTTCGTACTGATTCTGGAAAGTTAGGAAAAGCCCCACTTTCCTCTGCTACTAAGAACAAAAATGTTGAATTATCTGCCTTAGAGCATTTAAGAGTTATTGATGTTCAAGCCTACCTACGTGACGAAGAAACTAAAATCAATAAGCAACAAAGTCACGATTCTAAAAAAACTATCAATCGTACTATCAACGCACTACGTTCCTTATTTCACTTTTTAACTGTAACGGCCGATTTAAATGATGGTGAGCCCTACTTCTATCGCAATGTAATGTTAAAAGTTCCCCTACAAAAAGGAGCAAAAGAATCCATATCTTACAGAAATGAAAAATATGGCCCTATGCTTTATATGGGAAAGAAAAAACACGAATGGCTTGATTTCATTGATAAGGACTACGAAAATCAAATCTCTAAGCGGGCTCTTGCCTTTTTTAAGGTAAACAAAGAAAGAGACTTAGCTATAATAGCCTTACTACTTGCAAGCGGAATTCGTGTTTCTGAACTAGCACGTTTGAACTTAAAGGATTTAAATCTTAAAAACAGAAGCGTAATTGTAATTAGAAAAGGTGGTCAAAGGGATGCACCACTAATTGCAGATTGGGCTATTCCCTACATTCAAAATTACTTAGCGATTAGAAAAGATCGCTATAAACCATCTCCAAATGAGCAGGCACTATTTTTATCAAAATATGGCAAGACAAAAAGAATTGCTACAAATACTATTGAAAAATTTGTAAGTCAATATTCACAAGCTTTTCCTGGCGGGCAAAGAACTACCCCACACAAATTGCGACATTCATTAGGTACAGAATTATTTGGCAAGAGCAGAGATGTAATGGTAGTAGCCACACAATTAGGGCATACTGGAATTTCAGCTACAGATCAGTATATTCAAGAAGATAAAGCTGACAAGCAAAGAAAAACACTTGATTCAACCAAATAAGACAAAAAAGACTTTATGTACTTAGAACATAAAGTCTTTTTTAGGTCTTAACATCATTGATTTGGCATAGGTTAAGAACATGTTAGAAAATATTAGGTCAATACAGTCATTTTGCTTCAAATGACCCTATTTTCCTAAGAATGCAACTTTTTTTAGCCAATATCTGCCGT
>NZ_FMXC01000043.1 GCF_900103655.1 Lactobacillus kefiranofaciens
ATATGTCTAAAGAAGTAGTAGAAAAGTACATCAACGATCAAATCTACAATGCCGTTAAAGACGGCGAGCCCTATCCATCCCCGCATTAAAATACGGGGATTTCCGGGCGAATTTCATTAAAAAATACTGCTAAAAAAGGAAATACTAAATTAAGTACGTCATTGAGTAATATTATTGAATTAGGCAACACCAGATTAAACTTAGATGGTGAACCTGTTGAATCTAATACACTGCACACTGTTCAATCTGAAATTATCAATAATTATGCTAAAAAGTATGCTATTTACTTAGCTCAGAAGGATCTGCCTAATCGTCCGGTAAAAGTCTTGGAACGAATGCTTTGGGAGTTAACACATAATAAGTTGTCTTATGAAACACAGGCTAAAGACTGTTGTATTAAGGAATGGCAAAATGCTATGTTTGAAATTCAGCTGGATGCTCAGCCACTAGTCATTGTTCATAATCAAATTACTAAAAAATATTCTAAAATCTGCAAGATTAATGAAATTTTTTACAATACGCAACTGCACATGCATGATATTAAGTTAGTTTTTGACTTTGGAAATATTCAGTAGCAAATTCAAATATTATTTAGGAAGGCTTCATTATGACAAAACAAGAAATGCTAGAAGATACGGAACATAGCGATAGGAATATGATGATTATTACCATTTTTCTGACAATTATTCTTTTTTTTAATCTTTAGGCCTAAATTTTGTGTAGTTTGACATTAAGATTTTGGACTAATCCCAGCACATAAAAAATGATTTTGTAAATCAAAAATACCAATAACCCTTATGTTAAGCTACTGGCATTTTCTTTAGGATCAATACATTTTATAATTTAGCTTATAATATTTTGACCCTAAATTCTGTGTAGTTTGGCTACAATGCACACTTGTAGATCAGTTAGAATGCATAGTACTAAGCCGCATCTTTATTGCTCGCTCCAGCATTTTTAATTCATCATAATTTGCTTCCTTTAAGATAAAGTTTTTGGCCTTGCTTTTCCTTTTATTGCGTTCATTTTTCAATCCCTGATTAGTGCCAACTGTTTTCTGATAATATTTGGCATTAGCTATTCTTTTCTTATACTTTCGATATTCTTCTCGCTGATTCAATTTACTATTTACCTTTCGTTATTACGCTCACTAATTAGGTATAATTGCTAATGATTAGTCAAATAGGCTAATACTCGGAGCGGAATCCGAGAAAACTTAGTGTTTGCATTAAAATACATCACATCGTGTTACGGATGTAAAAACGTGATCAGCTTTAGGCTGGTCACGTTTTTTTAACTCATACTTATAATGTTTTTAACTGATATTAGACAATCACTACCTGCTTCATCTTTAGCTTTTATGAAATAATTCAAGTATCCAGATTGTAGAGCTTGTTGAAGCACAATATATGCTTCCTGTAGGGTTTTAAACTGCAATGTGGTAAATCTACCACGTGAAGTAATAATCCTTATTACATGGTCATTATTGGAAGCCTTAGTAGTTTTAGCTTTGCTTGTATCAGTATTTATTACTGAATTATCTTTATTCGTCATTTTCTTCACCTCTTCTTGCTTTTTATTTTTATCAACTAAATAGTTTGCCTTAGTTTTACGAACAACTTGTAAAACTGCCTTTGCTTTGTTATGAACCTGCTTAAAGTGTTTAACGGTTAAATCCATATCTTGTTTTGCATAGTAGTCCTTGTTACCTTCAGAAAAAATTGGCTGTACTGAATGCTGATCCAAGAATTTTTGAATTTGATGAGCAGTAACTGTAGTTTTTTCAGCAATTTCATCAATAGAAAATCCAATATTAAAAGGAGTTCTAATATCTTCTCCCGTTTCAGTTTTGAGCCACCGCTCATATTTATTAACTAAATCATTTTGATTTAAAACATTTTTTTGCTTACCAAAATTTTTAATTACCCAACCAGCCACTAAACTTTGATTATCAGGCATTGGATCATTCTGATGTTGGGTTAACAGTTCTACATTCGTTAATGGCTCTAAAGTCCCTGAACTTTTGATTAAGTCTCTATTGTCTTTAAAGCCGATTACGTCTTTAGGTCTAAGGCTACCTAATTTTAAAATTTCGCCATCGTACTCAAACCATTTGCTGCCTGTAATAATCCGTTTAATATCATCAACAATATACGAGAAATGTATTACGCTATGGCAACTATCTTTCTTTTGATAAACCTTAAAGTTATCTACAATTCCATAATATTGCTTTGGCAAGCTATGCTGTTCTTTTTCATGCTGCAGTATCTTTGGAGGTACTGCTTCTAGCCTTTCAAAATAATGACTATAACGAGAAGGTTGAAATCTGGCGCTAACGTGCCCCCTATTCTTAGCAATAAAGACATTAATATCTTTTTCTCGATGATAGTCTCTTAAAGTTTGTTTAGGGACACCTGCATTACTTAATTTAACAACCCAATCATCTTGCCTATCATAATCAGTGACTAATTGATTAGCAGTAGATTGAGCTAATGTCCTCTTAGTAGGAATTGATACATAAATACCCGCTCCTTTTAGTAGGGTAGCACCTAAACCATATTTATTTGATAAGCCTTTGCTTGAGTATTTAGTAACTTTACTGATACCTCGAATCGTATCACCTACTCCAATTGTTTGTTTATCGGCATTAAGCAAATAACGTATTTCATTGGTTTTTAACCAGACGTGATAATCAAGCAATTTAACTTGATGCAAAGAATTCTCGTAGCAAAACTTATCAATTAAAATTTTGCCGTCTAATGAACTAGTTGTTGGCATGCTAATATCTGCCACTATTCCAATCCAGTTAAGCCATTCTCCCGTATCTCGATAGCCTTTAAGCAGACGATGATTTGAAGAGGGATGCTGATACTTATTTAATTTTTGCTGTATTGAGATTCTCCTAATACGATTAAGCTCATGATTTACACCATATTTCTTAAGGTCTTCATAGGTAGCTGACATTTGGCTAGTATCTGCATCGTGGTTATAAAATATGGTTTTAGTCTTAGATTCATTACTTTTACTGCGAAAACGATGAATCATTGACTTCAATTTCTTATTTTTAATCATATATTTTTTCACCTTCTTTGAGTATCAATAATCAGTTTATGATTTTTACGATTTTTTACCGTTTTGCTAATTCTTACTTAATTGCAAAAAAATAAGCATCCCGATGATGCTTAAAATTAACCTGCGTTTAACTGTTAACTAAAATGAAAACTATGATATGAAATTGTCCTCTGTCCCTGCCCAATATTAGGCAATTGTGGTACTGCAGCATCTTTTTTATCCAAAGACATGCTGGGATTATCTTTAATCTTGTGTTTTAAATTCAAAGAAGAAGTATTATCTTGCTCTTCTACTTTGGGCTTTACTTGAGTATAAGTATAGTTCTTAGTAGCAGTACTAGTTACATTGCTACTGTGCTTATTTACAGTTGTTACGCTGTCTTGATTGATCTGCCCCTGTACTAAGTTTGTAACTGATTTAAGAATTGAATTATCACGCATAAGTGCTTCATGACGCTTATCCAATGACGTAATCATCGCTCTTTTATCTTTATCAAAAATAATATCATTAGTTGCTGTATTGCTATGAGAGCCTTTTCTGCCAGTAATCAATTTACCCACCTGCTTTCCTTACTATTTAATTTTAGGAAATTCTAATTATATTTAGAAAATAGTATTTTCCCACCCTTTTTTGCAAATATTACTTTGTTCTTGCTTACTGCTATTATTTTTCTAGCGAAAGGAGCAAGAAAATGATTAATCGTGTAATCTTAACTGGCAGACCAACCAAAAAGCCAATTCTACGACATACCTCTTCGGGAATTGCTGTCGCACAATGTACTCTAGCTGTTGATCGTCAATATGCAAACTCACAAGGAGTAAGGCAAGCTGATTTTATTTCATTAGTTCTTTGGCGAAAAAGCGCTGAGAATTTTGTCAAATACGTTGATAAGGGACAACTCATTGGCATAGATGGGCGTCTACAGACCCGTACTTATGATAATAAAGATGGACAAAAAGTTTATGTTACTGAAGTTGTAGTAGATCAATTTGCCTTTTTAGGCAGCAATCGCAATGATTCTAGTTCAGGAAGCAATAACCAAAATACTGGCTCTGATTCAAATAATAATCAGACCACTGCCTCAACGCCAACTAAGCAAAATAACCCTGCTAATAATCAGACTACCAATACTAATGCTTCCAATTCAAATAATACCTCTGCTTCATCAGATCCATTTAGTGGAACTGATAGCATTGACATTAGTGATGACGATTTGCCATTCTAAATTTTTTACGATTTAAGGACTTAACTAATTAAGCCCTTTTTAAAATTTAGCTTAACTTTGCAAAAGAGCCGTTGCTATGCGACCTCTTATAAACTCAAAACTGTAAACAAATTTTTGTAAGAAAGAAAGGCATATACGAATGCATAAAAAAATTATCGTTTCATTATGCGCTGTTACATTAATTAGTGTTTTAGGAGCAAGTGTTAAGCCTGCTCCTGCAGCACACGCTGATAACACTGTAACTACACAACGTTTATCTACTACTGCAAGTAAAGCAGAAGTTTTCTCAGGTACTGTAAATCTGATTGATGTTAATGGTAACGTTTTAGGACAAACCTCACACCTTGAAGGACATTATGGTGATCACGTAACCATTACCTTGCCAACTGGCTATGTTGCCGTTTCAAATGGTGCAACTACAATTGATTACATTTTGAACAAAGACCGTACCCCAATTAAGATCCGTAAAATTGGAGATGTTGATGTAGTACGTACTATTCGTCTACATGAACCTGATGGCACAATTAGACGTATCACCCAAACTGCCAAGGCTGGACACACTTTTGCAGAATACACGGTTCCAGTTTTGAAGTATTACAGAGCATCTGAATCTTATATTCCTGCCGAAACTGCTAAGGCCGGCAGAAACAAGGTAATTGATGTTACATATAAGCGGTCATATCCAACTTGGACTGAAGGCGTTAGAGGCTATGATGTTGTAGCTTCAGGCCCAATCACCCGTACTATCAACTTTGTTGACGAAAACGGTAAGAAGCTTGCTCCATCTAAGGTTGAAACTATTAATCGTGAAATCTTAGTTAAGAAGCGTCATATCGGTCACGTATATCCATACCGCTATCGTGTAATTAGCCCAGATAAGACTACTGCATACTCTAATCTTTCACCTGTAACTGCTCAAAAGGATTTATCTAACAGTGCAATTCAAAAGATCAGAAGAGCTAAAGTTCAAGGTTACATCGTACTTGAAGTTAATGGAAATCGTTCTAACTTAGTTGACCCAGCTTACAAGTTGCAAGACGTAGCTGCTCCAACAATTAAGGGCTATACGCTTAAGGATAAGAAGCTTGCTAACATTAATGGCCAATATCTCTGGTTATCAACTCCTGAATCACTTAATGGTAATGCTAAGCTTGCTAGTGGCTTAGATGAATACTTAACCAAGGATACTACAATTAATGTAGTTTACACTAAGAACGGCGCTAAAGCTGTAGCCGGCGGTCAAAACCAAAATAGTAATGGCAATGCCAATGGTCAAAATTCGCAAAGCCAAAACTCTAACAACGGTAATGCCCAAAATTCTAACGGTGGCAATGCTCAAAACTCTAATGGCTCAACCAACAATGGTAATGCCAATAACGGTTCTGTAGGATCAAACTCAGGCTCAGGCAGTACTGGTGCTTTACCACAAACAGGTAACAAGCCAGCTAACTGGCTTATCATGGGCTTTACTTCTGCTCTGTCAGCATTAGGCTTAGGCTTCTTAGCATCACGTAAGCATAAAGCTTAATCTATTACTAGTAATAATTATTGTAATTTTTTCTTGTGGCTATACTAACGAAAAAGGCTAACCAAGAGTCAATCTTGGCTGGCCTTTTTTCAATTCTAAAAAATGTCTGAGTGTATAACGATCTTAACTCTTGAGCTTCAAGCTCATCAAACAGACTTTTAATGGCCGCTTGATTCCATTCATTTACTCTCTATCAACAGGATTTGACAAAGAGCCTTAATAAGTCATCAACAGAAAAAATTATAGAGCCAAATTTATGTTTAAATTGAGCTAAAAATTTTCTAAACTAAGCGCTAAAGCAGAAAAAAAGAGCGACCTATCGCTTTAATTTTAAAATCTGAAATTATTAATATCATCACTTAGTCTTGACGGAATGTACCTTTAACCAATCTGCAGCAAAACGCATATTATCTTCTGAATCTTCACTATTAGTGATATATAAAATAAACTTTAAAGCATCATCTTTATCAGCTTTTAAATGATATCCATTTTCTTGCAGAAAAAATGCAGCTGCATAATAGGATGTTCGTTTATTTCCATCAGCAAAAATATGCTTCTTAGTAATTTTTTGTAAGATAAACGCAGCTTTTAACCATAATGTTGGATATAATTCACGTCCAAACAATATTTGTTGCGACTGCTGAACAACAATGTCTAACCCTTCTGGATACTGCACACCTATAATACCTTTACCAGCTTTTTCAAGTAAACGTTGATTCAAATGGATTAAATCTGTCTTGGTTAAATAGATCATTTATTCTCTAACTCTCGTGTTAATTCTTTATTTTCCTCATAAAATTTATCAATAAAATTATCCAAATCTGGATTAATTGAATCAGCTATTTTGAATGTAATTTTCTTACCATTAGGATCATATTCTTTTTCAAGAACTGTTCCATCTTCTACATGAAATTTAGCTAAATCTCGCTTGGTCAAGCGTAGACTTAATGAGTTTCCAGCTTTAAAAACTTTAGTTGTATCTTGTAACACTTTAATCACCTATTTCATCGTTAATTTGTTATAACTAAATATTACAGTGTTATAACAAAAATGTCAATAGCTCAACTTAATGGCATTGATAGTAAATGTGACACCCTTTTTAGTTTTTACTTAAAGACATTAGATTTCCCCCCTAATGCTTTTTCGTTAGCGTTTTTTAGTTATTGCATATCGCTGCAGATGTTGTCTCTTTTGTTGATAATGCTGATAATCATCCCAATAATGATTCTTCAGATACCTTCTACTCCTTATTAAATGACGTTTGAAAGTAGAATTATAATTTTTATTCCAGTCATTGCTATCATAATCAGACAGCCCATCAACTTTAAAAGTATGATCAATTCTAGCTCGACCATCTTGATAATTAAATTGATAGCCAGGTTGTACGTTAAAAATATAAACATTAAAGTTCAATGTCTTGTCAGTAGTAATTGCCTGCAAGTCAATTCCACGAGCCATTCGTTCAGTTCCTCTAAAAATTGTGGTAGCTGAATATATTACTTTTTTATTTTGCTGCAGTGCTTGCCGCACTTTATTTTCATAAATCGTTTGAATCTTTTGATTCGTATATGCAGTTTGTGTAAATAAGTTCTTAGGATTGTTCTGGTCTCCTGATTGTTCATTAGGAGAATACTGACCTTGCTGGTTAATTCCCGCTGAAACGGAGTAAGCAATTAGATGTCCACGATTATAAATTTGCTTGCCGTGATTAAAATGCCAGCCACTAGGCTGTATGTACTGTCTAACTCGCAATGAGCCATTAGCTAAATTCCTTCGTTCTAAGTATCCCACATTAGATGCTGAAGTGCGATTTAGGTTATCAAGTTGCTGATAAATTACATGATTAGTTTTCCAATCATAGGGATTAAGCTTGGCTCGATCATGATTTACATAGCAATAAGATTTTCCACCACTTTTAAAATTTAGCTGAGCCAAATCAGTATAGTCTGAGTTAGTAACACCAGTTGTACTCTTTTGAAGCTGACTTTTTTGATTTTTAGTACTATGAAAAGCTTCTGAATCATACCCTTCTTGAGAATTAGTTGTTTGTCGGTTTCGTGAGCAACCTCCTAATAAGGATAGTGCCACTAAAGCAATAACACTTACAGTTCTTAAGTTTGTACCTTTTTTCACCGCTTATACCTTCTTTAAGCAAAAACCCATGATAAATGCTTTAAACTGCTGTTTTTTAAAAAAGCGAGAAATTCAGGCAAAACTTTTAGCTTTTCTATCTGCTTACTTTTTTCTTGATAAAGAATCGTCTCAGATGTTAAAGCTCGATAAAATAATTCAATATCATAGTTAGGTAATCGCCCATAGGTTTCGGGATGCAAAAAGAAATGATTCTCTGCTGCTTCTTCACTATGAAGCCCTGCTGCCATTGGCTCAGGTTTATCGTATGGATAATTTGGATAAAAATCTAACTGATTGGCTAGATAAACACGTAAATTTCTAAAATCAATAATAGGTATTGAAATCTGTCCTTTATTTGTCTGCTTTTCAAGATCAGTAAGCAAAAAATAAATATTATCATACTGATTTTTCCAGTTAATCTTTTTACCGTAATCTTTTCCTAATTGGTTCAGAATGAACTTTTTACGTTCTGTGTCTTCCGCAGTAATTATCATTATCAAGCATCCTTTTAAATATTGCATCAGAAAACGCATCTACCATATCAATAGCTTCTTTAGCCTTAGCTAAGCGATATACTCTAGTCCATGCTATCGTCTCTAGCTTTATTGGATCTTTTTGATACCGTTTAAGCAACGAATAGTCAATGCCAGTTTCCTCGCTAATTTTTTTCAAAGAAAAATTACTTTTAGATAAGTATTTTTCGTCTAATAAAAGCTTAGCGCTCCTTAAAACATTATCGGAATCGGCAATTATGAACCCTTTTTTAAGTATAGCTTCGAAGGAAATGGATGAATCTAAAAAATGATTTAAATAGTAATCATACTGAAGTTTAAATAAATACATTTTGTGGATTGATGTATATCGTGCTTTATCTAACCGTTCGTTATCCTCTATCCATTTTCGTAATGTTACAATTGGGATCTTGGTATACTGAGAAATTACTTTTAAAGGGACGGTTCTTTCAACCTTGAAAGTTTTAACTTCCTTTAATTCATTAACTAACATATTTACCACCTTGAAGATTTCTTTAAAATCCTAATTAATTGATTCTTACTTTCTTTATCATCGACTAATCCCAAAAGCTGGTTTCTAAAGTAAATGTCAAACTGGTGATTTAACGGCCTTTCAGCGGCTTTCTGACAATTATTAACTGTCAATACTATCTCCTTCTTTTTATCTTCATTAGGAAGATTATGAGCAAAATAAGTACCAACCATAGTTGCTAAAGCCATATTATAGCTGTCAATATTACTCAGTTTCTCCTTAACTAAATTCAACATAAAATCAATATCTTCAAACTCATTCATAGTAATGTCCTTTCTATATTGTCTGCCATTTATTATTGCACTTATTATTTATATTGTAAATTTTCCCTAATATATAAGGATACCCGTGATCAAATGTGTGTCATATATTATTTGTTATTATCATAAAAGCACCTTGCTTTTGCTCTACTTCTAAGTATTTTAGTGTTTTTGTTAAAATTAATGATTAATTTGCAAAAGCCAAAATGAAATTCTGAAATTGTAACCTAAAAACAGAAAATGAATTAAAAATAAGAGGGATAAATATGAGCTACATAACTAATGGTCATAGAAGATTCACAGGGCGTGAAATTTCAGAAGAACTTGTTAAGAAAATGAAGGGAGAAAAGCAAACCACCGTGTCTGTGGATCAGCTTCCTAATATAATCTCTACTTACTTCGATCAGATAGCAGATCACCTAAGTTCAGGTGATTCAGTGGTAGTCCTACACTTTGGCCGATTTGACGTAGTAAAAAGTAAACAATCAAATTTTGAAAAAAATCAAAGAAATAAGTCAAAGAAAAAGCATGATTATCAGAAAGTTAAGTTCTCTGCTGTAAGAAAATTAAAAACTCGTTTAGCACAGCATGCAGATAAACTTAATTAGTTTTTATATAATTTATATTTAGAACTTAATTTATTTATATAAAAAATATTATTAATTTTTGTTTTAAATTTCTATTTGGTGTCAATAGTTTAATTAATATTCACCTGCATAAATTAATTTATTTAATTGAATAATATCTAAATAATATATCAAAAAATGGAGAAGATATTTTAGCATCTTCTCCGTTTTTTGCTATTTATATATTTAATTTATGTATTTTATATAAAATTAATAAGCTTATTTCATATATGATTTTCCACTTAATTTGTTAATTTGATGCCTTTCTGTAATAGCAAAGAAAATAAAAACGACTGGAACAATAGCTCCACAAAACAAATTAATTATTAAAAGTATGACTAACACATCTAAATGCTGCCACGCTTCATGTTTTAATCTTTGCTCTCGATATTCATAATAAAGTCCTAGGCTTAACGAAGCAACACCTGGTAGCATGAATGCTCTATATGATATCGAAAAAATTGCTATTACGATAGTAATTACCCCTATTGTCAAATTTATCCAAGTTGCTATTCTCATATTGAAGTTTATTTTTCGGTTTAGCACTTTTATTCTTTGATCTAAGCTAGTTGTCATTATTTGCCTCAAAATAATGCTTCCAAAATTTATTAATATTGTCCCTTCTAGTTGCATTTGTATTCAACTTGAAAACCTTTACCGGCCCTAAAACATGATCCTCTGGTACAAAGCCAAAATATCTGCTATCATTTGAGACTTTTCGGTTATCTCCCATAACAAAATATGCACCTTTAGGCACTTTTTGTTCGTCTGTATGAGAATGCCATAAATGCATTTCTGACAATGAAGCTAAATTCCAGTTGCCAGTATTCTCCTTATTTCTTTGACTTGAAGAAATATAACTTTGGCTAACCAATTTGTCGTTAACATAAAGTCGTCCATTATGAGATCTGACTGTGTCGCCTTCTGCCCCTATTACTCGCTTAACATATATCTTTTCCGGTGTCTTACATTGAGGGTCAACACCGTATGCATCAAAACAAACTACGGATCCTCTATGTATTGGGACGAATTTCTTAAAACAAAAAATAGGTTCTCCATTGTACAAATTAGGTTCCATTGAAGGGCCTGACACATGTACCGAATAAACAAAATGATGTGCAATAAGCACCATACCTACCGACAAAAGTACTGGCCATAACCAAGTCCAAATTTTCCATAGAAAGCTTTTAGTTTTTTCTTTCTTCATTGCTGCATTATTCAAAATTGTATCCTTCCTTTTACATTCTTGTTGTCTTTAGTCTACTTGGTCTTTAGATAAGCAAGTATTTTTCAAAATTTAGGCTTTTTTTAGCTTTTTACAGTAAGGAATTAAAAGCACTTAAAATTTTTTTAGTTACTTTAGGGAGGAAAATACATGTTTGAGCCAAAAGTATCAGTAAATCCAAGGGATATTTATGTTTATCAGACAAATTTACCCAATCCTTATGATTTACTTCAATTAACATATATTAATGCTAGTGATTATCAAGGAAACAAAATATACCTAGATAAGCAACATCTTATTCTAGATACTTCCAAAGTAGATTACAGTCACACTGGAACTTACACCGTATCAATATCAGTTATGGATAATGAAATGAACATGACACTTGACTATTTAACGATACATGTACTGTCACCTGAAGAGGCAGACAGAATCAATGCTAAGTATCAATCACAGCAAGTGCCTGAAAAGACAACTAAACAAAAGAATCATAAGCATCGTAGATCAGGTGGCTTACAACCTATTAATCGTGAAAAAGGTATTAGATATTTTGAAAAGCATGATTCTTCTAGTCCTAGCAAGGAATTGAAAAGCAAAAAAAATAATCATATTTTTGACCGAACCAGTACATATTTAATTATTGCTTTAGTTACTGCTTCTCTAGTTGCCTTCGCATATTACATGTTTTTCTAATAAGGTAAATTGCATGATCAGCTTCATCATATTTCATTGGTATTACTATGTAGTACTTTTTGTACTATCAGCAATATTTTCAGTTGTCTTATCAGATGTCTTTCATAATCCGAACAACACCAAAACGACTAAAAATCAATTTATTCGTCACTATTTCCTAGATTTCTTAAAAATATTCATTGGAGGATCAATTCTTTTATCAATTTTTATTATTTGCTTCGAAGATTTACTTACTCGGCTTAGCTGTCAAAAAGATTTATTGAGTTTTGCTGCTATTATAATTTGGGCAATTTTAGTAATTTATCAGAAAAACAAGCGATAAATCTAAACACATTCTCCATTTACTGAGCAACCTGTTTCATTTTAAATATTGAATATATTTTTTGCATCTTTAATTAATATTATTTTTATATTTTATTTATATTTTATTTATATTT
>NZ_FMXC01000008.1 GCF_900103655.1 Lactobacillus kefiranofaciens
TCAAAAAATAAAAAAACGAAATTATCTGTTATTAAAGAATTTCTTCAATTCTAGGATCTTTTTTGCATCGGCTGAACTTTCAGATTGAATTAGGTTAGAATAATAGTTGAACCCGATTCCATTAGAAAGAAGGATCTTTATGAAGAAAATTATCAATGATCCACATGATGTTGTCCCAGAAATGGTCGATGGGATGACGAGATCATATCCACAATATATTGAAAAGATCGAAGGTACGGAAGCCGTTGTTCGTAGCGATAAGGACTCGATGAAGGGCAAGGTCGGTATCGTCAGTGGTGGCGGTTCTGGTCATGAACCAACTCACGCCGGCTATGTCGGTGAGGGGATGCTGAGCGCCGCTATCTGCGGACAGGTCTTTACTTCACCTACGCCTGATCAGATCTACGCTGCAATTAAGGCTGTTAACCAAGGCAAGGGCGTTTTCTTAGTTGTTAAAAATTATTCTGGCGATGTGATGAACTTCGATATGGCCAAAGACTTGGCCAGCATGGATAATATTCCGGTTAAATCAATCGTGGTTGATGACGATATTGCCGTTGAAAACAGTACCTTCACTCAAGGACGTCGTGGTGTTGCCGGCACGATCTTCATGCACAAGATTTTAGGTGCAGCCGCACAACAAGGCGCCAGCTTGGACGAAATCGACGAATTGGCTCATAAAGTTTTGCCAAACATTAAGACGATTGCCGTGGCTCTTTCTGCCGCAACTAACCCAGAAGTAGGTAAGCCAGGTTTTGTTTTGAAAGATGACGAAATCGAATACGGTGTCGGCATTCACAGTGAACCAGGCTATCGCCGTGAAAAGATCAAGCCATCTAAGGAATTAGTTGAAGAATTAGTTGGCAAACTGAACGATGAGATGAAGCTTGATGGCAATAAGAAGTACGCCTGCTTAGTTAACGGCATGGGTGCAACGCCGCTGATGGAGCAATACATTTTTGCCAATGATGTTTTGAATAAATTGCAAGAATTCAACATCAAGCCAAGCTTCATGAAGGTCGGCAACTATATGACTTCTATTGATATGGCTGGGATTTCATTAACCTTGTTTGAAATCAAAGACGACAAGTGGCTCGACTACTTGAACTATCCAGTTAAGACGATTGGTTGGTAGAAAGGACAAAAGATGACATTAACAGTTGATACATTATGCACTTGGATGAACAAGTTCGCAGATAAGGTCGAAACTAATAGGCAGCACTTAAGCGATTTGGATACGCCAATTGGTGACGGTGATCACGGCTTCAACATGGATCGTGGCATGAAGGCCGTTGAAGAGAAATTAGCAACTAAGCCAGCTGACTTGACCAGCGGCTTTAAGACGATTGCTATGGCCTTGATCTCTACTGTCGGTGGAGCTTCTGGCCCATTGTATGGTACGGCTTTTCTAGAAATGGCAAAGAAGAGCGCTTCTACTGATGATCTTAATGAACTGCTGGAAGCAGCTCTTGCCGGAATTGAGATGCGCGGTGGCGCTAAGCCGGGCGACAAGACGATGGTCGATGTCTGGGATAAGTTGGTTCCAGAGGTAAAGGCTGGCAATTTGACTGAAGATAAAATTAAAGCCGCAGTTTTGGCAACTAAGGACATGGTTGCACATAAGGGACGTGCTTCATACTTAGGCGAACGTTCCAAGGGTCACATCGATCCTGGTGCTGAATCAAGTGGCTACTTATTCGAAGCAATGCTGGAAACGGAGGGCTTATTATGAGCTTAGGCATTACATTAGTGTCGCACGTGCCCGACATTGCGAATGGCTTGCCCCAATTATTAAAGCAAGTAGCCAAGGACGTGCCAATTACCACGGCTGGTGGTACGAATGACAATGATATTGGCACAAGTATGGAAAAGATCATGCATGCTTTTGATGAGAACTCCGCTGATGAGATCTTGGCTTTTTATGATTTAGGCAGTGCCAAGATGAACTTGGAGATGGCGATGGAAATGAGCGACAAGAAGGTGCACCTCTACGATGTGGCCTTTATTGAGGGCGCATATACAGCGGCATCCCTGATCCAAGCAGGCGTTGGCTTAGCCGATGTTGAAAAACAATTAAAACCGCTGAAAATCAAAGATTAATCTCCAAAAATAAATTAGATCCGAGTCAATTCGACGCGGATCTTTTTTTATCTATAAAATAACAATAATGAATAAATTATGATATTAATATAATTACTGAAAATCACAAGTAGTTTTTTATTAAATCCTAGTGTAAAGCTAGTTTATATGCATTAACCTGGCCTAATATATAAATCGATTTTGTTTGTTTTTATGCTAAAATAACTTTCGATAATGATAATTATTAAAATTTTATTGGAGGGAAACAAGTGAAAGGCAAGAGTAATTACAATTTAGTTGACTATTCTTACGTATTTTCTGCAAAGAAGAAGTTGGAGCTGGAACACGGCAAGAAAGGGACCGTCGTTTTCGGCAAGATGAAGAACAAGTGGGCCGTTGCGGCTGCTGTTGCGCTGGCATCAGGCTCGGTTGTTTTATTTGCACCTAATGGTAAGGTTCAAGCCGCTGAAGTTGATCCGAATGTGAAGACGGAACAAGTTGAGACTAAGCAGGCAGAACAAGGTCAGTCTAAGAATGATGCGGTTGTAGAGGATGACAAGACTGCTACGGCACCAGAGAAAAAGGCTGCTCCAGTTGAAAACAACGCGCAAAAGGCGCAACCTAAGCAAGCCATAAAATCCGCAGATGATGACGAAACAGATGATTAAGGCGATCAAGAGACGCCAAATCAACCTGTAGGGGATGACGAAGCTGATCGAGCTTATTATCGAAGTCAAAACAAGCCTATCAATACTCCTGATCATATTAAAGGTAATGTTCAAGGCGCACGGGACCAAGGCTATAAGGGTGAGAGCATTGCCGTAGCTGTAATTGATTCTGGTGTTGACACCACTCACAAGGACTTTCAGACTGCACCGAAGAATCCTAAGTTTTCAAAAGAAGACATGGAAAAAATTATTTCTAAGTTAGGTCATGGTCGTTACGTTAGCCCTAAGTTCCCTTATGTTCATAATATGATTACTGGTGATGACGATCAGATTAAAGAAAATGATAAGGCTACAGCTCCTGAAGGCGAAGGCCCTCACGGCCAACATGTAGCTGGAATCATTGCAGCTGATGGTCATTCTAATTCTGATCATAATGAATATGTTGTTGGGGTAGCTCCAGAAGCTCAATTAATGTTTTTGAAGTACTTTAGTGATGATGGAACTACAGGGGATGTAGCTGAATCAATTTATGATGCTGTTAATGCAGGTGCTGATGTAATTTCATTATCGCTTAATAGTGCACCTAATGTACCAAATATGAATAATGCCGATCAAAAAGCAATTCGCTATGCAATTGATCATGGCGTGGTTGGTTGTTTCTATCTCAGCATCTAATGATGGTAATTCAGCTGCAGTCGATGCTACGAATAATATTTCAGATAAGGATGATTATGTACCAGGTTTAAATGCAGGGAATTATCAGCCATTTAACTCAGGCACTATTGGCGATCCGGCCGACTCTCCAGATCCTATTACCGTAGCGGCTGAGCAGTCAATGCAAGGCGAAGATAGCGACATGGGAGAATTTACATCCTGGGGTCTGCTTCCTGATTATACTTTAAAGCCAGATGTATCAGCTCCAGGTCGTGATATTCTTTCAACGGGAAATGATAATCAATACGTTAAAATGGATGGTACTTCAATGGCGGCACCATTTAACTCAGGCGTAGCTGCCTTAGTTATCCAACGATTAAAGAAGACCAATCCTAACTTGCATGGTGCTGCTTTGGTTCAGGCAGTAAAGGGTCTGATCATGAGCACTGCTAATCCGCAATTGGATATAAATAGCGATAGCAATGCGATTGTCTCTCCTCGTAGACAAGGTGCTGGTCAAATTGATGCCGGCGCAGCAACTGCGTCACCAGTTTACATTACTACTGATGATGGCACTAGTTAACTTAGCTTGCGCAATATTAAAGATTCCACTAGCTTTAACTTGATTTTCCATAATTTGAGCGATCAGGAACAAACTTATACCTTTGATGATTTAGGCGGAGGCTACACTGAACAACGTGATCCGGATACCGGTGTATTTGGTGATGTTCAATTAGCTGGTGCACGTGTTAATGGTGAAAACAGTATTATTGTTGCTCCTAATTCAACTGCTAAGTTTACTTATACATTAAAGTTAACCGGCATAAAGCAAAACCAATTGGTTGAAGGTTATGTGCATTTTGCTGGTGATAATGGACAAGCGGATCTTTCTGTGCCATATCTTGGCTACTATGGCGATATGACTAATGAGCATGTCTTTGATAAGAATGCTAATGAAGATGATACTGATATTTTAGGTAATCGTCTGACTAATGAAGATAATTATCCACGTGGAATTGCGGATGAATATTCATTAAAAGAATTAGTTAAGCAAAAAAAGAAAGACCAAAAAGAGTATAAGTGGCAACAAGTAGCTAAATTGTATGAAAGCGGCGAGGTTGCATTCTCACCTAATGTTACTGCCTTAGGCAGCCTTAATGTAAATAATGCCTTTACAATCGAAGGCAGTAAGAAAGATGATGCTGGTTCCGCATATAGTCTTAGTTTAGGCTCGAATAGCATCGTTAATACCGGTAATTTAACTTTAGCCAACGTTACTATTAACGGCAGTATTCTGGGCAATGGTCAAGTTAATATTGCTGGCAATGTAACTTCCAACGTTGACGCAGTTAATGCTAAGACTTTAACTAATGACCAGTTGACCCAACAGATTGGCAATATCTGGAGAGGTGCTGATACTCGTAACTGGAAGGCTGCTAACATTCAGGCTGCTAAGCTTAATGTGGCTCAAGGTGCCAGCCTGACGATTAATCATTCCATTACTGGTGATGGGATTACCCAGCCTAACTACGGCAGTATTAATGTAGGAATCAATGGCAAGTTAAATATTAACCTCAAGGATGGCCAGACAGCTAACCGCGCTAATGAGCAAAATATTAGCTTAGATAATGCTAATGCTGGCGTGCGGATTCTGGATAACGGTACCTTTACTACGGATGATAGCGCGGCAGTTAATATTAATGCTGGACATGGACGCGCGATCGTGATTGATGAACCATTTGGTGGCAGAGTTCCTGTTCAAGATACAATTTTAGCTGAATGGGAAAACGGTCGTACTGGCGATCGTTCTGCACAAGCAGCTCGGCACCGTAATACGATGACTTTAGGCAACAGTACCCAGATGAAGCTTACTGGTCGTGGCGGTATTTTGTTAGGCTACACTGCTACGTTAACTACTGGTGATCACAGTATTATTCATATTGATAACCAAGGCAATGGTGAAGGGCTGCTGCTTGATGCTAATAGTAAAGTAGAGGTATCACCTCATTCACAGTTATTGATGACCTCCAACGGTAAGGATAAGACTGGCAGCTATGACGGTGGCAACTACATTGGGATGGGTCAAGATGGCCAATTCCGGGTAGAACATGATGCTACTTTCCGCTATAAATTAATTAATGCCGGCAACGGTATGGATCGTTCATGGGCAGATAACTTCAATATTATTTCACAAAATGTTGGTGCTCACCCCGAAGTTTATGTGGGCAACGATGCAGTCTTTGATGGACAAAGCGATTATTCACAATTTAATGGTGAAATCTTCTCCTTCTCTTTGGATAATGGTTCACCTAAGAATGAAGACTTCTTTACTATTGATGGTGCTAAATATGTCAACTGGCAGCGTAATGCGGTAGTTCCGCCTGTTCCAGGCCCAGTGGGTGGTACTTCTCCCCAAGGGAACCTGTATTACTCAATGGCTAGAAGCATTATTGGTGCTTCAGGCAAGAAGTATTACATCTTTAAGTGGAATAACGCCAACTTAAACGGCAGCAATTACACCTTTACTGATACTAGTTCAGATGCGATCAAGCAATCGATTGACAACTTCAAGAACTCTTCCTATGAATGGTGGAGTGGCATTGATCATCTAGCTACTTCTTATAGTAGAAAAGGCAATGCAGCCGAGGCTCCAGGACATGACGTGTCTGCTAGTGATATTACTGGGGTAGATACGACTGGTGAAAAGCATGGCATTCCGGTTAATAAGTTCTCCAGTACGCCTTCAGATGATACGGGTTTTGATCCTAAGAACTCACAGCGTTTAGTATTAGTAGCAACGATTATTCCTACGCAGGTTGATGATACTCAGCAAACTGAGGATCCTTATCAAGTTCAAGTCAAATATGTTGATAATTTGGCTCCTGGACAAGCGGAACTTCATCAAAAGGGGATCAACGGTTTAGTAAGAACAACCAAGACAACTTATTACAATGTCGATCCCGCAACTGGTGAAAAGACAATAGATACCAGTAAGGGTATAGATGGCCACTCAGTTACGACAACCGTTTTGAATAAAAAGCGGGATGAGAGATCATCTATATCGGTAAGCAAAGCGCCACGATTGATTATTACTATCAAGGCGGGGATGCAGATAACAATGCCCAGCCGATTCGAGTAGATAACCAGAATCTCTCAGCCACGGTTAGTGCTAGTCCAGTGGTCACCAATGCTCAAGGGGATGTCATCTTTAATAAGGCTGGCGATCCCACTGCTAATACAATTGAGTACAATGATAGTGCTGATATTGCTAAAGGTAAGGCAGCAGTTCAAAGATTAACCGGTTTGCCAATGGATCAAGTTAAAGTTTTACAAAACGATTGGGCTACGGCTGTCAAGAACCAGACTAATAAGTATGATATTACTGGCTTGACCAAGACCGCGATTACCCAAGCGGCTGAAAAAGCTGGTTTAAACCAAACGGTCCAAGTAGGCGTGCCCGAGAAGCTACCACATTATAAAGTGATCATTGGCTGCAATAAGTGGGAAAACAAGGCCGGCACGATGACGGTTAACTTTCTTGACCAAGCAACCAAGAAGGCAATTGCTACTCCTAACACTGCCTTATCGGTAAGCGTACAGTACATCACTAATCCTAATAATGGTGTTTCATATAATGGCAGACCGCAGGCCTTTGATAATGGTCAAAAGATTACCATAAATGATAATCAATGGAATCCGCAAAATGGCAACTTTACTTATGGCTATGTAAATCTTCCACAGACGATCACCGATGATGGCATTAAGTATGAATTAGTTAAGAACAATCCGGTTGATCCAGCTAATGCTCAAAGAGGCGATCAAGTCGGTGGCGTAGTTGGGACCTTTGCTAACAGTTATAATGCAGCAATTAATGTTTATTATCAAAAAGTGAAGACGCCGACTCCCGTTGAAGAGGGTTCGGTTACCGTAATTTTCCATGATGATACGACTGATACCCAGATTCCTGATGTTGGTTATAGTTCCGGTGAAAAGCCAGCTGGCACGAGTTTTGATTACAATCCAGCTGAACAAGAAAAAGAGCTAGAAAATCAAGGCTACGTTTACGTAAAGACCAATGGCACTCTTCCTAGCGATGGTAAAATTCCTGCTAAGAAGATAGCAGTAGTCATTTATATGGCACATGGCGTGCAGCCGGTAAATCCTGGTACTCCAGAAAAAGATATTCCTAAGGGCACTCCTGAAGAAGCACAGCCTAAGAACTTGACTGAAGAGGCAGTGCGTCATATTCACTATGTCTTAGATGATGGTTCAGGCAAGCCGGACGCCCAGAAGCCTCCAATGACGGGCTTACCAGCTGATACAATTAGAAAGCAAACCGTAACCTTCACTGGCAATACTTATGTTGATAAAATTACCGGTCAAATTGTTAATGCTAAGCGAGTTGATGGCAAATGGATAGTTGATACTGCAAGTACGGCTGTTCCGGGTATTAATTGGACAGCTAATAATGATGGCAAGTTTGCTGGTTTTGATACGCCAGTAGTCAAAGGCTATAATGTTGTGCCAACTAGCGTTGGTGAACAAAAGGCTGTGCCGAAGGACGACATTAACGTTTATGTAGTTTACAGTAAAATGCCAATTACTCAGCAAGCTAGCGTGACGGTAATTTATCACGACGACACTGCTGACCAAAACTTGCCTGGTGGCTGGACTTCTGGCAAAGAAGACCAAGGTACGCCGGTTAAGTATACTCAAGCTAATATTAATCAAACGGTCGCAGATTATGAGAAGAAGAACTATCACTATGTCAGAACCGATGGCACGCTTCCGACTGAAATACCAGCCCAAAATGTTACCGTTGTGGTTCACCTAGCTCATAATATGATCCCGGTAAATCCTAATACGCCAGATAAGCATGGGGTAAATCCGGATCAACTAGAAGCAACCTATACTTCCACTTTGCATTATCAAACTAAGGCTGGCAAGACGCTTGCTCCTGATAGCAGTCAATCATCTACTTGGACGCGGCAGGTCACCGTTGATGCGGTTACTAATAAGGTGGTCGATAAAGGACAATACACCACTAACTGGCAATTAATAGGACACGATAATAAGTACAATAACTTCAATGTTCCAGTCGAGATTGGCTATATAGCAGAGAAGACAACTAAAGATGGAGCTCCGGTAACTACTATCGTGCCTGGCCAACTTAAGGTCCAAAGAAACTTGGAAGATACTGTTATTTATGACAAGTTAGCTAAGATAATTCCAGTCGATTCAGCTCACCAGCCAATTCCTGGGGTAGCAGCTGTGCCATATCAGAATGATCCCAGTGATCCAACCAAGATTTTGCCAGATGAAGAGAGTCCACAGGTTCCTGCTACTTGGCAGATTGAGCCTAAGCAGCCAGCGGGCGTTACTCCAGATATTAAGACCAATATCGCTAAGGTAAATCCAATCGATCCAACTAAGCCAACGGAGATTATTTATCAAAAGACCCCAATAGGAGATTATTTATCAAAAGACCCCAATAGTTGAAGAGCAGCAGGCTACTTTGCAAATTGTGGATCAGGATGCCAATGATGCCGTACTTGATAGTTATACTAGTCAGGGCAAGGCAGATGCTGAGATCAATTTCACTAATTACACGCCGCAAGTAGTCGTAGACTGGGTAAATAAAGGTTATGAAGTAGTTAATGCGAAGAATGACAACGATTCAGCTATCGCTGCCAGCTTAACAGGTACTGATCCAGCTAAGTGGAAGTTCGGTAATTTTGATAATAATCAGAAGATAGTTCAAGCCTTTACTATTACGTTGAAGCATAAGCACACTACTTTTAATCCGCAAAATCCGGGTCAGCCTAATGAGCCACTTAACCCGAAGGATCCAACAGGCCCAAAGGTAACCCAAGCAATGCTTGATTATCAAGAAACTTATACTGCAACTGTTCATTATGAAGGTGCTGGCAAAGATACTCCTGTAGATAATGTCCAGAGATCAACGTGGACGCGGTCTATCACTGTTGATAATGTAACCGGTGGAATTCTCAATACTACTCCATGGGTAAGTACAGATTCTTATAAGAATGTGCCAACGCCAGTGGTTCAAAGCTACCATGCTAATAAGGCTAATGTTCCAGCTCCTAAGAATGAACGCAAGGATATTATTAACTATGTTCTATACGCTCCAAATGGTGCAATCGTACCAGTAGATCCAGATGGCAATCCAATTCTGGGCGTTAAGCATCCGGTCTTCCCAACTGATCCAACTAATCCAACTAAGCCAGCTGTTGGCAAAGTACCAACTGCCCCAGATGGTTGGCTCCCAACTAAGCCAAATGAAAAGCCAGGCGATCTGATTAGTCCAGATCCTCAGAATCCATCTGCAGATGTTAAGGTACCATTCCATAAGCAAGAGACTCCACCTCCTGTAATTACGGAACAGAAGGCACAGGTACAGTATATTGATCTTGATGAACATGATAAGATCATGTCACAATCACCAATTCTTACTGGTAAGTCTGGTGCTAAGATTGATTATTCAACTGCTAAGTCAATTAAGACTTATGAAGATCAGGGTTATGTATTAGTCAACGATGGCTTTTTCTGATAATCCAGTATTCAATGATATTCCTGATCAAACCCAAATCTTTAAAGTAACGTTCCGTCATGGACAAACAACCGTCACACCTGAAAAACCAGGTAAGCCAGGTCAGCCGATTAATCCGAATAATCCTGACGGCCCTAAGTATCCAACTGGTACAGGGATTAATGATCTTGAAAAGTCAGGTAAACAAATAATTCATTATGTTGGTGCTGGTGAGAAGACTCCGAAGGATAACCAACAAGATACTACCTTTACTAGAAAGATTACTTTTGATAATGTAACTGAAAAGATTATTGATTCCGGCACCTGGACACCTGCTAGCCACCAATTCACGGTTGTGAATACCCCAGTTGTTCAAGGATATGTAGCAGATGTCAAAGCAGCCGGTGGCTTTAAGGCAACGCCTGCTGATCCAGAGAAGACTTACATTGTAACTTATCAAAAGATTGGCAAGATTATTCCAGTAGATCAAAATGATAAGCCAATTCCAAATGCCCCAACGCCTGAATATAAGAATGATCCTAATGATCCAACTAAGGTAATTCCTGATGAAGATATTCCAACTGTTCCAGGTTATGAACCAAAGAATCCAGGACAGAAGGTAACGCCAACTAATCCAACTAAGGATACCGAGGTGCCTTATGTGCAAAACGTAGTTGAAGGCAAAATTGTAGTTGACTATATTGATAGTGATGATCATGACGCTATCCTAGCTACTAAGACTTTAACTGGCAAGATGGGTGAAAAGATCACCTATACTACTAGTGCTGAGATTAGGAATTTAACTAATAAAGGCTATGTATTAGTTAAGGATGGCTTTACTGATAGTCATGATCATAGTGAATTTACTAAAGAAAATGATAATCAGGTATATCAGGTTATCTTTAAGCATGGCACGATTGATGTGACTCCTGAAAACCCAGGCAAACCAGGTCAGCCGATTAACTCTAACGATCCAAATGGGCCTAAGTATCCTAATGATACTGGTGAAAACAGCTTGAAAGTAGTGGGTCGCCAGATTATTAAGTATGTTGGTGCGGGAGCTAATACTCCTAAAGACATTACGACTGAGACGACGTTTACTCGGCACTTCGTCATCGATAAAGTTACTGGTCAAATCATTAATAAGGACACTGCCTGGACGCCGGCAAGTCATACGTTTGATGTTCATCAGACTCCAGTAGTAAAGGGCTATGTAGCCGATGCTAAAGAAGCCGGTGGCTTTAAGGCAACGCCCGCTGATCCAGAAAAGACTTACACGGTAACTTATAAGCAAGTAGGCAAGATTGTGCCTGTTGGTCCAAATGGTCAGCCCATTCCTGGCGCAGAACAGACACCATACAAGAATGATCCTGATGATCCAACTAGCGAATTTACTAAAGAAAATGACAACCATGTATATCAAGTTATCTTTAAACATGGTCTCCAACCAGTAAATCCTGATCATCCGGGTAAACCGGGTCAGCCGATTAACCCTAACGATCCAGATGGACCTAAATATCCAACCGGTTCAAATGAAGTGACCAAGACTGTAACGCGGACCATTGATTATGTTGATAATAAAGGTAAGACCCTTCATGCTCCAGTTGTGCAGACGGCTCACTTCACCGGTGCCGGAGTTCTTGACAAGGTTACCGGTGAATGGCAGACGCCAATTGCTTGGACTGGCGATGGCAAACTAGCTGGTGTTGCTAGTCCTGAAATTGCTGGTTATCATATAGTTAGAGTTTCTCAAGATAGCAGCAATAATGTGAATGTTGCTCCAGTTACTGTTAATGAGGCAACTAAAGATTATGACGTAGTTGTAACTTATGAACTAAATCCTACCAAGCCTGTTATTGTCGCAGCTACAGGAAGCGTAACTTATTATGACCAGACGACTAAGCAAGATCTAAAGGTAGTTGATTTAAAGGGGAATGTAGGTGAGAAGATCACTTATACTACTCAACCAACTATTGATGACTACTTGAATAAAGGTTACAAGTTGGTATCAAGCAACTTTAAAGATGGAGCTGAAAGTTTTAAGAAGAGTGGCAATAAGTTCACTGTCGTCTTAGAGCACGGCACGATTGATGTCACTCCTGAGAATCCAGGCAAGCCAGGTCAGCCAATTAATCCTAATGATCCAGATGGCCCTAAGTATCCTAATGATACTGGCGAGAATAGCTTGAAGGTAGTAGGTCGCCAGATTATCAAGTATGTTGGTGCAGGTGATCAGACTCCTAAGGACATTACGACTGAGACAACATTTACTCGCCACTTCGTCATCGACAAAGTTACTGGTCAAATCATTAATAAAGATACTGCCTGGACACCAGCAAGTCATACGTTTGATATTCATCAGACTCCAGTAGTAAAGGGCTATGTAGCTAATGCTAAGGAGGCTGGTGGCTTTAAGGCAACGCCTGCTGATCCAGAGAAGACTTACACCGTAACTTATCAAAAGATTGGCAAGATCATTCCTGTAGATCAAAATGGCAAGCCAATTCCAAATGCGCCAACGCCGGAATACAAGAATGACCCAGATGATCCAACTAAGGTTATGCCTAATGAGCCAGTGCCTAAGATTGACGGTTATACTCCAAGTGCTTCGAACATTACTCCGCAAGATCCGACTAAGGATACGCCAGTGATTTATAATAAGAATCAAACTCCGGTAACACCTAATGAGCTGAATAATCCAGAGCCAACGGTTCCAGTTACGCCAACTCAGCCAACGACTCCTGAACAACCGGTAACTCCGACTCCTGTTCATCCAGAGAAGCAGCAGAGCTGCCACGGAATGAAAATACGACTGTTCGTCCACTGGGTGAAGGCAAAGATGAACATACCGTGAATACTGTGGCTCCTCATGGAGAAAAGATCGATAAGGTTCACACGGTAGCTCCTCACGGACAGCGTTTTAAAGTAAACAGAAATGTGACTGTACCGCGTGCTCAGTCAGTTAACACTGTGAAGAGCAATAGTCAGCATTCCGAATTGCCACAAACTGGTAACGATCAGCAAACTAATGCAGCTGCTTCTATCTTAGGAGGTGCTGCAGCAGCAATCGGCATGATCGGTTTAGCTGGTGAGAAGAAACGCAAGAAGAATTAGTCATTCTAATAATTGAATAGAAACGAAAAAGATGATCTGTAGTGGGTCATCTTTTTTGTATATGTCGGTCTAAAAACGGTATGCAAATTTAAGAAAAGGCACATAAAAGACAATAAAGTAAAAATAATGGAACAAATAGTTCAATATATTCATAACAACCGTTATACACATATGTTATTATTAATATGTAATGATTGAATAATTGACAATAAAGGGATTTTTAGCATACAGAGGCTTAATATGTTATCGAAGAATAATTACTCAGAAAAAATTCGTGATATAGAACCTAAAAGGGATAGGTTTTCTATTAGAAAATTTACTGTTGGTGCGGCGTCAGTTTTAATTGGCCGCACTTTTTTGAGCTTAGCTAATGGACAAACAGTTAAAGCTGATACTCCAAATGGAAACGATGGAGCTAAGGGTGACGGCAGTGATGTCCAACAAGCTTCGGATCAACAAGCAACTAAGACACCAAGCAAGGTAGTCGTTGAAAAGGCAAATACTGAGCAGACCAACGCTTCTGCTAACACAGGTAGTGCAAACAATAATCAACAAGCCGCTACTTTCAAGGAAGTACAAGGCAAAACTGATCAAACAGATACTGCTTCAGTTGATGCTGACAAGACAACTACTTTCACTGTGCCAAAGACTGATGCTAAGGCTAAGGCGATTACCGTTGATGAAGCTAAGGCGGAGAAGGACAGTAATTCAACTGCTAAAATTGATAATACGCGTAAATTTGAACGAACAATTAATGTTCAATTGCCTAAAGGACGTAAATATGGTGATGGTTCTGATAAGCAGACTATTAATCAAACTGTTCAATTTAATCGAGAAGCTACGATTGATAAAACTACTGGCAAAGTAGCTAGTTACGGCGACTGGCAAGCCGCAACTTATCAAGGGACTAATATATCAGCTGATAAATGGGATAAGGAAGATCTGGGTCTTTCTGGTTATACTGCTCATGCCAAAACAGCTGATAATAAAGATTATCAGTTAAAGGATGGTACTACAGTTCCAGAAGTTGATTTCAATAAAAAGCAACTTGATACTCCTAAATACAAAGCCTTACAAAAACAAGTTATTAATATTACCTATACTGCAAACGATATTAAGCGTACGATCGACTTTGTTGACCGGGACTCTAAGGATCAAACTGTAGTTGGTACTCAATCAGTTACCGGCAAGACTGATACTAGTGTGACCTATAGCTTAGATGGTGATAATAAACTTAACGTGCCAAATGGTTGGCAATCAACTTATAAAGACGTTACTTTTAGTTTTACCGGTACTGACAAGGATAAGGCACCAATTAAGGTTCCTGTAGTTCGGCAAACTATTACTGATCCTAATGCTCCAGATTTGAACCATACCGTGACTGAAACGATTACTACTAAGTTGCCTGATGGTAGAACTTTCCTTGATAATAATGGCAAGGATACTGGTTTAAGCGAAAAGTCAGATCAAGTTAAGATCAATTTTACTCGGACCAAGACTGCCGGTGATAATCCAACTTATAGTGATTAGAAGTCTACTACAACCTTTAGTGGCATCAAAGATCATCCAGGTGAAGCCGTAACTGAATTTCCAACAATTACACCAACTAAGGTTGATGGCTATACTCCGGTTGTTACAGTAAATGGTAACAATGTTTCATTAACTAATGGTCAAGTACCTGCTCAATCAGCATTGAATGGTAAGGATTTAGCTAAAGATATTAACGTAAATATTACGTATAAATTGACTAATCCAGATGCCAAGATTACGCATACTGTAAATTACGTTGATGCTAATAATATTGTTGGTACTCAAAACTTTACTGGTAAACTTGAGACTAAAGCAACTGAAAATATTAAAGCTCCTGATAAGTGGACATTTGTTAGTGACGATGGCAAGGTAGCAGGCAATACTGGTACATTAGATATTAATTTTGGCACTAAGGATAGTTCTCAAAATATCAAGGTTACGCATAAGATCGATACTAGGACCGAAGATAAAACAGTTACTGAAACTATCAATTTAACTGCGCCTGAAGGTAGTTACTTTGAAGATAAAAATGGCCGGCATTTAACTACTCAAAGTATCCCAGTACAGTTGCATGTAACTAAAACTAGTACTACTGATGAAGTAACTGGTAAACCAGTTAATGTCGAATGGAAATCGAATACGGTTGATGAAAATAAACAGCCAATAACTGAATTCCCAGCATATACTTTGCCTAAGTTTAATGGATATACTGCTCAAACTAAGCAAGGGACAATTAAAGACGGCCAGTTAAGCAGTTTTCCATTATTGCAAGATGGTCAACCAGTAAAGGACTTTAACGTAAATATTACGTATAAATTGACTAATCCAGATGCTAAGATTACGCATACTGTAAATTACGTTGATGCAGATAATAATGTTGTAGGCAAGCAAGACTTTACTGGCAAGCCTCAAACTAAAGCCACTGAAACTATTACTGCGCCAGACAAGTGGACTTTTGTTAGTGACGATGGCAAGGTAGCAGGCAATACTGGTACATTAGATATTAATTTTGGCACTAAGGATAGTTCTCAAAATATCAAGGTTACGCATAAGATCGATACTAAGACTGAAGATAAAACAGTTACTGAAACTATCAATTTAACTGCGCCTGAAGGTGGTTACTTCGAAGATAAAGACGGTCAGCACGTAACTACTCAAAGTATTCCTGTCCAGTTACATGTGGTTAGAACTAATACTACTGATGAAGTAACTAATAAAACTGTTAATGGCGAATGGAAGCCTAATACAGTTGATGAAAATAAACAGCCAATAACTGAATTCCTAGCATATACTTTGCCTAAGTTTAATGGGTATACTGCTCAAACTGAGCAAGGGACAATTGAAGACAGCCAGTTAAGCAGTTTTCCATTATTGCAAGATGGTCAACCAGTAAAAGACTTCAAGGTTAATATTACTTATCAATCAACTAATCCTGATCAACCAGATAATCCAGGAGACCATGGCGACAAGCCAGATCAACCAACTAAAGCAGACGTTAAGGTAACTATTCACTACCTTGATCAAGATAGTAATAATCAAGCAGTTGCTAATGGCGATCAAGTTGAAACTGGTAAGGCCGGCGACAAGATTAACTGGCAATTTAATAAAGATGGCAAGGTTGAATTAACAGTACCAGCACATTACGTACTTGGCGACAACAAGAGCAATCCAGATTGGAGCAAGATCCCAGATACTTTCTCAGATAAAGATCAAAGCTTAAATGTTTATGTCAAGCATGTACAGAGCGCAGTAAGTGCTGCCGACCATGAAGCTGATCCGAACTTCCATGGTGAGATTACCAGAACAATTACTAATAATCTTCTAGGTCAAAAGCCACAAATAATTGTTGACCGCGTGGATTACAGCAGAAACGGTGTTAAAGATGAAGTAACTGGCGTCATTGCTTATGGTGACTGGAAGTTATCTTCAGTTGACTCAGCAGGTAAGCCGGTTGATGGCTTCAGAGAATTAAACTTCTCTACTAAAGGCTACCAGGTAACGATTACCAATGGTCAAAGCAACAAGATTGCTGGAACTATTTTACCAGCAGAAAAGATTACTCCAGATTCTAAGAATGAAGTCTACACTGTTAACTGCACTGCTCAAACTAAGCCAGGCGAAGTAGTCATTGATCCAAGCGAAGTCGGTAAGGCTGCTACTTTGACTATTCAATATAAGGATAGCGATAACGGTGGTGCCAACGTCTCAACCAAGACTTTCAATGGCAAGGTTGGAGATGAAATTAACTGGCCAATGCAGGACGGCTACGTCAGCTTAACCACACCAGAGCATTATGTCCTGGATTCCACGAAGACGAATAGCTATCCAACTAAGTTTGCGAAGACCAGCCAAACGATTGACGTTTACTTGAAGCACAAGATTGATCAAGTTAGCGGTGGTGATCACAAAGACAATGCGGATCTGTACCAAAAGGTAACCAGAACCATCAATATTACTCAACCAGGTCAAACCAAGCCGACTCCAGGCAGTCAATCAGTTGAGTATTACCGGATCAAGAAGCATGATGAAGTAACTGGCAAAGACGCTTACACTCCATGGACTTCAATGAGTGTTAGCGCAAAAGATGGCAAGACGCCAGTAACTAATTACGGTGAATATGCATTACCAGTTCATGACGGCTATGTAGAAATCGCTACCGAAAACGGCAAACAGTTAAAGGTTACTAACCACAAATTACAAGCTGAAGCTTCACTGGTAAATGGTCAACCAATTAATAGAACCGTTGATGTCATTTATCAAGCAAATTCAACTAAGCCAGATCAACCAGACAATCCAGGTGACCACAAGGGTGATCATGGCAACAAGCCAGATACACCTGAGAGCAAGCAGTTGAACTGGCAAGATCATCAAACTGATCGCAACTTCTATCGTGTTATTACTAGAACCGTTGTCTACAAGATGCCAAATGCTGCTACGCAAGATAGTACAGATTATGTAATCTTCTACCGCAACGGTGAACAAGATGCTAATGGCAAGATTACTTATGACAAATGGCAAGCAGCTAAGGACAAGACTGGTCAAGTTAAAGATAGCTTCTCAGCAGTTAAGGTCCCTGAAGTTGCAGGATACAAGGCAGTAATTACTGATCAAGCCGGTCAAAAGCTGGATGCTATTCCAAAACTTGCTGTTACCCCAGACACTAAGGATCAAAAGCTGGTTGTTACTTACGATGCAGTTAAGCAGCACTTTGTCATGAACTATATCGATAATGCTGATCCAACTCATCTGGTAGCTACACAAACCATCACGGGTGATCCTGGACAAAAGGTTGACTTCAAGATGAATGTGCCAGAGAACTGGAAGCTAGCTCCAAATCAAGGTGAATATCATACCATTACCTTTGGCAACACCGACTCTAAGCCAGTGAATATCAAGGTAGTTCATAATACTACTCAAGTTACTGGTAACGTTGATGGCAACCATGATCAAGACGTTTATCGAGAAATTATCAGAGTCTTCAACGTCCTTTATCCAAAATATACTAAGCCGACTCAAGGCAGTCAGACATTAGATCTTAGCAGAACGAAGACCTATGATCCAGTTACTAAGAAAACGACTTACACGCCATGGACGGTAATTAGTACCAAGAATGGTCAACGTGTTAATGAATTTACGCCATATACTGGTGTTACGGTAGTTTCCGGTTACGATATTGTATCTAAGGAAAATGGCAAGGTCTTAGCTGTAACTGTTAATGGCAATACTGTCGCAATTCAAGCCGAATCTGCCGTTGATGAACACGGTAATCCAGTTAACCGCGTGGTTGAAGTAAGTTTTGTTAAACAAGGCAGTGGCCAAAATCCAGCTGATCAGTCAGGACAGGAATTTAGCAAGACCATCAACTATGTCGATAACGATAATCACAATACAGTAATTGCTAGTCAAACCGTTTCTGGCAAGAATGGTCAGACGGTGCAAGTAACTTTGAACGTACCAGAGCACTGGCAAACTGTGCAAGGCGGCACTACTACTTCAGTGACGATTAATATCTTGGTTCACAGACTGTTTATATCAAGCATAAGGTTGATGAAATTAAGACCAGCACTGATGCTAAGAATAGCAACGACCCTGATTTCTATCAGACGGCTAGTCAAACTGTTCCAACTGCAAATGGTCAGACTACTAAGCAGGATATTCCGTTCTACAGAACTGGAACTAAGGATGAAGTAACCGGTGAAGTTAAGTTTGATCAACCTACTTGGAAACCAGTCGATCAGAATAATAGCAAGTTTAAGCAAACTACGCTTCCTGCTAAAGATGGCTATGATGTCGTAGTCACAGTTAATGGCAAGGAAACTAAGTTGATTCCTGATAAGAATGGCAAGTATGAGATTAATAATTCAGCCCTTGATCAATTTGGTCGACCAGCTAATGTAGAAGTTAAGTATGTTGCTTCTGGTTCTGAACCTGTTGCTCCAGATGATCCTGATGCACCAAATCCAGGCGTACCTCAGGATGAAGTAAGGCACCTGATTAACTTTGTTGATAGCAATAATCAGGTAGTTGGCAGTCAGACTGTTTCAGGTGAAGATGGCAAGACAATCTCGGTTAAATTGAATGTACCAGAACATTGGCAAGTTGCTAAAAATGGTGCCACTACTACCTCAATTACCCTTGATCAAGCTAAGAATGATCCAACTACAATTACAATTGAACATAAGATTGATCAGATTACTAATGCCGAGCAAGCTAAGCAGAGTGGCAATGACTTGTTCTACAAGGAAGTTAAGAGAACCTTCATTATTAATGATCCTACGACAGCTACGAGATCAATGTTCACTACGTTTGCGGCTGTGCCAAATGCGGATGACAACGTCCAGATTGTGTCATTCTACAGAACTGGTAGCTATGATGAGGTAACTAAGAAGGCCAAGTTTACTGCAGATTGGAAGCCAGGTGATGGTAAGACTGCTTCCTTTGCTCCAAAGATAATTAAGGGCAAGGCTGGCTACAATGCATACTTGGTAATTGATAAGGATCATAAAGTTCAATTAAGGGCAAATGCCAACGGTGACTATGAATTCCCTAGTGAAGCAGCTACCCAAGATGCCAACTATGTCATTGATTTTGAAAAGATTCCAGATTCAAATAGTGATCAACATAATCAAAATTCAGGTAGTACAGGCACTGGTACGACAACTACTCCAAGTGGCAGCGGTGCAGCTGATAGCGCATCAACTAATAATCAGTCAAACAGCCAAAATAATATTCAAGATCAAACTGCTAATAGTCCTACAACTAATGATGAAAGTAGTTCAAGTGCGGCTTCAGCTGATAGCAGTAATGCTGATAACAATGATTACGATGATGCTGATTATGACGATAGTGACGACGATTACGATGATAGCGATAATGCTTCCACAACCACTGCGGCAAGAAAGACGGCATATTCTAATAACAATGTCCCTCGTAGTCAAAATTCTCAAAACCGTGGTACTAATGGCATCGTTCATGCAGCTGAAGTTAATGCTAGTGCCGTATCAGGTTCAAGCATGACTTCTAATGCTAGTCGAGCTGCTTTACCAAAGACTGGTGAAAATAGTGATTCATTAGCTGTTTTAGGTGCAGGTGCCCTTGCAATTAGCTTGATTGGATTAGCCGGCGTCAAAAAACGGCGTGAAGATTAATAAAATAGATATATCTTATGCATTTTCTGCATTATAATGGAATTAGTATTTATTAATTAGAATATGGAGAATTAGGATGATGTCTCTGTTTAGTAAGAAAAAGAATAAGGTCGTTGTTAATTACATCGACTTGGATAATGATGGAGAAAAGATCGCCACTTCTGGTGAATTGATCGGTGATGCCAGAACGACGATTGAATATAGTACTAAAAAGCAAATTAGTGTTTTAACTGCTCAAGGCTATAAGTTAGATAGCAATGATTTTGATCCGAAGGGAAAGACACCAACTTTTCCAGAAGATGATGATCATGTCTATGTAGTTTCCTTTAAGCATAATTTGATTACGGTTGATCATGAGGATGCTAGTTTAGGCATTAAGAAGAGCGACTTAGAAAAGGTGGGTACGCAAACTATTCATTATGATGGTGCAGCTACCAGAACCCCTAAGGATAGCGTCAGTCATGTAACTTTCAAATGTAGCGTTACATACGATCAAGTAACTAAGAAGATAGTTGATCGTTCTGATTGGACACCTGATGCACAGTCATTTATCATGGTGGCTACGCCTGAAGTACCGGGTTATATCACTAGTCAAAGCGTTGTTGGTGGTGACACGGTTACGCCAGATGACTGCGACCGCGATTATATAGTTAGCTATGAGATTAACCATAAGTTATCTACCGCTGATTAAAAGGTAACTGTTAAGTACGTTGACTTAGATCTAGGCAACCAAATTATTACGGCAGATACTTTAACGGGTAAGCCTAATATGCCGGTTGATTATGATCCTAAGGCCACGATCGAATCATTGACTAGTCAAGGCTATGCTTTGGTTAAGAATGACTATAACCCAGCTGGGGAAGTACAATTCTTTGGCAGCAATGATGATTATGTACCTGTCTTCGTAGTTACGATGAAACATACAATTGGTGTTGTTGATCGTGAGCATCCAGATGATAAGATAGCTCAGGAAGAATACACCAAGGAAGTTAGCTTTACGGTTAATTATGCTGGTGCTGAAGACGCCACTCCGGCAGCTAATGTCCAGACCGCTCATTGGAACCGCAGCTTAACTGTGGATAAGGTCAGCGGTGAGATTATTGAAGATGATGATCAAATCACTGATTGGCAAGTAGACCAAGATAGTTTTGCCGACGTAGCTACTCCTGTAGTCAACGGCTATCATGCCGATCAAAAGGTCGTTAAGGGTGGAAAGGTAACTAAAGAAGATGTTACCAAGACTGTCAATTATGTCGCTAATGGTCACGTGGTACCAGTAGATCATGATGGCAATCAGATTGAATCTGCTCCGCAACCAGTTTTTGAAACTGATCCGTAAGATCCTACGCGTGTACTTGATGAACAAGCTGTTCCTAAGCTTGATGGCTACAAGTGTGATGTGAAGACTGTGGTGCCGCTTGATCCAAGTAAAGATGCTACGGTTACTTATAAGCCAGCTAAGGATGATGATGTCTTAGTTATTCCAGTAGGTCAAAAGAAGACTGAGTCTAAAGCAGCTCCTAGTGCAGAAAAGTCTGCTTCATTTGAAAATAAAGAAAGTGAAGCAAAGCCAAATCCTGCTACAGCTGCAGCGGCTAAGGCACAAGAGACAGCGGACAAAGAGAAAGAAGAATACTCTGCTAAGTTAAAGCAAATCCGCAAGCAGCATGAAGAGGATAAGTCAGATAAAGAACAAATCGCGATCATTAATTATATTGACCTTGACCAAAATGGTAAGCAATTGACCTCATCTGGTCCATTGACTGGTAAGCCAGGTGACAGCATTAATGACCTCTACAGTACGGATATTCCATTGAAGGCAATCACCAAGGCTGGTTATGAAGTCGTCTTCAACAGTTTTGATGATACTGATGCTGTCCAACGATTTGATAATAACGACTTGATGACGCAAGTCTTTACCATTGGTTTACGCAAAGCTAAAAAGCAAACTAGCTTAGCTGAGCGTCAAGCTGCTAATGGTTTGGACTTGATCAGAAACTTAGACTTCAACAACAAGGATGAGGTTGCTGCTATGGCTTTAGGTGTAGCTACGACTTTGATTAACTTGATTGGTTTAGCCGGAGACAAGAATAAAGATCGTTAATTGAATATTAGAAAACCGTCTTAGAAAATAAGGCCGTTTTTTGCTGGGAAAAAATCATTCAAAAATAATGTAAGCGAATACAAATAGCACTATAATGAGAGTAGAAAGAAGGTCATGCCTTATGACTAAAGAAAATGAAGAACGGATCATCAGAGACAAGATCGTTGCAATTATCGATCATGATGAAGAAGTTAAGAAGAATCCAGAATTAATGGAAATCATGCGGACGGCTTATGGTCGAAGGGATGCAGGCAAGCCAATGCAAGAAGTGGCTTTGGCTCTTGATAAATCTCTTGCTGGTTATATTATTAGTCACGGCAATGATACGCCAGACAGCATCTTGGATTTACATCAAGAAATGCAAAAGTTATCGGGAATTTAAGCTAAAAAACAGATTTGCTTATTTATTGCATAACAGAGGTACACAAAATGAGTAGACACAAGTTCAATGTAGGAAAATGGCTTCCTAGTGATCAAGAGTTTGAAGACAAGTGGATTAAAAAGGTTTATGAAGAGGCAAAAAGCGAGGAAAACCAAAATTTATTGCCACCAGTCCATGCTTTAAAAGAATTAATTGAATCCAACCATTATATTTGGAATCTGTTTGAAATGATGTTTGATGAGATTCCGCAAAAAGATGTGGATACGCCGGCTGGTACGCCGCAAGTACGCGATTATCATGAATTATTGTTGATGCTTAATCGGATAATTCAAAGAGCACCTGAATTCAACACAACTGGTTTGGTTGGCACGCCTATTAATGCTGTTTTGGATTATCCAATGGCCACACGTGTTGGCTATGTATTATTCAATGATCCGCGCGTTAATGCAAGAATGAAGGACATTCTAGATTACTGGGGACGCTATTTGCAGAGCCCAGCTTCGGCCTATGTATTGAATACTTCAGACAAAGGTTGGCTTTCTCAATATGCGCTGGATGAAATGGCTAAGGAAGCCGGTGGTAGCGACTTCTTAGATTTATTTGCTGTTAGATCTAATGATGCTGAGAAGAAATTTGGTTATACTTCATGGGATGATTTCTTTACCCGGAAATTTAAGCCTGGTATTAGACCTGTTGCATCCCCGGATGATAATGATGTTATCGCCAATGCCTGTGAATCTGCACCATTCCGTGTGGCTCGCAATGTGCCATTGAAGGCGAAGTTTTGGATTAAAGGGCAACCATATTCTTTAATCGACTTGTTGCATAACGATCCATGGACGGCCCAATTTGAAGGCGGTACTTTGTATCAAGCTTTCTTAAGTGCTCTTAGCTATCACCGTTGGAATAGTCCTGTTAGTGGCAAGATTGTAAAGGCTTATAACTTGGATGGTACTTATTATGGTGAGGCTTTGGCGCAGGGCTTTAAAAATCCAAATGGACCAGACAAGGTAGCTGCTAATAACTCGCAAGCATTTTTGACCGCGACAGCTACGAGAGCGGTAATCTTTATTCAAGCAGACAATCCTAAGATCGGCTTGATGTGCTTTGTTGCTGTAGGTATGGGTGATGTTTCCAATAATGAAATTACTGTCCGGATTGGGCAACATGTCAACAAAGGCGATCAACTAGGGATGTTTCACTTTGGTGGCTCCACTCATGTATTGCTGTTTAGACCTGAAGTGAAGGTTGATTTTGATTTGCATGGACAAAAGCCAGGTCTTGATACGACCAATATTAAGGTAAGAGATATAATTGCTCATGTTGAATAAATTGAACTAAATGAAAAACGACTAGGAATTTTGCTCCTAGCCGTTTTCTTATGACTTGAATTTAATTTTCGGATGAACCGTCTTTTGTGTTATCAGATTGGCCTTCTTCAGGCTTTTTAGTAAAATCGCCATCCATTGTATTAGGACGATCAGTCTGATAATCAGTACCCTTTTTCTCCGCCTTAGGAGCATTTTCACCAGGCTCTGGCATTACCATTGCTGCGATGATGTATAATGCGACACCAGGGAAAATACCTGTGAATAAAATTAAGGCAGCACCGATGATTCTGACCCAAGCTGGGTCAAGTTGGAAGTAGTTGGCAATGCCGCCGAAGACACCTGCTAAGATTTTGTTTGATGATTTAGTTAATCTCTTTTGCATAATAATAGCCCCATTTCTTTAATAAATGCTATTGTTTATCTTTATTATACAGCAAATGGGGCTAAGAATTGAGTTGCGTGATTGAAAGCTTGAACAGATAAATTAAAAGTAATCGGGCTAATATAGGAGGAGATTATTAATGTTTGTAAAAGTAAACAATGGTAAACTATAATTGTTTAGTTAAAAAGCGTAAATAAGGAGGAAAAATATGGTAAGTATTAGGGACGTAGCTAAAATAGCGGGCGTTTCACCGGCAAGCGTGTCGCGGATTCTTAACCATGATAATAGTTTTCATATTAATCAAAACACCCGCCAGCGAGTATTAGATACGGCTACCAGAATGAATTATTCCAAGACTAAAAGCAAACGTGGCCCTAAAGGGAAAAAAGGGATGGCGATCGGCTTGATTTTGCGTCATACAGCAGAAAATGAACCTAGCGACCCGTATTTTAAAAATATTCATACTGGAATTATAGACGAGGCAGCTAAATGGCGTCTTAATACAGAAGTCGTATTTCGTATGCATGATCGACATAAAGATCTTGATCAAATTTCAAAGTATGGTGCAATTATCTTAATTGGGCAAATGACGGATGACGCAATTGCAGCTATTAGAGCACGTAACAAGAATGTGATTTTAGTAGATGCTGCTCCAACTTTAGAAAACTGTGATTACATTTGTAATGATTTTGGCAAGCGAACACAGAAGATCTTGGATTATTTATATAAGTTAGGGCATCGCAATATTGTTTACATTGGTGGTAATTCAAGTGTCGTGGCATTAGATGGGAAAACAATCATGTTAAAAAATGATTCTCGAGCCAAAGCATATTCAGATTGGATGCGGATAAAAGGTTTAAACCAATATGAACATCTATATATTAGTAAGTGGTCGATGGAAGATGGCTTTAAACTTTGCAATCAAATGCTTTCGCAGATGAAAGAATTGCCTTCAGCAATTGTCGTGGGGAGTGATCCGATGGCTTTAGGAGTTTATAAAGCTTTGAAAGATCATGAAATTAAAATTCCAGATGAGGTTTCGATTGTTAGTTTTGACGATGTTGAAATGAATAATTATCTGACTCCATCATTATCCAGCGTGTATATGGATTCTAGCGAAATGGGAAAGACAGCCGTCCATTTAGCTAAGAATTTGATGATGGAAGAAAACAAGATGCCACTAATAATTACATGCAGAAGCGAATTTCATTTACGTGATTCAGTAAAAGAAAAAGAGTAAAAATTTTTTATTTTGTCCTTGTGTAAACAAATAATAAACAACTATTATAATAAATGTAAACAACAAAGCGGTTACATAAAAACGAGGGAGTTTATTATGAAGAAGTTTTTAGATTGGATGCAAAAAAAGCTAGTTCCTTTTGCATCTATTCTTGGACAAAATAAATATTTGACTAGCCTGCGTGATGGTATGATGGTTGCCTTCCTAGCAACAATGTTTGGTGCCATCATGGTTATTTTGCAAAATCTGCCACAGACCTTTGGCTTTGCTGGCTTTTTGCCAAAAGGAGTATTGGATTTTATCAATAATTTCTTTGCTCCAGTTGGTAATGCTACGATGAATATCTCGGCAATGTTTATTGCTTTTGGTGTGGCTTATCAATTAGCCGACAAATATAAGCAGCCTAAGGTCTTTGCAGGTGCAGTTTCATTATCATGTTTCTTAATGCTAACACTTGTAGGTACCGATAAAACGCAAGGCGCTTTCTTCCCAATTCAGCAGTTAGGTGCTCAAGGGATGTTCGTGGCAATTATTACAGGAATAGTTTCGTGTGAATTATATTGTCGCATCAGTATGAAGAATATCACGATTAAATTACCAGATTCAGTACCACCGATGATTGGTCAATCATTTGTTGCGATTATTCCTGGTGCAGTTCCATTATTCTTGTTTAACTGCATTCGTTTCTTCTTTACTTATACACCATATAAAGATGCGATTGACTTTATTTATAAAGTTTTGCAGCAACCATTAATGGGCTTAGGTGTTGCTTTAGTCTTTGCTTTTTGGTTAGCTAAATCTGCTAGAATGAAGACTACTATGAGAACTGTGTTGGTGCCTTCAATCTTCAATGTATCTGAGCCAATGACTTATGGTTTACCAGTTGTTTTGAACCCGATTATCTTTATTCCATGGATTTTGGCACCAATGGCATCGACATTAATTTCATATATTGCCATCGCCATCGGCTGGGTACCACGTCCAATTGGTGCGACAGTCGTTTGGTCAACTCCAATCTTTATTTCAGGTTGGCTAGGAACCGGTTCGGTTGCTGGTGCAATTCTTCAATTAGTAGATGTTGTTGTAATGACTTTGATCTTTATTCCGTTCTTAATGGTCTTAGATAAGTCATACGTAAAAGATGAACAAGCTCAAATGGCTAAAGAAACTACGGAGAATAACTAATGAGAGCAGATACTTTAACTTACCGGTATTTGTATCAAGCAGAGCCGGCACGACTATATCAGACTTTGCTTGATGAACAGCTTAAATATTTTAGCAATCATGACCCTAATATTAAGCAATTACATGTCGGCGATCAGATTACTACTAGTTTAAAGACTAAGGTACAAAAGCTAGATTCAGTTACAAGCATTAAAGTAACTAAGATGATTCCGAATAAAGAATTTCAGCTCTTAACGCATCAAGCTGGAAATCACAATATTACGCAAACTTTTGAATTTAAGCGGAATCCTAATGGTAAGAATGAATTGGTTTATTCAGAACAAACCAATATTCAAACCGTTAGAGGTCAAAGTTACTTTTTCATTACAGCATTGCTGTATAAGTGGTTCTATAATCGTGGAATGAAAAGAAAATTGCAGTATCTTGATCAGTTAGCAGTAAAGGGTGATGTCGCATGATCGATATAATCTCTAAGCAATATTTCCATTTACATAATGAAAAAATAAGTTATTTGTTTTATGTGATGAAAAATGGACAGCTGGGACACTTATACTATGGTAAAGATTTAGGTGACTTAACTGAAGATGATTTGCGTTATATAGCATGTCATAATAACAAAGCATCCGGCACGGTTAAGTTTGCGCCAGAATTTTCTACCTTTTCTCTGGCTGACCGAATGCAGGAATATCCTACTTATGGAACTTCGGATTTTCGTGAAGGTGCAATTAGCTTAGAACAAGGCAAAGATATATTATATCCTGACTTTAAGTATCAAGATTATAGTGTCAGTAATCAAAGGCCCCGAAATTTAGCTAAACCTGGTGCATATTCTGAAGCAGGAGAATCACAGACTTTGACTATTCGATTGCTGGATCAAGATCATCAATTGGAATTAAAATTATTTTATACTATTTTTAAACATAACAGCGCAATTGTTCGTAATAGTCAGATCAGGAATATTGGCAATGATGATATTAAGATTCAAAACTTGCAAAGCCTAACCTTGGAGCTGCCTACTTCTGATTATGATTTTTTGCAGTTGTCGGGTGCATGGATTAAGGAGCGTCACATCAAAAAAAGACCCTTAATTCAAGGGATTACTAAAATTGAATCCTTGCGTGGTGCGTCTAGTCATCAAGAAAATCCATTTATCGCGTTAACCGCAAAAAATGTGTCGCTTAATCATGGTGAAATTTATGCCAGTAATTTAATTTATTCTGGGAACTTTGTTAGTCAAGTAGAGGTAGACGAGTGGGGAACTGGTCGCTTGATGACTGGTATTAATCCTGCTACCTTTACTTGGCAATTGAAGAAAGATGAAGTTTTTGCTAGTCCTGAAGCAGTTATTTTCTATACTAATCATGGTTATAACGGCTTGATGACGCAAACACATCAATTTGCAAAACAGCATATTATTGATCGAAAATGGCAGACTATTAAGCGACCAATTGTGATTAATAGTTGGGAAGCATGTGTTTTTGATTTTGATGAAGCTAAATTATTGAAGTTAGCCCAAGAAGCTAAGAATCTAGGAATGGAATGTTTTGTCCTAGATGATGGTTGGTTTGGACATCGTGATAACGATCGGACATCATTAGGTGATTGGTCTGTTGATCGCAAGAAGTTCCCACAAGGACTAGATCATTTTAGCAGTGCTTTGCATAAGATGGGGATGCAATTTGGATTATGGTTTGAACCGGGAATGGTTTCCCCTAATACAGCCTTGTTCAAGCGACATCCTGATTGGGTCGTGCATCATCCTTATTCACGTTATAGTATTGGGCGAGGCCAATATGTGTTAGATTTTGCTAACCCTGAAGTTGTTGATGATATTTATCAACAAATGGCAAGAATAATTAGTAAATGTCATGTTGACTATCTTAAGTGGGATATGAATCGTAATATTACGGAAGCATATTCTCCTTATTTGAAAAAGCTGCATTTGCCACAAGGAGAGTTTTTCCATCGCTATATTTTAGGTGTTTATCATTTATACGAAAAGTTATTAACTAGTTTTCCTCATCTATTAATTGAAGGTTGCGCTAGTGGTGGTGGACGTTATGACTTAGGTATTATGTTTTATAGTCCGCAAATTTGGCCTAGCGATGATAGCGATGCGGCTGAACGACTTGATATCATGTCTGGTACAATGCTGGCATATCCTTTATCAGCTTTTAGTAATCATGTTTCTGCAGTTCCTAATGGACATGTTAGAAGAATAACTAGTTTGAAATTTAGACAGGATGTAGCTTCATTTGGTCCGCTGGGTTATGAATTAGACTTAAACGCACTTTCTTTCCCTCAAAAACAAGCAATCCATGACCAAATTGAATGGTATAAGCAAAGACGTGATTTACTTGTTAATGGGTCATTTAGACAACTGATACCTTTAGATGATCACAATAAATATGCGTGGAGCGTAAGCAAAAGCAAAGAACAAATAATAGGATTTTTCCGCAAATTAGCTAAACCGAATGATACGCTTGATCAATATCTTTCCCTCTCTGATTTGAACCTTAAAGCACATTATACGATTAATCAACAAATGACTGTTAGCGGAAAAATGTTAGCTAGTTTCGGCTTACGTGAACCATATCAGTTTAATGCTTCTAATGCAAATACGGCTCAAGTAGCAGGTGATTTTCAGTCATACTTATTCGAACTAAAACAAGATTAGCAAAGACATCTCCGATGAGTAAAATTGGGGATGTTTTTTGTTAAATAAGTATTAAAGCGACAATTCTTCAATCGCTTACATTTATAGATAGTTATAAAATTTGTGATGAGAAAATTAATGAAAAGGGAGGACTGCATTATGTATAACGTATTTCAAGTAGTGAATTGGTTACGTGTTAAAAATAATGCAGAGTTAAACTCATCTGAAAATGCAGAGAAAGCTATGAAGCTTTTGTATTATATTCAGGCTGCAAGTCTCGTAATTACAGGCAAATGAATGTTTGATAATGACATTGTTGCTTGGAAATATGGACCTGCTGTTGAAGAAGTACATACAAAGTATTTTCACCAAAGAAGCATAGTAGATGATGTAGCCAATGATCCTAAAGCAATTGCTGATTATAAAGAACTAGAGAGTGATCAGCAAACTGCAGATATCTTGAATAGTATTTATGAAATTTATGGACATAGTTCAGCATATGATCTAATGCGTCAGACTCACAAAGAGAAGCCATGGCGAGATACTCCTCAAAGTCAGGTTATTAGTGACGATAAAATAAAAGAATATTTTAGAGATGTATTTGTGATCAATGAAAATTAAAAGTAGTAAAAATTTCTCCGGAGCTAATTTTCCCGATCAGGCACCTATTAATAGACACCATATTTCTAGACTTGCATTTAATTTTTCGTTTTTGACTAAGCAGAAAGATTATAACTTAAAATCAAAGAAATTAAGTAAATCTGTTAAAGTTAAATTATTAGAGCAAATATCTTCCTTGTCTGAGGATGATAAAGTGATTATTTTAAATAGACCGAAAGACTAGGGCCTGGAGTTGTTGCCAGAAGAAATGGTTAAATTGCGAATTAATTCTGAATTTAAAAAATGAGGTCGATATGATGAGTGTGATGATAATTATTGGGTCTTCAGGTTAAGTAAAAAGGAAAGAGTGATTGGTAAGATAAATGAAAATATATTCTATATCTTAGCAGTAGATCCTAAGTTTGATTTATATCAACATGGTTGATCATTTAAGCCAGCTTTCAGTTGGCTTTTTGCATATGTAAAAAGCCTAATTGCTATTCAAAAAAATCTAGCATCCCTGCTAGACTTACCCTTATGCCCGCTAAAGGATTCGAACCTTCACTCAGTCACCTGAACAGCGACCTGAACGCTGCGCGTCTGCCAATTCCGCCAAGCGGGCTTTTTTAATTCGTACATGAATAATAATACCAAATATTTGGTAAAATGTAAGCATAAATATCTTATTATTTAAAAAAGGATGGAATTTCATGGTTTTTAGTAAAAAAATAAAGCGAGCTTTGATTAGTTTCGTTGCTCTTATTTCATTAGTTTCGTGTAGTACCGCTTTTTCATTGCCAGTATCCGCTGATGCGGCTAATAGCTATCAAGCAGATCAAGTCAATCTGGCCGTGAAATCAGCAATTGCAATTGATAGTGATTCTGGACAGATTTTATATGCCAAGAATGCAGATAAGACTTTGCCAATTGCCTCAATGACTAAATTGGCAACGGTATATCTTACTTTAAATGCAATTAAGAATAAAAAAATCTCTTGGAATCAAAAAGTAAAGCCAACTGCACCGATTGTTAAGGTGGCTAATAATGCTGAATATTCTAATGTGCCACTGAAGATGGGGCATTCATACACGATTAAACAGCTCTATCAAGCTACTCTGATCGAGTCAGCCAATGGTGCGGCTATATTATTGGGGCAGACAATTGCCGGCTCACAGAAGGCCTTTATTAATCAAATGCGCGCGCAGGTTAAAAAATGGGGCATTGAAGATGCTAAGATTTATACGGCTTGTGGTTTGCCAAATGGTAATTTAGGTAAAGATGCATATCCTGGCATTAATAAAAACGCTGAGAATACTATGTCAGCCAAGGATATGGCGATTGTAGGTCAGAACTTGATCAAGGATTTTCCAGAAGTCTTAGATACTACTAAATTGGCTCACTTGGATTTTAAAGATCAGGGTAAGACAACCAAGATGGCTAATTTTAATTGGATGTTAAAGGGCCTTTCACAATATGATCAAGCATATCCAGTAGACGGTTTGAAAACCGGTACAACTGATGCGGCTGGTGCCTGCTTTATCGGCACTATTAAGCATAGTGGTGCCCGCTTAATTACTGTAGTAATGGGTGCACGTCATCAAGATGGGACGGATCCTTCACGCTTTATTCAAACTAAAAAGTTAATGAATTATATCTTCACTCAATACCGTCCAGTAACTATGAATGCTGGCAGTCAACTAAATGGCGCCAAGTCAATCAAGGTTACTGATGGTGACAATGCTGCTACTAATTTGGGTTTGAAGAATAAGACTACTATTTGGGATCCAGCAGATGGCAAGACTTTGGTTGCTAGTTTGAATAAAAAGGCGGTTGAAGCTCCGATTGCTAAAAATCAAGTGATCGGCGACTATCAATTGAAGTCTGGCAATGAGAAGATTGTTTCAATAACCAATCCAAATGGGATGAATGTACCAGCCAAGGCCTTGGGTGCCAATGGCAAGGTCAATATCTTCGTTAGAATCTGGCGCTGGATTTTCGGAGGCAGATAATAAATGACGGAAATCACTGAAGATTTATTAAAAAAAGTTATTGTAAAAAGAAAAAGCGATAGTTATAAGGGTAAGTATGGCCGAATTTTGTTAATCGGTGGCAGTGAAAATTATGGCGGCGCAATTATTATGTCAACTGAAGGAGCGGTTAATGCTGGTGCTGGTTTAGTAGCTACGGCTACGCATCCAATGAACTTGACAGCTCTTCATGCTCGTTTACCTGAAGCAATGTTTTTAGACTGGCATGACGCGCAACTAGCTGATTTAATCAAAAAAATGGACGTCATTGTTTGTGGCCCAGGCCTGGGGATGAGTGATTTAGCTAAGCAAATTATGGTCATCCTGCGGCGTTGTTGTAGTGAAAAGCAGACGGTAGTTTTAGATGCTAGCGCGCTCGATTTAATCAGTGAGGACAAGACCTTATTGCCAGCTAACGCGGGACATCTAGTTCTGACCCCACATCAGATGGAGTGGCAACGTCTTAGTCAAATCAGAATTCCATTTCAAACAGACAGTGCTAATATCGCGGCGCTTAATCAATTAATTCCTGATAGCAACGCGATGTTAGTGCTGAAGTCTAATCATACGCATGTTTATGATGGTACAGGACAAATTTTCGTTAATCCAATTGGTAATCCTGGAATGGCAACAGGCGGTATGGGTGACACGCTCGCAGGCATTATTGGTGGTTTTGTAGCGCAATTTGGCCCTAGTACTGAAACTGTTCTGGCGGCAGTATATATGCATTCACTAGCTGGTGATCTGCTTTATCAGGATCATTATGTAGTTAGACCAACAGAAATTGCTAAGGTATTACCAAAATTAATGAAAAAGTATTCAGAACTTAGCTAAACATGTTAAAATCTTAGTTGTAATAAAATACATCCCGATAGGGATGTTTTTTTAGCAAATGTTTCGAATGACGCGAAATATTGTTTGAATTAAGATTTAAAAAAGAAGATTAACATATTTATGAAAAGAAATATCATTATTGGAGTAGCAAGTATTATCGTTGCCTTTGGTGCAATTATCGGTTTGGCTAAGGCTTGTGCGCCGCAGACTGATCCTACCCCAGCATCATCGGTGGCTACTCAAAGCAAGAATAAGAAGACTCATCACAAGAAGGCCAAGAAGATTAATGCAGCAATTTATCGTCCTTATAAAGATCCTAAGGATCTAAGAAAGGCTGGCACTTGGAAAAAGAAGAGCGAAACTAAGAAGCATCCTAAGATCAACCCTAATGAAACCGATTTAACTTTGCGTGTTTCGCTGAAAGGCAACCGTACTTATTTGCTAAGAAAAGGCAAGGTTATTTACACCATGCTGTCTACGGGTGGCATTTACAAAAAAGGTAAATCTTTAACACCAACTGGTAAGTACACCATTCAAGGCGGTCGCGGAGATAGTTTCTTCAATTATAATTTAGGTGAGGGCGCCAATAACTGGACTAGCTGGAGCCCTGATAACGTGTATCTTTTCCACTCCGTGCCAACTAAGGGTGATGGTACATATAATCTGAAAGAGGCTAAGAAACTTGGCCAAACGCAAGGTTCACATGGCTGTATTCGCTTGAGCGTGCCAGATTCTCGCTGGATCATGAATAATATTCCTAATGGTACTAAGGTAGTAATTAAAGATAAATAGAAGATCGCTGCTCAGATTAAGAGTAGCGTTTTTTTGCTGATAAGATTAATTTCTTAAATTTCTCACGAGAAAATCGTCTTTTTTGCGTAATAAATAGTAGGAGTGCTTTTTTCACTTCAAATTATGTAAAGGACGGTATAATTATGGTACGAAATGAAAACCATAATCTAACAATTACTCGTGATCCTATTTTCGGCCATGTTTTTAGCAAACCAGAAAATTATCTGCATTTGTTGCGCAGTATTCTTCCGGAGCGGGGTATAACTGAAGTTGAAGTTACGCCGCAAAAGCAATTGAACAAGAAATTGTGGGGAAGAAATGTGATCATGGATCTCTGGGCAAAAGACAAGCAAGGAGAAATCTTTGATGTTGAGATGCAAACCAGTAAACAAAAATGTGCTGGCGTGCGCTTTCGATATTATCAATCCGTAGCGGATCAGGATTCTTTGAAGTCGGGTGAAAGTTTTGAACAAATCAGAGAAACTTACATTATTTTTATTTACCCGTTTGATCCATTTGGTGAGGGGAAATATATCTATGAAAGCGTAACGCTGCTAGATAAAGGCAACCCTGATTCCTATGCAAATACAAAAACACATTGGATTTCAATTAATGCCAATGGTTACAAAGGTAAGATTACACCGGAATTAAAGGAATTTCTAGATTACATTAAGCATGGGTTGACTGAAAGCAGCAGTAGCTTTATCAAAAAAATCGATCAAGAGCGGTTAGATTACATTAGAAGTCCAGAATGGAGGGAAGCCAAGATGAGTTTAGATATGCTATTAGCTGATGAAAGAGCAGAGGCTAGAAAAGAAGGAAAAGCGGAAGGTAGAGTAGAAGGTCGGGCAGAAGGCAAACTTGAAGCTCAAAGAATAGGTGTCAAAAAATTTGTCAAAAGATTTCGGGAAATAAATCAGTCTGATGCTTGGATTATGTCCAAGTTAATCACAGATTATGGTGCTGATTTTAGTAAATCCGAGTTGGAAAAATTAATGCAAGAAGCGGAACGAGAATAGTTTTTATATTAAATTAGTAGCAAGACCTATTTTTTCCTGTTATAATCATCTGTGCTAAGTGGTTAAAAGTAGTAATTATTTTCTGTTTTAAGCGAATCTATGTTGGTGGAAGATAGGTATTAGGAAATAATGAAGGCGTGTTTAACTGTCAAAAATAAAGAATTTTAATAAGCGGATACTTTGTATCAATATGAGTGGTACCGCGGGTTAATGCTCGTCTCTTTCTACAGTTGTAGGAAGAGGCTTTTTTATTTGAAAAGAGGAAAAAGATGGACTTTAAAAACGAAGTAGTTGATTTAGTTGCAAGCCAAGTTGAGTTACCAAAAGAAAAAATCGCTGCCTTAATCGAACGTCCTAAGAATGCCAAGATGGGCGACTATGCCTTCCCAGCATTTATTTTGGCTAAGACCATGCACAAGAATCCAGCAATGATTGCTCAAGACATTGCCGGGAACTTAAGTAGCGACAATTTTGCTAGCATCAAGGCGGTTGGACCTTACGTTAACTTTGCAATTGATCATGAGAAATTGGTTTCTTCAACCTTGAAGGAAGTTTTGAGTGCTGGAAAACATTATGGTGATCAAAAATTAGGTGAAGGCAATGTACCAATCGATATGTCTTCGCCTAACATTGCTAAGCCAATGTCAATGGGACACCTTCGTTCAACCGTAATCGGTAATTCTATTGCTAAAACCATGGAAAAAGTGGGCTATACTCCAATTAAGATTAACTATTTAGGAGATTATGGTACCCAATTTGGTAAGTTGATTGCTGCTTACAAGCATTGGGGCAATGAAGAAGACGTTAAAAAAGATCCTATCATGAATCTATTCCATTACTATGTAAGATTCCATAAGGAAGCTGAAAAAGATCCAGAACTCGATGATGAAGGTCGTGAATGGTTTAAGAAGCTTGAAGATGGTGATCCTGAAGCGGTTAAACTGTGGAAGTGGTTCCGTGAAGTTTCGCTGAAAGACTTTAAGCGTATTTATAAGGAACTTGGTGTAACCTTTGATTCTTATAGTGGTGAAGCTTTCTTTAACGATAAAATGCAACCGGTCATCGATGAATTGAAGGAAAAAGGCTTGCTGCATGAATCTCGTGGTGCTCAAGTTGTAGATATGGGACCTGATGAAAACCCAGCAATTATCGTTAAATCTGATGGTACCTCAATTTACTTAACCCGTGATCTGGCTGCTGCTGAATGGAGAATGAAGGAATACGACTTCGTTAAGATGCTCTATGTGGTTGGTAACGAACAAGCACAACACTTTGTTGAGCTTAAGACTGTTCTTAAGAAGATGGGTTATGACTGGGCCGATGAGATTCACCACGTACCATTTGGCTTGATTACTCAAGGCGGTAAGAAGTTGTCTACTAGAAAAGGCAATGTGGTCTTCCTCGATCAAGTATTAAAGGATGCGGTTTTTCTTGCTAAGAAGCAAATTCAAGAAAAGAACCCAGACTTGGCCAATCAAGATCAAGTTGCTCATGATGTTGGTGTAGGTGCGGTTGTCTTCCACGATTTGAAGAATGACCGGTTAGACAACTTCGACTTCAATTTGGAAGAAGTCGTTCGTTTTGAAGGCGACACTGGTCCTTATGTTCAATACACCAATGCTCGTGCACAGAGTGTACTCAGAAAAGCAGCTGCCATGGGCAAAAAGCCAGCAGAAGATGATTTAGCACTTGATGACGATTGGGCATTTGCCGTAGCTAAAGATTTAGCTGATTTCCCAAGAATTATTGCTAGAAGTGCAGATAAATTTGAACCATCGGTTATTGCTAAATTTGCTTTAGACTTGGCTAAGAAGTTTAACAAATACTATGCAAATGTGGAAATTTTAACTGACGATGATCAAATCGGTGCTCGTCTTGCTTTGGTAGAGGCAACTTCAATCGTATTGACTGAGTCTCTAAGACTTTTGGGCGTAAATGCACCTAAAGAAATGTAATGAAAAACGTGGAAAATAAAAAATAGCGCTTACATTTTGTGAAAAATTGTTCATAAAGCAATTATTAGGGTACAATATGCATGTAAGATATTTAGGAGGTATTTTTTAATGGCTTATTTTGACAACGGTAATCAAATCTTTAAAGATGCTCGTAAGAACCATTACGCTGTAGGTGCTTACAACACTAACAACTTGGAATGGACTCGTGCAGAATTGCGTGCTGCTGAAGAAACTAGAACTCCATTGTTGATCCAAGTATCAACTGGTGCTGCTAAGTACATGGGTGGTTACAAGTTCGTTAAGGACATGGTAGCTGACCAAATGGATTCAATGAACATCTCAGTTCCAGTTATTTTGAACTTGGACCACGGTGACTTTGAATCAGCTAAGGAATGTATCGCACTTGGTTACTCATCAGTTATGTTTGATGGTCACAAGCTTGATACTGAAGAAAACTTAGCTAAGACTAAGGAAATTATTAAGTTAGCTCATGAACGTGGTATTTCAGTTGAAGCTGAAATCGGTAAGATCGGTGAAAACGAAGGTGCCGATGGCGGTGAATTAGCATCAGTTGAAGACGCTAAGACTTTCGTTGCTGCTGGTGTTGACAAGCTTGCTTGTGGTATTGGTAACATCCATGGTGTTTACCCAGCTGGCTGGAAGGGCTTGAACTTCGACCGTCTTAAGGAAATTGCTGAAGCTGTTCCTAACGAACCACTTGTACTTCACGGTGGTTCAGGTATTCCTGAAGACCAAGTTAAGAAGGCTATTTCACTTGGTATCGCTAAGGTTAACATTAACACTGAATTCCAATTAGCATTCCAAAAGGCTACTCGTGAATACATCGAAGCTAACAAGGACCTTGACAAGGCTAACAAGGGTTACGACCCACGTAAGTTACTCCTTCCAGGTACTGAAGCTATTACCGATGCTATGAAGGAAATGATCGGTTGGTTAGGTACTAAGACTATCGATGACGAACTTAAGGATGCTTCATTCGACCGTTCATCATTAAACGAAGAATAATCATTTGATTATCAATTAGAATAAAGCTCAGCTTTTGCTGGGCTTTATTTTTTTGCAAAAGAGGATTTAGCTATGCAGGAATTAAGTATTCAATTGTCAGATACTAAATGGCCATTAACTTATACTGATCATGATCGCCAAATTGTACGAGCAATTGTGGTCGATGATCAACAAGATTTCTATTTTGTTAGGGCTAAGCGTGATGATAATTTTGGTAAGGCAACTTTAATTGAAACTTTTGGTGGCGGTGTTGAGGCCAGTGAGGATCTAGAGACTGCGCTTAAGCGAGAGCTCAAGGAAAAATTAGGTGCTGAAGTTGAAATTATTACGAAGATTGGCGTAGTTAGTGATTACTATAATTTGATTCATCGCCATAATATTAATAATTATTATCTTTGCGAAGTCACTTCTTTTGGTGAAAAACATTTAACTAAGGATGAAATAGAAGATTTTCATTTGTCGACTTTAAGGTTGAGTTATCGGGATGCCGAAGAAGAATATAAAAAATGTGCAGAAACTAAAATTGGTAAATTAATTGCGGCCAGAGAGTTACCGGTTTAAAGTGTTGCTGGGTGAATAATTATGCGTGAGATACCGGTAAAACAAGTAAAGTCATTAATAAAACAGCTATTGAAAAGTAAAGAATCAAAACGTGTGGTGTTGCTTACTAAGAAGAAAGATCGTTCACTAACAATTGAGAGTGATGGCGAACAGATGAAATTAACAGAGCAGGGGTATGAAAATTCTGTTAATACATTTGCGATTGCTGATAATGTGGCAAAGCATGCTTTTACTGCGACATTTAAGCGTGAGTTTCCACGAAGTCATCAGGTTTATGTGAGTGAGAAGTGAGATTTAATTGTAATTAACTAATATGTATGTTTAGCTGATTTTTAGCTTATAATTAGAAGTTGAATATCTTAATTATTGATTAAAGTATGGTTCAACCTTTGTTGAGCTTTATTTTTTTGTAAATATGATGTCAAAATAGTGTGAATCTGATGAATTTAGGCGCAGAAAGGTAAAAATGATATTATATCCATAGTTTGTAACAATGTAAGTGGATAAATTTATATAAAAATGGAGACGTGGAAAATTATAAATTGAGATGACTAATTTGATTTTAGGTTTAATTGAACAGACAACATTTATAATAATTTCTGTTTTATTTGATATTTTATCTTTTAATAAAATATCGCAATCTGTAAAGAAAAAATATGATAAATTATTTTTGTTTATTTTTACTTTAAGTGTTGTTCTTCTAAATATATTTTGTGTTATTTTCTTCAATAGATATGATCTAATAATGACGTTATATGAAATATTAGGACTATATATTTATTTTGGATTGATAAGAAAAAATAATAAGAAACTTATTTTGGGATCGGCTATGTTTTTTAGTTTAGTTGATTTTATTTTAGATGTTGGTGATAAGTTAATAAATTCGCTTTTTTTAATATTTAAATTAAACAGTAGAATATATTTGTGGGATATATGTTTGAGTATTATTGGAATAGTTTTTGTGTATAGATTTAATTCTCAAATTAGAATGTATTTAACAGACGTAAATAGTACTATTTTTTTAGGAATTATTATTTATTTATATTTTTCAATTGAATTAGTTAATAACTATTTATTCTTTAATCAAAGACCCGTTGAGGTTGCTAATATCCTTTTAAGTCTATTAATGCTTCAAACAATTTTTGCAATTGTATTGTATATGGGAATTATTCATATTCAAAGAGAAATTAAAACTAAGCAACAGCAGCTTTGAATGCAAGCTGAAAATGAACAGTTAAAAGAATATTCCAACTACCTTGATAAAAATGAAGATGAATTGCGTCGTTTTAAGCATGATTATCAAAATATCTTAAATAGTTTAAGAATTAGTGCTGAAAAATGTGATACGGAGTCTGTAGTAAAACAATTATCTGAATATACTGATACTCAGTTTGATGAAAAAGCGCTTCGCAAATATAAGGGTGTTAACCATGTCCATATTGAGGAGCTAAAAAGTATTGCCATTGCTAAACTGGCGAAACTGTATAACGAAAATATTGACTATAGTTTTGGTTGTGAGGTAGAAATTTATAAAATTCCGCAATCAGTTAATATTTTAGATATAATCCGGATTATGGGCATTACGTTCGACAACGCAATTGAAGAAAGTCAAAAATTAATTCAAATGACAGGTAACAAAGATAGTGCGAAAGTTGATGCAATGTATTACCAAGAGGATGGTAACTTTGAATTTAGGATTAGAAATCGAATAGGTATGATCGACAAGGTAAATCTCAATAGACTTAATCAAGAAGGTTATACTACTAAAAAATTTCATTCTGGCATTGGCTTAGCAAACGTAAAGCAAATCGAAGCGAAATATGAAAATAGTATGCTCATTGATTATGGTATCGAAGATGACTGGTTTGATTTTGATTTAACAATTATGCCAGACGATATGGAAGAAAATTCTTAAAATGAAATATTCAGTATTTATTTGTGATGATGATCAAAGTCAAATAAATATTATTAGTAAATTTCTAGGAAAAGCTGAAGGAATTATTTCTGATAATTACGATATTGTTTTTGATATTGCGTCGGCAAATAATTTTGGTAATGCAAAGAAATATTTAGAATCAAATCCATATGATGGTGGTATTTATTTCTTAGATATTGAATTAGAAAAAGAAATCGGCAAAAATAATGGGTTTGACTTAGCTGAATTGATTAAGAAGCAAGATAAAAAAGCACAAATTATTTTTATTACTACACATGCTGATCTATCTTTAATTTCTTTTGAAAGACGCTTGGGCCCAATTGACTATATTGTTAAGCCTAAAAATGAAAATGAATACATTCAATTTCAACGACGGGTAGTTAAAACTGTAGAAATTGCAATTTCTAACTTAAAGAACTCTGACTTTGTTCAAAAAATGACTTTTCATTATAAAGTTGGTAGGCAAATTAGAAATGTAAATATTGATGATATTATTTATATTGCTACTACAGATACACCACATAAGTTGGAGATTGTTAAAATGAACGGCCGAGGACAATTCTTCGGCAGTATTAGTAAATATGCGAAAGAAAATTCATCTCTAGTAAAGATTAGTCAATCTTGTTTGGTGAATCCAAATAACATCGAATTAATTGATTTGAAAAAGTATAAAGTTACCTTTGTAAATGGTGATACAGCAGATTTCTCACTATCTGAGTATGGAAAAATGAAAAAATTGTTCGATAAAATTAAAAATTAATTTTGATGTCAGATTTTAGTTTTTTTACGGATTTGCTATCAAGTAGGCTGTCTTTTGACAAAATGGTCTAGGGATGTAAAATCTTGCTATGATATTCATATAGGCTACTAAAGGGTAGTTAGTAACTTATGGGTATGAAATTTTGTAAGTATAAGAGGGATGTATTTAGAATGAAGTTACAGAAACTGTTTACTGGTGGCATTTTTATTGGCTGGAACTGTGACCATGCTTTCAGCTACACCTAAGTTAGTAAATGCCGCATCTACTAGTTCTGCTCCTGTTGCAGCCGTCAAAAACAAGGCTAGCTTTACCAAGGAAGGCTATATCATGCGCATTCTTAATGATAAAGATGCGTCAAAGATTTATGTTGGTAAGTCCAACTACAAAAAATTAGTTAAAAATATCACGCCTTCAAAGAAAGCAAAAACTATTAGTCCTATAAAGATTCAAAAAGTTAAGTTTAGAATAGAAAAAGTCCTTAATGTTAAGGGACGTGGTGCTGGTGCACCAGTATATTTGGTTGCTTCCAAGGATAAGAAATATTCTAGTTGGACCACTCAATCTGGTTTGCAATACTATTACTTAAATAGCAAAGCAATGAAGAATGTGAAAAAGCCACTTATGAGAATTGCTAATAGATTGAATACTAGTCTTAAGAAAGCAAACAACAAACGTGACTTCAATGCTGCTATGAAAGCTGCAAAAAAGTTACATGGTAATCAAAGAAAGTTTGTTTTACGTTCTTTGAAACAATTAAAGAAAGATGGCTCAATGAACGTGGGTGGAACTAATCTATTAATTTTTGGTTTGCAATAAAATAAATAAGCTCAGCGTTTACTGGGCCTTATTTTTGTAAAATTTAATTATGCATAAAAAACGAATAACTATCTTAATTAGTACATTTGCAATACTTGTCTTAATAGCTGGAATACTTTTTACCAAGAATTGTTGGCACAACAGTATTGTTGCTCGAATTCAAATTGTAAATATTAATTCTAAATCTAAAAAGATTTCCAATTATGATGTGCTTTCAAATAGAAAAATTAGAGAAATCCATGACTCACATGATTTTAGTATCGCAGAAAAAATAAAAGTTGATCCTAATATATTTGGTACATATACTAAGAAAAATCAAACTCATTTAAAATTATTAAAAAAGATACCATTGTATAATCAAGAACAGCGTAGAGTTAATGATGCTAATTATTGGAAAATGATAAATAGTATTGTTCAAAACGTTCACTCTGATATTTATAAGTTGACTTTGTTTAGGGTGCATAAACATTATTATGCTTATGTTCAGATTAATCAGTAAATTTTAGATGCAGGTACTCTTTATGAATTCAATCCAAAATCAAATAATCTAAAAAAGTTGTGCGATTTGGATGGAAAAGAAATCATAAATGTTAGTCAATAAAATAAAAGCTCAGCATTTGCTGGGCTTTATTTTTTGCATAATTTATCTTTTCACATTAATCCAGCGACCATGAACTTCAATTTTGCCATCTTTTTCTAGTTCTTTTAACTTACGGCTGAATGTCTCCGGCGTAATTCCCAAATAGCTGGCTAAGTCCTTTTTCTTCAGTTCTAATTTCACTTCATTTTTACCTTGTTCATTGGTCAAGTCATTTAGGTAAGCCAATATCCGTTCTTTGGCATCTAAAGTATTTCTAAGCACCGAATTGTGTTCAATTGCCACTAATTTTTCACCGAAATTATTTAAAAGCTTCAATGATAAATCCGGTGTTTTTTGCAAAAGTTTTTGAAAATCAGCACGATTAATTGAACAAACCCAGGTGTCCTCCACAGCTTCAACGAAGTTTTCACTTTCGCCTTGTTTGAATAAATGTTGTTGTTCCTCAATGTCACCTTTTTGGAGTATACCTAGCACAACTTCTTTACCATCTTTTGATAGGTTGTAGACTTTGGCCTTTCCCTGATCGATGACAATCATGCCATCTTTACCATCGTCAGGTTGCCTAATGAGACTTCCTTTAGGAAGACTTTGCTGGTGTTCGGAGACGGTTACTAGTTTTTCTTTTAATTCAATTGGTAAATCAGTAAAAAGGGCTGCATTACTTAAACAAGCAATTGGTGAATGTTTTGTCATGAGAATCATCTTTTCTAAAATTCTTGATTTAAATCAATTTTATCATAATAGCTTCTTATTATAATTAATTACGATAAGTATTGAGACAACAAATTATTACTCAAAGATTGTATGATGAATTTGAAAACATCAGAGTTTAGAAAGGATTTATCAAGATGAAAAAATATATTGCTCATATTACACCATTGAATGCTGAAAAGATTGGTTGCAAGGCTCACGGCACCGCTGAATTTACTGAAGATGGCGACAAGCTTCATGTCAAAGTAGAAATGCTCGATACTCCTAAGAATATTGAACACTGGGAACACTTCCACGGCTTTCCTGATGGTAAGGAAGCTCATGTTCCAACTATGGCTCAGGATAAAAATCATGATGGCTTCATTGATTTACCAGAAACTGAAGAAGTATCGGGTACAACCATGGTGCCATTAGATGATGCGCCGCAAGACATGAATATCCCTCACGATGGCTATCCAGTAGCTGATGAAAACGGTCATTACGAATATGAGGTTGATATTCCGTTAGAAAAATTGCAAGCTAAGTTCAAGGACGCTTTTGGCACTGAAGATCTTCAATTAGATAAACGTGTAGTTTATGTCCACGGTGTACCAAAAGATCTTGAATTGCCTGACACTGTTGGTGGCTGCGTAATGAGTTATGATGCTCATACAACTTTGCCAATTGCTGCTGGTAAAATTGAAAAAGCCTAATAGTTAAGTAAATACTGTTCGTGAGTAGCTAATGCTGATGGACGGTATTTTTTTGCACTCAATTGAGTGAGCTATCAGGGAAGTGTAGAATAAAAGATAATATTAATAAAATGAGCAGTTAAGAAAGAAGAGATATAGATATGAGTAAATACCATCAGCTGTGGCAATATATCAAGGATAACAAAAATGGTGACTTTGAACTTTCTTTTGATGAGATCGAGAAAGCAGCAGGATTGCCAATCGATCATTCATTTTTGCGTTATAAAAAAGAATTGCTTGATTACGGGTTTGAAGTGAAGAAAATTTCACTCAAGAATAAGACAGTTAAGTTTCATCAGTTATAGAGGCAAAGTATGGCTTACGATTTTAAAAAAGAAGAAAAGTAATTTTATCGTCCGAGTAAGAAGCCTGAATTAGTTGATGTTCCCTCGATGAAATTTCTAGCTGTTCAGGGCAAAGACAACCCTAATAGTGCAGACGGTGAATATCAATATGACCTTCAGTTGCTTTATAGCTTAGCTTATACGATTAAAATGAGCAAAAAAGGTACACATAAAATCAAAGATTATTTTGATTTCGTTGTTCCGCCATTAGAGGGCTTTTGGTGGCAAGACGGTATTGATGGCGTGGATTATAATCATAAGGAGAAGTTTAACTTCATTTCATGTATTCGAATGCCGGAGTTTGTGACTGATGATGTTTTTGATTGGGCAAAAAAGAAAGCTACGGCTAAGAAGAATTTAGATTTTAGTTCAGTTAAATTAATGACGCTGGCTGAAGGAAAATGCGTCCAAATTATGCACGTTGGTAGCTACGATGATGAACCAGCAACGATTGAGAAGATGCACGAATTGAGAATTGATCACCATAATCCTGTTTTAGTCTGTTTAAAATTTGTTCATTGCTACCGCCAAAGTCTCTTAATGCAGTAATCAGTTTTTTAATGTCAGAGATAGTAGCATTTGTAAAGCCTTTTTGTATACCTTTCTGCATACCTTTTTCTTCGGCTTCTTGTTCTTTTTCCAGCATTCTAGTTTCGTAGTCGATCATTTTGTCCCTCCATTCTGGATCTTCGTTCATGTCCTTGATCCGTGTTTGAATTTCGTCAAAAATTTTGTTCAAGTGGACAGGCCGGTTGTTGATTAGGTCAACTAACCCCAATTCATCGGCACTTTCTCCATTGGGAATACCTTTGCCATTAATTATAATTTTTTCTAGCCCGTCCTGCAATTGCTTAGCCTTGTTGTGGTCCTCGTAAGTGTGGTAAGTATATTTGATTCGACCCTCACCTTCTGAAGAATTTGTAGATCTGGACTGGCGGCAGAAACAAAAAGATGAGGGGAAGCTAACTTATTATGGTGGCAAACAAGAAGCTATTAAACAGGGAGTTTTTGATGATATAGATTATTGCGTTTCAGTACACGCTATTGGAGAACAATTTAAAAATCGTACTATAGAACTTAATTGTGATTTAGCAGGCTTTAATTTTAAGTATTTTGATTTTTATGGGAAGGCAAGTCATGCGGCCTTTGCGCCAGAAGCTGGAGTTAATGCTCAAAGTATTGCCACATTGTTTACAACAGCACTTGCTATGCAGCGTCAGCAGCTTAAAGATCCTAATCGAATTCGCTTTAATCCTGTAATGATTGGTGAAAATACTGAATCAATTAACGTAATCCCTGATCATGTCAAAATGGGTTCTGATCTAAGATTCTTTAATGTGAATTATGCTCAAACAATTATGCAGCATTTTGATAATGCGGCTAAAGGATGTGCTCTAGCATTAGGCGGGCAAGTTGAGATTAATACGCAAGTAGGCTATTTACCGCTACATTCAAATCGTGATATGAATGCGTTGGTTAAAAAGACGTTTGAAGCGGATGATAGAATACCAGACCTAATTGATGATCGTGGCTATACGATGGCAGCTGGTGATATTGGTGACGTAGGCTTTCTGATACCCACTATTCAAATCGGTTATGGCGGCTGGAAAGGAACTATTCATGGTTCGGACTTTAAACTAATTAATCCTGAATTTGTACTAAAAATTTTCCCAGAGTTTGTGTTTAATAGTGTACTAAATATTTCGCATAATTTAGAAAAGGTAAAGTCTTATCGACATAGTAAAGAAGAGTATTTGCAAGCTCTAGAGGGGATGGAGAAATAATAATGAAGTACATTAAAAACTATGGGCCATTAATTTTGCTGGTTCTGTTGATTGATCTAATAGCTGAAATGATTGGGATGCAAATTTTTTCATTAGGTAAAATAGAAGTTTCAATTTTGCCATTGGTGTTTGCCGTAATTTTCGCTATTTTAATTTATTTAATTCCTTGGCATCCCATTAAACGCTTATATAATGACAAGCGAGTTAAATTCGCAGGCAAATATATGATTTTAATTATGTTGCCACTAATGGCTCGCTATGGTGCTAAAGTAGCTCCTAAGATTAATGAAATCCTCTCAGTAGGCTGGGTATTTTTAGTGCACGAACTGGGTAATTTAGGGACAATTCTCTTCGGCTTGCCTGTAGCGTTGTTTTTAGGATTAAGACAAGAAGCAATTGGTTCAACATTGGGGTTAGGCAGAGAAGGAGAGTTAGCTTATATTAGTGAAAAATATACCCTTGATTCACCAGAAGGACGAGGAGTATTAGTAATCTATTTGATTGGAACTATCTTTGGTTCAATTGTATTTTCGATTTTAGCTCCTTTATTGTTGGGAATGGGCTTTAGCTATAAGGCCGTTGCGATGAGTTCCGGCGTTGGTTCTAGCTCGATGATGACAGCTGCTTCAACGGCTTTGGCTGCGATTGTGCCCGACCATAGTGAAACTATTTTATCTTTTGCGGCCGCAAGTCAATTGTTAACAAGCTTCATTGGCACATACATTATGTATTTCTTGGCCGTGCCCTTGCAGAAATTCATGTATATTCACATCACGCATTTGTTAGATCATAAAAAAGAGGAGTATCCAGAATATGATTAGAGAGAATAACTTTTTTAAATTGGGTCGCGATGCATTAATTTTAGCATTAAGCGTTAGTTTAGTACTTTTTGTTCAATGGATAAAGTTATTGAAAAATTCGAAAAGTACGCCTATTACAACGGATACTTTCATTGGATTAGGTCTATTATGGTTGTTTTCTCTTTTGGGGATTATCATTAGCATGTTAATGAAAAGAATGCCTTGGAAGATTGTTCAAGGTTTTCCGATTCTAGGTTGGGTTTCAATTGTATCGTTAATTTTTTGTTTAATCAGTTCGTATTGCGTTAGAGTAATTAATGCCGTTGACTTTTTATCTTTGACTACTTCGGTATTAGCTTTTGCAGGCATTTCCGTCACTTATCAATTGAAGGATTTAAGTAAAATCTCTTGGAAGATTTTGATAGTTGCTTTATTTGTATTCTTCGGGATGTACTTCATGGATGCTCTAATATCACAGATTGCCCTTAATTTAAGTGGAAAATAAACAAGAGACTAGATTCTACATGGAGTCTAGCCTCTTTCTTTGACTTACTGAGGTTAATTTTCTATTAATATAAAAAAGCCACGAGCTATTCTCGTGACTTCTTTAAGTAAAACAAATTACTTGTTAACTTCAGCCTTGAAAGTCTTACCTGGCTTGAATGCTGGAACGTTAGTTGCAGCGATTTCAATTTCTTTGCCAGTTTGTGGGTTGCGACCCTTACGAGCAGCACGGTGACGAAGTTCAAAAGCACCGAAACCAACCATTTGAACCTTGTTGCCTTCAGCAACGTTGCTCTTAACAGTTTCGATGTAAGCGTCTAAGACCTTGTTGATGTCGCTCTTAGTAGCATCAGTCTTTTCAGCAATTTGGTCTACTAATTGTTTCTTAGAAATAGTTTCCATGAAATATACCTCTTGTCTCATAAAAAATAGGGAGTCTGATTCATCGAAACAAGGCGATATTCGCCTCGTATCAATAAAGACCAGTATCTAGGTTAACAGAAAAAGCCTCTACTTAAAAGTATAAAGTTACTAATTTAACAAAGAAATAATTTTTCATGGAAAGAGTCTAAATCTTAATCGCTGTAGACTTAAGGGGGTTTGATTTTGAATTAGTCATGTCTGCAATACCACAATTCATCTCTAACTACAAGATGTTGTATCTAAAATTATTTGTGCTACAATTCTTAGTGCTTTGAATTTTAGAATTTAGTTTTTGGAGGAATGTCTTTTGATGAAAATTGGTAAAAAGTTAATCACATTCGCGGTAGCTGGTCTGGCATTAGTAGGTACCGCCGCTTGTTCAAAAAATACAGGAAATTCTGATGCTGATGAAAAGATTCCCGCTAAGATTAACAAGAAAACGTCAATTGTCTTTTGGCACGGGATGCACGGTGCGCAAGAGGCAACGCTTAAGCAATTGACTAATGAGTTCGAGAAGAAGAATCCTAATGTGAAGGTTAAGCTTGAAAACCAAGGCTCATATATTGACTTGCAAGGCAAGTTAACTTCAACCATGCAATCACCCAAGAACTTGCCTACTATTACCTAAGCTTACCCAGATTGGCTGTATAACGCCACTCAAAATAAGATGCTGGTGAACTTGACCCCATACATTAATAATAAGAATGTAGGTTGGGGCAGTGCCCAGAAGTCTGGCATTAGAGCTGAGCTTTTAGATGGTGCCAAGATTAAGAATACCCAATATGGGATCCCATTTAACAAGTCGATCGACATTTTGGTTTATAACAAGACCATGTTTAAGAAATATGGCATTAAAAAGGTGCCAGCAACCATGGCTGAGTTGAAGCAAGTTTCTGAAACTATTTATCAAAAGAGTCACCACCAAGTTGTAGGTGCCGGCTTTGATTCCTTGGCTAACTACTACACTTTAGGCATGAAGAACGAAGGCATTAATTTTACCGATAAAATTAACTTTACCGGTTCTGCTTCTAAAAAGGTAATCAATTACTACGCTGATGGAATGAAGAAGGGCTACTTCAGAGTTGCTGGCTCAGAACATTATTTGTCAGGTCCTTTTGCTAATGAGAAGGTCGCAATGTTCATTGGTACTTCTGCTGGTGAAAGTTACGTTAAGCAAGGCATTGGCGGCAAGTTCGAATATGATGTTGCTCCTCGTCCTGGTAAATACACGATGCAACAAGGTACAGATATCTACATGTTTAGTCAAGCTTCAACGATGCAAAGAGCAGCTGCCTTCAAGTACATGAAGTTCTTGACTTCAGAGGCCTCACAGCTTAAGTGGGCTAATAAAACTGGCTATATCCCTGTAAATACTAAGGCAGTAACTACTAAGCAATATGTTGATAATAAGAACATTAAGTTACCAGCTAAACTTAGCCAAGCAATGAAGCACTTGTACAGTGTTCCAGCTGAGAAGAATTCTAATGCTGCATACAATCAATTGAACAGCATTATGCAAAATATTCTGTCTGCTGCACAAAAGAAGCAAAATGTTAATAATCAAAGCGAAGCAGGCAAGCAAAAGTTTGATGCTGCTTGGAAACAATAGAATATAGTAAAAACAGCTTTGCGAAAGCAAGGCTGTTTTTTATTGGTGCTACTGACGGTGATAAATTGAATAAATGATAAAATAAAATCAAGATCATAATTAAATTTAGAAAAGGATAAATATGACACCATTTGAAATTGCGCAAAATGCTGAAAAGGCACTTTTATATGAAGTTGTAACTAATCCTAAGCCGGGGTTAGTTGATCCTGCCGATCGTGGCCCTCATCCCGATATGAATGTTTATTTGTTTGTCGATAGCAGTTTGAGTTTAAGAAAATATTTTGTCCAAGCGGCTAATATTGGCAATAATTTTAATGGAAAAGATTTACGGCAGATGTTTAATTTGCTACGGCAAGTTGGCATTAAGGCTGAAAAAAAGATGTTTACGGCAACTCATGAAGTCAATACGCATAAGGGTGCTATTTTTTCACTAGGCTTATTTGTATGTGCTAGTGCTTATTGCCAAAATCATACGGCAGATGAATTTACTGTGATTCAAAAGATGACGCAAGGATTAGTTGAGCATGATTTAGGGCAAAAAAGTGAGACAGCAGGAGAAAAGCAATTTTTGCAATATGGTAAAGGTGGCGTGAGGGCAGAAGCTGAGGCGGGCTATCCTTTAGTACGAGATGTTGCTTTACCATTTTTAATGCACACGACAGGTGATTTAAATGCACGTTTATTAGATACCTTAATGAAGATTGTGAGTGAAATTGAAGATTCCAATTTAATTAAACGAGCAGGAAATATTGAAGTAATTGCATGGGCGCATCAACAAGCTAAAAAATATTTAACCTTGGGCGGCTATCAAACTGAAGCTGGAAAGCAATTTATGTTGGAACTGAATCAGACCTTTAAGGAAAGAAATTATAGTTTGGGTGGCAGTGCTGATTTGTTGATTATTACGATTTTTATGGCGTTGCAGAAAGAAATTATTTAATGGGTCTGTTTTGCTTTTACATTTAAAAGGATTTAAAATAAAAATAGACATTTAAAAGAATTTAAAGAGAATTAAAAGAAAATGGAGACAAAAATGAAGAATCCATTTAATCCAACTTTTGGCGATGTTCCACAAATTTTCTTAAAGAATAATGCTGATAGTGAACTTCATAAAATAATTAATATGATTGTTGACAGTGATTATGCACGTTCCATTTTTATCACTGGCGTTCGTGGAATGGGTAAAACTTCATTGATGATGAGCGTTTCGGAATATTTTGAAAAAAATAGCGGTTATTATATCGTTGATTTGATAAATAAAGAAGGAATAGTTAATTCATTAGTACGGTTATTAGCTAGTCAAGTAGGTTCTCAGCTTCAAAAAACTTTACGTGATATTACTGCTTTTTCAATAGATAGTCCTTTAGGTGGTATTAGCATTAATAAGCACAATGAAGCATCTAATATTGATGTTGCGTTAAATGAATTAATGGCAGGAATTGAAAAACAACATAAAAGAGTATTAATTACTTTGGATGAGGTTGATAATAGTAAACCGATTAGAGACTTTGTTCAGATTTTTAGTTCATTGAAGTGCAAGAAGTATCCAGTATATTTAGTTATGACAGGTCTGCCAGATTTAGTATTGAACTTGCAGAATGATGATAAGCTTACTTTTTTACTGCGGTCAGATAAGGTAGTAGTTAAACCGTTGCAGAAATTAGATATTTTTAATACTTATCTTAGAATATTTAAGTGTGATTCCAATGTGGCGACTAGAATGGCTCAGATGACTAAGGGCTATTCTTATGCGTTTCAGCTTTTAGGCTATCTGTTGTTTGATCATGTTCAAGATCAAGTACCAAATATGGTAGATGTTGACGCTATTGCACCAGATTATAAAAATTATTTGTACAATAATGCTTATCAGAAAATTTTTGCAGAAATGTCTGATATGGATAGAAAATATTTGTATGCAGTTTGTGGAAACCATAAATTAGATGAAGTTGCAAAAATTATGGGTAAAAGCAATGTATTTGTAGCGCAATATCGGCGTCGAGCACTAGAAAGACATCTGATTGTACCGACGAAATTAGGTTACGTCTCTTTTACTTTGCCATATTTTGAAAATTATCTTAATGAGACTAAAAATGTGGATTCAATTTTTTATTTAGGCTATTAATTAGTAATTTTTAATAAAAGATTAAGAAACTATAAAGTATTTCAGAAAGGATTTTTATGAATAATAAAGAAAACGATGCATTAACTAGTGCTTCTGAAACTATTGATGTCAGTTCTGGTTCATCTTTGATGGAAACGGAAAATAAAAATGAAGAAACTTCAAGTCCTTGGCCTGGTCCTAAAGGAATGATTCCGGTCACTAGTGGTAAGGCAGACGATGCAAATGTTCATAATCGGGTCTTTTTGGATAATATTTTGGTTGAAATGCGGGTAATTGACTCTGTTGAGCCTGATTTAAGCACGACAATTTTAGGCAAAAAGTATGCATCCCCGCTTATGCCAGCTGCAGTATCGCATTTGAATAAAGTCTTAAGTGATCAAAGTAGAAAACCAATGCAAGAAAAAGCGGTTGCCGCGCGCAATATGGGCTTGCTTAACTGGATCGGCATGGAAACTAATGAAGAATATGGCGAGATTATCAAACAAGGTGGCGATACTATTCGGATCATTAAGCCATTTGCAGATCACCATAAGATTTTAGATGAGATTCAATTCGCTGAAAAAACTGGTGCCGTTGCTGTGGGGATTGATATTGATCATATTGCTGGCAAGAATGGCAAGTACGATGTAGTTGATGGCATTCCGTTAGGCCCAATAACCATGGAAGATCTAAAACAATATGCAGCAAGTACTAAGTTGCCATTTATTGCTAAAGGCGTGTTGTCAGTTTCTGATGCGCTCAAGGCAAGGCAAGCTGACTGTAAGGCAATTGTGGGTTCGCACCATCATGGTCGTGTTCCATTTGGTGTTCCACCATTATCTGTCTTACCAGAGATTAAAAAAGCTTTGCAAGGTAGCGGGATGGAAATCTATGCCGATGGCTCATTAATGAGCGGCTATGATGCCTATAAGGCTTTGGCAATGGGTGCCGATGCCGTGTTAATTGGACGCGGAATTTTATCGGAATTGTTAAAGAATGGTACTAAGGCAACCGAAGATAAGCTGAAGAAGATGAATGAACAGTTAGCCGAGATGATGATGTATACCGGCATTAAGGATACGAAATCATTTGATTCTAGTGTATTGCATTATCAAAAATAATAAGTCGAGAAAAAAACAACGTAGTCTAGAGGATAAGGCTACGTTGTTTTTTTACAGTTGAATTTTTTCTTCTGGCAGTTTAGCATCTAATTTTTCAAAAGAAAAGGGCTTAATCAGTGAGATCTCATAAGCGTCTAGCGCCAGCTCTTCACCGGCAAAATTCGGATTGTATAGCGGATCGCCAATGATTGGCGTACCCAGGGATGCAAGGTGCACGCGAATCTGATGAGTACGGCCTGTTTCCAGCGTCAGACGTACGATTGCACTTCCGTCATAGTTTCTTTTTAACACTTGATAATGAGTCACGGCGTGTAAACCATCAGGAGTAATCATTCTTTTTCTTTGATCATCAGGATCATGTCCAATTAGCTGATCAATTGTGCCTTGGTTCTCTAGTTTATCTGCATGATCAACCTTAGCTAAATAATCGCGGTGAAAAGTTTTGTTTGTTAATTCACGATTTAAAATAGGTACGACCGCTGGATTTTTAGCGATTAATAATAAGCCGCTAGTAAGCATGTCTAGGCGGTGAACGATGTAGGGACTATATCCTAGATAAGTAGCGCAATCGTTTAAGGCCGTAGTAGTTTCGTCTAAATTAGGGTGCGTCTTTTGCCCCTTCTTTTTGTTGATAATTAATAGATTCTTATCTTCATAGATTACATCAGGCAATTTGCCGCTGGCAGGATATTTTTGTTGAGCAGATTCGACTTGATCTAAAACAATGTCTATTTGATCACCGGGGAAAATTTCTTCATTAAAATAGCGATATTCTCCATTTATTTTTACATTTTGCTCAATTCGCAAATAGTGGCGCCACTTTCTAGGGATTAGCAACTTGCGTAAAACGTCGTTAACAGACATTGCCGCAAGATTTTTAGGATAAAAAAGTGTAAAATGATAAACCATAAAATTTTCCTAAGTCTCTTTCAATTCTAAACACGTGTTTTTACAATGTGATACAATTTTCTTATTTCTAATTATAAGGAGCAATGTTAATGAATAACGACCAACCAAGAAAAAGCTTTTTTAAAGATAGATGGCATCGCTTTGATAATCGCTTTTTCATCGGACGCTGGATTATTTTAATCCTGCTCACTCTCATTTTTTTAACTTGTACATATTATACAATTAAAGTTAAGACATCGAATATTTCTAATTTAAAGGCAGCGTTGTCAACGACAACGACTATTTATGATTATAAGGGCAAAAAGGCAGGCTCACTGTATTCGCAGAAGGGATCTTTTGTCGAATATAACCAGATCTCGCCTAATATTAAAAATGCCGTAATTTCAACAGAAGATCAGACTTTCTGGAAAAATCCCGGTTTTAGTATTAAAGGGATGGCTAGAGCAGCCTTGAGTTTGGTGATTCACCACGGACAAGTTACTGGTGGTGGGTCAACGCTAACGCAGCAACTAGCAAAGAATTCTTTATTAACGCAGCAGCAGACTTTCTCACGGAAGCTAGAAGAATTGTTCTTTGCTATTGAGATTAACCATGTTTATTCTAAAAAAGATATTCTGACGATGTATCTGAATAACGCCTACTTTGGCAACGGAGTATGGGGCGTGCAGGATGCTAGTCGCAGATATTTTGGCAAGAATGCCAGTCATGTGACGGTAGGTGAAGCGGCTACTTTAGCGGGGATGCTGCGTAATCCTAGTTTTTACAATCCCGTTGACCATATGGGTAATGCCTTGTCGCGGCGTAATTTAGTATTAAGCTTGATGGCCGATAATGGTAAATTAACTGCTGCGCAAGCTAAGGCTTATGCTAAGCAAGGTTTGCAGCTTGAGAATACTTTTAGAAATAAAGATGGCTACCGTTATCCTTACTTCTTTGATGCTGTGGTTGACGAAGCCATCAGTAAGTACGGTTTGACTGAAGAGCAGGTAATGAATAAAGGACTAAAAATTTACACGACTTTGAGCCAGAATTATCAAGGCCGTTTGCAAAATACCTTTGAAGAAAGCTGGCTCTTCCCTCAAGACGGGACTGATGGTACGGCTTGTCAAGGAGCTAGCGTAGTCATGGATCCAGGAACTGGTGCTGTGCGTGCTGTCGTTGGTGGTCGGGGCAAACATGTCTTTCGTGGTTATAATCGGGCAACGCAGATGAAGCGTCAGCCTGGTTCATCCATTAAGCCACTAGCAGTTTACGCGCCAGCTTTGCAAAATGGCTATCACTATGATTCGGAATTATCGAATAAATTGCAAAAATTCGGTAAAAATAATTATGAACCGCATAACGTTGATAATAGCTATTCTAACAAGATTCCAATGTATGAGGCCTTGGCTCAAAGTAAAAACGTGCCTGCAGTATGGCTCCTAGATAAAATCGGGGTAAGCAAAGGTGTTCAATCGGTAGAAAACTTTGGCATTAAGGTACCTAAGAGCGACCGCAATCTTGCTTTAGCTTTAGGTGGTTTATCTACCGGTATTTCTCCTTTGCAGATGGCTCATGCTTATTCGGCTTTTGCTAATAAGGGAAATTTGCCAAATAATTCTTTCTTTATCACTAAAATTACAGATGCCAGTGGTAATGTTTTAGCCGAGAATAACAATCCAGGCACGCATCGCATTATCTCCGAAAATACCGCTAAAGAAATGACTACCATGATGTTGGGCGTCTTTACTAGTGGTACGGGTCAAGCCGCTCAGCCGAGCGGTTATCGAGTAGCCGGTAAGACTGGCTCAACCGAGGTACCTAATTCTTATGGCTTTGGCACTAAGGATCAATGGATTGTCGGTTATACTCCCGATGTCGTCTTAGCTACTTGGGTCGGCTTTGACCGGACCAATAAGCAGCACTTTATGCAGGGAATTTCTGAAACTGGCATAACGCGACTGTATAAGGCAGAGATGGAAGGAATTTTGCCATATACTGCGCAAACGCAATTTACTGAGAAGTCACCGGGACAAATTATCAAAAATAATGGTTCGAACTTCGACTGGACCGGCGGTTTAGGAGAAAAAATTCAAGATGGCTTAGGTTCTGCGGGACAGAAGATCAATGAATGGTATAATGATGTCAAAGGGCTTTTTGGCCAATAAAATTTAGGAGGACCATGAATGGTTAATATTTACGATTCAGCTAACCAATTAGCAGAAGACTTAACGAAGACAGAACAATACAAGGCTTTAGCAGATGCTATCAAGGCTGTGCAAGCTGATGAAGAAAGTTCAGCATTGTTCAAGAAGATGGATGAATTGCAAACCAAGATTTTGCAAGCTCAACAATCGGGTAAGCCAATGGCTAAGGAAGATCAACAAGCTTACCAAGATCTGAACGGTAAGGTGCAAAAGAACGAAAAGATTGTTTCACTTCTTAAGACTGAACAAGACTTGTACAATCTGCTTGGTGATGTGCAAAAGACCTACACTAAGCCAATTAATGATCTTTATGAAGATCTTAGAAATTAAAATTCGCGATGAAATTTATTCACTTTGCAGATGCGCACTTAGATAGTCCATTTCGTGGGCTATCTTTTTTGCCATCTAAGGAATTTAACCAAATTTATCAAGCAGCCGATCAATCATTAACGAGAATCGTTGATCTGGCGCTAAAGGAAGATGTTGATCTAATTTTAATTGCGGGCGATACCTTTGATAGTGATCAACCGTCGCCGCGTGCGCAGCTATTTTTTGCTGAACAGATTAAACGCTTGACCGATCAACAAATTCAAGTGGTTATGATTTTTGGTAACCACGATCATATGAAAAAAGAAGACTTGTTGGTCAGTCCAAGTCCATACTTCAAATTACTGGGTGCTAACGAAAAAGTTGAAAAGTCTACTTTTACTACCCAAAGTGGTTTTGCTTATGATGTAGTTGGCTTTTCATATTTAAATAATCATATTACTCGCGATATGATGCCGGATTTTTCTGAAAAAGGCTCTAATTATACTTTTGGCTTAATGCATGCTCAAGAAAAGGAAAATGATAGCCACAAGAATGTTTATGCTCCATTTACGGTCAGTGAAATTAAAGAATTAAACTATGATTATTTTGCTTTAGGTCATATTCACGCGCGCAACAATTTATCGACTGCTCCTTGGATTGTTTATCCGGGCAATATTCAGGGCCGGCACATTAATGAGATGGGCGAAAAGGGATGTTACTTAGGTAAGATTGATGAAAACAGCAGAAAGACAACAATCGAATTTAAGCAAACCGGCCCAATTGTTTGGCAAAGTCGTGCAATCAATCTTGAGGCAGCGATTAGTAAAAATGATTTGCAGGCTAAGATTATCAATAGTTTGCAGGCTGAGCAAAAGTCGTATTTTAGTTTGCAGATTAAAGGTGCACAATATCTAACTGCTGAAGAACGGGAGCTAGTTCAGGATTCTGATTTTTGGCAAACTGTTTCCATGAATTTAGCTGCTGGGTCTCAATTAGTGGATGTTCGCTTTGAGATTAATAATAGTCTTGAATTAAATGACAGTGATCAACAGGCTTTTGACCAAGCAAAAGGTGAAATCTTTACTAGTGCAGAATTTAGCCAAATTGTTAAAGACTGGCAGAAGAAAGATCCGTTAACTGAAAAATTGGCGGCTGATCCCGATTTTATTGAAGCTGTTAAGCAATTGACCGAGGTTAAGCTAATGAGTAAATTGAAAGGAATTACCGATGAGACTGAAACAAATTAAAATTATCAATTTTGGGCAGTTCTCCAATAAAACTTTTGATTTGCCTAGCGACCAATTGGATGTTTTCTTCGGTGCAAATGAGGCGGGTAAGAGTACGACCGTTGCCTTCATCAAGCAAATTCTGTTTGGTTTTCATTTGCGCAGCAATTCATCACCCTTTTTTGAAGACTACACGCCACTAGCTCACGTTAGTCCGATGGGCGGTAGTTTAGTTTTTACTGCGGCTGACGGTGAATATGAATATGAGCTGGAACGCCTTTATGCCAAGGGTGACAAGACTAAGTGCGGTATTTTAACCGTTAAAAAAGACGGCCAGGTTGTGCCAGAGAGCGTCTTTTTTGATCAAATTCAGAATATCGACGGTTCGTTTTATGCCGATAGCTTTATTTTTAACCAAGAGATGCTGGGGCAAGTGACCAGCTTAAGCCAGGCGGATTTACTAGAACGTATCTATTACCTAGGCGCAGCTAATAGTAGCCAATTGTTACAGTTGCGTGATGATTTTGCCAAAGATGCTGGCAAGCTGTTCAAAAAGACGGGTAAGAAGCCAGAAGTTAATCGTTTGTTAAAGCAGATGACGGATGACCGTGAACATTTGACGGCTACGCAAGCGGAATTTAGCGATTATGAACAATTAGACCAGAAATTTTCTGCTCAAAAAGAGATTTTACAAGAAAAGCAGTCGATTTTAGCCAAATTGCAAAAACAAGAACAAAGTTTGCGTGATTTGCAAAAAGAACTTGGTAATTATCAAAATCTGCTTGATTTGCAAAAGCAGGTGAAAGATGTTGCTTTTGATGGTGAAAATTATCAAAGAGCTCAGGACATCATGTCGCAGGGCCGCAACTTGCAGAAAACGATTGAATCTCTGAAAGAGCAGCTAACGGAGTTAACTGATTCAAGTGAAGATTTGACTGCTGCTAAAGAATTGATCCAGCAGAAGCCACAGCTTTTGCAATGGCAGGCAGAATACAAGGCTTGTCTGCAAAAGGGCAAGCAGTTAAAGCAGGAAAAAGAACAGCTTTTGACTTTGACGCCGGATATTGAACCATTGCTGGGCTACGATCAAGCGCAGATTAAGCAACTGCAAAATGATTATCTAGCTTTGCCCAAGCAGGTGGATAGTGCGCCTCAAGTTAATAACACTAATAATAAGTTCTGGTATGCAGCTGGTGCTGTTTTCGCTGTAATTGGGCTGATTATAATAATTACAATGGGCATGGTTGGAGTTGCCGCTTTGAGTGCGGGCTTTATCTTTTTGATTATAGGATATAGTAAAGCCAATCAACAAAAAGCAAGTAATGCGTCAATTTTGCAGAAGCAGCAGTTAGCTCAAAGTAAGCGGGAAGATTTTAAGCAAAAGTATGGTCTAAACTCAGATACTCTAGATCTGAATAATGTTTTAACTAATTTAGGGCAGTATCATTTAAAAGAAAGTGCCGAGGCTGACAATAACGAGCAAATAAATGAGATTAATCAAGAAGTGGCTCAACTATCCACGGCAGTGCAAAACACGTTAAAACAGCCTGTAGAAAATGATTTTACGGCAGTTTTGACTGCCCTGGATGAAGTTGCCAATCACGTTGACAGTATTCAAGCCAGCCAGCAGAAAAAGGCTAGCTTAACTGCATCTCTCAAGCAGGATGAGCAAGATCTCAAAGAACTGGGATTAAAACTTAAAACCATATTTGCCCAAGCCAACGTTGAAAATATGGCAGGCTACGATGAGCTTTATCAAGAGTCACTCCGTCAGGCTAAGATTAAAACGCAAGTTAATACCTTAAAGGAAAGCTTAGGGCAGGACTTGGCTCAATTAAAAGAACTTAATGCTTCTGAATTACTGCAAAAACTGCATAAATTGGACCAACAAATGGAAGCTGCAACCAGTGAAATTAGCACTGCTCAACAAGAACTGGCTCAATTGCAGGTTAAATTAAATAATTTGGCCGATTCAACGGCTGTCTTTCAGGCAAAGCAGGATCTCGCCAATACTGAAACTAATTTTATTAATAGCAGCAAAGAATACTTGGCTGATCTCTTAGCTTCAACTTGGATTAGTCGTTCGCTTGATATAGCCTCTAACGAACGTTTTCCTAAGATGATTGCGGCAGCACAAGAATATTTTGCATTGCTCACCGGTGGTCGTTATACTGGGATTGATTTAGCTAAAAAGTTGACGGTTATTCGTCACGATGGCAAGAAGCGTGAAGTGAAATACTTGTCGCGTGGTACGGCAGAGCAGTTGTACTTTGCCTTGAAGTTGGCCTTTATTGAACAGATTAAAGACAAAATTAATTTGCCAATCTTAATTGATGATTCATTTGTGAACTTTGACGATCGACGCGTCAGCTATATTGAAAAGCTGCTCAAGAGGATTAGCGAAAATAATCAGGTATTGATTTTTACGGCCCAAGAGAAATTGGTCGACCAGTTGCAAATCGAGCCGTTGACTTTTACGAAAGGAACCCAAAATGCTTAAAAGATTGTTAGACTACAACGATGGCGAAGAAATGGACATTGTTGTTTTAATTAAAAATTTGCAATTACGGCACAATAAGAAAGATAATCTTTATTTAGCGATGCAATTTGGCGATGGTTCTGGTGAAATTCGCGGCAACTATTGGGATGCTAATCATCAGGATACGGCCACTTTTAGCACGGGTACGATTGTGGAATTGAACGGCAAACGCGAGGAATATCAAGGTCGTCCGCAAATTCGGATTTATAGCTTGCGCGTGGTAGGACCACAAGAAGGCTATGAGCTTGATCAGTTCGTGAAATCTGCGCCGGAGCCAATTGACGAGATGAAAAAGGAAATTAATAGCTTTCTTGCACAGGTGCAAAACCCAACTTGGAAGTCGATTGTGGAATATCTGCTTAAAAAGTGGGGCAAGCGTTTCTACGATTATCCAGCTGGCAAGAGCAATCACCATGCGGTTCGCGGCGGGCTGGCTTTTCATACATTGTCGATGTTGAGGGATGCAAAGGGCCTGGCAGATAATTATGAACAAATTAACCGGTCGCTCCTTTATGCGGGATGCATCGTGCATGATATGGGCAAGGTCTTAGAATTATCTGGTCCAGTTGCTACGCAGTATACGGCAGAGGGTAATTTAGTCGGTCACTTGGTTTTAATTGATGAGCAAATTATGCTAGCTGCGCAAGATTTAGGGATTGATCTTGAGTCAGAAGACCTGCTTTTATTGCGGCATATGGTTTTGTCGCATCATGGCCGCTTTGAATATGGTTCGCCTAAGTTGCCAGCACTCCTAGAAGCGGAGCTGCTTCACCGAATCGATGATTTGGATGCGGCAGTTTACGCGGTAACGAATGCTTTGCAGCATACACCGAAGGGCGAATTCACTGAGCCGCTTTCGAGTCAGGAGAATAAACGATATTACCGTCCGAAAAATGATCCAGCTTTAGATCATTCACATCATTTAGAATAAGAAAAAATGACTGCGAAAATGTATTGCAGTCATTTTTTAATAATTATTTCTTATGGATCATATTTAAAAAGTTGCGCCATTTACTGCCGCTCACTTGATAGTCTTGCACGGGCTGAGTAACTTCTACGCAGCCAAGGTACTTGCCATTATCATCATGCAAGCTATAAAAAGAAATGTTGAGAGGCTGTCCATCTTTATGGATGTTGATGGAGATTGAGTTGCGTTTGCCTTCGTGCATCTGCTTTAAAACGGCCTTAACGCGGCCTTGAGAATGTCCCGGATGAACTTCGAAGACAGTTTTGCCAATATCTTTTTCAGTGCGAGGGAAAATGCGGTGCTTGTTCATTGAAGACCAGACAACGATATCGTGGTCGTCTAGTACGTCGAATTCTTGTGGAATAGTGGTAAAAATTGCGTTGAGCTCATCTAGGGAAAGATGGCCACCTGTTAGTTTAATGTCAGTCATAATTAAGTCTTCTTTCTATACTTTAATTTTAGCATTAAAGCGTTTACTTTGACTGTTATTAAATAATTGAGGTTATTTGGTTTTGCTTAGTAAAATAAGTAGTTACAATTATGTAAGAAAGATTAAGTAAGGGATTTTCTATGAAGGCACTACAGGTAGTAAATTGGATGAGGGTAAAAAATTACGCTCAACTAAAAGATTCCGACGAAAAATATGTTAATGTAGAACCTTTAACTCAAATGAGAGCGATGAAATTACTTTACTATATGCAGGCTGCAAGTTTGGTTCTTCGCAATGAATCGTTATTTGATGAGCCGATATTAGCTTGGAAGATGGGTCCTATCGTCAAATCTGTGTATAACAAATATAATGGCCAGTGGTCCATTGTTGAAGAGGGTAGTATTACAGATGCAGATCGTGCAGATTATAATTTGGTACAAAAAGGTCCTGAGATCAGAGATATTGTAAACACAATTTACGATTATTATGGTCAGAGATCTGCTTCGGATTTGATGGAGCAAACTCATCATGAAAAGCTTTGGCAAGATACTCCAATCAACCAAGTAATTAAAAATGAGGTAATTAAGGATTACTTCAAAAACATTTTTCTAAAGGCTGATTAGTGAGATGACATTAAAGCACCATTTCCCACACCAAACAAAAAATCCAATCCTCAAGCGAGAATTGGATCTTTTCATATGATAGTGTTTTTATTGGTTAATAGCATTGATTAAAACGAGAGGCTAAATTACTAATATCTCTTTCTTTTTAGATCGTCATGATCACCCGTATCAATTAAAATTAATATTAAACTTCCGGTTTCCTTATTGAAATCATATTCTAAAAGCCAATTTGCTTCTATATGTAATTCGTAATAATTAGTTAATTTATGGGCGTGGTGTTGTTTTAGAAATTTTTTATGCAATAAGAACAAACAGTGAGGAGAAAGAACAAAGAATACCTCCCCATCTATTGATGAGGAGATGAATTTGGTCTTTCTCCTGCTTTTTTATCTAAATTTATTCTTTCGATGGTAAAATTAAATACGCAAATAATATCGTTATCTTCAGGAGATGAAATTATGGCTTTTAAAACTAAGCTGGCTGAGCAGGAAAATTCAGCTTGGCACTAGAAAATATCGCATTTATCCAGAGGGCGAAGAAATCGCCTGGATTTGGCAGCTGTTTGGAGCTAACCGCTTTGTCTGGAACCAATTTGTAGCTGCTTTTGAGGCACGCTATGAGGCTAATCCTCAGCTTAAGTTTCCCAAGATTGGGATCTTGAAGAGCTGGCTACCTTTAATGCGCAAAGAGCATGAATGGCTTAAGCGAATTAACAGCACCTCCTTGCAATTTACTGTCGAGCGCTTTAGCGATGCTATGTGGGCTTTTCTGACTAAAAAGCAAGTTAAGCAAGGCAAGCCTAGGTTTAAAAGCCGTAAGTATTATTCTCAAACAACAACGATTAAAAACGTTAAATATCAAACTAGAGCTGGCGCTCAAGCTCAGATTGAAGTGCTTAGTCCGCATCATTTAAGAATTGGCAAAAAGAATGGCATTGATGTTGGCCTGGGCAAAGAGTGGCTAGTTACCAGTGATGGCCGCCACTTTAATGTGCCTGACACCTTTGAGCTGGAAAAAGAAATGATCAGGCGTCAAAGTCATTGCGACCGCAGTCGCACAGCAATTGAAAAGAGAGTAGCCAAGTTTAATAAAAACCACAAAGAAGCCAAAATAGACAAGTATGATTATTATAATTGGCAGAATCTGAGAAAGACCAAAAGCAAGTACCAGCTGAAGATCAGAAACATCAGATACGACTACCTGCAAAAAGTGACGACTGAGCTGGTTAAAAGCTATGATGTGATTGCCATTGAAGATTTGAAAGTCAAGAATCTTTTAGGCAATCACAAATTGGCGCATAATGTCGCTAATGCTTCTTGGGCAACGTTCAGAAGGCTGTTGGCGTATAAGTGCGAGTGGTACGGCAAGAAATTAATTGTGGTGGCGCCGCAGTATACTAGTCGCATCTGTTCGGCATGCGGCAGAAAGAATCCGCAGTTTGCGCACATGAAAACTAGAGACTGGCTGGCAGTCAGAAACTGGACTTGTCCATACTGTCAAACAGATCACGATCGAGATGAAAATGCGGCTAAGAACATCTTAGCTAGAGCGGCTAGCTAAAAGAAAATAGCAAAAACGGGCTTGGGCCAAGCCTTGCTAAGATAGGCCGACCGCTATGCTCTGGTGGAAATTAAAAAGCCACTAAGCTCGGGAAAACTTGAGTGGACATTTTTGAATGAAGAGCACAAGTCAGGCTGTTCGCAGAAAAACTCTAACAAAGAGACCGCCCATCTATTTGATGGGTGGTAGATCATCTTGAGTCACGATAGCTGTTACACATTTATCTAATAATCCTAAATTATAATGTTTTTTCTTTGACTTTTTTAAAGATCTTTTATACATGGGGGTAAATTTAATCCTCATCGGAATATAAATCCTTTCTGAATTCTTCTAATGAGTTATATTCTCCCGCATATTGATGATTTTTAGCTTGGTCTAGGGCAATGTCTAGTTCGCTTTTGCCAATACTGGGGACGAAAGGCAGCTTACCATGCTGATTAATGTAAATATAGTACATTCTCGTAGCAGTTGTCATATCCATTCCCATTTTCTCAAGATTTGCTTTTGTTTCTGCTTTTAATTTGTTATCAATACCTAATGTTAATGACATAGTAATCTTCCTTTCAATATTATATAAGATGCCTATATTATACCATGATACAAGTAATGTATAGTATTTTATACTTTAAACATACTGCTAATAATTAGAAGTTACCCACACCAAACAAAAAATCCAATCCTCAAGCGAGAATTGGATCTTTTTATGCAGTAATATTTTTATTACTTAGTAGTACCAGTTGAAACGTAAGCTGATAATACATCCTTCAAGTCGTTATCCTTGATTGAAACATCAGCACGCTTCAATACAGTTGCAATAACGTCCTTCATGGTTGCTTGGTCTTGAGCCATTGATGCGTAAATTTGGTCATCGATAGCCTTCTTGTGATCAGCAAACTTACCCTTAGCAGGACGGTTGATCATCTTGATTACGTGGTAACCAGATTGTGACTTAACTGGAGTTGAAGTAACTTCACCGTTCTTAAGCTTAAATGCAGCGCTCTTGAATGATGAGTCTAAAGTGTTGTCAGTTGAGTCAAATGCAGGCAACTTACCAGCCTTGTTCTTAGTAGCAGTGTCAAGTGAGTACTTCTTAGCTAAACTCTTGAAACTCTTGCCATCCTTCAATTGCTTGATGATACTTTCAGCAGTTGACTTCTTAGCAACTAAAATATGTTGTACAGTTACCTTAGGTTGGTAGTTCTTCCAAGCTTGTTGTTCTTGCTTCTTAGAAACCTTCTTAATGTGCTTCAAAGCTTGTTCAGAAAGGAGGTTAGTCTTCAAGTTTTGTTTAAATGCTGAAGCAGTCATACCATTTTGTTGTAAAACAGCACTGAATTGTGAGCCATATTGCTTCTTGTAGTTGTTGTATTGCTTGTCAACTTTCTTAGATGAAACGTATTTGCCATATTGTTGTTCCAAAGCACGATTAATGATCATGTTGGCTAAAGCTGATTTACCAGCTTGAGACTTCTTCATTTCATCGTAATATTGTTGTTGAGTAATCTTGCCACCCTTGTAAGAAGCAACAGTAGCATTGCTGCCGCTATTAGAGCAGGCAGCAGTAGATAATGCAACACCAGCTACAGCAACGACTGCAGCAATTTTCTTCATATAACTCTTCATATAATTAAATCTCCACATCCTTAAATAAGTAACTATTCACTAATATACCATAAAAAAGGCGAAACCGTAGTTAAACACGTAAATATTCACAGAAAAATCAAAATTTCTTTAGGCTTTTTTATTATCTGGCGCTAAATTTTCTAAATCTTGATTCATTTCTTCGCCTTTTTGCTTTAGGCGATCAACAGTTGGCTGAATATGACGAGAATATTTTTCAATATCATCACCCATATCGCTAATAGTACGTTGTGCTTCAGGCATCTGAGCGTTTAACTCTTGACTGGCTTGCTTAGTCTTTTTTAGAGCACGAGCAAAGCTCTGGGTATCATGTTTAAGACCATCGAATTCAACCTTTAGGGGTTTGCCGGGACGATTTCCTTTATCATCTTTCATGCAAGAGAAGATCAAGCCGGCAGTGGCTCCCAAAACAGAGCCTAACAGAAAATGCTTCATAAATTACTCCTTAAAATTGTGACTTAATTTTGTCGGCAACTTCATTGTACTTAGCTTCGTCATACTTATCAGCATTATTGCGAGTCATAAGTTTCAGGCCGTCACCTTCAAAACGAGGGATGAAGTGAATGTGTGAATGCATTACTACTTGATTAGCGGCTTTACCGTTATTAGTAGTGATATTCATGGCAGTAACGTTAGGGAAGGCAGCTTTAATTGCGTTGGCAATTTCAGGAATATATTGCAAGTAGCGTTGTGCGTCTTCCTTAGTGTAGTCGAATAAGTTGACGATGTGCTTTTTTGGCACCATCAAAGTGTGACCGGGGTTAACTTGTGAGGTGTCCAAGAATGCCTTAACATCATCATTTTCGAAGACGGTGTAGCTAGGAATTTCACCGCGAATAATTTTGCAGAATAAACAATCTTTATCTAAATTTTCCATATTATATTACCTCTTGCTTGTTAAACTTTAGTTTCTACATATATCCATGATATTATAAAACATGATAGTTTACTAAAGAAAGAAACGAAAAAATGACATTAAAAATTGAACATTTAACAGGAGGCTATACTGGCGTTCCTGTTATTAAGGATATAAATTTAGAAATCAAGCCAGGCGAGGCCCTTGGTTTAATCGGATTAAACGGGGCAGGTAAGTCTACCACGATCAAGCATATTTTGGGCTTGCTTCGTCCACCAAAAGGCAAGATCACGTTAAACGACGTGGTTTTGACTCAGCAGCCAACTAAGTTTAAGCGCCAAGTTGCCTACATCCCTGAAACACCAATTCTTTATCCAGAGTTGACCTTGAAGGAACACTTGGAATTAACCATGCTCAGCTACCACTTAGATGAAAAGCAGGCTTGGACAAGAGCACATGAACTGCTCAAGATGTTTAGACTTGATGACAAATTAGAGTGGCTGCCAATTCATTTCTCAAAAGGGATGCGGCAGAAGGTAATGATTGTCTCCGCATTTTTAGCTGATACGAGTCTGCTGGTAATCGATGAACCATTTACTGGCTTGGATCCATTAGCTGTGGCTAACTTGATTGATCTGATTAAACAAGCGATCTCTAATGGCAAGATGGTGCTGATGACCACGCACGTGTTAGCTGATGCGCAACAGGCGACCTCTAATTACGCTGTGCTTAATCACGGTACGATTGAAGTGATTGGCAGCTTGCAAGAGATTCGCCAGCACTATGGCTTAAAGCCAGATGATCCATTTGACAAGTTATATTTGGCTTTGAATAGAGAGGATCATAGCAATGCGTGAGTTAGCGAAAAAAAGACTGAACGAAAATCTCAAGCAATCAGTTAAATACTTGACGCTGGTTTTCAATGACTTCTTTATTCTGGCTTTGATCTTCTTAGTGGGTGCCTTGATGTTCTGGTATGCACAGGCAATGAAGACGATGCCAAGCAATCTCTGGTTTTATAAGCCGCTGGTTGGCTTGATCATGTGGCTACCGTTATTAACCGGCCGCTTAGTTACCTTATTAAAAGATGCGGACATGCAATTCTTGTTCACGCAAGATGCCAAAATGGAAGAATATTTGAAGCCGATGATCAAATATAGCATGGTGCTGCCAATTATTTTAATCGTGCTTTTAGGCGGGATCTTATTTCCGTTTGCGACGATTAAGGCAGGGATTCCCGTGTGGTCTTATGCTTTGATTGTGATTGGCACAATTTTGTTAAAGGGATGCATGCTTTTAATTGAAAAAGAAAACTTGTATTTCTATTACAATTCACCTAATTGGCTAAGTCTAGTTATTACTTTGGCAGTATTACTGATTGGCTGTCTTGGCTCTTATATTTATCCAATCGAAGCTGTGGTTCTGATGATAATTGCTCATTTAGGGACTAAAAAAGAAAAGGGCATTTTCGACTGGCGCTATGCAATTAAAGCTGAACAAGCCAGAAAGGACCGCGTATATTCTGTCTTCAGCATGTTCACCGATGTGGCTGAAAAGCAGGTAAATATTAAACGTAGAAAGTATTTAGACTTCCTCTTACCTAAGTCAATTGCTAAGGAAAATCCAAACTTGTTCTTGTACAGAAGATCGCTTTTGCGTAACCCTGAATACTTGAACTTATTGGTAAGAATGACCGTCTTTGCCATTTTGATTTCATGGCTAGTGCAAGATTGGAAATGGGCACTGGGCTTGTCTGCCTTAGTAATTTTTCTTACGGTATATCAATTATTGCCGATGGCAACGGAGTTTGACCGCAACTTCATGTATCGCGTTTATCCAATCGAGCGGCAAAATCGTGGTAAGGATTTGGTCAAAGTATTGACGTTAGGCTTGTTTATCCAGTGGCTATTGATCAGTATCTTCTGGTTAGTTGTGTTGCCAATCAACATTAATTTGTTTGAGGCAATGGCCATTTTGTTGGTCTTCACTGTGCTGGTCATTGCTGCATATTTGCCAAGCAAAGTTAAAAAGATGAATCAAAAGAATTTTGGAATTAGATAGGGAATAGAGAATGAGATTAAGAAATAAACCTTGGGCCGTAAAGTTAGTTAATGATTATCCAGAAAGCGTCTTGCAAAATCCAGATCCAGAAAAGAAGATCGATTGGACCGAGCGTTTTGGCAATGATCATCCGATTGAAATTGAAGTAGGTTCTGGCAAAGGACATTTCATTACGACCTTGGCTAAGCAAAATCCGGACAAGAATTATGTGGCCTTAGAATTGCAAACAACGGCCGCAGGGATTATCTTGCGCACGAAGTTAGAAGAAGGTTTGGATAATTTGCAGATCCTGCGTGGGGATGCCGCTGATATCGACTGCTTTTTTGATGAAAATACGACAGATGTCATTTACTTGAACTTCAGTGATCCGTGGCCAAAGACTCGTCATGAAAAGCGCCGCTTGACTTACAAGAGCTTCTTAGCTAAGTATGAGCAAGTGCTCAAGCCAGATGGCCATATTGAGTTTAAGACGGACAATTCGGGCTTGTTTGCATATTCGGTGCAAAGTATGAATAATTACGGGATGCATTTTGATTTTGTCTCAGTGGACTTGCACCATGAAAAGGCGGAGATTGTTGAAAAGAATATCGAAACTGAATATGAGCATAAGTTTGCGGCTAAGGGCAATCCGATTTATGCGTTGCATGCTAGTTTTGATGAAAAATAATATTGTGAAGAATAAAAAGAAGTATTTCTATCTTGTGTTTAGAGCATTGGAAAGAAATACTTTTTTTCATATTTTCTGAGTTATAAAATATGAAATTAGATGTTCAAATAAGTATAATATAAAAGGAAAATTATTAATAAATATCATGGATGAGGTAATTGTTATGGATAACATACCAACATCAGTAGATTGGGCAAATTTAATTGCTGAATTACCTGAAGAAAAAGTAGATATTGATAAGAACGGTCATTATGATCCTGCTAAGTCACCTAATTTTCATGATTGGATGGTTAATGGCTAAACTGAAATTATTGCGAAAGCAAATTGATTTTTATATAATACTTATAAATAGTAAGCAAGTGAGGTAACAACATGGAAAAAATTAAAGAATTAACCGAAGATAAATTGCAAGAAATCATCAAGTCAGGTCACGTGGTATTGGAATTCTCCGCTACTTGGTGCCCGGACTGCCGCTTTCTTGATCCATTCTTGCCAGAAATTGAAAAAGATTTTTCTGATGCCAAATTCTACCAAATCGACCGTGATGGCTCAGTTGACGTGGCAAAAAAATTAATGATTATGGGAATTCCTTCATTTGTTGTCTACCAAGATGGCAAAGAAATTGGTAGACTAGTAAATAAGGACCGTAAAACTAAAGATGAAGTAGAAAACTTTTTACGATCACTTGACTAATAGAGGAGATTTAAAAAAGCATGATTACTAGTACTAATAAAGAAGCTTATCCTAACACTTTGATCGTTATCTTGGGTCACGACGAAGGCCGTAGCTCATTTGAAGAAAAAGACGATGTAACCCGCGTTACTAATGACGAAGGCAAGACTATTGGCTTCAACTTCTTCAACGTTGACAAGTTTATGGACTACGACAAGTTGCCAAATGGCCCAGTTAAGTTGTCAGATGATGAACTTACTGCCCTTAACAAGAAGTTAGCTGAAGCCGGCTTTGACGATAAACTCGCATACGGCAAGCCAACTCTTGTTTACGGCTACGTTAAGACTTGTGAAAAGCACCCAGATTCAGATCACTTACATGTAACCACTGTTCAAGTGGGCGATGATGAAGAACACCAAATCGTTTGTGGTGCTCCTAACATCGCTCAAGGTCAAAAAGTTGTTGTTGCCCTTCCTGGTACCTTGATGCCAAGTGGTGAACAAATTTGGCCAGGTCAATTGCGCGGCGTTGATTCATACGGCATGATTTGTTCAGCTCGTGAATTAGGTTTGCCACACGCACCACAAAAGCGTGGTATCATGGTTGTTCCAGACAGCTTCGAAGTTGGTGCAGAATTCGAACCAACCAAGTGCGATGAATTAATTGCTAGTGGTAAGATTACTTTATAATTTAATTTTGATAAAAGGGCGCTGAGAATATCTGCGCGCGTAAAACGGTTGAATAGCTTTTCAACCGTTTTTTGAATGCAAAGATAAAAGAGATAATAGTCGTAATTACTGAAAGTCGAAAATATGCCAACTTTTTTGCTAACTAAACCTTCAAGAAAAATGGTAAAATAGTTAACGAATAAATCCGTTAAAAATTCGAGGGAATAATAAATGTTAGATAAAAACAAACAAATTTGGTTTATTGGTATTAAGGGTACTGGTATGGCATCCCTAGCACTCTTACTTCATGACTTGGGTTACAATGTTGCCGGCAGTGACATTGAGAAGTACACTTTCACTCAAGTTCCACTTGAAAAAGCCGGCATTGAAGTGAAGAACTTTGATCCGAATAACATCAAGAGCAACGATGAACAAGTCATCGTTAAGGGTAACGCCTTCAAGGAAGATAACCCAGAAGTTAAGGCTTGTCTTGATAAGGACGTTAAGTGGCAATCTTACCCAGATACTGTTGAAGAAGTTGTGCAAAGTCATACTTCAATCGGTGTTTCTGGTACCCACGGCAAGACCTCAACTACTAGTCTGTTATCACACGTTTTGGGCGAAGTCGCTCCAACTTCATATTTAATTGGTGATGGCCGTGGCAAAGGTGTTGCAGGCTCACGTTTCTTTGTTTACGAGGCTGATGAATACCGTCGTCACTTTTTGGCATACCACCCAGATTACCAAATCATGACCAACATCGACTTCGATCACCCAGACTATTTCAAGGATCAGGCCGACTACACCAGCGCATTCCAATCAGCTGCTGACCAAACCAAGAAGGCACTCTTTGTTTGGGGCGATGACAAACGTTTGCAAAGTTTGAAGACTGATATTCCTAAGTACACTTACGGCTTCAGCGACAGCGATGACTTCCAAGCTACTGATATTAAGAAGTCAACTACTGGTTCCAAGTTCCACGTTTTAGCTCACGGCAAGGACTTGGGTGAATTTGAGATTCACTTATTTGGTGATCACTCAATTTTGAACTCGACTGCCGTAATTGCTGTTGCCTACACCGAAAAGGTGCCAATGGAAGACATCAAGAAGGGCTTACCGTCATTTATGGGTGCTAAGCGTAGATTTAGTGAAAAAGACTTCGGCGACATTGCTGTGATCGACGACTATGCACACCACCCAACTGAAATGCGTGCTACTATTCAAGCTGCCCGTCAAAAGTTTCCAGACAAGAAGTTGGTTGTTGTTTTCCAACCACACACATTCTCCAGAACCAAGAAGTACCAAAAGGACTTTGAAGAAATCTTAAGCGACGTCGACAAGGCTTATGTTACTCCAATTTATGCTTCAGCACGTGAAGCTAACGGCGACATTTCTAGTGAGGATTTGGTTAAAAATATTCCTGGTTCAGAAGTGATCGATTTAGACAACATTGCTGACTTGACCAAGAATAAGAATTCCGTCATCGTCTTCATGGGTGCCGGCGACATACCTAAGTACGAAGATGCTTTTGAAAAGTTGCTGTAGTTAATTGGACTAAGGTCCTATTTGCAAATTGCAAATAGGACTTTTTTTGCGTCTCTGGTTTATAATTTGATTATGGGGTTATCAGCAGTTAACAAAATAAATACTAAAAAGTGATAAAATCTGTTAATTTATGACAATAAGTGATATAATATCCTTAACGAAAGTTGAGGAGTTTTTTTATGGCATCCAATACACAATTACCCAAGTATTTATCTATCGGACAAGCTTCTAAATATTTAAATATCG
>NZ_FMXC01000045.1 GCF_900103655.1 Lactobacillus kefiranofaciens
TAAAAGGCTTAACTCCGAAAGAATATCGGAATCAAGCCTCTATTAATCCTGTATTTTAAACTGTCTAATTTTTAGGTCTCAGTTCAAAGCTTTCTTTTTACATACCAACATACTTACGGTAAGCACGAGTAAATGCGTTATCAATCATATTAATTTGAATAGAAGTAAAACTACTCAATGGCTTAGGTACAAGATAAGTAACCTTGTTATCCAAAATATTATCAATATCCGCATCTGATAGTGAACAAGCACGTCCCTTGTCATTCGTATTGGCAATTACTAAATTACCTTGAAGCTCAACTCGACCATCCTTAGAAACAGCAGATACATTCTTGTATTTCTTAGAAGATCTTTTGGGAGCTTGATTTGATTTTCTGTAAACGATGGAGTAATTTTTGTTGCCAACTTTAAACTCGGAAATTGCAACATCCTTATCGCTAATTCGCTTGCTACCAAGAGCTTTTAAAAAGCTTTCCTTATTATTGTCAATAATTTCAGGAACAACTTCCCCACTCTTAGCATTAAGACTTACAACTTTAATCCATGACATATCTTTTGTCCTCCTAGAACACAAAAAAAGATATTGGTCATAAAACCAATATCTTAGAACAACTAATAAAAAATAAACATCGTATAAATGCAAAAGCATTAATAAACAATCAACATGCCCTACTTTTTGGGTTTTGAAAACAAATCAATTTAAACCATAAATTGATGATAATCAAAATAAAAATAATCAGAAATTATTTCTACAACTAAAGTGTAGCATTATTCTCGAATTCAGTGATTAACCAAAAAGACTAAGGATTTTTTGGCAATCCTTAGTTTCTAATTTTTACGTATCCTGTAAGACTTGAACTTACGACATTCTTATTAACAGTCAGACGCTCTACCAACTGAGCTAAGGATACATAACTATGTAGTTTTTCTTTGAAAACTACATAGGTCTAAATATATAAAGTAAGTATTTATAAAGAGATAAGCTCTCCATCAAGAAAAGCATCTCATAAACATAGTAAAATTTTACATATAGAGTATGTAGAGTATGAATAAATCAAAATCGTAAAATTATGAATCAGTTGACCTATCAGCCAACACTGTTAGATTACACCTTAAATACCAACAATGGAATTAATCAAATTTAACTAGTTTTATCAAAAGACCTTCTTTTAAAATAAAACCAATTTTTCAGCTAATAAACCTTGTATTGATGGACTTTTAAGATGATTTATCCATGTAAAAGCATAAAAAAAGAGGTATTTTTGCGCTAAATATTAGTTTCTTAGTGCTTTTAACCCTCTTTTTGCTCTACTACTGTGTACTTTTAGCCTCTGAGTGGTTCTGGCCCATCAACACTATACTGATAATTTAGCATATTATCAGAGATTTCCTCAGTTAATTTACAAAGTTGCATAAGTTTATCGAAATCTCCATCATTTCCAAATCGTTTAGATAAAGCTTTTTCTCCTTCATTTAATGTGTTTTTATATGCATCCCTATTGGAATCATTTTTGGGTACATTTAAATCGGTATATTTATTAATCAAATTAGACAATAAAGATAAACCTACTACATAGCGCATATAATGATCAGAATTATGATCGATAGCATCATCTTTCTTTACTAAAGCTCTGCATGTCCAATATACTGGACGATCGTTAATAAAAATGCCTAATTTTGACGAATTATTGGTTAATTGATTAATTTCAACTGTTACGCTCATATTTTCTGTCTCCTTTTTTGGATTGGTTCTAGTTAAGCTAGAACCAATCTTTTGTGATTTTTGTTTTAATTTGGTAACAATAGAACACTAATGACTATTCATCCAAATCTTATTTATTCTTTGATAATCATCAATGTTATAACTAACATTTTTGTATCTAAAAGTTGGTGTAACTCTGCACTCTAAATCATCTAATTGCTTCTTAGACAATTTATTAGCATTTAAAAGATACTCACCTTTACTATCCAAGTAGTGTTCTAAAAAAAGCCTAGGTAATGTCCTATGACATCTAGAGCAAGCTGGTCGATAAAGTATCGTTAACTTATCTGGGTTATTTATTGCTTCAGTGTAAGTACTGTTTTTAACCTCATGATTCCATCGTATAGCAGCAAAACAAACAATAACTGCTACCATAAAAATCAATGCTAGACATATTCCACTGATAGTTTTCTTAATCTTTTTAATCATCTAAACTAAAGTCCGTACTTAAAAATGTCCCATATTCACGTTTTAATTTAAGTCCCTTAATTTGACGCCCAATTTCAATTAAAACACCAGTAATAATCAAGATACTTGAACCACTCAAACCAATTTGTAAGCTTGATGAAACTGAATTTGCTACCAATAATGGAATAATTGAAACCAGCATCAAGAATAAAGAACCTGGTAATGATAAGTAATTCAACATATTTTGAATAAATTCTTTAGTAGGATCACCTGGATAAACATTAGGAATATAAGCTTCCTGTTTCTCCAAATTATCCGCAAATTTATCAGGCTCAATTTGAACGATTGAGTAAAGATATTCAAAGAAAATAATCATAAGCCCATAAATTATTACTCCGCTAGTAGTAGATAATGTAAAGAATGTTTGAACTACTCGATACCAGGAAGAATTTTGACCTGCATTGAAGAACATTAAAATAGTTTGCGGAATGGTCATAATCGTGCTGGCGAAAATAACTGGAATTACCCCTGGAACAATAATCTTTAAAGGTAAATAACTATCTTTACCAGTTAACTGCGCTCTACGTGCATATTGAATGGGGATGCGTAATTCTGATCTTGTAAACCAGACAATTAATAAAATTAAAATGGCTGCGCCAATCATTAGCTCTGAAAATCTGATCCAGTTAACCTTAGTACCAAAAGTAACACCTTTAATTACGTCATTAATCATAGATGGAAATCGAACTAGAATACCTGCAGTAATAATTACAGAAATACCATTGCCTAGTCCATTCTCTGTAATTAAATCTCCAAGCCACATCGCAATGAAGCTACCAGCAGTCATTGACACTGCAATAACTATAATGGTAAAGGGATTATTTTCAATCATAAATTTGCCATTAGTAAGTGTGTTAATCCCTAATGTAATACCAGTAGCTTGAACAAGACCTAAAACTAAAGTTAGTGATCTTGTTACCTGATCCAATTTCTTTCTACCTGTTTGCCCTTCTTTACTCCATTGAGTGAAAGTAGGAATAACGTCAGCTTGAAGCAACTGAACTATAATTTGTGCGGTAATGTAAGCAGTAACACCTAAACTCATAATCGAGAAATTTTCAAAACCACCACCACTGAACATTGAAAGCATTGTCAGACTAGAATTATTTGATAGCTTGGCTAATGCTGCACTATTGACACCAGGAATCGTTACAAAGAACAAGGCTCGATAAATAATTAGAATCATTATCGTAAAACTGATCCGTTTAGTTATCGGCGACTTAACAAAATTATGAATTTTATTCATTTTTCCTCCCGATTAATCAACAATACTTGCTCTCATATAATTGCGAGTAATATCTTCTTGAATGTTTGTTAGCATTTCACTATAAAGATCAAATGATGAATTCTGATATTCTACTAAAGGATTATATTGGCCATAGCCACGTAAAGTAACTGACTGACGGAATTGCTCCATAGTAGCAATATTTTCTCTCCAATTGACATCTACTGCCCGTAGAATTGCCACTTTTTGGAAGAACGAAATATCTTCAGGATTTACTAACTCATCAATACGATGTTGATATTCTTCTCGTGCTACTTTAATAAGAGTTTCAATAATTTCATCCTTAGTCATTGATTCGATTCGCTCTTCAGTTAATTCATAACCAAGTGCTTTGATATATAAATCCTGATTAGCAGTCTTACCAAAATCAAAGCCTAAAGTTCCTTTGCAGAATCTAAACAAGCCATCATAATTCCAATTATTTCCCTGACAGTAAAGATCAACTTTCAACTTAATTGTTCTTGCAAACATAGGAATCAAATAATTTGCAAAGTCCCCATCATAGTTAAGAACCTTATTTCTGTCTCGATATAGAGCGTCACGTTCATCTTTCATTACATCGTCATATCTTACCGTGTTTTTACGTTCATCATAGGCATTGCCTTCTACTCTCTTCTGAGCTTCAATAATGCCTCGTCTAACAATCAAACTTTCAATAGGTTCATATTCATCCCCACGGTCGATTAGCTGTTGCTTTACCTTCTGTACCCTTTCAGTACCATATCTGATTAAAAGATCATCTTCCAAGCTTACGTAAAATTGTGAAGTACCAGGATCACCTTGACGGCCGGAACGCCCACGCAACTGATCATCAATTCGTTGTGATTCATGATGTTCCGTACCTAATACAAACAATCCTCCTAGTTCTCTGACGTGAGGCCCTAATTTAATATCCGTACCACGTCCAGCCATATTAGTAGCAATTGTAATTGCACCTTGCTGACCTGCCTGTGCGATTATTTCAGCTTCACGCCCATTGTTTTTAGCATTTAATACTTCATGAGGAATATCTCTTTCATTTAACATTTCAGAAATTTCTTCAGAACTTTCTACTGAAATAGTACCTACCAAAATTGGACGTTCAGTAGAATGAACATCAATGATCTTATCTAAAACAGCTTTAAGCTTAGCTCTTTTTGTAGCAAATACGATATCAGGCAAATCTTGACGTTGAACAGGCTTGTTTGTTGGAATACTAATTACCTGCATATGATACGTATCATAGAATTCCTGTGCATCACTAGCCGCTGTACCAGTCATACCTGATAATTTGGAATACATTCTAAAGTAATTTTGATAAGTCGTATCTGCTTCCGTTTTATCTGCATCTTTAATTGGAACATTTTCTTTAGCTTCAATCGCTTGATGCAGACCATCGGAGTAGCGTCTACCAGCCATAACACGACCAGTATTTTGATCAACAATATCTACTTCTTTACTATGACCATCCTTAGTTGGTTGTACAACATAGTCTTGATCACGCTTCATACTATAATTTGCTTTCAAAGCTTCATCTACAAAGTGAGCTTCTGTGAATGATTCAGAGTCAAAAATATTCTTTAATCCAAACCAGGTATTAGCTTTATCTGCTCCACTAGGAGTTAAAGCCACGGTTTTGGTTTCCTTATCGTAATCGTAGTCATCTTCATTCAAAGATTTAGCAAATTCATCCGCACGTTTATATAAGTTTCTTTGAGATTTATCTTTCCCGGCAATAATTAACGGCATCCTAGCTTCATCAATTAAAATGGAATCTGCTTCGTCTACAATCGCATAATTTAAGCCACGTTGTACTTGTTGGTCTACAGATATGACCATATTGTCACGTAGATAATCAAAGCCTAATTCAGTATTAGTCGAATATGTAATATCGCAGTCATAAGCTTTTTTCTTCTCGCTTGGGAAAATCTTGCTACTATTTAAGCCAACGGTTAAATTCATCCATTTAAAAACAGGCCCCATTTCTTCATAGTCACGTGCTGAAAGATATTCATTAACCGTGATTACATGTACACCCTTGCCCTCAAGAGCATTTAAATAAACTGGCATAGTTTCTGTTAAAGTTTTACCTTCACCGGTTTTCATTTCAGCTAAGTTGCCAGCGTTTAAGACAATTCCACCCATAATCTGCACTGGATAGGGGAATAAACCAAGCACTCGCTTATCTGCTTCTCTAATTGCTGCAAACGCTTCTGGAAGAAGATCGTTTAAAGTCTCACCTTCTTGTAGTCTTTGTTTAAATGATGTCGTACTATCCTTTAATTTTTCATCACTAAGGGATGCATAATACTTTTGATAACTTTCAACTCGCCTAACAATTTTTTCCAATTTCTTTCGTTTAAATTGATTGTTTTCAATTAAGTTTCTCAGCTTCATCAAAACATTCCTTCCTATTTAATAAGTAACTTTTGAAAAAGAATATCTAATCCCCAATAGGCTACCCCACTTACTGCCATAACAGTCAGAATTGCTAAAGTAACTTTAGTGGAGCTAAGCCATGTAGCCCAATTACATTTCTTCAAAACTTTAAAAGCTTTTTGTAAATAGTTCATATATCTTTATCCTATCCTGTTATAAATAAGTAATGATGCGGCCAAAACTAATACGCTAATTTCGGTAGTTCGGAGTAGAAATAATTCATATCCACGTGGGCGTGGGCGATTAAACAACGTAGCACCACCTGATTCAGTTAAGGCATTCATTGAATCATTACTTCTATTAGGTTGTAAAAAGATTGATGTAATAATAATTATTACCAATACAATAAAGTAGATTCCCCAACCAATGCTCAATCTAAATGCACCATGAATGGTTTTTACTTTAGTACCATCTTTTAATGTGTTTCGAGCTTTTAGCTTCTTGACAGGAGTATTATCTTTTTTCTTACTCTTCTTGTTAGTTGGTGTGATTGACAATGGACTATCTGCTTTATATCCGGAGGTTTGATCTGCAAAAGTAGCAATATTAAGATAACGGTTCTGTTTCATATTCTGATACTGAATATTAATTCGTTGACCGGCTACTACTACTTTATGAAATTCAGACCTAGCTTCTCTAATGGTGGTGCCGTGCTGCAACAAAGTTATATAGCCTAAAACCGAATTATCATATTTTTTAAGTGCTTTAGGATATTGCGCTACTAATCCTGCAGAAGCTGATACCTTCTTAAGACTTTGATTTACTTTATCCTTTTGCTGAGCTAAGACTTTAGCATTGGCAGATGATATTTTAACATCGCCCTGTTTAGGCTTTTTGCCGATAACCTGTTTAGCTACAGTACCTCTTGATATTAGTAAGCTTTGAGTAACTTTACTAAATTCACTAGTTAACTGCTGGTTGCTTAATGATGGCTTAACCATAGAACAACCGTTTAAAATTAATAAGCAACCAAATGCAATAATAAGAGTCAACACACGCTCTAGTTTTCGTTTATCTAGCACTTGGAAATACCCCCTGCTTTAATCGAGCATCATATTTATCTTGATATTTATTACAAAAGTCATATAAAACACGTGCTTGAACGTTTCTATCACTTACAAGTAAATTAACATGACTACGCAAAGCAGTATCTTGCTTATTATCAATTCCACTTCTAAGAGTTAAGTAAAGAACCTCTAATATGGAAGGGATTTTTTGCTCCCAGCCTTCGAAATCTGAACAGGCAGCCATTAACATATCTTCTAAGTCAACGCAGTCTCTATTTAGCTCAGTTTCTTGGATATCTGGTTCTAGTTCTTTTACAAATCTAGTGATAAATAATCTAGTAACTTGAACATGATAAAAAGTTGGTAGGACTTGTAGTTTTTTCTTTACATCAAGCAATAGCTCATTGCTTAATTGCTTAGTAGTATCAAGTTCTGTAATCATTGAATAAATTGATACTAAAGGATTAAAAGCCCCCTTAAAGCTGTTTTTCAATTGCTTGGAATAATCAATAAAATCATCAACTAATGCCACACTAATACTTGAATATTTGGTTGTATTTGCGCTCATTTTTTCCCTCTTTCTGATCTTTTGAATTTCTATTAATAAGTTTAAGTATTTACTGATCGTGAGTCGTATTGCGTAAGTTGACCTAATTTTCAAAAAAACGTAAACTTTTACTTTTAACTTGCTCTGACCCTATACGTACATAATGGAATCAGATACGTTGATAGGAAGGGACTGTGCTACTATTCAATGAAGATTTTTTTAACTAGTCTACAAGATAAGCATTGGCATTATTTAAATCTACATAACGTTCAGCAGTACCTTGCTCCAACGTATTCATCAAGTAGATATATTGCATTTTGCCCTTACTGCAAGAATCCAATTACAGTTCTTGTTAAATCGAATCCTAATGCTAGACAAGGTATTTCGCTTTATGCCAAGCATTTAACTCTTACATCAAATTATTCATTAGAAGTCAATGAAGACACAAAAAAGCATTGCCTGCTACGTGCAAACAATGTTTCTTTTGTCCCATGCTTAGCTAAGACTTTTAATTATAATGATTTTTTGATTAACAAATACAATTTACAGAGAACTTTATCTTTTTATACTGGTATCTATTTTTCAAAGAAGCTTATGTCCTACTGCTTAACTAAAGGTAAAGATTTTATCTTTCTGAGACATACAGATAAATACAATTTTCCCTTTGCACTATTGATCGCTACTAAAGAAATTTGTTTAAACAATCGTAAGGTAGCAAGCCCCAACATCATAGATGCAATAAAGACTAAATCTTTGTATTTCGATGTTTTTGAAGATAAACAAATTTCTTACCGTAGTAATTACAAAGCTACTCTTTGGATGATTTTCAAACTGTTGCCACAAGATAAAAAGAATAATTGGCCCAAAATGCAGATTACTTTGGAAGAAAAACGATATAGGGATGCACACGTTATCTACTCTTCTTTTACAACATATTGCAAATTATCAAGAAATCTCGTCCAACAGATTTGAAAGGAATGAGTTAAAATAATTACTAATAAATTAACTACTGTATTTAAATTAGCTTCTGCTTTCTTAGCAGGTGGTTCAGCTTCAGCTACTTTAGGTACTGCTGTAGCACATGCTGATACTGTGCAAGTCAAGTCAGGAGACACAATTCAATCAATTGCACAAGATCATCATATGACAGCTGAGGAACTAGCTAAAGCCAATAACTTAAATACCGATTCATCTCTTACACCTAATCAAAATATTAATATTCCTGATATTCCTAAAACTTATGTAGTTAAGCAAGGAGATACTGTTTCTACAATTGCCAAAAAATATGGACTTAAAACTAACGATGTTTTAAAGCTCAATCATTTGAACTGGCATTCAACAATTTTAATTGGTCAAAAATTAAAGTTGATTAGCGCTAACTCTACTTCTAGTGTAAGTGAATCTGCCGTCCATCAAGGGCAAAATGCAGTATCAGGAAATACCATATCATCTCGTGCTGTTAATTTAGCTCTACAACTTACTCAAGAGAATATTCCATATGTCTGGGGTGGTAATTCTACCGCCGGAATGGATTGCTCCGGTATGGTTGATTATGTTTACGCTCAATTAGGTATTGCGTTACCACACAACACAATTCAGCTAGAATCATATGTAAATGAAAAGCCTGTTTCTCAAGCTCAACCTGGAGATTTGCTATTTTGGGGGCAACCTGGTCATTCTTACCATGTAGCAATCTACATTGGCGGTGATAAATTCATAGCAGCACCGGATTATGGTCAAAATGTCTCAGTCGGAAATATTTCAGCATTTCCTCCGTCATTTGCAGGTTCATTAAGATAATAATAACTAACTGTAGAAAAAGCCAACACAAAATAAAGTGCTGGCTTTTTTTACTTAATAATTTCTTTGGAAATCTGATTAGTAATAAATTGATTTGCCTTTTGAATCATACATATTTGTTCATCAAATTCGTCTTCTGAAGAAATATATTCACCTAATTTCTTAATTGCATTACTCTCAAGCCATATACTCTTACAAATATCTTGCCAAATTTCAGGCCATGAATCACCACTAATGTAGTTATCTTCCAAATAAGCTAAAATAGCATCTGACTTATTCCAAAACTTCTCGTCGACAGTAAGAAGGCATAAAGCTAGTCTTTTAGGAACAATCATATTATGAAAGTTTATAAATTTAAGAATAGCTTTCTTCTCAACTGATGATAATTGAGTTTGTTCAAAATTATATTTCATAAAATTACTCCAATATTCTATAAAAGTTGATACTAACATATTATCCAGAGCCCAATCCTAACACAACAGTCTCTACGTAAGAAAAAAACAGTTTCCGAAAAGTGTCTTTTCCATCTTAAACACTTCATAAAAACTGTTTCTTTATTGTCTATTTAAAATTGTGGCTAAATCACGACTTATTTTATCATTTTCTTTACTTAGCTGAATAACACCGTTTTTATGGATTATTGCTGATTCATTACTTGCTTTTTCTTTTACCATTATCGCAGTTAAATATTGAATATTAGCTAATGCTGTTATAATTTGACTACTATTTAATTGCGTGGCTGTCTTAACCACTTTTTGACTACAAGTTACACCCATAACCTTAATAACTTGTAATTTCTTATCAGCTAGGACATTTTTAATAAGCCTTAGAAAATCCATATTATTTAAAACGTACGGATTGTATGGACTTTGATTAACTTCCTTATCAAGACTAAAAGTCCCGGCATTGTCTTGTTCTAAAAATCTAGTAGTTGAGCCGTTATCTTGACTATTAGATCCTCCAAATAATTTTTGTGTTATAACTTTAGTCCAAATCATAATGACCCACAATCTTTTCTATTTCATGATCATTATTTTCAGCTGCAAAAGCCTTATCTGCTACAGTCAAAATAAATTTAACTAAACTAATTAGTGCAAGTTTATCCTTATCAAAACGAATCGTAAAAGCTAATCCCATAGAACGTACAAAAATATTATCAGTCACTGCAGGAATCTTTACACTGTCACCTTTATCTACCAAATCAATTAAGTATTGTCCCACATTAGTAATGATAATATTTTCATTTGTCTGATTGCTCTTACTAAAAAGCATCAAGCATTGATCAATGGCATTTGATAAAACTTCTTCATAATTTTGAGTTAAAAGAAAATATTTATTTTCCTTCATAAATTGCTCCTTTCATTCATTTAACAGAATAAAAGGTAGCATTTTTAATATTGAAAAATAATAAAGTAAAATTTAATCGTTTTTTACCAGTTAAAGCAAGATAATTTGTCATCAGGATACCACTCAAATTCTGTGTACCACATATCCATTAAATTATCGAAATCATCTTCATTAACCTCATGCTTTTTCATTTCTTTTGCTTCTTGACTATATTTCTCTTTAAACCATGATTTAGCATATTCTCTAGCTTTTTCCTTGGTTTCATCAGCTATTTTAGGCACATCAACTATGTTAGCTGCATTAATTCCTACATCTCCTAAAATGTAATTAAATGTTTTAGAGTCTAGTACATAACCATGATCATACATTAACTGACGTGGTAATGTTTTAAACCATTCATAGGTTTGCTTTTTAGCCCAACTCAAAGAATTAAAGTCGATATCCAAAAGCATTAAACTAAGATCATGACGTCTAAAAAGAACACACTCCATTAATTTGATCTGATACTCTGTTTGTACCATATAAGTCAAAACACTCTTAAATTGATGCTTAGTTTTCCTTATTCCAGTAAATAAAATGACATTTGATAAGAAAATACGATCTTGCATTTGAACCATATATGCTAGCCTTAATACCCATCTACTAAGCATACGATTATTCTCTATTACTAATTCTTTTTTACTCCAGTCAATTTTTTCATTAGTCATGTTTTTCTCCTTAAAATTTCTAATCAATACTTGTAACTTTAACGTTAAATCTTTTTAAAAATATCCGTAAGATTTCAAATGCTTGCTGATTAATTAATTGATCTTTACAAATAATTAACTCTCCCAATTGATAATCTAATGCATATGTAATTATTCTAGATAATTGAATATCTTCACCCAAAGATGTATTGGAGCTTTGTAACAACAAATACTCTTTAGAATATTTAGACAGTAAAGTCTCTAATTTAGTTTTATTCAAATGTTTAGATGTCCAAATTATCCTATGCTTAATCTTATGTCCTTTCATTAAAAAATTTTCAATTTGATTTGTTGTGTAATACGGATGATTAGTCGCATCCCTGAATGGCACTAATCTTCCTTGATTGTTCCATCTTCTTAAAGTTCGTGTAGTAACACCTAATCTGTCTGCTACTTCAAATCTATCAATCTTCGACATTATTTTTCTCCTCAACATCATAGTATATCAATGTCCACTTTTTGTCCACTTTTTGTTAAAAGAAAAAGCTAGTAGCTTTTCTACTAACTTTACTGGCTCTATAATTTTTCCTGTTGATGACTTATCAATATGATAAGCTGTTAACAGGTTTTTTATTGCATAAAAAAGGAGGACATAGTCCCCTGTAA